>NZ_JBIBWH010000001.1:637129-672549 GCF_043081205.1 Streptomyces sp. NPDC014889
GGTTCTGCCGGCTGGTGGGCCGGACCGTGGGTGGGCGGTCGGACGCCGAACCCCGCGCGGCGTTCGCGCGCCCGTGTCGCCGGGCGCGGTCACGTCCAGCGGGATGCGTCCGTGCCCCAGGGAACCGGTGGGCGGGGCCAGGCCGTCGGGGCGGCGGTGAAGTCGACGGCTGGGCGGGCGTGGCGCAGATGGCCGAGTCGGCTGGTCGTTTCGTCCAGCCAGGGCACGGGGCTGTCGTAGGCCGAGCCCTGCACGGTGTCCGTCGTACGGGTCGGCCCGGTACCGGGCCCGGTCAGCCAGGATGCCGTGCGGGCCAGGGCCAGTCGTACGACCCGGGTGCCGCCCACCCGCGTCTGCTCGGTCAGGGCGCGCAGCACCGCCGCCGCCAGCAGATAGCCCGTGCCGTGGTCCAGGGCCTGCGCGGGCAGGGTGCCGGGCCGCTCGGGCGACCCCTCGACCGCGGCGATGCCGGTGGCGGCCTGGACGAGGCTGTCGAAGCCCCGGCGTCCGCCCCACGGCCCGTACCGGCCCCACGCCGACAGTTGTGCCACGACCAGTCCGGGCCGCCGCTCGGCCAGCGCCTCGGGGGAGAGCCCGAACCGGTCCAGGGCGCCCGGCCGGTACGCGGTGACCACGACGTCCGCCTCGGCGAGCAGTTCCTCGAACACCGCCCGGTCGACCGCGAGGTCCAGCGCCGCCGACCGCTTTCCGAAACCGGTGTCCGCGTGCAGGCCGGCCTCTTCGGGACGGTCCGGCGCGTCCAGGCGCAGCACGTCCGCGCCCAGCAGGGCGAGCGTGCGGGTGGCGATGGGACCTGCGAGCACCCGGGTCAGGTCCAGGACGCGCAGCCCGGCGGCCGGCAGCAGGGGAGCGCCCGCGACGGGCGGCAGTACGCGCGCGTGTGCCTCGTCCAGCCGCTCCCGCTCGACCAGCGGCCGGGCGGCCACCGCGGCAGCCTGCTCGTGGGCGGCCCATTCCTCGGGGGTGCGCAGTGCGACGGCGAGGCCTCCGGCCGCGTACACGGCCTCCTCGACCTCCCGCGCGGACCGCTCGGCGAGCGCGGACGCGACCCGGTCCACGTCGCCCGGCGCGTCCAGCGCCCGGAGCAACCGCTCCCGGTGGTGCGGGTAGTTGGCGTGCGTGCGCACCCAGCCGTCCGCCGTCCGCCAGAACCGCGACAGCGGCGCGAAGGAGACGGGAGCCCTGCCGTCCACCCGCAGATGCCGTTCACTGAGGAACGCCGTGGCGACGGCCCCGTCGTCCCCCCGAACCGCCGGCACCGCGGCGAGCCCCGCCCGCTGTGCGCCGAGTTCGGCGGCGGCCAGGGCGCAGGCACACACGCACGTGCGTGCCAGTTCCCGTACGGGAAGGCGCGCCGGGAGCGCGCCTTCCCGCTGCACGGTGGTGACCCGCGACAGGAGGGCGGGATCGCCGCCCAGCGCGGACCACGCGTAGGTGATGTCAGTCATGACCGCACTATGCGGCACCGGCCGACATCCGCCGTGTCTACTTGGTCACGGCGTTGAGGGCGTTGACCATGCCCTCGCCGTAGAAGGCGTTCTTGCCCTTGCCGCCCACGCACACGGCGTCGATCTTGCCGTCACCGTTGATGTCGTACGGGGTGGTGCACTCCATCTTGTCGGCACCCTGGGCCAGCAGCGCCTTCACCTGGTTCGGCCTGGCGTCCGGGTGGGTCGACTTGATGAGCGCGGCGACGGCGGCGGCGTGCGGCGACGCCATCGAGGTGCCGGCCATGTAGCCGTACTGGCCGCCCGGCAGGGTGCCGAGGATCCGGCCGTCGACGGCGGGGGCGGCGGGCGTCTGGTAGCGGGTCGAGTCGCCGCCCGGCGCGGTGACGTTGATGACGCCCTGGCCGTAGTTGGAGAACGACGACTTGATGCCCTTGGCGCCGACGGAGGAGACCACGACGGTGCCCGGCAGGTCGGCCGGGATGTCGAGGCACTTCTTCGGGTCGATCACCCGGTCGCCGGGGGTGGAGTCGTTCGGGCTGCCCGGGTCGAGGATGGTCTTCCCGGCCAGGTCCCAGTTGTCGTTGCCGGCGGCCGCGACGTTGACCGTGCCCTTGCCCTCGGCGTACTTCGTGGCCCGCGAAACGGCCTCGACCAGAGCCTTCTGGTCGGGGTCGTCGGTGCAGTTGAAGTTCCACGGGTCGGTGTAGTAGCTGTTGTTGGTGACGTCCACGCCGTGCTCGGCGGCCCAGATGAAGCCGCACACCACGGCCTCGGTGTAGAACCAGCCCTGCGGCGTCGACACCTTGATGCCGGACACCTTCACACCCGGGGCGACACCGACCATGCCGATGCCGTTCTTCGCGGCGGCGATCTCACCGGCGACGTGCGTGCCGTGCGCGCTCTCCCCCTTGTTCGGCCGCCAGGCGCCGTCGGCCGTGTTCGGCTTGCCCGACACGCAGTTCACCGAGGCCGCCCGGTTGAAGTTGGCGGCGAGGTCGGGGTGAGTGTCGTCCACACCGGTGTCGATGACGCCGACCGTGAC
The DNA here is from genome assembly GCF_043081205.1 of Streptomyces sp. NPDC014889. Taxonomy (NCBI): domain Bacteria; kingdom Bacillati; phylum Actinomycetota; class Actinomycetes; order Kitasatosporales; family Streptomycetaceae; genus Streptomyces; species Streptomyces sp. NPDC014889. The sequence continues at coordinate 639,644 of NZ_JBIBWH010000001.1, forward strand.
CTTGGAGCTGCCCAGGGTGACCTCGTGGGCCTTGTCCGCCTTGATCATCGGCAGGTCCCACTGGAGGCCCTGCAGCGGCTCCTGGCCGGTGGCGGACGCCTCGGTCGCCGCCGCCAGCTCCGCGCCGGTGAGCACCTCCGGCGCCCACATCTCGGTGGTGGACTGCGGGGACAGCGGAGCGGTCCGGGTGGCGCCGGCCGACTCGACCCCCTTGTCCTTGCGTATCTCCTTGGCGAAGTCGGCGTTCGACGAGTGGACGACGATGACACCGATCTGGTCGTACGCGATGACGACCGAGCCGCCGGCCTTGCCGATCGCCGTCTGAACGGCCGCGGAGCTGTGGCCGGGACGGACGTTGACGACGTAGCTCAGCGCGTCGCCTTCGGCGGCGGCGGAGATGCTCGCGGCGGCCGCCTGCGGACCGGCCTCGGTGGCGGAGGCCACGTTCGGCAGGAAGGCGAGAGCGGAGGCGACGGCCATCCCGAGCGGGATGGTGACGGTACGCCGGTTGAGGCGAACGCTCATGTGAACTCCAGTGTTTCGAACCATTGCGGTGCGGCATGCCCGAGGCATGCGAGACGTGGGGGGCGTTTGTGGAAGTGACGGGCCGTGCCGGTCACTTGATCGCGCGGAGCGCGTTGACGAGGCCGAAGCCGTAGAACCCGTTGCGGTTCTTGTTGCCCTTGCAGAACGAGTCGACGACGCCGTTGCCGTCCGGGTCGTAGGGCTCGACCGGGCACCCCGGGTTGTCCGCCTGGGCCCTGAGAAGGGCCAGCAACTGGGCGGGCGTGGCGTTCGGGTGGGCCGACTTCAGCAGCGCGGCGACACCGGCGACGTGGGGGGCGGCCATCGACGTGCCCTGGAGGTAGCCGTACTGGCCCTCCGGCAGGGTCGACAGGATGCGGCCGTTGCCCGACGGGGTGTCCGGGATCTGGTACTTGTCGCCGCCCGGTCCCGCGACGTCGATGACGCCGTCGCCGTAGTTGGAGTAGTACGACTTGAGGGTCTGCACGCCGGTGGCGGCGACCGTCACCACACCCGGCAGCTGCGCCGGCACGTCGAGGCACTTCCTGGGGTCGATCGTGCGGTCGACCGGGGTCGTGTCGTTCGGGCTGGATGTGTCGAGGATCGACCTGGCGGCCAGGTCGTGGTTGGAGTTGCCCGCGGAGGCCACGCTCAGGGTGCCCTTGCGCTGCGCGTACAGCTGGGCCCGGCCGACCGCGTCCAGGACGGCCTTCTGGTCGGCGTCGTCCTTGCAGTTGTACAGCCACGGGTCCACGTAGTAGCTGTTGTTGGTGATCTGCACGCCGTGGTCGGCGGCGAACACGAAGGCGCAGACCACGCTCTCCGGGTAGAACGTCTCGGTGTCCGGCTCGGCCACCCGTATCCCGGAGACCTTCACACCCGGCGCGACGCCCGCGACGCCCGTCCCGTTGCGGGCGGCGGCTATCTCGCCCGCGACATGCGTGCCGTGGTAGTGGTCGGGGCTCGCGGGCCGCCAGGCGCCCGGCGAGGTGTCCGCCTTGCCGCCGACACAACTGGCCGACTGCTTGGCGGAGAAGTTCGGCGCCAGGTTCGGGTGGGTGTCGTCGACGCCGGTGTCGATCACGGCGACGGTGACCTTCGGGCTGCCCGGGTTGATCGCGGCGGCCTTGTCGGCGCCGATGGCGCGCAGGTCCCACTGCTCGGCCTCGAGGGGCTCCTGGGCGACCGGGCCCTTCGGGTGCTTCGACGGCTCGGCGGACTTCTTCAGCCGCGCGACCTCGGCCGCGGAGAGGTACTCCACCGCCCCCTCGTCCGTGGTCTCCGACGCGCGTAGAGGCGCGGTGCGGGTGGCGCCCGCGGAGTCGACCCCGTGGGCCCCGCGGATGGTCCGGCCGAAGTCCGGGTTCGCGGAGCGGACCACGATGACGCCGATCCTGTCGTACGTCGTCACGATGGTGCCGCCGGCCGCGGTGATGGACCGCTGCACCTGGGCGAGCGTGTGGCGGTCCGTCCCGGTGTTGACGACGTAGGCCATGACCGGCGCGTCCTTCGCCTGCGCCGCCGAGGCCGCGCGAGGTGCCGCCGACGCCGCCGAGGGCAGGAAGCCGAGCGACGCGGTCAGCGACAGCGCGACCGGCGCAGCAAGGGCGAGGCGGCGTCTGGAACGCAGATGAGCCATGGGGTCCCCACATCATCCGGGTACAGACCGGCAAGGGCCGCAGGTGGGCGGCCCCGCAGGTACATGACGGGTGGTGCAGGGTGAAGCTATCTTGCCGCCTCCCCCACCAGCAATGACTTGGCAATGACTTGTTCAGACCGGTTGCGAAACAACCAACGGGATCTGAACCGGTCACCGCGTGGCGCCGTGGACCTTGGGCGGGGAACCGAAGCACGATCGGGCCCCCGTCCCAACCGCATCCGACACGCGAGGAGACCGAAGTGGCCACCGAGACACCGCCACCCTCGAAGAACCAGGCCCCACTCCCGACCACCGAGGAGTTCGTCGCGGTGCGGGACAGCGCGGAGTTCGAGGAACTGCGCCGCTCCTACCGATCCTTCGCCTTCCCGCTGACGGTCGCCTTCATCGCCTGGTACCTGCTGTACGTGCTGCTCTCCAACTACGCCGGCGGCTTCATGGGCACCGAGCTGTTCGGGAACATCAACGTCGCCCTCGTCCTGGGCCTCGCCCAGTTCCTCACCACGTTCCTCATCGCCTGGTGGTACGCGCGGCACGCCGCCGCCAATCTCGACCCCAAGGCCGAGGCCATCAAGTCCCGGATGGAGGGCACCGAATGAGCCCCGCGACCGCACCCGCGCTGACCCTCGCGGCCGGTGAGGCGAGCCAGCACCGGACGCTGATCATCACCCTGTTCGCGGTGTTCGTCGTCGCGACCCTCGTCATCACCGTCTGGGCCGGCCGGCAGACCAAGGACGCCGCCGACTTCTACGCCGGCGGACGGCAGTTCACCGGCTTCCAGAACGGCCTCGCCGTCTCCGGCGACTACATGTCCGCCGCGTCCTTCCTGGGCATCGCCGGCGCCATCGCGCTGTTCGGCTACGACGGCTTCCTGTACTCCATCGGCTTCCTCGTCGCCTGGCTGGTCGCCCTGCTCCTGGTCGCCGAACCACTGCGCAACTCCGGCCGGTACACCATGGGCGACGTACTGGCCTACCGGATGCGCCAGCGCCCGGTCCGCACCGCGGCCGGCACCTCCACCATCGTCGTGTCGATCTTCTACCTGCTGGCCCAGATGGCCGGCGCCGGCGTCCTGGTCTCCCTGCTGCTCGGCATCACCAGCGACGGAGGCAAGATCGCCATTGTCGCGCTGGTCGGCGTGCTGATGATCGTCTACGTCACCATCGGCGGCATGAAGGGCACCACCTGGGTGCAGATGGTCAAGGCCGTCCTGCTCATCGCGGGTGCCGTGCTGCTCACCTTCCTGGTCATGCTGAAGTTCAACTTCAACATCTCCGACCTGCTCGGCAAGGCCGCCACCAACAGCGGCAAGGGCACCGCGTTCCTGGAGCCCGGACTGAAGTACGGCGCCACGGGCACCACCAAGCTCGACTTCCTCTCGCTCGGCATCGCCCTGGTCCTCGGCACCGCCGGTCTGCCGCACATCCTGATCCGCTTCTACACCGTCCCCACCGCCAAGGCCGCCCGCAAGTCCGTCATCTGGGCGATCGGCCTGATCGGCGCCTTCTACCTGATGACCCTCGCGCTCGGCTTCGGCGCCGCCGCGCTCATCAAGCCCGACGAGATCATCGCCTCCAACAAGGCGGGCAACACCGCGGCGCCACTGCTCGCCCTGCACCTCGGCGGCGTCGACTCCAACTGGGGCGCCATCCTGCTCGCCTCCATCTCCGCCGTCGCCTTCGCCACGATCCTCGCCGTCGTCGCGGGCCTCACCCTGGCCTCGTCCTCCTCCTTCGCCCACGACATCTACGCCAACGTCATCAAGAAGGGCACCGCCACAGACAAGCAGGAGGTGAACGCGGCCCGCTGGGCGACCGTCGGCATCGGCGCGGTCTCGATCGTCCTGGGCGCCCTCGCCCGCGACCTGAACGTCGCGGGACTGGTCGCCCTCGCCTTCGCCGTCGCCGCCTCCGCCAACCTGCCCACGATCCTCTACAGCCTGTTCTGGAAGCGGTTCACCACCTCCGGCGCCCTGTGGTCGATCTACGGCGGCCTGGTCAGCGCGGTCGGCCTGGTGCTGTTCTCGCCGGTGGTGTCGGGCAAGCCCACGTCGATGTTCCCCGACGTCGACTTCCACTGGTTCCCGCTGGAGAACCCCGGCCTCATCTCGATCCCCATCGGCTTCCTGCTCGGCGTCGTGGGCACCCTCCTGTCCAAGGAGACCCCGGACGACGCCAAGTACGCCGAACTGGAGGTGCGCTCCATGACGGGCACCGGAGCGCACTGAGCGTCCACCCGTCCAAGGCGGCCGCGTCGCGGGGATCGTAGGTCCCTACGACGCGGCCGTGCCGTATCTCGTGACTTTCCGGCGCTGTCGTTGTCGGTGGCGTCACGTAGGCTCGCAGATGACAGGAATTCCGAGTGGTACGCCACATGGACCGAGACGAGGGAGGGGGCCACATGCTCATCGACACCTACGGCCGGGTGGCCACCGACCTGAGGGTCTCGCTGACCGACCGGTGCAACCTGCGCTGCTCGTACTGCATGCCGGAAGAGGGCCTGCAGTGGCTGGCCAAGCCGACCCTGCTCTCCGACGACGAGATCGTCCGCCTGATCGACATCGCCGTCACCTCCCTCGGCATCACGGAGGTCCGCTTCACCGGCGGCGAACCCCTGCTGCGCCCCGGCCTGGCCGGCATCGTCGAGCGGGTCGCGGCCCTCGAACCCCGGCCCCGGATGTCCCTCACCACCAACGGCATCGGACTCAAGCGCACCGCGACCGCACTGAGGGACGCAGGCCTCGACCGGGTCAACGTCTCCCTCGACACCTTGCGCCCGGACGTCTTCAAGGCGCTCACCCGCCGGGACCGGCACCACGACGTCATCGAGGGCCTCGAAGCCGCCCACGCGGCCGGCCTGACCCCGGTGAAGGTCAACACCGTCCTGATGCGCGACCTGAACGCGGACGAGGCCCCGGACCTGCTGGCCTGGGCCGTGGAGCACGACTACGAGCTCCGCTTCATCGAGCAGATGCCCCTGGACGCCCAGCACGGCTGGAAGCGCGAGGGCATGGTGACCGCGGCCGAGATCCTGACCTCGCTGCGCACCCGCTTCGAGCTGACCCCCGAGGGCGCCGAGCAGCGCGGCTCGGCCCCGGCCGAACGCTGGATCGTCGACGGCGGCCCGCACCGCGTCGGCGTGATCGCCTCTGTCACCCGCCCGTTCTGCGCGGCCTGCGACCGCACCCGGCTCACGGCCGACGGCCAGGTCCGCACCTGCCTGTTCGCCACCGAGGAGACCGACCTGCGCGCCGCCCTGCGCTCCGGTGCCCGTGACGAGGAGATCGCCCGCATCTGGCGGGTCGCGATGTGGGGCAAGAAGGCGGGAGCGGGCCTGGACGACCCGTCGTTCGTCCAGCCGGACCGGCCGATGTCGGCGATCGGCGGTTAGGCGCCGCCGTCCCGGGCCTCCCACTCGCCGAAGGGGACCACGTCCTTCAGGAAGCCGCGCACACCGAGGAACTGCGAGAGGTGCTCCCGGTGCTCCTCGCACGCCAGCCACGTCTTGCGGCGCTCCGGTGTGTGGATCTTCGGGTTGTTCCAGGCCAGGACCCACACGGCGGCGGCACGGCAGCCCTTGGCGGAGCAGATCGGGGTTTCGTCAGTCACGGGTTCGTCTCACAGCCATGGCACACAAGGCGACGCCGAGCAGCCACGGGGGGAGCTGCCCGGCGTCGGTCTGTCGCTCCGACGGGGGATGCGGAGCGCGTAGGAAGTATGTCACGGGTAGCCCATGGCCCGGCACCGGAACAACATGATTGATCTGAGCTTTTCCTGAGCTTCCCGGGAGGCGCCGTCCGGCCGCCGCGACGGGCCGGTTCAAGCGCTGTCACGCGGCTCGCGCGCGGCCCCGGCGGCGGTGTCGCCCGCGGTGTCCTCCGGGGCGGACCGCGCGAAACCGTCGTCGGTGCCCGACGGCGTGATCATCGGCTTCAGCGGCATGGTGACGAACGTCGACGGCAGCTTGGGCGCGCCCTCCCGCCCCGCGTTCGCGATCACCACGGCGATGTAGGGCAGCACCGCCCCGAGCACCAGCGCCACGATCGCCACGTACCGCTCGACGTTCCACAGCGCCACCGCGAGGATCACCGACGCCGTACGGATCGACATCGAGATGACGTACCGGCGCTGCCGGCCGCGAACGTCCTCCTGGAGGCCCGTCCGGGCTCCCGTGATCCGGAACACCTGGGCGTTGCCCTCGCCGTGCTCTTTCCGCATCACCCGTCCACCAATCGCCCGTATCGGACAACTCCCCGGCCCGTGTCCGGCCCGTGTCCGGTCCGTGACCGGTCGGGACAACGGCCCGCACCTAGTCCACGTTACGCCGCGTACCCGGCGCCTACGAGGGCGGGGCCGCCGTTCTGCCTGCGCGAACGGCCCCCACCCCGCGCCCCGGAGCGTTCCGGCGGCCGCACCCGACGTGCGACCCGGCGAAGCCGACCCGACACTGGGCGTAATGCTCACGTCGAGCCGGACGAGGAGGCAGCCATGGGCTGGTTGTGGGCGATCATCGTGGGATTCGTGCTGGGGCTGATCGCGAAGGCGGTCATCCCGGGCAAGCAGCACAGCCCGCTCTGGCTCACCACGATCTTCGGCATGCTCGGCGCGATCGTCGGCAACGCGGTCGCCCGCGCGGTCGGGGTCGCCTCGACCCGGGGCATCGACTGGAGCCGGCACTTCTTCCAGCTCGTGGCCGCGATCATCATCGTCTTCGTCGGCGACATGGCGTACATGGCGCTGCGGGGCAACAAGAAACGGGAGGACGCCCAGCGGGCATAGCGCGGGCGCACGGGCCGCCCCTTCGGCCCTATGGAGGGCCGAAGGGGCGGCCCACCGGAAGTATCCGGACGGACCGCCCCTTCACGCCCGGCTCACGCCCGGCTTGCGTCCGGCCTCAGCCGCGCGTGACCTCGACCGCCGCCAGGTTCTTCTTGCCCCGGCGCAGCACCAGCCAGCGGCCGTGCAGCAGGTCGTCCTCGGCGGGGACCGCGTCCTCGGCGGTGACCTTGACGTTGTTCACGTAGGCGCCGCCCTCCTTCACCGTGCGGCGCGCGGCCGACTTGCTGGGCACCAGGCCGACCTCGGCGAACAGGTCGACCACCTGGCCGAGCTCGGCGACCTCGGCGCGCGGCACCTCCGACAGCGCCGCGGTCAGGGTCCGCTCGTCGAGCCCGGTCAGCTCGCCCTGCCCGAACAGCGCCTTGGACGCGGCGATCACGGCGGCCGTCTGCTCGGCGCCGTGCACCAGCGTCGTCAGCTCCTCGGCCAGCGCGCGCTGCGCGGCCCGGGCCTGCGGACGCTCCTCGGTCTGCCGCTCCAGCTCCTCCAGCTCCTCGCGGGACTTGAAGGACAGGATGCGCAGGTAGCGGGAGATGTCCCGGTCGTCCACGTTCAGCCAGAACTGGTAGAACGCGTACGGCGTCGTCATCTCCGCGTCGAGCCAGACCGCGCCGCCCTCGGTCTTGCCGAACTTGGTGCCGTCCGCCTTGGTCATCAGCGGCGTCGCGAGCGCGTGCACCGCCGCGTCCGGCTCCAGGCGGTGGATCAGGTCTAGGCCGGCCGTGAGGTTGCCCCACTGGTCGCTTCCGCCCTGCTGGAGCGTGCAGCCGTGCCTCCGGTAGAGCTGGAGGAAGTCCATGCCCTGGAGGATCTGGTAGCTGAACTCGGTGTAGCTGATGCCCTGGTCCGACTCCAGACGGCGGGCGACGGAGTCCTTCGTCAGCATCTTGTTGACCCGGAAGTGCTTGCCGATGTCCCGCAGGAACTCGATCGCGGACAGTCCCTGCGTCCAGTCGAGGTTGTTCACCATCACGGCGGCGTTCTCGCCCTCGAAGGACAGGAACGGCTCGATCTGGCCGCGCAGCCGGTCCACCCAGCCGGCCACCGTCTCCGGGTCGTTCAGCGTGCGCTCGGCGGTCGGGCGGGGGTCGCCGATCAGCCCGGTGGCGCCGCCGACCAGCGCCAGCGGCCGGTGCCCGGCCTGCTGGAGCCGGCGCACGGTGAGCACCTGCACCAGATGCCCCACGTGCAGCGACGGCGCCGTCGGGTCGAAGCCGCAATAGAACGTGACGGGACCGTCCGCGAGCGCCTTGCGCAAGGCGTCCTCGTCGGTGGACAGGGCGAACAGCCCACGCCACTTCAGCTCGTCGACGATGTCCGTCACGTTCTCGTGTCTCCTAGATGCGGCTCGGTGCGAGCTCGGTGCTCTTCGGGCAGTCGGGTGACAGCCGACTACGAGGTTATACGCCCTGACTGACAGAGCTCATGTTGAATTCCGGGACGCGCAGCGCCGGCATCGCGGCCCGGGTGAAGTAGTCGCTCCACTCCCTGGGCAGCGTCTTCTCGGTCCGGCCGGCCTCCGTCGCCCTGCCCAGCACGTCCACCGGCGACTCGTTGAACCGGAAGTTGTTGACCTCGCCGGTGACCTCGCCGTTCTCCACGAGGTACACGCCGTCCCGGGTCAGGCCCGTGAGCAGCAGCGTGGCGGGGTCCACCTCGCGGATGTACCACAGACAGGTGAGCAGCAGCCCGCGCTCGGTGCCGGCGACCATCTCCTGAAGCGAGCGGTCGGTGCCGCCGTCGAGGACGAGGTTGCCGGCCGACGGGGCGAGCGGCAGACCGGTCAGGCCCGCGCTGTGCCGGGTGGTCAGCAGATTCCGCAGCTCGCCGCCGCCGATCCACTCGGTGGCGGCGACGGGCAGCCCGTTGTCGAACACCGACCGGTCGTCCCCGGAGGAGTGCGCGACCACGAACGGCGCGCACTCGAGGCCGGGCTCGCCCGGATCGCTGCGCAGCGTCAGCGGAAGCTCGGTCAGCTTCTCGCCGACGCGGGTTCCGCCGCCCGGCTTGGAGAACACCGTGCGCCCCTCGGCGGCGTCCCGGCCCGAGGACGACCAGATCTGGTAGATCAGCAGATCGGCGACCGCCGTCGGCGGCAGCAGCGTCTCGTACCGCCCTGCGGGCAGCTCGATCCGGCGCTCCGCCCAGCCGAGCCGTACGGCGAGCTCCGCGTCCAGCGCCGCCGGGTCGACGTCCTTGAAGTCCCGCGTGGACCGCCCGGCCCACGCCGAGCGGGTGCGGTCCGGGGACTTGGCGTTCAGCTCCAGCGTCCCGGACGGCTGGTCGTGGCGCAGCCGCAGGCCCGTCGACGTGCCCAGGTAGGTCGACACCATCTCGTGGTTGGCGAAGCCGTACAGCTCGCGGCCGCCGGCACGCGCGCGTGCGAACGACTCGCCGAGCGCCGGCGCGAAGTCCGCGAACACCGCGGAGGAGGTCTCGGCCGGCGCGTCCTTGAAGCCGGGGGACTGCGGTACGTCCGCGACCAGCGGCTGGGCGTCCTCGGCGGGCCCCGCCCCGCGCGCGGCGGCCTCCGCTGCCCGCACCAGCGGCTCCAGCTCGTCCTCGGTCACGGCGGCCCTCGACACCACACCGGACGCGGTGCCTTCGCGGCCGTCGACGGTCGCGATCACGGTGAGGGTGCGGCCGCGCGTGACGCCGTTCGTGGTCAGCGCGTTGCCCGCCCAGCGCAGATTGGCGGTGGACTGCTCGTCGGCGATCACGACGCACCCGTCGGCCCGCGACAGTGCGAGAGCACGCTCGACGACCTCGTGCGGCTTGCTGGTACGCGGGCTCATCGACCGGCCTCCTGCGTGGTGTTCAGAATGTTGACGCCCTTGAAGAGGGCCGACGGGCAGCCGTGGGAGACCGCCGCGATCTGGCCCGGTTGTGCCTTGCCGCAGTTGAACGCGCCGCCCAGCACGTACGTCTGCGGTCCGCCCACGGCCGCCATGGAGCCCCAGAACTGGGGCGTGATGCCCTGGTAGGCGAAGTCCCGTACCTGGCCGTCGAGGCGGCCGTTGCGGATCCGGTACGCCCGCTGGCCGGTGAACTGGAAGTTGTAGCGCTGCATGTCGATCGACCAGGACCGGTCCCCGACGACGTAGATCCCGCGGTCGACGCTGCCGATGAGGTCCTTGGTGGAGAGCCCGGCCGGGTCGGGCTGGAGCGACACGTTCGCCATGCGCTGCACGGGCACATGGCCGGGGGAGTCGGCGAAGGCGCACCCGTTGGACCGCTCGAACCGGGTCAGCCTGGCGATCCTGCGGTCCAGTTGGTAGCCGACCAGCGTGCCGTCCTTCACCAGGTCCCAGGACTGCGCCTCGACGCCCTCGTCGTCGTAGCCGATGGTGGCGAGTCCGTGCTCGGCGGTGCGGTCGCCGGTGACGTTCATCAGCTCGGAGCCGTACGTCAGCTTGCCCAGTTGGTCGAACGTGGCGAAGGAGGTGCCCGCGTAGGCGGCCTCGTAGCCGAGGGCCCGGTCCAGCTCGGTGGCGTGGCCGATGGACTCGTGGATGGTCAGCCACAGGTTGGAGGGATCGACGACCAGGTCGTAGACGCCCGCCTCGACGCTCGGCGCGCGCATCTTCTCCGCGAGCAGCCCGGGAATCCGCTCCAGCTCGCCCTCCCAGTCCCAGCCGGTGCCGGTGAGGTACTCCCAGCCGCGCCCGACGGGCGGGGCGAGGGTGCGCATCGAGTCGAACTCTCCGCTGGAGTCGTCCACGGACACGGCGGTCAGCTGCGGGTGCAGCCGCACCCGCTGCTGCGTGGTCACGGTGCCGGAGGTGTCGGCGTAGAACTTGTTCTCGTGCACGGTCAGCAGCGAGGCGTCGACGTGGTCGACCCCGTCGGCGGCGAGCAGCCGCGCGCTCCACTCGGCGAGCAGCGCGGACTTCTCCTCGTCGGGCACGGAGAAGGGGTCGATCCCGTAGGAGGAGACCCAGGTCTTCTCGGCGTGCACCGGCTCGTCCGCGAGCTCAACACGCTCGTCGGACCCGGCGGCCCTGATGACCTGCGCCGACAGCTTCGCCATCGCCACCGCCTGCGAGGCCACCTTGGCGGCCGCGTCCGGCGTCAGGTCGACCCCGGAGGCGAACCCCCAGGTCCCGCCGTGCACGACGCGCACCGCGTACCCGAGGTCGGTGGTGTCCGACGAACCGGCGAGCCGGGCGTCCCTGAGCCGCCAGGACGCACCGCGCACCCGCTCGAACCGGAAGTCCGCGTGCTCGGCCCCCAGCGAACGCGCGCGGGCCAGCGCGGCGTCGGCGAGGGGGCGTAGGGGCAGGGCGAGAAACGACTGATCGACTTCATGGGGCACGGGTGGGCTTCCCTTCGAGGTGCTCTCCTGTGATGGCCGTCGCGGGCAGTGAATCACGTCCCGTGCGCCCTGTTCCCCCGAGTAAGCGCCGCGGGGAGGGCTGGACCTTTCGGCGCACGTCCCGGCACCGTGGACTGACCAGGGTGTTCCGACTGTAGGAACCCGACAGGAGCCGGGGAGAGCCACTGTCGGTGCCCGATTGCCCGGTGGCGTGGCCGGACCGATAGGTTTTCGGTGAAGCCGCCTGTCATCGAGGTGTTCGGGCGGGTTGTCGGAATGCTTCAGACCGCTATCGAAAGGGTGATCCGTTGAGCCGCTCGGTTCTCGTCACCGGAGGCAACCGGGGCATCGGCCTCGCCATCGCCCGCGCGTTCGCCGAGGCCGGCGACAAGGTCGCCATCACCTACCGTTCGGGGGAGCCGCCGGCCGCCCTCAAGGAACTGGGCTGCCTCGCCGTCAGGTGCGACATCACCGACCCCGAGCAGGTGGAGCAGGCCTACAAGGAGGTCGAGGCCGAGCACGGCCCCGTCGAGGTCCTCGTCGCCAACGCCGGCGTCACCCGGGACCAGCTCCTGATGCGCATGTCCGAGGAAGACTTCAGCGCGGTCCTCGAGACCAACCTCACCGGCACCTTCCGTGTCGTGAAGCGGGCCAACCGCGGCATGCTGCGCGCCAAGAAGGGCCGTGTCGTCCTCATCTCCTCGGTGGTCGGGCTGCTCGGTTCGGCGGGGCAGGCCAACTACGCCGCCTCCAAGGCCGGCCTGGTCGGCTTCGCGCGGTCCCTCGCCCGTGAGCTGGGCTCGCGCAACATCACCTTCAACGTCGTCGCCCCCGGTTTCGTCGACACGGACATGACCCGGGCGCTCTCCGACGAGCAGCGCGAGAACATCATGGGGCAGGTGCCGCTCGGCCGGTACGCGCAGCCCGAGGAGATCGCCGCGGCGGTGCGGTTCCTCGCCTCCGACGACGCCTCGTACATCACTGGAGCCGTCATCCCCGTTGACGGCGGACTGGGAATGGGTCACTGATCACCATGAGCGGAATTCTCGAGGGCAAGCGCGTCCTGATCACCGGTGTGCTGACGGAGTCCTCCATCGCCTTCCACGCGGCCAAGCTGGCCCAGGAGCAGGGCGCGGAGATCATCCTCACCGCCTTCCCGCGGCCCACGCTGACCGAGCGCATCGCCAAGAAGCTGCCGAAGCCCACCAAGGTCATCGAGCTCGACGTCACCAACGACGAGCACCTGAGCCGCCTGGCCGACGTCGTCGGCGAGGAACTCGGCGGCCTCGACGGCGTCGTCCACTCCATCGGCTTCGCCCCGCAGGACGCGCTCGGCGGCAACTTCCTCAACACGCCGTTCGAGTCGGTCTCCACCGCCATGCACGTCTCGGCGTTCTCCCTGAAGTCGCTGACCATGGCCTGCCTGCCGCTGATGCAGAACGGCGGCTCGGTCGTCGGCCTCACCTTCGACGCCCAGTACGCCTGGCCGCAGTACGACTGGATGGGCCCGGCCAAGGCCGCCCTTGAGGCGACCAGCCGCTACATGGCGCGCGACCTGGGCAAGCAGAACATCCGCTGCAACCTCGTCTCCGCCGGCCCGCTCGGCTCCATGGCCGCCAAGTCCATCCCGGGCTTCAGCGAGCTGGCCTCGGTGTGGGACACCCGCGCCCCGCTGGAGTGGGACCTGAAGGACCCCGAGCCGGCCGGCCGCGGCATTGTGGCGCTGCTGAGCGACTGGTTCCCGAAGACCACCGGCGAGATCGTCCACGTCGACGGCGGTCTGCACGCCATCGGCGCCTGACGCTGCCGCTGAGCCTCAGCGACGTGTGAGGGCCCGCACCCCCGAGGGGTGCGGGCCCTCGCCTGTTCCCTCGGCGGTTGCCGAGGCCGGGCGGCCCGCGGCCGGGATCACCCGGTCGGGGCACTCGGCCGGGCAGGCGGCGTGTCGGGTGTGCACGCTGGGAGTCCGCCCTCACCTCGCGTTCTCCTCCGCAGGACGGCCGAGGAGGTTCCGCTTGTGCGCCTGCTCCGCAGCGCGGCCCCCCTGCTCGTGGCCGTCGCCCTCGCGCTGTCGCTGCCGTACGGGTCGACGCCGGACACACGCGCGCGTGCCGGTCCGCCCGCGGTGCCGGAACCGTTCGGCGCCGGCTGCCGCACCTCCGTCTCCGGCTCCGAGGTGACCGCGTACTGTCACAACCCGTATCCCGGCACCGACCGCGTCAGCCTGCACATCGAGTGCGACCGGTGGTGGGACCTCGACAGCGACGGCTCCCCGGTGGCCGCGGGACCCGCGCAGACCGTCCGGATGACCGGCCGCTGCTGGAAGGAGGTGCGCTCGGCCTGGGTCACTCACCAGCGGGCGAGGTGAACCGGCCCGGACGGCACAGCAGCGGGTAGCTCGCGGCCTCCGCGGCGGCCGCCTCGGCGTCGCCCGCGCGGATCGCGTCGAGCAGCCGGGTGTGGTCCATGTACGTGTCCGGGGTCAGCACCGCGCCGATGTCCGCGCGCAGCCAGTCCCGCAGCACCTCGCCCAGATCCGCGTACGTCGCCGTCATGACGTCGTTGTGGGAGGCCGCCACCACCGCCAGGTGGAACGTGGCGTCCGCGGTCACGAACGCCTCCGTGTCGCCGGACTCCCAGGCCTCCTCGCGGCGCAGGAACTGCGTGTGGAGCTGCTTGAGGTCCTTCTCGGTGCGCCGCTGGGCGGCCAGCCCGGCCGCGGCCGACTCCAGCGCGGAACGCAGCTCGGCAATGTGCCGCGGGTCGGCCTCGGCGAACCTGCGGTGCATCACGCCCGCCAGCTCGCTGGTCGCCATGACGTACGTGCCCGAACCCTGGCGGATGTCCAGCAGGCCGTTGTGCGCCAGCGCCCGGACCGCCTCGCGGACCGTGTTGCGCGCCACTCCGAGCTGCTCCACCAGCTCCGGCTCCGTGGGGATGCGGGAGCCGACCGGCCACTCGCCCGTGGTGATCTGGCTGCGCAGTGCGGCGATGACCTGTTCGGACAGCGCCGACCGGCGCGGATGGCTCAGTGGCATGGCTCACCTTCGCACGCGGGACCCGGGGGCGGAGCCCCGATCTGTCGACAACCAATCATCCCATGATTCTATGATGGTTCTCATGCCACGCGAGGAAACCACCCGCTCGACGACACCGACCACCGAACGCACCCCGGCCCCGACCCCCGGTTCCCGGTCCGTCCCGGAACCGGAACCGCACGGACCGCGGGCGTCCGGCGCCACCACGCGCGCGTGGACCACGCGCCTGGTCGTCGTCGGCCTCGTGCTGACCGCGCTGAACCTCCGCCCCGCCATCACCAGCCTCGGCGCGCTCCTCGAGGAGGTCCGCCAGGGGCTCGGCATGAGCGGCAGCGTGGCCGGACTGCTCACCTCCGTGCCGCCGCTCTGCTTCGCCGTCTTCGGCGTCATGGCCCCCCGGCTGGCCCGCCGCTTCGGACCGTCCGCCGTGGTCTGCTCGGGCATGGTCGCCATCGCCGCCGGACTGGCCGTACGGCCCTACGTGGGCAGCACGGCCGCGTTCGTCGCGGCCAGCGCGCTGGCCCTCATGGGCATCGCCGTCAGCAACGTGCTGATGCCGGTCATCGTCAAGCGCTGGTTCCCCGACCGGGTCGGCACCATGACCGGCCTGTACTCGATGGCCCTCGCCCTCGGCACCTCGGCCGCCGCCGCGGTGACCGTGCCGCTGACCGGGACGCTCGGCGGCGACTGGCGGTCCGGCCTGTCGGTGTGGGCCCTGCTCGCCGCGGTGGCCGTGCTGCCGTGGCTGCCGCTGGTACGGGACCGGCGCGCCCGGTCCGCGCAAACGCCGGCCGGTACCGTGTCCGGCGAACGGTCCCCCGTGCGCGAGGCGCAGGCCCCGACGCTGCGCATCGCCCGGAGCCGCACCGCCTGGGCCCTGGCCGTCTTCTTCGGCCTCCAGGCCACCGCCGCCTACATCACCATGGGCTGGATGGCGCAGATCTTCCGGGACGCGGGCGTGCCCGCGGGCAAGGCCGGACTGCTCCTCGCCGTCACCATGGTGATGGGCGTGCCGCTGGCCTTCGTCATCCCGCGCCTGGCCACCCGGCTGCCCCATCAGGGCCCGATCGTGCTGGTGCTCGGCGTCTGCGGCATGGCCGGCTATGCCGGTCTCTACCTCGCGCCCGCCGCCGGCTCCTGGGCCTGGGCCCTGCTCCTCGGCGTCGCCAACTGCGCCTTCCCGCTCGCTCTCACCATGGTCGGCATGCGGGCCAGGACCGGTCCGGGCGTCGCCCAGCTCTCCGCGTTCGCCCAGAGCACCGGCTACCTGATCTCCATCCCGGGTCCGCTGCTGGTGGGCGTGCTGTACCAGAGCAGCGGCGGCTGGGGGCTGCCCATCGCGCTCATGGCCGGTCTGATGGTGCCGCAGATGGTGGTCGGTTACGTGGCGGGCCGCGACCGCACGGTGGAGGACGAGGCGGCGCGCTGAGGCGGCCCCCGGGGACCGAGTTCCGGACGAAGGGTGCGAGACTGGGGCGCATGCAGCCTGTGCTCGACCCGAACCCGAAGGACGGCCAGAGGAAGATGCTGCTCGTCCTCGGCACGTTCTTCGCCATCTTCGTGATCATCGCCATCGTCGCGACCCTCGCGGCACCGTGACCCACCTGCCGCCGCGGCCCCGCGCCGCGGCGGCGGCCGCTTTCGCCGCGCGGCACTGACCCCTTCGGCGCCCGACTCCCGCGACGCGTGTGCGTCCTGTGACGTCCGCCCGCCGGTGAGGTCCCTTTTCAGGGTCGGTGGTGGGGTTAACCCCCCATCCCCTAGGGGGTGAGGGTCAGGGGCAAGTGGGTGGATCACCGGATGGGCCGGGGAGCACGGATTCCGTAGCTTCGAGATGTGACCGCGCGAGGCGGTCCGCGGACCTCGGAGACCAGCGGAGGCGATCATGTCGGCCCGTACGCACACCCGGCGCCACCCGGCGACCACGGGCGCCGGCGTCGACTCCCGGCTGCCGTGGTGGGCCCTGGCCCTGCCCGTGCTCGCGTTCGTCGCGCTGCTCCTGCTGATACGCAACCCGGCGGACGCCCAGGCGGCAAGCGGCGACCCCGCGCTCTCCCAGCTCCTCCGGCACGCCCGGGAACTGATCGCCCGCTGACGTTCCGCGCGGGCATCCGGGCACCGCCCCCGCGCACGTGCTCGTGCCACGCGCCCCGGCCGAGAAGTCGCATGTCAACTCCCTGCGCCCCCCCAACCTGTTTCATGCGAAGCTGGGACCCATGAGCGTCGCAGAACCCCGCAGGATTGTCCTCTTCCGGCATGCGAAAGCCGACTGGCCGCAGGTGGCCGACCACGAACGACCACTCGCCGAGAGGGGCCGCACGGACGCCGCGGTCGCCGGCCGCAGGCTGGCCGACACCGGTGTCTCCTTCGACCTGGCCCTGTGCTCGACCGCGACCCGGACCCGCGAGACCTGGAAGCTCGCCGTCCACGAGTTGCCGCACCGGCCCAAGACCGTCTACGAGGAGCGGGTCTACGACGCCTCGCCCGGCGAGCTGATCACCGTGCTCAACGAGACGCCGGACGACATGCGGAACGTGATCCTCATCGGCCACAACCCGGGCATCCAGGGTCTCGCCGAGGTGCTGTCCGGCTCGGCCGAGGGCGACGCCCGGGAGCGGATGAGCCGCCGAGGGTTCCCGGCCGCCGCGTTCGCCGTGGTCTCCTTCGAGGGATCCTGGAAGGCCCTGGAACCGGGCGTGGCCACGCTGCTCGACTACTGGGCGCCGTCGGAGTAGCCCGACGGCGGTGCGGGAGGCGGCCGGCGGAACCGTTCAGTCCTCCTCGTGGGCGTCCGCGGCCTCGACCTCTTCGCGGGTGACCCCCAGCAGGTACAGGACGGTGTCGAGGAACGGCACGTTCACCGCCGTGTGCGCCGCCTCCCGCACCACCGGCTTGGCGTTGAAGGCGACCCCGAGGCCGGCCGCGTTGAGCATGTCCAGGTCGTTCGCGCCGTCACCGATCGCGACCGTCTGCGACAGCGGGACACCCGCCTCGGCGGCGAACCGGCGCAGCAGCCGCGCCTTGCCCGCCCGGTCGACGATCTCGCCGGTGACCCGGCCGGTCAGCCTGCCGTCGACGATCTCCAGGGTGTTGGCCTGCGCGAAGTCCAGGCCGAGCCGCTCCTTCAGATCGTCCGTGACCTGGGTGAACCCACCCGAGACGACACCGACCTGGTAACCGAGCCGCTTGAGCGTGCGGATCAGGGTGCGCGCGCCCGGCGTCAGGCGCACCTCGCTGCGCACCTTGTCCACCACGGAGGCGTCCAGCCCCTCCAGCAGGGCCACGCGCGCGTGCAGCGACTGCTCGAAGTCCAGTTCGCCGCGCATCGCCGCCGCCGTCACCTCGGCGACCTTGTCCTCGCAGCCGGCGTGCCCGGCGAACAGCTCGATCACCTCGTCCTGGATGAGCGTGGAGTCCACGTCCATGACGACCAGACGCTGGGCCCGCCGGTGCAGGCCGGCCCCGACGACCGCGACGTCGACACCGAGTGCCGCGGCCTCCGTCGCCAGGGCGGTGCGCAGCGGCTCCGTCTCCACGCCGGACACCGCGAACTCCACCGCTGTCACCGGGTACTTGGCCAGCCGGAAGATACGGTCGATGTTGCCGCCGGCCCGGGTGATCCGCGCGGCGATCCGGGCGGTCGCCTCCGCGGTGAGCGGGTGGCCGAGCACGGTGACCAGGGAGCGCCCGAGGCCGCGCGGCCGGTTGTCGCCGTGGCCGGAGATGATCTCCGCCTGCATCTTCATCGACTCGGCCCAGCTGTGCACGGTGGCCCGCAGATCACCCTCCAGGCCGGCGGGCGGCTGGCTGACGAGCGCGCACAGCACGATCCGGCCACGGGTGACGACCTGCTCGATGTCGACGACATCGACGGAGTAGGCGGCGAGGGTGTCGAAGAGACCGGCCGTGATGCCCGGCCTGTCCTTCCCGAAGATCTTGACGAGAAGGGTGGGATCGGCAGAGGTCTGCGAAGCGCTCATGGTGCTTCCACCGTATCCGGCACCCAGTGCCCCCTGCGCCTCAGGTCCGCCTGCCGGACAACGAACAACAGATGTCCAGGAAACGACACCTCGGGTACCACCGCCACCCACGTGTCCGCCTGGGTGCCGCCGCCACCCGCCTCCGAAGACGAGCCCGGCCCCGCTGTCGGCGCCCGGGTCGCCCACCGGGCGCGGGGCAGGCAGAGACTGGGGCCGCACCTGACTGCTACGTCAGTCCTGCAGTCCTGCGGTCCTGCAGGCCTGCGGTCCTGCGGCCCCGTCGGCCCTGCGCCCCGGCGGCCCGCGGCCCCGTCCGCCCTGCCGGTCCTGTCGACCCCGTCCTGACTCCGTGCTGCCGGAGTGCCCTGGCGGGCGGGGGGGGCACCTCGTGCGGGTTACGCGCCGCCCGGAGCGGCGGACCGAGGCCGTCCGCCGCCCGCCCGGTCCGTCGGGTGCGCCCGGCCCGTCCGCTCCGCCTGGCTCACAGGGCTTCGCGGGGAGTCGGTCCGGCCGGTCTGCTCCTGGCCGTCCCGCCGACGGGCGCCCGCCAGGTCGGGGTCCTGCGGGTCTCTGGTTCGTCCGGCGGTTACTTCTTCGGGGGCCGGGGCGGCGGCGGAGGCGGCGGCCCGCTGTCGGCCGCTCCCAGGGGCCGCGGGGGTCGCCCCGGCGGCTGTGGGGGAGGAAGCCGCACAGGACCGACCACCGTCTGCGCACCGTGCACGTCGTCCGTGGAAGCGGCTCGACGGCCCGGTCCCTCCGGTCCGCCCGGCTCGTCCGGCTCGGTGGATTCCGCGCGGCCGGACTGCCCCCGCCCCTCGGGCGGGCGTCCGCTCGACGGGCCACGGTCCTGCGGGTCGCGCAGCCCGCCGGAAGCCGCCGGTCGAGGCCGCCCGCCACCGCCCGGTGCACCCGGGCCGCCCGGCCCCGCCGGCTCGGTGGGCTCCGGGCGGGCGTCCTGCGGGGCGCGTAGTTCGTCCGGCAGGCGTAAGTACGGGTTGGTGGACGGGTTCGGTGGGCGGTACGGAGTGGCGGGGGCGTAGGGGGTACCCCCTCCGAGTCCGGGCGGTACATCCCGGCCCGGGTCCCCCGCCGCTCCGGTCGCTCCCGCCGCACCCCGCGCCAACGGTGCCGCGCGGCTGCCGGATGCTCCCGTCACCGTTGACAGCAGGGCGCCGGCGGCCCCCGCGCCGGCTCCCCACGCGGCGCCGAGCAGCAGGGCCGTGCCCGGACGGCCGTGGAGTTCCACCCCGGCGCCGAACGCGTCGAAGCCGAGGACGGACAAGGACGCGTCCACGGACACCTCCGTCAGCCACGCGAGCAGCGGCAGCGTCAGCGCGGTGGCGATGCCCAGCCGCAGCGCGCACCGTCCCGCGAAGCCCAGAGCATCCCGGCGGCCCGGAGCCGCTCCCACCGGTGTCCGTACCGCCGTCAGCACCCCCGCCAGCAGCATCGCCAGCGCCGCCGCGACGCCCAGCAGCCACACCCGGCCGTCCAGGTCGGCCAGCCGGGACAGCGTGACCGGCCGGCCGGAGTGCGCGGTCAGCAACCTGTCCAGCGGGTCCGGCAGAACCCCGGCCAGCTCGCCCGTCGCCCTGCCGTCCCAGGGGACGAAAAGGCCGATCGGGATGCCGAGCCACACCCCGTTGGGAGTGCCGAGCAGCGCCGCGCCCGCGACGCGCCGGGGGTGGTCGTCACCGACCGCCGCGTAGGCGGCCGCAGCGAGCCCCGCCGCCACGGCGGCCATCAGCACCGTGACGAGCGCCGAGACAGCCGGCCGCACCACCCGGTGCACGGCCCCCCAGCCGCGCGGCAGCGGCGTACGGCGCGAGGCGAGCAGCGCGATCAGCAGGACCCCGGCCGACCAGCCGAGCCCGCCCAGCAGGGTCGGCGCCGTGTCGACGGTGAAGCCGACCGCCGCCTTGGCGTCGATGAGCCGGCCGATGCGGTCGGGCAGGAGCCCGCCGACGTCCCCCAGGTCACCGAGCCCGGGAATGCTCACGCCACCGGACCCCGCGCCGCCCGGCAGCCTGCCGAGCCCGAGCTCGCCCCCGTCGATGGTGACGACGTCGTGCCCCGCCCAGGCCAGCCCGCCCAGCACCGCGACGAACAGCGCCACCACCGCGCCCGCCCGCGCCAGGAGTTCGGCCGAGGTGATCACAACTCCCGCCGCGCGCAAGGACCGTAGGAAGAACCACGACAGCAGCAGCGCACCGACCAGGCTCACCCCGAGTGGCGTGATCTGGAGGGCGGTGTGCGCCTCGGCGCCTTTCAGACCGAACGCGGACACATCGCCGGACGGTGTGACCGAACCACCCGCCCCAAGTGCCACCACCGCGGCGGTCATCGGCCCGAGCGAGCCCGCCGCGTCGGCCCGCAGCAGATGCAGACCGAGCGCGGCCGTGCCCGCCATGCCGATCAACGCCCAGCTCACGGAGGCGATCGCGGACAGAAGCACGTCGAACCACGGCAGGCGCGCACCGTGCCTCGCGGTTCCGACGCCCGTGACAGCGCTCATGGCAGACCCCCCGATCCGCGGCGCGGCCCGGCCGCCGCGCATGTCCCCCTCGCGTGGAATACCACTCTGCGGCCGGGTTTCAACCCCGTCGGCGAAAAAGCAGCCGAAGCGGACGTACACACTCTTCACAAGGCCCGGCTTTCGGTCAGTGGGCTGAGCCTGAAATAGTTCCCCCCGATGTTCGACATCCCTAGACTCCCCGCGACGGGGGCAATTCGGGGGACAACTCAGTGGGGCTTGGAGTGCCGGAACTCGTACTGGAAACCAATGGACGAACCTGGACGCTCGACCCGTCCAGGTCCTACGCCCTGGGACGCGATCCACAGGGGGACATCGTGTTCGACGACGCCAGGGTCTCCTGGCGTCACGCCACGATCAGCTACAACGGCCGCAGTTGGGTCATCGAGGACCACGGCAGCACCAACGGCACGTTCGCGCAGGGCAGGCGGATCCACGAGCTGGAGCTCGGACCCGGCTCGGCCGTGCATCTCGGCAACGCGACCGACGGGCCCGTGCTGAGCCTCCTCGGCGCCGCGGCCCCGGCGGTGACGCCGCAGGCCCAGCCGCAGCAGCAGCCGTACGCGGCTCAGGGCGCGAACCCCGGCTGGGCGCAGCCGCAGACACCA
The DNA here is from genome assembly GCF_043081205.1 of Streptomyces sp. NPDC014889. Lineage (NCBI taxonomy): Bacteria > Bacillati > Actinomycetota > Actinomycetes > Kitasatosporales > Streptomycetaceae > Streptomyces > Streptomyces sp. NPDC014889. The sequence continues at coordinate 661,138 of NZ_JBIBWH010000001.1, forward strand.
CAGGCCGAGTGGCAGCAGCCGCAGCAGGGGCAGCCGCCGTCGATTCCGCAGCAGCAGGGCGGCCCCGGCAGCGACGCGGGGGCGCCGCCGGCCTACGGCGACCGCAGCCCGACGACCTTCCACCAGTTCTCCCTCGGCCGCGTGATGCGCATCGGCCGTGCCCTGGAGAACGACCTGGTCGTCTCCGACCTCCAGGTCTCCCGCAACCACGCGGAGTTCCACGCCACACCCGACGGCCGCTTCGAGATCCGCGACCTCGGCTCGCACAACGGCACGTACGTCAACGGCCACCCGGTGCCCAAGGGCGGCACGGTGCAGCTCGGCCCGACGGACATCGTCGGCGTCGGCCACTCGGCGTTCCGTATCGTCGGCGACCGGCTCGAGGAGTTCGTCGACACCGGTGAGGTGTCCTTCTCCGCCCGCCATCTGACCGTCACGGTCGACGGCGGCAAGCAGATCCTCCGGGACGTCTCCTTCGGCCTCCCGGAGAAGTCGCTGGTCGGAGTCATCGGCCCGTCCGGTTCCGGCAAGTCGACGCTGCTGAAGGCGCTCACCGGCTACCGGCCCGCCGACCAGGGCGAGGTCCTCTACGACCACCGCAACCTCTACAAGCAGTTCGCCGAGCTGCGCCAGCGCATCGGCCTGGTCCCGCAGGACGACATCCTGCACAAGGAACTGGCCGTGAAGAAGGCCCTGAAGTACGCGGCCAAGCTGCGCTTCCCGGCCGACACCACGGCCGCCGAGCGCGAGGCCCGCATAGACGAGGTGCTGCGCGAGCTGAAGCTGGACGTCCACAAGGACAAGAAGGTCACGTCCCTCTCCGGCGGCCAGCGCAAGCGCGTCTCGGTGGCCCTGGAACTGCTCACCAAGCCGTCGCTGATCTTCCTGGACGAGCCGACCTCCGGTCTCGACCCGGGCATGGACCGCGATGTCATGCAGCTCCTGCGGGGGCTCGCGGACGACGGCCGCACGGTCCTCGTCGTCACCCACTCGGTGGCCGAACTGGCCCTGTGCGACAAGCTCCTGGTGATGGCGCCGGGCGGCGCCGTGGCCTACTTCGGCCCGCCGGAGGAGGCGCTGAACTTCTTCGGCTACGACACCTGGGCCGATGTGTTCTCCGCCTTCGAGAACTACCGCGACTACGACTGGGCGGGCCGCTGGAAGGGCTCGCAGCACTACCAGATGTACGCCGCGGACATCGACGCCGTCGAGCCGCAGTCCGTACACATGCCCCCGCCGGCCATCAAGCCGCCCAAGCCGCAGGGCTGGGGCTCGCAGCTGATGACCCTGATCCGGCGGTACGTGTCGGTGATCGCCTCCGACAAGGGCTTCCTGGCGCTGTCCGTGATCCTGCCGGCGGTGCTCGGCGCGGTCAGCCTGCTCATCGACCACAACCGCGGTCTGCTGGTCAACGAGCAGATCAACCGGACGACGGGGCTGCACGTCCCGAACGGCACGGCGACCACGGTGCTGCTGATCCTCGCGGTCGGCGCCTGTTTCGCGGGCGCCGCGAACTCCGTCCGCGAGCTGATCAAGGAACGGGTCATCTACGAGCGGGAACGCGCCACCGGCCTGTCCCGCTCGGCGTACCTGATGTCCAAGGTGATCGTGCTCGGCGCGGTCACCGTGATCCAGGGACTGATGGTCGGCCTGATCGGCTTCTCCAGCCGCGAGATCCCCGAAAAGGGCCTGATCCTCGGCAACGCCACGCTGTTCGAGCTGTGCCTGCCGATCATGGCGCTCGGCTTCACCGCGATGATGTTCGGCCTGGTCATCTCCTCGCTGGTGAAGACCGCCGAGAAGACCATGCCGCTGCTGGTGATGTTCGCCATCGTCCAGGTCGTGTTCACCGGCTGCCTGTTCACGCTGAACGGCACCGTGGGCGTCAACGAGTTCTCGTACCTGATGCCGTCGCGATGGGCGGTGGCCGCCGCCGGTACCACGCTGGACTTCAACAACATCGCACCGAACACCGACGACCCGACCAGCACCGACCCGCTGTGGAACCACACGGCCTCCGCCTGGAGTCTCGACATGGTCGTGCTGATCGTGCTCGGCGTCGTGTGCGGCTTCCTCGTGGCGCGCTTCCTGCGCCGCCACGAGCCGGAGGTCATGCGCAAGTAACCGCGCCGCGTCACGGCACGAAGGGCGGCACCCCGCAACGGGGTGCCGCCCTTCCGCGTCTCGTCAGAGGTCCGCGCCGGCCTCAGTACGCGCTGTTGACGTTGTCCATCGAGCCGTACCGGTGCGCCGCGTAGTTGGCGGCGGCGGTGATGTTGGCGACCGGGTCGTAGATGTTCCACGACGTGCCGGGGACGTGGTACGCGCGGAAGGTCGGGTCGATGACCTGCAGCAGGCCCTTGGACGGGATGCCGTTGCGGGCGTTGATGTCCCAGTTGTTGATGGCGCTCGGGTTCCCCGAGGACTCCCGCATGATGTTGCGGTGCAGGCCGCTGTAGGAGCCGGGGATGTTGTGCTGCTTCATGACGGCGAGCGCCTGCCGGATCCAGCCGTCCAGGTTGTTGCCGTAGTGGGTGGAGTACGCGACCGTCTGCACCTGCGGGCGCTCGGCGGACCGGCTCGCGGCCTGCTTGGCCTGGTGCGCGGCCTTGACCTGCTGGGCGGCCTTGGCCTTGTGGAAGGCGGCGGTCCGGGCCTGCTGCTTCACGACGGCCTGCTTCTTGGCCGCGATGGCCTGGACCTTCACGCTCTCGCCCGCGAGCTGGTCGGTGACGCTGGCCTTCACGCCCTGGATCGGCTGGGTGCCGAGCTGCACCGGGGCGGCGGCGACGCTGCTCGCCGGCTCGGCGTGGCTGGGCGCGGCCGAGACGGCCACGGCGGCCGCACCGAGGACGGCGACGCCGGCGACGGCGATCCTGCGGGGCTGGGCCAGGGCACGACTGGAGAGACGGAAGTTTGCGGGCATGGCGAAATAGACCTCTTCGAGTAGCGCGGAGGTCGCTCTCCGGACTGCGGGAGGGGGTCCGTCCCACACAAACGCCGCGAGCGGAAACCCGCGGCGTTGAGCGACGAGAGCAATTCTTAGCTGTCGCAAAATCCGGTGGCAAAGGTGTGACGTACGAAGCCGGATAGTGGAGCGGAACGGACAAAACGGGACAGATTAGAGCGTCTATGCCGATCGTGACGGGCCCCTCTGTCTCCTATGTCCGTTCGTACGTGACCTGCGTCCTATGGGTGTCCTCACATCGGGGTGGAGGTTTTCTCACCGTTGGTTGCCGCTGCAACGCTCTCGGTGAGCGGATTCCCGGCGACCGGACACCGGGCACGCCCTCGTCCGCGGCCCGTCCCGTACCGGTCGCAGGACCTAGGTCCAGCGGCCCCGGGCACGGCCGTCACAGGACCGATCCGGGCTGTCACTCCCCGCCGGTACCGTGAGGACATGAGTCAAGGCCCCAGGTCCGGTCTCGCCGCGGTGAGTTCCGCGCTGCTGGCCATGAGCAGGCACCTCGAGGTGCGCGACGTCCTGAAGACGATCGTCGCCTCGGCCCGCGAACTGCTCGACGCGCAGTACGCCGCCCTCGGTGTGCCGGACGACCACGGCGGCTTCGCCCAGTTCGTGGTCGACGGGGTCAGTGACGAGCAGTGGCGGGCCATCGGCCCGCTCCCGCGCCAGCACGGCATCCTCGCCGCGATGCTGCGCGAGGCCCGGGCAGAACGCCTGGCGGACCTGCGCGAGGACCCGCGCTTCGAGGGCTGGCCCGCCGCCCACCCCGAGATGTCCGACTTCCTGGGACTGCCGATCCGCGACGGCGACGAGGTCATCGGCGCCCTGTTCCTGGCGAACAAGAACCGCGCGCAGCACGAGGGCGGCTGCGGCTTCACCGAGGAGGACGAGGAACTGCTCTCGATCCTCGCCCAGCACGCCGCGATCGCCCTCACCAACGCCCGCCTCTACGAACGCAGCCGCGAACTGACCATCGCCGAGGAGCGCTCCCGCCTCGCCCACGAGCTGCACGACGCGGTCAGCCAGAAACTGTTCTCCCTGCGCCTGACCGCCCAGGCCGCCACCGCCCTCGTCGACCGCGACCCGGCACGCGCCAAGGGCGAACTGCAGCAGGTGGCCGCGCTCGCCGCCGAAGCCGTCGACGAACTGCGCGCCGCCGTCGTGGAGCTGCGCCCCGCCGCCCTCGACGAGGACGGCCTGGTCGCCACCCTCCGCACCCAGATCCAGGTCCTCGACCGCGCCCACAGTGCCCGCGTCACCTTCACCACCCGCGGCATCCGCGCCCTGCCGGCCGCGCAGGAGGAGGCCATGCTCCGCGTCGCCCAGGAAGCCCTGCACAACGCCCTGCGGCACGCGCGGGCGGACCACGTGGACGTCGCCCTGGACCGCCGCGGCGGCGGTGCCGTCCTGCGGATCACCGACGACGGCACCGGCTTCGACCCGAAGGCGGTGCGCCGGGCGGGCCGCCACCTCGGCCTGGTCTCCATGCGGGACCGGGCGAGCGGGGTCGGCGGACGGCTGACGGTGGAATCGGCGCCCGGCAAGGGCACCGCTGTCGAGATGGAGGTCCCCGGTGGCTGACCCGATCAAGGTGCTGCTCGTCGACGACCACCAGGTGGTCCGCCGCGGTCTGCGCACCTTCCTTGAGGTGCAGGACGACATCGAGGTCGTGGGCGAGGCCGCGGACGGCGCCGAGGGGGTCGCCCGCGCCGAGGAGCTGAGGCCCGACGTCGTCCTCATGGACGTCAAGATGCCCGTCATGGACGGGGTCGAGGCCCTGCGCCGGCTCCGCGAGCTCGACAACCCCGCGCGCGTGCTCATCGTCACCAGCTTCACCGAGCAGCGCACGGTGGTCCCGGCGCTGCGCGCGGGCGCCGCCGGGTACGTCTACAAGGACGTGGACCCCGACGCGCTCGCCGGCGCCATTCGCTCGGTGCACGCCGGGCACATCCTCCTCCAGCCGGAGGTCGCGGGCGCCCTGTTGTCCCAGGAGGAGACCAACTCCGGCCAGAGCCGGGGGACGTCGCTGACGGAGCGGGAGCGGGAGGTGCTCGGCCTGATAGCCGACGGCCGCTCGAACCGCGAGATCGCCCGTGCCCTGGTGCTCTCCGAGAAGACCGTCAAGACCCATGTGTCGAACATCCTGATGAAGCTCGACCTGGCGGACCGCACCCAGGCCGCGCTGTGGGCCGTACGCCACGGCCTGAGCGGCTGACCCGCCCGACGACGGCAATTCGGAGGGTCCCGCTCCGGGCTGAGATTCATACCGTCGTGGGAATGTCCCCCGGATGGCGCAACCTCCGTACGGCCCGGCCGTTCTCCAGTGCGTACCGCGGCGCCTGCCGCGGCGATCACCAGGAGGGGTCAGAAGTGAAGAACCTGAAGAAGGCAGCGGCCGTGGCGATGGTGGCCGGGGGGCTCGTGGCCGCCGGCGCCTCGATGGCCTCCGCCACCGACGGCGCCTGGGCCGGCGGCGCCGCCAAGGGCTCCCCGGGCGTCGTCTCGGGCAACGTCGTCCAGGCCCCGGTCCACGTCCCGGTCAACGCCGTCGGCAACAGCGTGAACGTCATCGGCGTCCTGAACCCCGCCTTCGGCAACCTCGGCCTCAACCACTGAGACCACCGAGACCACCGAGCCCATTGAGGCCCTGAGCCCACCGAGGCGCTGAGCCCCCCACGACCGACGGCCTCCCGGCTCCCCCCGGGAGGCCGTTTCGCGATCCGAGGGCAGCCGAAGACCGGCCGCGCCACTCGTCAGAGCGCGCCTTTCTCCCGCTCCTCCACCACCGAGTTGTACGCCGCCACCTGCGCCCGCCGGGCCGTCCGCTCCACCGGCCGCAGCGCGTCCCCCCGCGCCGCCATCTCGGACGCGCTCACCGCACCCCCGTGCCCGTTCCCGTACGCCAGCGAGACCAGCAGCGCCACCCGCCGCGCCAGCTCCAGCACCCGGACCGCCCGCGGCGGATAGCCCGGCGCCAGAACCTCCCGCCCCCGCTCGGCCCGCGCCCGGTACGCGTCGATCGCCGCCTCCGCCACCGGCCCCGACCCGGCCACGTCCAGCCGCGACAGCGCCGACGTCGCCTCCCGCAGCGCCTCCGCCAGCTCCCGCTCCGCCTCGCCCAGCGACGGCACGTCGGCCGGCGGCGCCTCCCGCACCGGCAGCACGTGCCACAGCACCTCGGCGTGCACATCGCCCTCCGGCCCGGCCTCGCGTACCTCGGGCACCAGCCCGAAGGCGGCCCCGTGGCAGAGCACCGCCTCCCCGGCGTCCAGCGCCCGCGCGTTGAACTCCGGCGGCCCGCTCAGCCCCAGCGGATGCCCCGGCGCGGGCAGCGCCACCCCGAGCGCGCCCACCCCGAGCGTGCGCAGCCGCCCCAGCGCCAGCGTGAGCCCGACCGGACCCGACTCCCCGGGCAGCCCTTCCACCCGATGGACGGCGTCGTCCCCGACGATGGCGAGAACGGCGTCGTCCGGCGAGACATATCCGGACAAGAGGGAGTTTCCCCAAGCGGCAAGGCGTCCAGAGCGTGGTTCCGAGAGCATGCCTCCACCCTAAGGACCGGACCGATGGAACGGCCCGCCCGGCTCGTGGCGTAGATTCGGTGAGGGCTGCGTGCGCCCACCGGCGCGGCGGGCCCAGCCACAGGCGTACGCGATGCCGAGACCGGCGGCACACTGCAAGGGGAGACAACGCGCTCATGAGCGATGTTCTGGAGCTTCAGGACGTATCCGTGGTCCGTGAGGGCCGGGCTCTCGTGGACCAGGTCTCCTGGTCGGTCAAGGAGGGTGAGCGCTGGGTCATCCTCGGCCCCAACGGCGCCGGCAAGACCACCCTCCTCAACGTCGCCTCCACCTACCTCTTCCCCAGCAGCGGCACCGCCACCGTCCTCGGCGAGACCCTCGGGAAGCCCGGCACCGACGTCTTCGAGCTGCGCCCCCGCGTCGGCGTGGCGGGCATCGCCCTCGCCGAGAAGCTCCCCAAGCGCCAGACCGTGCTCCAGACCGTGCTGACCGCCGCGTACGGCATGACGGCCGGCTGGCAGGAGGAGTACGAGGACGTCGACGAGCAGCGCGCCCGCGCCTTCCTCGACCGCCTCGGCATGAGCGACTACCTGGACCGCAGGTTCGGCACCCTCTCCGAGGGCGAGCGCAAGCGCACCCTGATCGCCCGCGCCCTGATGACCGACCCCGAGCTGCTCCTGCTCGACGAGCCCGCCGCGGGGCTCGACCTCGGTGGCCGCGAGGACCTGGTCCGCCGTCTCGGCCGGCTCGCCCGGGACCCGATCGCCCCCTCGATGATCATGGTCACCCACCATGTCGAGGAGATCGCCCCCGGCTTCACCCACGTCCTGATGATCCGCCAGGGCAAGGTACTCGCCGCGGGACCGCTGGAGCTCGAACTCACCTCCCGCAACCTCTCCCTGTGCTTCGGCCTCCCGCTCGTCGTCGAACAGTCCGGTGACCGCTGGACCGCCAAGGGCCTGCCGCTGTCCTGAACACCACTCCGCACCCTGTCCGCCGTCACCGCCCCCGGCCTAACATGACCATGTGGACAACATCGACGCATGGGTGTGGTGGCTGGTCGGCGCGGCGGCGCTCGGAATCCCGCTCGTGGTGACCGCGATGCCGGAGTTCGGCATGTTCGCGGTGGGCGCGGTCGTGGCCGCGGTCGTCGCGGGCTTCGGCTTCGGCGTCGTCGTTCAGGTGCTCGCCTTCGTCGTCGTCTCGGTCGCCCTGATCGCCGTGGTCCGGCCCATCGCGGCCCGGCACCGCCGGCAGCGTCCCGAACTCGCCACAGGAGTCGACGCGTTGAAGGGCAAGCAGGCCGTGGTCCTGGAACGCGTCGACGGCACCGGCGGCCGTATCAAGCTCGCCGGGGAGATCTGGTCGGCGCGCTCGCTCGACACCGACCACGCCTACGAAGCCGGCGAACAGGTCGACGTCGTGGACATCGAGGGCGCCACCGCCGTCGTCATGTGACCCCGCACCAAAGACAACTACGCAAGTGGACCGAACCGGCCACGAGTTGGGCCACGGTCTGTCAGACTCGACCAGCAAGATCTTCGACAACCGTAAGATCTTCCGAAAGAGCCGAGGCGGAGAAGGGTACGGGCAGCAACGATGGCACCGGTCATCATCGTCCTGATCATCCTGGTGGTGTTGGTCTTCATCGCCCTGATCAAGACGATCCAGGTCATCCCACAGGCGAGCGCCGCCATCGTCGAGCGCTTCGGCCGCTACACACGGACACTGAACGCGGGCCTCAACATCGTCGTCCCGTTCATCGACACCATCCGCAACCGCATCGACCTGCGTGAGCAGGTCGTCCCGTTCCCGCCCCAGCCGGTGATCACCCAGGACAACCTGGTCGTGAACATCGACACCGTCATCTACTACCAGGTGACCGACGCCCGGGCCGCGACCTACGAGGTCGCCAGCTACATCCAGGCCATCGAGCAGCTCACGGTCACCACCCTGCGCAACATCATCGGTGGCATGGACCTGGAGCGCACCCTGACCTCCCGCGAGGAGATCAACGCGGCCCTGCGCGGCGTCCTCGACGAGGCCACCGGCAAGTGGGGCATCCGCGTCAACCGTGTCGAGCTCAAGGCCATCGAACCGCCCACCTCCATCCAGGACTCGATGGAGAAGCAGATGCGCGCCGACCGCGACAAGCGCGCCGCGATCCTCCAGGCCGAGGGTGTCCGGCAGTCCGAGATCCTGCGCGCCGAGGGTGAGAAGCAGTCCGCGATCCTGATCGCGGAAGGTGAGGCCAAGGCCGCCGCCCTGCGCGCCGAGGGTGAGGCCCAGGCCATCCGCACCGTCTTCGAGTCCATCCACGCCGGAGACCCGGATCAGAAGCTGCTCTCCTACCAGTACCTCCAGATGCTCCCGAAGATCGCCGAGGGCGACGCCAACAAGCTCTGGATCGTGCCCAGTGAGATCGGCGACGCCCTCAAGGGCCTGTCCGGAGCCATCGGCAACTTCGGCTCCCTGGGCGGCGCTCCGGGCGGCGGCAACGCCCCCGCGGCCTCCGAGCGCCGCGAGAAGCCGTCCATCGACTGACCCGCCGGAGCCCGCCACGGCAGTGGGGCCCGCCTTCGCGAGAATCGACGAAGGCGGGCCCCCACACCGTTGAACTAGGCCGCCGACCGAGCCAGCCAGGCGGGAAGCGCCTCGAACTCCTCCTGACCCAGGGCCAGAAGCATCGCGTCCGCGGGGGTCGGCTCGAACGGCTCGCGCAGCAGCGGCATTCCGGCCTGTTCCGGAGTCCGGTCCGCCTTGCGGTGGTTGTCCTCCGCGCACGAGGCCACCGTGTTCAACCAGGTGTCCTGCCCGCCCCGCGAGCGCGGCACCACGTGGTCCACGGTCGTCGCGCGCCGCCCGCAGTACGCGCACCGGTGCCGGTCCCGTATCAGCACACCGCGCCTCGACCACGGAGCCTGTCTTCGGAACGGCACCCTCACATACCGGCACAGCCGGATCACCCGGGGCGCGGGGATGTCGACCTCAGCGCCACGCAGCCGCAGCTCCGGATGGGCCTGTTCGACCACGGCCTTCGACTGGAGCACCAGCACGACCGCCCGGTTGAGCGTCACCGTCGACAGTGGCTCGAAGCTCGCGTTCAGCACCAGCGTGTCCCGCATCCCAGCCCACCTCCCAAGAGCGCCGGCCCACTCCCTGGCGGGCTGGATCAACTCTGGCCGGGCGCGCCGGGATGGACAACGCAATAAAAATGCCCGCTCCCGGCCACGTCCAAGACCGGAAGCGGGCAAACGTTCAGTGAACGGCGGCCTGCGCGCCGCGCGGCTCAGCCCTCGGCGGGGTTCTCGTACTCACCGATGAGCTGGGCGCGCGCCAGCGTGTGGAAGCGCAGATTGAAGCCCACCACCGCGGGCGAGGCGTCCGAGTCCGGACCGAGCTTGTCCTGGTCCACCGCGTAGACCGTGAACACATACCGGTGCGGTCCGTCCCCGGGCGGCGGCGCGGCACCGCCGAAGTCCTTAGTGCCGTAGTCGTTGCGCGCGTGCACCGCCCCCTCGGGCAGCCCCTCGAACTTGCCGCCGCCCGCACCCGCCGGCAGTTCCGTCACCGAGGCCGGGATGTCGAACAGCACCCAGTGCCAGAACCCGCTGCCCGTCGGCGCGTCCGGGTCGTAGCAGGTCACGGCGAAACTCTTGGTCTCCGGAGGGAAACCCGCCCAGCGCAGCTGCGGGGAGGTGTTCCCGCCCGCGTGGACCTGGGCTTCCCCGAGCGCCGCGCCCTCCCGGACGTCGTCGCTCGTGACCGTGAAGGACGGCACGGGCGGATGGAAGTCGTGGGGGAGCGGCCGCCGCTTGTGCTCGGTCACCTCGGTACCTCCTGATCGGTTCCTGGATGATTCCCGATCAATGATCCCACCTGCCCTCGACTACGCTCGTGAGCCGTGATCGCGCCCACGGACCGTACGCCGCTGCCCAGAGAGTTCTTCGACCGCCCCGTCGTGGAGGTCGCTCCCGATCTGCTGGGCCGCGTCCTGGTGCGTACGACCCCGGACGGCCCGATCGCCCTGCGCCTGACGGAGGTCGAGGCCTACGACGGCCCGAACGACCCGGGCTCCCACGCCTATCGGGGCCGCACGGCCCGCAACGACGTGATGTTCGGTCCCCCCGGCCATGTCTACGTCTACTTCACCTACGGCATGTGGCACTGCATGAACCTGGTGTGCGGACCGGAGGGCAGGGCCAGCGGAGTCCTGCTCCGGGCCGGGGAGATCGTCGAAGGAGCCGAGCTGGCCCGCGCCCGCCGCCTTTCGGCCCGCAACGACAAAGAACTGGCCAAAGGCCCGGCCCGGCTGGCCACGGCCCTGGGCGTGGACCGGACCCTCGACGGCACCGACGCCTGCGCCGCCGGCGACACCCCCATACGGATGCTGACCGGTGCGCCCGTCCCCTCCGACCAGGTACGCAACGGTCCCCGCACCGGAGTGGCCGGCGAGGGCGGCGACGGAGACGTCCACCCGTGGCGCTTCTGGGTCGCCGACGACCCGACCGTGAGCCCGTACCGGGCCCACGTGCCGAGGCGCCGCAGGAGCTGACGGCGGAAGTTGACTCGCCCGCGGAAGGTGCGTAACGTAGCCCAAGCCGCTGAACCGGGTACGGCGATCGCCTGCAGCCGGAGCGGCCAACCCACTACCTACCGAGAACCCCTTCAGCGGGGTCGTCTTCGGTGCGCCCGCGTACCCGAATTCGAACTCACGGGACTCGATTATGAGTCGCCAGGGAAATCGGCTAACGTAGTGAATGTCGAAAGGCCGACGGACGGAAGCCCGAAAGCCCGAGACAAACCCCGCTGACTGGGGATCAGGTCGAGAAAAAAGATCTGATAGAGTCGGAAACACCGAAGGGAAGCGCCCGGAGGAAAGCCCGAGAGGGTGAGTACGAAGGAAGCGTCCGTTCCTTGAGAACT
>NZ_JBIBWH010000002.1:0-45178 GCF_043081205.1 Streptomyces sp. NPDC014889
GTTGAGTTCTCAAGGAACGGACGCTTCCTTCGTACTCACCCTCTCGGGCTTTCCTCCGGGCGCTTCCCTTCGGTGTTTCCGACTCTATCAGATCTTTTTCCGATCCGATTTCCTCGGTGCTTTCCAGGTTCCCGCTCTCGCGTTTCCCTTTCCGGCGGTTCCGACTCTATCAGATCCTTTTCTCGACCTGACCCCCAGTCAGCGGGGTTTGTCTTCCCGGCTGTTGGGCCGTTCCGACGTCTCAAACCTTAGCGGATTCCCTCGACGTTTCCCAATCGGGCCCTGCGGGCGCCGGATCAAGATCGACGAGTCCCATTCGAAATTGAATTCGGGCACGCCGAAAACAATCCCGGACGGGAGATCGTGCTGGTGGTTTGGGTGCCGCATGTGCGGCGGAGGTGTCTTCGCGGAACCCTTACGGCTCCGCGGCAACCCGGAGAACATTACGGATCCGGCAGGCGACTGTCAAGCGTCCTGGCCGGGCGTTCTCCCAGAGGTTCTCAGTCGAGGTCGCTGAGCCGTCCGCCGGCGTCCGGCTGGGCGTGCTCCACGCGGCGGAGGATCCTGGTCAGGACCTCGCCGAGGGCCGTGCGCTCGGCCGGGGACAGGTCCTGGAGGAGGTCGCCCTCGAAGACCGTGGCCAGCCGCATGACCTCCAGCCACTTCTCGCGGCCCTCGGACGTCAGCTCCACGATGACCCGGACGCGGTTGGCCTCGTCGCGCTCCCGGGTGACCAGGCCCTCGGTCACCATCCGGTCGATGCGGTGGGTCATCGCGGCGGGGGTGAGGCCAAGGCGCTTGGCGAGGTCGCTCGGGCCCAGACGGTACGGGGCGCCGGAGAGGACGAGGGCCTTCAGCACCTCCCAGTCGGCGTTGCTTATGCCGAGCGCCGCGGTCTGCCGGCCGTAGGCCACGTTCATCCGGCGGTTGAGCCGGGACAGCGCGGAGACGATCTGCTCGACCTGGGGGTCGAGGTCCTGGAACTCGCGCTGGTAGGCGGCGATCTGCTCTTCGAGCGCAGGCTCGGTGCCGATGCCGTCGATGCCGCCGGGGGTGTCGCCCATGTCCGCAGTATGGCACGTGACTGCTTGGCGTTGAAGTCCTTCCAGGTGTACTGTTTAGCTTCGAAGTTTAGCTTCGAAGTCTTCAGTTCTAACTACTGACCACTTCAAGCAACCTTCTGTCCACTACTTGCTACCTGCTCAAGAGAGGGTGAACGTGACCAGGGCGATGGGCGCAGCGATGCGCCGGATCCATGTGGGCAACGCACTCAGCGCGTTCGGGCTCGGCTTCACCGTCCCCTACCTGTACGTCTATGTGGCGCAGGTGCGGGGTCTGGGAGCCATGACGGCGGGGATCGTCCTCGCCGTCTTCGCCGTGGCCGCGCTGATCGTGCTGCCGTTCGCCGGCCGGGCGATCGTGCGGCGCGGCCCGCTGCCGGTCCTGCTCGCCGCCCTGGTCACGGCCGCGCTCGGCGCGCTGAGCCTGGGACTGGCGGGCGGAGCCGGAGCCGTGCTGCTGTCGGCGGCCGCGCTCGGCGCGGGTCAGGCCGTGATGCAGCCGGCGCTGGCGACGATGATCGTGGACTGCTCGACGGCGGAGACGCGGTCGCGGGCATTCGCGATGCAGTTCTTCCTCCAGAACCTCGGGCTGGGCGTGGGTGGCCTGATCGGGGGCCACCTCGTCGACACCACCCGGGTCTCCTCCTTCACGTTGCTGTTCGGCATCGAGGCGGCGGTGTTCCTGCTGCTGGTCGCGCTGATGGCGACGGTGCGGATGCCGCACTCGCCGCGGATCGCCGACGACCCGGCGGGGGCCGGAAAGGCGGCGGGGACCGGCTGGCGGCAGCTCGTCGGGAACCGCGCGATGGTGCAGCTCTGCGTGCTGGGCTTCGTGCTGTTCTTCGCCTGCTACGGACAGTTCGAGTCGGGTCTGAGCGCGTACGGCGTGGAGGCCGCCGGCATCGACACGTCGACGCTGGGGACGGCACTGGCCGCGAACACGCTGCTGATCGTGGTGGCGCAGTTCGCCGTGCTGAAGTTCGTGGAGCGCCGGCGGCGGTCGCGGGTGATCGCGGCCGTGGGGCTGATCTGGGCCGTGGCGTGGGCCGCGGCGGCGTACGCGGGGCTCGGGCACGGCAGCCGGGCGATGGCCACGGCCGCGTTCGTCTCGACGTACGCCCTGTTCGGGCTCGGTGAGGCGATGCTGTCGCCGACGGTCGCGCCGCTGGTGGCGGATCTCGCTCCGGAGGGGATGGCCGGGCAGTACAACTCGGCTTTCGCCCTGGTGAAGCAGCTCGCGCTGGCGCTCGGCCCGGCGGCGGGCGGCCCGCTGGCGGCCTCGCTGCCGGGGCCGTACGTGGTGACGTTCCTGGGGTTCTCGCTCCTGATCACCGTCCTGGCGTTGCGGCTGGGCCGTGGGCTCAGCGCGGTGCAGGACCATCCGTTTGCCGCGCGGAGCCGCGTCGTCGCCCGGGGCGGGGTGCCCGCGGAGCCGGTGGGCGCCGAGGCGTGAGCCCGCTCCCGTCCGCCGGGGCACGGATCCCCGCGCCCCGGCGGACGGTCCCTCTCAGCGCGGGCCCCGCCGGTCCGCCGCCCCCGGCAGGGTGAACTCGCACCACACCGCCTTGCCGCCGCCCGGGGTTCTGCGCGCACCCCAGTTGGTGGCGATGGTGGCGATGATGGCGATGCCGCGGCCCGACTCGTCGCCCGGGTCGGCGCGGCGTCGCCTGGGAAGGTGGTCGTCGCCGTCGGTGACTTCGACGATGAGGCGGCGGTCGGTGCGCCGGAGCCGCAGCCGCATGGGCGGGGTGCCGTGCTGGAGGGAGTTGGCGACCAGTTCGCTGGCGGCGAGGACGCCGAGGTCGTGCAGATCGGGCGGGAAGCGCCAGCTCGCGAGGACCCCCGAGGCGAACGCACGCGCGCGTGGTGCCGCTTCCACTCCGCCGAGCAGCTCCAGTGCGGCGTTGCGGAAGAGTTCGCCGTCCGGGCCGGTGCGGGCGGGGTGCTGGAGTACGAGGACGGCCACGTCGTCGTCGTGGTCGGCCTGCACACCGGCCGAGCGGACCAGCCGGTCGCAGACCACCTGGGGGGAGCCGGTGGCGCCGGCCAGCGCGCGTTCCAGCGCGGCGATCCCCTCGTCGAGGTCCTCGTCGCGGCGTTCCACCAGTCCGTCGGTGTAGAGGACCGCCGTGGAGCCGGGGCCCAGCGGGACCGAGCCGGAGGCGTGCACCCAGCCGCCCGTGCCGAGCGGCGGGCCGGTGGGTTCGTCGGCGCGCAGCACGGTGCCGTTCTCGTCGCGGACCAGGATCGGCAGGTGCCCGGCGGAGGCGTACACCAGGCGGCCCTCGTTGGGGTCGTGGACGGCGTAGACGCAGGTGGCGATCTGGTTGGCGTCGATGTCCGCGGCGAGGCCGTCCAGGAGCTGCAGGATCTCGTGCGGGGGCAGGTCCATGCGGGCGTAGGCGCGGACGGCGGTGCGCAGTTGGCCCATGACGGCGGCCGCGCGCACCCCTCTGCCCATCACGTCGCCGATGACCAGTGCCGTGCGGCCGCCGCCGAGGGTGATGACGTCGTACCAGTCGCCGCCGACCGCGGCCTCCGTGCCGCCCGGCTGGTAGGTGGCGGCGATGCGCAGGTCGTCGGGCTGCTCCAGCACCTGGGGCAGGAGCGAGCGCTGGAGGGTGACGGCGGTCTCGCGCTGCCGGCGCTCGCTGGCGCGCAGGCGTTCGGCGGCGTCGGCGTGGTCCGTGACGTCGGTGGCGAAGACGAGAACCCCGCGGCCGTCGCGTGCGTCGTTCTTCGGTTCGGCGACCGGGGTGCACGTGAACGTGTAGGAGCGGCCGTCGGGTGCCTTGCGGGACTTCAGGGTGCGGGGCCTGCCGCTGCGCAGCACCTGGTCCAGGAGCGGGAGCAGGCCCAGCTCATGCAGTTCGGGCAGGGCCTCGCGGGCGGGTCCGCCGAGCGGGCGTACGCCGAAGGCCGCCGTGTAGGCGTCGTTGACGTAGGCGATGCGGTGGTCGGGGCCGTGGACGAGGGCGACGAGGGCCGGGACGCGGTCGAGGACCTCACGTGCGGGAAGTTCGTCGACGGCGGGCACCGGCGCCGTCTCGTCGGTCAGTTGTTCGGCGCGGGCCGCGGGTACGGTGCCGTCCGGCCGCCGGTCCGTGACGGTTGCGAGATCGAGCCGCGCCGCCGCGCGGCGCTGCGTTCCGGTGATGCCGGGGAGCCGGGCGCTCCAGCGCGTGAAGTTCACGAATCCTTGCCTCGTGTCGTCGTCTCAGGCCGGCTCCGGGCCCGGGCCGGGGGTCAGGGGCCGCGCGGCGGTGACCGCACATTCTTACCGTCCCGGGGATGCGGGACGGCGGGAACGCGTCATCCGTGCCGGGCGGGTGGCTGCCCGTCCTCGGTCGCGGGCCGGTTGGGCGGTGTGGCCGACCGCGCCGGCATCCGTGGGACGCCGGGGCGTGCGGCGGAGTTCCCCGGTCCGGTCAGGACGACCCTTTCGGGTTGATGTTCGGGTCGAGAGGATGCTTTCCACCGGCAGCGAGTTCGAACTCCGCCCGGGGGTGTTCGAGTGAACCCAGGGAGACGATCTCCCGTTTGAAGAGTCCCGCCAGCATCCATTCGGCGAGCACCCGGGTCTTGCGGTTGACCGTGGGCACCCGGCTCAGGTGGTAGGCGCGGTGCATGAACCAGGCCGGGTAGCCCTTCAGTTTGCGCCCGTAGACCTGCGCGACGCCCTTGTGCAGTCCCAGCGAGGCGACCGAGCCGGCGTATTTGTGCGCGTATGTCTCCAGGGGTTCGCCGCGCAGGAAGTGGCTGATGTTGTCGCCCAGGACCCTGGCCTGGCGGACCGCGTGCTGGGCGTTGGGAGCGGTCAGGCTGCCCGGCTCGCCGGTGGTGACGTCGGGGACGGCGGCGGCGTCGCCCGCGGCCCAGGCGTGCTCGACGCCCTCGACCGTCAGCCGGGCGGTGCACTTCAGGCGCCCGCGCTCGTTCAGCGGCAGGTCGCTGGCGGCGAGGATCGGGTGCGGTTTGACGCCCGCGGTCCACACGACCGTACGGGTCGGGAAGCGCTGCCCGTCACTGAGGACGGCGACCCGGTCGGCGCACGATTCCAGGCGGGTGCGCAGGAGGACCTGGATGTTGCGGCGGCGCAGTTCGGTGACCGTGTAGCGGCCCATCTCCTCGCCGACCTCGGGCAGGATGCGGTCCGAGGCCTCGACGAGGATCCACTTCATGTCCTCGGGCTTGACGTTGTGGTAGTAGCGGGCGGCGTAGCGGGCCATGTCCTCCAGTTCGCCGAGCGCCTCCACGCCCGCGTACCCGCCGCCGACGAAGACGAAGGTGAGGGCGGCGTCACGGATCGCGGGGTCGCGGGTGGAGGAGGCGATGTCCATCTGCTCGATGACGTGGTTGCGCAGCCCGATGGCCTCTTCGACGGTCTTGAAGCCGATGCCGTAGTCGAGCAGCCCGGGGATGGGCAGGGTGCGCGAGACGGAACCCGGGGCGAGGACGAGTTCGTCGTACGCCAGCTTCTCGGTGCCCCCGGTCTCCTCCGTGGCGAGGGTGGTGAGGGTCGCGGTGCGGTGCGCGTGGTCGATGGAGGTGGCCTCGCCGACGATGATGCGGCACCGGTCGAGCACGCGGCGCAGCGGGACGACGACGTGCCGCGGGGAGATCGCGCCGGCCGCGGCCTCGGGCAGGAAGGGCTGATACGTCATATAGGGATCGGGCGTGACCACCGTGATCTCCGCCTCGCCCCGGCTGAGCTCCTGTTTCATCCGCCGCTGCAGGCGCAGGGCCGTGTACATCCCGACGTAGCCGCCGCCGACAACGAGAATGCGCGCACGTTCCTTCACCATCCCATGACGCACCCGACTCTCTCGTTTGTCCACAGCCCCGGCGAATTGTGTGACCGTCGGCCGGAGCGGCGCGTGGTTGGCCGAATTATCGGTGTGCGAGGAAAGCACGCAGGTCAGTAGGTGTGCGCCGGGGGTCGGAAGGGGGCGCAATACGGACGTATACGGCTCGTACTCCGATCGGGGGGCGCTCCGTGCGGAACCTGCCCCTTCTGAATTGACTGCCTCTCAACTATGTTCGTGTGTCGACGGGGTGTGGGGGATGCGCTCCGAGCGAGCCCGCCGAGCACCATCCGGTCTCGGGGGCGGGCCCGATCGTGCGTGATCCCGTTCCGCGCGCTCCGGAATCAGGGACGGGGAGAGTCTCCGGGGGGAGACGTCATTACCGGGGGATCACTTATGCACATTCAGGGCACTCATTGGTCCACCGCGTCCGCCGCGGCGCCCGGTGGCGGGGCGATGGGCAACGCGCGCGGGGACGAGCCCCGGACGGGCCGGACGGCGCCGCTGCGCGTGGACGCACAGCGCAACCTCGAACATGTGCTGCGGGCGGCCCGCGAGGTCTTCGGCGAGCTGGGGTACGGCGCGCCGATGGAGGACGTGGCTCGGCGCGCGCGGGTCGGCGTCGGCACGGTGTACCGGCGCTTCCCGAGCAAGGACGTCCTGGTTCGGCGGATAGCCGAGGAGGAGACCTCGCGGCTGGCCGACCAGGCGCGGGCCGCGCTCGGCCAGGAGGACGAGCCGTGGTCGGCGCTCTCCCGCTTCCTGCGGACGTCGGTGGCGTCCGGTGCCGGGCGGCTGCTGCCGCCGCAGGTGCTGCGGGTCTCGGTCGCCGAGGACCGTGCCGACCCCCGGGTGCCGCAGCAGCGCGTCCAGCCGGGCTCCGGGGAGCTCAGGCTCGTGCCCGACGGGGCGGGGTCCGCGTCCGGCGCGGCGGGGGACGACGCGGGGGCGGCGGCGCTGCTGGAGGTCGTGGGCCGGCTCGTGGAGCGGGCGCGCGCGGCGGGCGAACTGCGGCCGGACGTGTCGGTGTCGGACGTGCTGCTGGTCATCGCGACGGCGGCGCCCGCGCTGCCGGACGCGGCGCAGCAGGCCGCCGCCTCGGCCCGGCTGCTGGAGATCCTGCTGGAGGGGCTGCGCTCGCGGCCCGCGTGAGCGGTGTCCCCCGTGTGAGCCAGGCCCGGCGGACGTTCCCGTACGGGTGAGGACGGTGCCGGGACGCGACGGATCCCCACGGACGAGTGGAGGATCCCCGCGGCCGGGGCCCGGTGGCGGCCGCTGTGGCAGTCTGACCCGGTGATCGGGACGGTCCGGCCGACAACGGGGGCGTTTGCGCGATGAGCGTTGACGGGCGTGGCGACGGCGTCGGTGACGGCGGTTCGCGGACGGACGGACCGGACGGGCCGGACGCCCCGCAGGTGCCGGCCCAGGGCGGACCGACGTCCGGGACTCCGCGCGGCACCGGGCGGGCCAAGGGCGGGATCCCGGCGCAGGGGGGTCCCGCGGGGCCGGGGGGTTCTCCGGCGCAGGGCTCACGGGCGCAGGGCGGCGTACCGGCGCAGCGCGAGCGGTTCGAGGAGGGCGACGCGTCGTCCGTGGCGGGACCGGTGTCCTCGGCGGACCTGCCGCCGTCCGACGCCGAGCTGATCGGCCGGGTGCGGGCAGGCGACGACAGCGCGTACGAGGAGCTGTACCGGCGGCACGCCGACGCCGTGCGCCGGTACGCGCGCACGTGCTGCCGGGACGCCCACACCGCCGACGACCTGACCGCCGAGGTGTTCGTCCGGGTGCTCCAGGCGGTGCGCGGCGGCTCCGGCCCCGAGCACGCCGTACGCGCCTATCTGCTCACCACCGTCCGGCGGGTCGCCGCGCAGTGGACCAGGACCGCCCGGCGCGAGCAACTCGTCGACGACTTCGCGGTGTTCGCCGTCCAGGCCGCGCGGGGCACGGAGTTGTCGGACGAAGCCGCCGGGTCCTTCGGAGCGGGCCTGGACCTCGGCGCCGATGTGCGCGCGATGCACGAGGCGGAGCAGTCGATGGCCATGCGGGCCTTCCGCTCGCTGCCCGAGCGGTGGCAGGCCGTGCTGTGGCACACGGAGGTCGAGGACGAGTCGCCGAGCGCGGTCGCCACGCTCTTCGGGCTGGACGCCAACGGCACCCGGGTGCTGGCCAGCCGGGCCCGGGAGGGGCTGCGGCAGGCCTACCTCCAGGCCCACGTCAGTGCCTCCCTCACCGCCGACGAGGAGTGTGCCAGGTACGCCGACCAGCTCGGCGGCTACGCCCGCGGCAAGCTGCGCACCCGTGCCGAGCGCGGGCTGCGCAAGCACATGGAGGAGTGCGCCGGATGCCGGCTGGCGGCGACCCAGATCGCCGAGGTCGCCGGCGGCATCCCGGCCGTGGTCCCGGTCGCCGTCATCGGCTGGTTCGGCGCCGCCGGATACGCCAAGGCGCTCGGCATCGTCGCCGGCGGCGCGGGCGCGGCGGGAGCGGCGGGAGCGGCGAGTGCCGCGGCCGGGGGTTCCTCCGGTGGCGGGGGCGCGGTGGCCTCGGAGGGGCTGGGCGCGTCGGTGAAGGCGGGGATCGCGGCCGGTGTGGTCGCCGCCGCCGCGGTCGCGCTCGCGCTGGCCGGCCAGGAGACCCCGGTCGGCAAGCCGGAGGCGCGGCCCGCCGCGTCCGCCCCGGTCGCCGAGGCCCCGCAGCCGCCGGAACCGACGACTCCCTCCCCGCCCGCGCCCGCCCCGACGCCCGAGCCGCCGAGACCGGCACCGACGCCGAGCGCCAAGAAGCCTCCGGCGCTTCCCGCCGCGGCAACGCCGCTCCCCTCGGCCGCCCCCACACCGGCGCCCAAGCCGTCACCGACGCCCGCGCCCACACCCACGCCCACACCCACCCCGACGATGGAGCCCGCACCCACTCCTGCTCCCACTCCGCCTCCCGCCCCCACGCCGGCTCCCCCTCCCGCGCCCGCGGTCTTCCCGTGGAACGAGCTGAAGTACGACGTCACCGGAGACGGCACCCGCCCCGAGATACGGATCGGCGCGAGCAGTTGGGTGTGGCAGCGCCGCGGCCTGTCGGTCGCCGGCCGGCGGTACGCGCACGGGGTGACCGTGCACGGCAGGTCGTCCGTCACCCTCGACCTCAACCTCGAGTGCTCCGCCTACGACGCCGTGGTCGGTGTCGACGACCTGACGGCCGGGCTCGGCCGGGTCTCCTTCTCGGTGTACGCCGACGGCGTCCGCCTGTGGAACTCGGGGACGATCGCGGGCGGTGACCCGGCCGTCGCCGTCCATGTGAGCCTCGCCGGCCACCGGACCGTACGTCTGGTCGTCGAGCCGCGCAGCACCTACGACACCGTGGCCCTCGCGGACTGGGCCGAGTCCCGGTTCACCTGCCGGTAGGGCTCGGCCGGCCGCCGGAGGCCAGCGCGCCCCGCTGCGGCGCGATGCCCGCCGGCACGGCGCGGGCACGCGCGGGCGTGCCGGTCCAGCAGGTGCCGCGGCGGGACAGCAGGCGCCGCAGCCACAACTCGAGGGACACCAGTTCCGCCAGGCCGTCCAGCGGCAGCGGTTCGCCCTGCGACGCCGCGCGCAGGGCCTTGCGCACCACCCGGGCCTCCACCAGGCCGGCCTCGGCGAGCAGGGGGGTGGCGAACAGGTCCACCAGGTCGTTGACGGCGACGCGCAGCCCGGTGTGGGACGCCGCCGTGGCCGAGGCGTGCGAGGGAGTGCCCCAGCCCGGTGGCAGGTCGCCCACTCCGGCGCCCTGGAGGACCGTGCGCAGGATCGCCGCGCGGGCGCCCGGCTGCACCCGCAGGGCCTCGGGCAGGGCCCGGCAGGCGCGGACGACCTGGTTGTCGAGGAAGGGCGTGTGCAGCCGCTGGGAGCGGACCTCGGCCGCCTGCTCCAGTACCCGCAGGTCCGCCGCGTGCCGGGCGAGGGCGGCACGCGCGCGGTAGTCGCCCGGCCGCTGCCCGGGCCCCACTCCCGAACGGTGGGTGGCGCCTTGCAGGCGAACCGATACTTCAGCCAGTGCCTCTCCGGTCAGCCACCGGGCCGCGGGCCCGGGTCTGGCCCAGGTGAGTGCGGCCAGGGAGGCGCCGACAGTGCCCGCGGGCTCCTCGAAGCGGCGGTGCAGCAGCCGTTCGGCGAGCAGGTCGAGCCCCGCGCGGTAGGGCGTCCGCGCCAGCCGCCGCGCCGCGCCGTACACGCGCGCGGGGACCATGACCGATCCGTCGGCCTTGGCGAGCGCGGCGACGGGCTTGACCAGATGGCGGCGCTTGCGGTCCATCAGCAGGTCGGCCAGGCGCGCGGGGTGGGCGTCCAGGACCTGCCGGGCGCCGTGGCCGGTGAAGTGGTCCGCGCTGCCCGCCGCGAGCCGGGCGCGGTGCCGCGCCGCCGCGACGAGGGACGGGCCGGGTTCGTCGGTGAGGGGCCCGTCCAGTTCGGCGTAGGGCAGTACGTCCTCGCCGCCGGTCACCACCACGTGGTGCAGGCGCGGGTTGGCCGCGAGCGTCCCGGCCCGTTCCAGCTCGGCCTCGCGCCCGGTGGCCGTCAGGTCGTTGAAGGTCACCGCGAGCAGGCGCTCACCGGCTCCCGTGCCGTGGCCCAGGAGGGTGCCCGGACGGCCCGGCAGCCCGGCGGCCAGCAGCGCGAGCGTGCCCGAGGCCGGTCCGCCGGACAGGTCGGCCCCGATGCCCGGCACCGGCATCCCGCGGGCCGCGCGGCGCTCGGCGGGGCCCATGCCGGGCACCGGGCCGGGGTCGATGTCGGGTACGTGCCGGGGCGCCGACAGACGGGCGCGGACGGCTTCCACCAGCGCGTCGCGCACCGCGTCGACGGCGCTGTCCGGGTCGGCCGGCGGCGCGGCCACCGCGAGCGAGGCGACCGGCTCGTAGCCCGCGACCTCGCGCGCCCCCGCACGCAGGATCAGCGTGTGTCCCGGCGGAACCCGCCGTACGCCCTCGTAGGGCGTGGAGTCGTCCAGCGCGGCCGGTACGTCGGGGGCGGCCAGCAGGGCGGCCAGGTGCCCGAAGTCGAGGTTGGCCTCGACGAGGTCGGCCAGCGGCAGCGCGGCCGTCGCGTACGCCGTGCCGCCGGCCCACGGGGTGTGGAACACCGGGCGGGCTCCGGCGAGGTCGCCGCAGACGGTGACGCGGCGGCCCACCTGTACGACGGCGGTGTAGCTTCCCGGCCAGGCCGTCAGATGCCTGAGCGCGCCCCCGCGCGCGGCGAACAGGCCGAGCCGCAGCTGTTCGTCGGAGGCCCCGCAGATGCCGAGCACCGCGATCCGGGTCCGGGCGTCGGCCTGCACCACGCGGATCTCGTCCGGGCGCCAGTCGCCGACCGCCCACAGCGGGTCGGGGTCGCCCCACAGGAGCTGGGAGCCCACCGGCTGCAGGGTCTGGCCGTCGTGGCCGGCGGCGCCGGCGGAGCCGAGCCCCGTGTCGCCCGCGGCGGTGCTGCTCCAACCCACCAACCACCGCATCGAAGCCTCCACCGCCTGTGGGCAACCAGTGCACCGCAACGAACCGGGTCACCATGCTGCCACGAAGGAGGCGCGCCGGAGGGGAGGCGGAGCCGCCTTCGATGCGGTGTGCGCGCCCCCGGGCGCCTGCCCCGCAGGTGGCGAACCCCCGTACCGCACAAGGCCGCTGCGACTCGAATGCGCCCCCTGATGCGCTCCCCGCAACACCCTTCACGCCCTCAAGTGCCGTGGTAGGGACGGGAATTCGACGGCGGGCCGCAGGGGCGATTTTCGGCCAATTCCACGCCATGGGGACACGTGTGCGCACGCTCCGTACTCGCTCTGCGCATCACGCAGACAACACGCAGTCCGGGAGGCGGAGTTCGCCCCCCGGACCGTTCCGCCACCCGCGGGGATGAAGGCGGCGGTGTCCCCCAGCCCACTGGATCCAGTACAGCGGGCCGACCCACGCAGGACCATGGAACCGCTCCCCCGGTGGCCGGAGAAGAGCGCACGCACGGGCGCACGGCCACACGACAGGTGCACGCCGCAACCCTGCGTGCAGGGCCCGCACTTGCGTGCGGGCCACAATCCCGCCATCCGGAAGAATGCCCCTTAACGCTTGGGATGCGGCGAACTACGCTGGGTTTACGAATGCCGCGTGGTTATGCCAGCGCGGCAGCCGTCTGTGTCGAGGGGTGGCGCATGTCCAGGGAGCAACGCGGGCCGAACGAAAAGCTCGGCGCCGTTCTCGCCCTCGCGGGAATCAGCAACGCAGGCCTCGCGCGGCGCGTCAACGACCTCGGCGCACAGCGCGGGTTGACGCTTCGCTACGACAAGACCTCGGTGGCGCGCTGGGTTTCGAAGGGGATGGTGCCGCAGGGTGCGGCGCCGCACCTCATCGCGGCCGCCATCGGGCAGAAGCTCGGCCGTCCGGTGCCGCTCCACGAGATCGGCCTGGCCGACGCGGATCCCGCACCCGAGGTGGGCCTCGCCTTTCCCAGGGACGTGGGCCAGGCGGTGAAGTCGGCGACGGAGCTGTACCGGCTCGACCTCGCCGGCCGCCGGGCAGGCTCCGGCGGCATCTGGCAGTCGCTCGCGGGATCGTTCGCAGTGAGCGCATACGCAACGCCCGCCTCGCGCTGGCTGATAACCCCGGCCGACAGCTCGGTGGCACGCGCGACGGGCCCTGCGGAGGCCTCCGGCGCACCGGTCAAAGTCGGCCACAGCGATGTGCGGAAGCTGCGGGAGGCCGCCGAGGACGCCAGACGCTGGGACTCCAAGTACGGAGGCGGCGACTGGCGTTCGTCGATGGTGCCGGAGTGCTTACGCGTGGAGGCTGCGCCCCTGCTGCTCGCCGCGTACTCCGACGAGGTCGGCAGGGCGCTGTTCGGCGCCTCGGCCGAACTGACCCGGCTCGCGGGCTGGATGGCCTTCGACACCGGCCAGCAGGAGGCCGCCCAGCGCTACTACATCCAGGCGCTGCGCCTGGCCCGTGCCGCCGCCGACGTGCCCCTCGGGGGCTACGTCCTGGCCTCCATGTCCCTCCAGGCGACCTACCGCGGCTTCGGCGACGAGGGCGTCGACCTGGCGCAGGCAGCCCTGGAGCGCAACCGGGGCCTGGCCACCGCCCGCACCATGAGCTTCTTCCGGCTCGTCGAGGCACGCGCCCACGCGCGCGCGGGCGACGCCCAGGCGGCCGGCGCCGCACTGAAGGCGGCCGAGGGCTGGCTCGAGCGGTCCCGCGACGGGGACAACGACCCGTCCTGGCTCGGCTTCTACGGCTACGACCGGTTCGCCGCCGACGCCGCCGAGTGCTACCGGGACCTGAAGGCGCCCCGCCAGGTCCGCCGCTTCACCGAGCAGGCCCTGTCGAAGCCGACGGAGGAGTTCGTCCGCTCGCACGGCCTCAGGCTGGTCGTCTCGGCCGTCGCCGAACTGGAGTCCGGCAACCTGGACGCGGCCTGCGAGCAGGGTGTGCGGGCCGTGGAGGTCGCCGGGCGGATCTCCTCCGCGCGCACCACGGAGTACGTCAAGGACCTCCTGCACCGGCTGGAGCCGTACAGCGACGAGCCACGCGTGGTCGAGCTGCGCGAACGGGCCCGCCCGCTGCTGATGACCCCGGCCTGAGACGACCCCGGCCTGATCCGGACGAAAGACCCCGACCCCGCCCGGCCGGACACCCCGGCCGCGCGGTCCCCCCGCTTCGACGGCATTGTCAGTGGCGCAGTGCACTATCGAGGCGGGAGGTGGAGCAGGTGCGGCCGGACATCGCTTACGACTGCGACGTGCTGGTGATCGGAGGTGGCATCGTCGGCCTGTCGACGGCGTACGCGATCACCCGCGCCGCGCCGGGCACCCGCGTGACCGTGCTGGAGAAGGAGCAGGGCCCGGCCCGGCACCAGACGGGACGCAACAGCGGGGTGATCCACAGCGGGATCTACTACCGGCCGGGCTCACTGAAGGCGCGGTACGCGGCCGGCGGTGCCGCCGAGATGGTCAAGTTCTGCGCGGAGTACGGCATCGCGCACGAGGTGACCGGCAAGCTGATCGTGGCGACCGGACGGGAGGAGCTGCCCCGGCTGCACGCGCTGGTGCAGCGCGGCCGGGAGAACGGCATTCCGGTGCGCGAACTGGGCCCCGCACAGATCGAGGAGTACGAGCCCGAGGTCCGCGGACTGGCCGCGATCCACGTGGGCACGACGGGGATCTGCGACTTCACGCAGGTGGCGCGGCAACTGGCGCGGGCCTCCGGCGCGCGGATCCGGTACGGAGCCCGGGTGGTGCGGGTGGACCGCCGGCCGGACCTCGGGGTGGCCGTCCTGACCGCGCGCGGTGAGATCGTCCGCGCCCGCGCGCTGGTCAACTGCGCGGGGCTGTACTGCGACGAGGTGGCACGGATGACCGGGGACGACCCCGGCATGCGGATCGTGCCGTTCCGCGGGGAGTACTACGAGCTGGCGCGGCCGGAGCTGGTGCGGGGGCTGGTGTACCCGGTGCCCGATCCGGCGTTCCCGTTCCTCGGGGTGCATCTCACCCGCGGGGTCGACGGCGGTGTGCACATCGGACCCAACGCGGTGCCGGCGCTGGCCCGCGAGGGCTACGGATGGGGGACCGTGCGGCCGCGGGAGCTGGCGGGGACGCTGGGCTGGCCCGGCTCGTGGCGGATCGCCCGCCGCCACTGGCGGTACGGGGCCGGGGAGCTGCGGCGGTCGGTGTCGAAGGCCGCCTTCACCCGGGCGGTGCGCCGGCTGGTGCCCGCGGTGCGGGAGGACGACCTGGTGCCGGCCGAGGCCGGGGTGCGGGCGCAGGCCGTCCTGCGCGACGGCACGCTGGTGGACGACTTCCTGATCAGGGAGGGCACCCGCGCGGTGCACGTGCTCAACGCGCCCAGTCCCGCGGCGACCGCCTCGCTGCCGATCGGGCGCGAGGTGGCGAGGCGGGCCCTGGCCGTGCTGGCGTCGGCATGAAGGGCGCGCCGGGCCCCGTCGGCCTTGGGGGCCGCTCCGTGCCGGGCCCCCGTAAAATCGTTCCCACTGTGACTGACTCGCTGAACACCCCCCAGGCTCCCGCCCCCGGTGAGCTGCCCCGGCACGCGCCCGGCGCGTCCCTGCGGCACACCCGGGCCAAGGGGGAGCCGCGTTTCCCCGACGGGCCCAAGGCCGATCCGGCCGGCTCGCACTTCGAGCGGCGGATCCGCAGCTTCCAGCCGCGCCGGAGCCGGGTGACCGCGGGCCAGGCGGACGCGTTGCAGCGGCTGTGGTCCACCTGGGGCCTGGACATCGACGGGCAGCGGGTGGTCGACCTCGCCGAGCTGTTCGGTAACTCCCGCCCGGTCGTGCTGGAGATCGGCTTCGGGATGGGCGAGGCCACCGCCCGGATGGCGGCCGAGGACCCGGACACCAACATCCTCGCCGTCGACGTGCACACCCCGGGCCAGGGCAACCTGCTGAGCCTCGCCGACCGGCACGGCCTCGGCAACGTCCGCGTCGGCAACGGCGACGCCATCATCCTGCTGCGCGAGATGCTCACCCCCGACAGCCTCGAAGGGCTGCGCGTCTACTTCCCCGACCCCTGGCCGAAGAAGCGGCACCACAAGCGGCGGCTGATCCAGCCGGAGTTCCTGACGCTGGCCGCCACCCGGCTCAGGCCCGGGGCGATCGTGCACTGCGCGACGGACTGGGAGCCGTACGCCGAGCAGATGCTCGACGTGCTGACGGCCCACCCGGACTTCGAGAACACCCGACCCGACGGCGGTTACGCGCCACGTCCCGGCTTCCGGCCGCTGACCCGTTTCGAGGGCCAGGGACTGGAGAAGGGTCATGTGGTGAACGATCTGCTGTTCCGCCGCGTGCCCCGGCCGGAAGACCAGCAGCCGCAGTGACCTCGTGAGGGCCGATGCCGTGGCCACCTGCCCCCCGTACCCGACACCTCCCGGCGCTCCCGGCACTCCCGGCGGCACGTCCCGGCACGCGCACTGGTGGCAGCGGCGATGGGTCAGGTACGGCGCCCTCGTCACCCTGCTCGCCCTCTCCGGCCTCGTCATCCTCGCCCTGGTGCGCCGGCAGACCGGCACCGAGGGCTTCCTCGTCGGGCTCGGGCTCGCGGTGCTGCCGGTACCGCTGCTGACGGCCGCCTTCCGCTGGCTGGACCGGGTGGAGCCGGGCCCCTGGCGGAACCTGGTGTTCGCGTTCGCCTGGGGCGCCTGCGCGGCGGCCCTGATCGCGATCGTCGCGAACAGTTTCGCCACGCACTGGATCGCCACGGCGACCGCCGACCCCGACGGCGCCGACACCCTGGGCGCGACGGTGATAGCGCCGGTCGTGGAGGAGTCCGCGAAGGCCGCCGCCGTGCTGCTGGTCTTCCTCTTCCGCAGACGCGACTTCACCGGCATCGTCGACGGGGTCGTCATCGCGGGCGTGACCGCGACCGGCTTCGCGTTCACCGAGAACATCCTCTACCTCGGCAACGCCTTCGGCACCGACCAGCTCACCGGCGACCGGGGCATCGCCTCCGTCACCGCGGCGACCTTCTTCGTCCGCGTCATCATGTCGCCGTTCGCGCACCCGTTGTTCACCGTGCTCACCGGCATCGGGTTCGGCATCGCCGCCGCGATGTCCGGGAACCGCCGCCGCCGGCTGCGCCTGCTGCCGCCGCCGGCCGGGCTGCTGCTCGCGATGGGCATGCACGCCCTGTGGAACGGTTCGGCGACCTTCGGCGAGTACGGCTTCTTCGCGGTCTACGCCGCCATCATGGTGCCCGCGTTCGCGCTGCTGACCTGGCTGGTCGTCTGGACCCGGCAGCGCGAGCTGAGGACCGTGCGCGAGGAGCTGCCCGCGTACACGGCCGCCGGATGGCTCACCCCGGCCGAACCGTTCGCCCTGGCCTCCATGCGGGCGCGCAGACTGGCGCGCGACCACGCCCGGCGCCACCTCGGCAGGCAGGCGGCGCGCACAGTCGCCCAGTACGAGGCGTACGCGACCTCGCTGGCGTTCCTGCGGCACCGCGGGCGCCGGGGCAGGGCCGGGGCCGACTTCGCCGTACGGGAACGGGAACTGCTGCACGAGCTGTGGCGCAGGCGGGAGGTGGCACAGCCCGCACTGGACCACGCGGCCAGGATGACGACGCCGCCGGCCGCGCCGCCCTGGCCGGGATACGGGGTCCACGGGGTGCACCCGCGGCCGCTGGGGTACGGGCCGTACAGCCCGGCGACGCCGTATCCCCACGGTCCGGCGGCGCCGTATCCGTCGTACAACCCGTACCGGACCCCGTCGTAGGACCCGGGCCCGGGGACGGGAGTCACGCCGACGCCCGCGTCAGCTTCCCGAGCTCCTCCTCCGTCAGCCGCAGCTCCGCGACGCCGAGCCGTGCCGGGAGTTGTTCCACCGTCCGCGCCGAGGCGATCGGGGCGGCCACCGTCGGCTGTGCGGCGAGCCAGGCCAGGGCCACCGTGGCGACCTCGGCGTCATGGGCCCGCGCCACCTCGTCCAGGGCCGTGAGGACCTTCTGGCCGCGCTCGGTCTCCAGGTGCTTGGCCGCGCCCTGCGCCCGCGCGCACTGCGAGCAGGGGGGACCCCCAGCCGATGATCGTCTCGGACTCGCCGCCCCTGTTGCCGTCCACCCACGCGGAGTACGAGTCGGCGGTGTCGACGAAGTTGCCTCCGGCGGCCGTGTAGGCGTCGAGGACGGCTAGGTCCCACGGGCTCGTCGGCGGTGGGACCGGTCCGCGCTCGTCAGGGGGTGAGGCCCCTGTCGCGCAGCCACGCCATCGGGTCGATCCCGGTGGACTGGCCGCCCGGGTGGACCTCCAGGTGGAGGTGGGGCCCGGTGACGTTGCCGGTGGCGCCCACGCGGCCGATCACGTCGCCCGTGCTGACCTGCTGGCCGACGCTGACGCTGATCGACGACTGGTGGCAGTACCAGAGCTCGGTGCCGTCGTCGAGGGTGACGATCGTGCGGTAGCCGTAGGCACCGGCCCAGCCGGCCTCGGTGACGGTGCCGGTGTGGATCGCCTTGAGCAGGGTGCCCGTGGGCGCGGCGAAGTCGAGGCCGGTGTGGTAGCCGGAGGACCACATGGAGCCGGCCTGGCCGAACGTGGAGGTGAGCGTGTACGAGGAGGTGGGCAGCGTGTACTGCTTGGCCAGCTCGGCCAGTCGCGCCTCCTCGGCCTTCTGCGCGGCCTCCTCCTCCGCCTTCTTCTTGGCGGCGGTGGCCTCGGCCTCGGCCGTCTTCCGCGCCTTCGCGGCGTCGTCGGCGGCCTTCTTGGCGGCGGCGGCCTGGGCGTCCGCCTGGGCCTTGGCCTCGCTCTGCTCCTGCTGCTGCTCGGCCTGCGCCATGATCCGGTTGCGCAGCACCTCGCCGGCGTCCGAGGTGCCCTGCTGGGTCTCGGCGGCGGTCACGCCGATGCCGCTGAGCGCGGTGGCCGAGCCCTCGGGGGCGGCGTCGGAGTTGTCGTCGAACAGGGAGCCCACGGAGGGCAGGTCGGGCAGCGAGATGGACACCGGCGGCTTGGCGCTGTTGGCGCTGGCCATGCCGCCCGCGCCGACGGCGGCGATGACGCCGACGCCGAGAACGGTGGAGCTGCGGGCGAGTCCGCCGCCGCGCTGCTTGGCGACGCGGTGCCGGCCGCGGACGGGACGGATGGACTCCGCGCTCGGGTTCCACTCCTCCCAGGGGCCCTCATCGGCACGTCGGCTGTCGTAGCCGAAGGTCTCGCCGTGTTGGCGGCTCGGCGCGAACGGGGCTTCCGGGGCAGGCGGGTTGGACGCCACGAAGGCGCACTCCTTTCCTTCCGCATCGCCTACCGGGTTAGCTGACGGGTTCGGAGCGGGAAGGTCTCCTACGCGCGTAAACAAGCCGTGCTCACACGGCGGTTACGCTCGATTCACCCCAAGTAGGTGGTTCCCCGGTTCCCTTGCGGGATTCGGCGTGCGCGCACGGAGCCGCCTCTTGTGACGGCTGGGACGACCGTGCTGCGTTATCGAACGTTAATAGACGCGGGCCCCTGATTCCAAGCCGTTCGGCTTGATCACTCAACCTTCCGGCCCGACCTTACGGTCCATGAGCACCGAAAACCGGGCGAGTTGACCCCACTTTCCGGAGCGCTTGCGACGAGCACCCGCACACCCGTGAAAACACTCAGGGCCGGAATCCATGAATCGGATTCCGGCCCTGAGCCTTCAGTAGCGGGGACAGGATTTGAACCTGCGACCTCTGGGTTATGAGCCCAGCGAGCTACCGAGCTGCTCCACCCCGCGTCGTTGTGACACCAGTATATGCCATCCGGAAGGCGGCTCGCACCAACCTCCTCGCCCACCTCCCGTCACACGGTTCCGGTGGGCGGCGAGGGCGGGGGACGCAGGCAGGGGACGAGGGCCTCTCAGCCGAGCAGATGCCGGTTGGGATCCCTGGCCGGCTCCTCGAACTCCGGCACCACGACGACGTCCGCGCCACCGGCCGCCAGCACCCCGGTTCCGTCGGCGCCCTCGACGAACGTGTCGGGTTCCCGCCACGCCGTCACCACCCGCCGCACCCCCGCGTCCAGAATCAGCCGGGCGCACGGACGCGGCCGGGAGGCGCGGCGGGCGCACGGCTCCAGGCTGCTGTACACCGTGGCGTCCGGCAGCCGCGGATCCGCCGGGTCGACCTTGGCCAGCGCCGCCTCCTCCGCGTGCACGACCGGGTCGCCCCCCTCCCGCGAGTACCCGCGGGCGAGTTCGGTCCCGTCGGCGGCGACCACCACGGCGCCCACGCTGAACGCGGTAGGGGACGGCGGGCACTGGGCCGCCAGTTCGCAGGCGATCCGGAGCCAGTGCCGGTCCGCGGGAGCGGCGCGGCCGGCGGCGCCGGGAGCGGTGGGTTCGTAACGCACGAGGACGACGTCCCCGATGGTCCGCGTCTCCACCAGCCGCAGCCGCCCGCCCTGGTAGGTCCCGGGCCCGAACAGCCGGGGTGCCTCCGGGTCCCCCACGAACAGGGGGGCGAGCACGAGCTGCACCTCGTCCGCGAGCTGCTGCTGGAGGAGCTGGGTGTGGACGGTCCCGCCGCCCTCGACCATGAGCCGGCGCACCCCGCGCACGTCGTGCAGGTGCTCCAGCAGCCGGGGCCAGCCGAGTTCGGCGCCCAGCGGCACGACGTCGGCGGCCAGTCCCGTACGCCGCAGCCGCAGCGCGCCCTCGTCGGTCGTGCACAGGACCTTCTCGCCGCCGGTGTGCCAGAAGGGCGCCCCGGGGTCCAGCTCGCCGGAGGCGCTGACCGCGACCTTCAGCGGGTACTCCGGCTTCCCGGCGGCGCGGCGCGCGGCCCGCCGCGCGGGCGAGTTCACCAGCAGCCGCGGGTTGTCGGCCCGCAGGGTGCCTGCGCCGATCAGGATCGCGTCGGCCGACGCCCGCACCTCGTCGACCCGGTCGAAGTCGGCGGGGCTGGAGAGCAGCAGGCGTTCGGGGCCTGTGTCGTCCAGGTAGCCGTCGAGCGAGACGGCGGCGGACAGCAGGACGTACGGGTGGGGCATGGACGCACTCTCCCTCGGAGGCGGCCGGACCGGTCACGGACCCGGCCCGCCGTCGGACTCACTCGAACGAAACAACCAACCAGCCTCAAGCTTGAAGCAGGCCGCACAGGTGCACCGGACGTCACCGCGCCCTTCACGACCGGTACCGGGGACTACGCCTCCGTCGCCGGGGTTTCGTCGGCCGCCGCGCCCAGGGCCGCCGCCCGGGAGGCCAGGTCGCGCAGGGCCGCGAGATGGGCGAGGAGAGCGCGGCGGCCCTCCGGGCTCAGCCGCAGCCACGTACGCGGGCGCTTGCCCACGTGCCCCTTGCGCACCTTGACGTACTCCGCGGCCTCCAGCGCACCGACCACCTTGCTCAGCACCGAGTCCGAGATCCCGCACCCCTCACGGACGGCACGGAACTCGGCCTCGGCGCACCCGGAGAGAAACGCCATGACGGCGAGCCGGGTGGGATGGTGGATGCGCTCGTCCAGTGCGGGTGGCACCCGCTCCTCGGCGGCCTCGGCGGCCTCGGCGGCCCGCGGCGCGTCGGGGACGCCGGGAGCGGGGGTGTCGTGCATCAGGTCCTCCGAGCGTCGGTGTCGCGGCGTGGTTTCGATAGTCGCATTTACTTTCCCTACTGGAAAGTTACTATGTTCGCGGCAACAACATGCCAGGCGTCATGGACCTGTCGCCGGTCCGGCGGTGTGACGGCATTCAGTGCGACGGCATCCAGGGGGAATCCGATGACCTTGCAGGAGACGGGGCCGGAGGCCCCTTCGACCCGTCCGAGCTGCTCGGCCTGGTGGGCCTCACCGCACAGTCCGCCCAGCAGGTGAGCACCCTCTCCGGCGGCCAGCGGCGACGCCTCGACGTCGCCCTGGGCATCGTGGGCCGCCCGGAACTGCTCTTCCTCGACGAACCGACCACCGGCTTCGACCCCGAGGCCCGCCGCGACTTCCACGACCTCATCCGCGAGCTGCGCGACAGCCTCGGTACGACGATGCTGCTCACCACGCACGACATGAGCGAGGCCCAGCAGCTCGCCGACCGCGTCGGCATCCTGCAGTACGGCCGCATCACCGCCTGCGGCACCCTCCCCGAGCTCGCCGCCGCCGCGAGGACCCGCTCCGAGGTCACCTGGACGGACGCCGACGGCGTCCCCCAACGACGGCTCACCGCGGACCCGTCGAAGGTCGTCTGGGAGCTGCACCAGCAGTTCCAGGGACCGATCCCCGATCTGGCGGTACGCCGTCCGACACTGGAGGACACCTACCTGCGGATGGTCGCGGAGAACGACGAGAAAGCACTGCGGACCACGACGGAGGACGGGCCGGAGGTGACAGCCGCCGCCCGGCGCCACGAGAAGACCGCCGCGTGAACCCCTACCGACTCGGTCTGTCGCGCGGCGCCATCGAACTGCGCCAGATGCTGCGCAGCCGCAAGGACATCTACGCCTACCTCTCGACGCCGCTGCTGTTCCTCGCCGTCTCCTACTGGCGGTCGCAGGGCGGCGACGATGCCACGACGCAGCTCTCCCTGGCCGGCGGCATCGGCTCCACGATCTTCATGTTCGGCCTGATGACCGTCCCCCAGTTCCTCTTCGGCGACCGTGAGGACGGCACACTGCTGCGACTGCGCGGCGTACCGGGCGCGATGACCGCCTACCTGACCGGCAAGGTCCTCTTCGTCCTCGTCAACATCACCGTGTCCATCGCGCTGTTGCTGCTGGGCGGACACCTGCTGCTCGGCGGCGGCCTCCCGGACACCCCGCAGCGCTGGCTGACACTGGCCTGGGTCGTGGCCCTCGGCATCACGGCCGTCGTGCCGATCGGGGCTGCCGTCGGATCCCTGCTGCCCGCCGCGCGGGAAGCGCTCGGCCTCTACATGCTGCCCATGATGGCCCTGATGCTCGTCTCCGGCACGTTCTCGCCGCTGCGCGACATGCCGGGATGGCTGCAGAACCTGGCGTCCTTCTTCCCGCTGCGCTGGATCGCGCAGGGCGTCCGTTCCGCGCTGCTGCCCGACAGCGCTCGAGTCCTGGAGGTCTCCGGCTCATGGCAGCACGCCACCGTCGCGGGCGTGCTCGCGCTCTGGACGGTCACCGGGCTCGCGCTGGCCCCGCGGCTGCTCCAGCGGATGGCCCGCCGGGAGTCCGGAAGCCGGCTCTCCGAGCGCGAGCGGCGGCGGATGGCGAAGTCGGCGTACTGACGGGATCGTCCCGCAGCCCCACCACGCGCGGGTTAGCCGCCGGCGATGCCGCCGCCCGAACCCGGCGAGCACTTCTTGGCCGCGGCGAGGAACTCGGGCGTCCTGTACGCCTCCGCCTGGTCGCCCGGCAGATCGACCTGACCGGACTTCGGATCGGGGTCCGGGTAGTCGGGGAAGCCGTTCTTCCGGACACAGGCGCTGAACGCCTGCGCCGAGGCCACGGCCTCGGACGGCGCCGGCGCCGCGGTGACCGGATCGGGAAGAAGATCCGCGCACTTCGCCTCGGCGCGCGTCTGTGTCTTCTGATCGTTCCGGTCCTTGTCGACCCGGAGCAGATCGTCGTCACGCTTCTCCAGGACCACTCCCTGCTTCTCCAGGCATCTGTAGAAGGCCAGCTCCTGGGAGCTCGGAGGAGGGGACTTCGTGTCCGACACCTCGGACGACCCGCTGCCGGAACATCCGGCGACGAACAACGAGGCGAAGAGCAACACGGGCACAGCAGGGCGAACGAGCACGGGGACTCCCATGAGCAACGAGCGGGGTCGAGTACGAACCTGGCGTACGGACCCGCTCGGTCGCCCCTTCGGGAGACCGCGCACACCTGTCCGTCCACGCCTGCCCACCGAGGGCTGCCCGAGCGTAGACCGCACCGCCCTCCCCGTCCACCTTCAACTCCCTTGTTCCCCGCTCTGCTTGGCCCGGCCGCCCCAGGGGTAGCCATGCGGTGCTCCGCGGCCGGGGAGGGCCGTACAGGGCGGAGGGAGGGGCTCATGACCACGGACGGACACCCACCGGACGGGGCAGCACCGCAGGGCTGGGGACCGCACGCGCTCCGGATCTGGGAGGCATACCGGCACGGCGAGTGGTGCGACGACGTGCCCGAGGTGGACGCGGCGGTGCTGCGCCGGGTGCTGCTCGCGCCCCCGCCGCCGGCCCCCGGGCACCTGGCCCGGCTCCGGCTGCGCGGCGCCCGCGTCACCGGCACGCTGGACCTCACCGAAGCCGACATCGCCTGCGCGGTACGACTCCACCGCTGCGTACTGGACGCGGCGCCCCGGCTCGACGGCGCGCACTTCGGCGCCCTGGAGCTGCGCGACTGCGATCTGCCCGGAATCCGCGCGGCCGGGGCCCGGTTCGACCGTGAGTGCGCGCTCCTCGACTGCCGGATCGACGGCACCGTCACCCTGCGCTCCTCGACCGTCGGCGCCGGACTCGCCCTGGACGGCTCCGTGC
Source organism: Streptomyces sp. NPDC014889 (assembly GCF_043081205.1). Taxonomy (NCBI): domain Bacteria; kingdom Bacillati; phylum Actinomycetota; class Actinomycetes; order Kitasatosporales; family Streptomycetaceae; genus Streptomyces; species Streptomyces sp. NPDC014889. Next base: position 23,760 of record NZ_JBIBWH010000002.1, read on the forward strand.
TCACCGCGCCGGTGGGCAGACCGGCGCTGGACGCCGAATCCCTCCTGGTGCAGGAGGACTTCTCCGCCGACGGAACCACCTGCACCGGCCCGGTCCGCCTCAGCAGCTCCCAGGTCCGGAACACCGTCGGCTTCCGCGGTGCCCGCCTGCGCGGCCCCGGCGTCCTCCTGCAGGCACCCGAACTCCACGTGGCCGGCGGCCTCCACCTCGACCGGGGCTTCACCTCCGAGGGCCCCATCAACCTCTACGGCGCTTCGATCGGCGGCTCCGTGCACCTGGAGGACGCCACCCTCACCGGCACCGGCCAGAACCGCGGCGAACCGGCGCTGCAACTCCTCTGCGCGACCGTCGGCGGCGACATCCAGGCCGGGCGCGGTCTCACCGTGCACGGCTGCCTCGAACTGCGCGACAGCTCGGTGCGCGGCACCGTCACCCTGAAACGGGCCCGGCTGGACAACCCGTGGGGCGACGCCCTCAAGGCCGACCGACTGCGTGTCGGCGGCAACCTCAACTTCCGCGGCGGCTTCGTCGCCCGCGGCACCATCGACCTCTGCGACGCGCGGATCGGCGGCTCGATCCTCTTCGAGGGCGCCGACCTCACCGCCCCGGTCGGCGAGGACACCACGGACACCGCGCTACGGGCTCACGGGACCGAGGTAGGCGCCGAATTCAATTGCTGCAACGGGTTCACCGCGCACGGCCGGGTGGCCGTCGGCGGCGTCACGGTCCGCGCCCGGCTCTGTTTCCGGGGCGCGCGCATCGACGCCCCCGCCGGGAAACGAGCCCTCACCTGCCGCCGGTCCACCGCCGCCGAGCTGGTGATGAGCTTCGGCGAGGCCCCTGAGGGCATCGTCGACCTCAGCCACACCCGGGTGGGCGTGCTCCGCGACGACCCGGCGACCTGGCCCCGGACCCTCGTCCTCGACGGCTTCGGCTATGACGGCGTCCAGCCGGTCCTCCCCGCCCGCGACCGCCTGCCCTGGCTCGACCGCGACCCCGGCGGCTTCGTCCCGCAGCCCTACGAGCAACTGGGTGCGCACTACCGGCAACAGGGCCGGGACGCCGACGCCCGCGCCGTCCTCCTCGCCCGCCAGCGCAGGCTCCGCCGCACTCTCTCCCGCCCGGCCCGCGCCTGGAGCCTGCTGCAGGACGCCACCGTGGGCTACGGGTACCGTCCTCAACGCGCGGTCTGGCTGCTGGCGGCTCTCTTCGCCGCGGGCACCGCCCTCTTCGCCGCCCACCCACCCACCCCGTCCGGCGACGGCACACCCCCGGGGTTCCAGCCGGCCATCTACACCCTCGACGTGCTGATCCCCGTCGTCGACTTCGGCCAGCAGACCGCGTACGCCCCGCACGGCGCCCTGCGCTGGGCCGTCGTCGCCCTGGTCGCCGCCGGATGGCTGCTCGCCACGACGGCGGCGACGGGGCTGAACCGGGTGCTGCGGCGGAACTGAGCGAACGGGGCCGCCGAGCAGGCGCCGAGAACGACGGAACCCCCGTCTGACCAGGTCAGCGGGGGTTCCGATGGCGCGGACGCCGGTAGGCCCTGTGGGACTCGAACCCACAACCAATGGATTAAAAGTCCACTGCTCTGCCAATTGAGCTAAGGGCCCAGGCGATGTTGCCTACCCGAGCATAGCGGGAGGAGCGCCCGTCGCCGATCGGGTATCCGGGGTGCGTCGTGGCCGGCGTACCCGTGCGGGGTCCGTTCCAGGACCGTGGAGCCGTCGACAACCACCTCGCAGGCAGGGGCGGTTGAAAAACCGCGAGGGCCCGTACGACAGGAGTCGTACGGGCCCTCGCGAGTGGGTTCAGCCCGCGTCAGCCGTTGCGCTTCCAGCGCGGCTTGTCGTCGCGGCGGCCGAAGGAACCGGAACCGCCGCCGCGGTGGTCGTCACGGCGGCCGTAGGGGCGCTCGTGACCGCCGGAGCGGAACCCGGGGCGGTCGCCCTGGCGGTCGCGGTTGAACGGACGGTCGCTGCCGCGGTGCCCGCCGCGCTCGTCGCGCCGGGCCGGACGGTCGTCCCGGCGGAAGCCGCCGCGGTCGTCACGGCGGTCGAACGAACCACGGTCGTCACGACGGTCGAAGGAACGGGGCGCACGGTCACGGTCGCGCTGGAAACCGCCCCGGTCGTCACGCCGCTCGAAGGAACGGCCACCGCGGTCGCCCCGGTCACCCCGGTCGTCACGGCGGAAGCCGCGGTCGTTGTCACGGCGCTCGAAGCCGCGGTCACGGTCACGGTCGAAGGAACGGCCACCGCGGTCGCCGCGGTCACCCCGGTCGTCACGGCGGAAGCCGCCCCGGTCGCCGCGGTCACGGTCGCGGTCCCGGTTGAAACCGCCACGGTCGTCACGACGGTCGAACGAACCACGGTCGTCACGACGGTCGAAGGAACGGGGCGCACGGTCACGGTCGCGCTGGAAACCGCCCCGGTCCTCACGCCGCTCACGCCGGTCGTACGACGACGGGGCCGCCGTACGCTCCTCGCGCTCGACGCCCTCTTCCCGGTCGATGCGCTCCACGTCCCGGGCCGCCGGCTGCTCCGGCACCGACACCTCGGCCACCACCTGCTCCCCGGCCACCACGTCCGAACCCTCGGACGTCACGGTCTCGCCGCGCTCGCGGGCGAGCCGGGCCACCAGCCGGTCGGCCTCGTCGCGCAGCTCGGCCGCGCGCCGCTGCGCACGCTCGAGCTGCTTGGCGAGGTGGTTCACCTCGCGCTCGGCGAGCTGGGCCGCGGTGCCCGCGGACTCCGCCTGCACCTCCGTCATCGACCGCGCGCCGGTGATCTCGGCGACCTCCGGGTCGAAGGCCGCGCCGCCCTGGATGATGTGGCGCGAGGCGTCCACGCCCGCGTCCTCCATCAGGCGGAAGATCTGACGCCGCTGGTGCGGCAGGGACAGCGAAACCACCGTGCCCGTACGGCCCGCGCGGGCCGTACGGCCGGCCCGGTGCAGGTAGTCCTTGTGGTCGCCGGCCGGGTCGACGTTCAGCACCAGGTCGATGCCGTCGACGTGGATGCCGCGAGCGGCGACGTCGGTGGCGACCAGGACGTTGACGTACCCGTCCTTGAAGTCCGCCAGCGTGCGGGTGCGGGCACCCTGGGTCATGCCGCCGTGCAGCGCCTCGGCCTTCGCACCGGCCTCGCGCAGCTGCTCGGCCACGCGGTCGGCGCCCAGCTGGGTGCGCACGAAGATGATGGTGCGGCCCTTGCGGGAGGCGATGGCCGCGGTGACCGGCGCCTTGTCCTTGGGCTTCACGATCAGGATGTGGTGCGACATGGTCGTCACCGCGCCCTGCGCCGCGTCGACCTCGTGGCTGACCGGGTCGGCCAGGTAACGGTCGACGAGGGTCTTGATCTCGTTCTCCATCGTCGCGGAGAACAGCATGCGCTGACCGCCCGCAGGAACCTGGTCGAGAAGCTCGGTGACCTCGGGCAGGAAGCCCAGGTCGGACATCTGGTCGGCCTCGTCCAGGACCGCGATGCGCACATCCTCCAGGGAGCAGGCGCCGCGGTTGATGAGGTCCCGCAGCCGGCCCGGCGTGGCGACCAGGATGTCGACGCCCTTCTCCAGGGCGTAGATCTGGTTGCCCATGGAAGTGCCGCCGCACACGACCTTCATCCGCAGGCCCACGACGTCGCCGTAGGGCTGGAGGGCGTCGGCCACCTGCATGGCCAGCTCACGGGTCGGGGTGAGGATGACCGCACGCGGCCGCTTCCGCTCGGTGCGGCCGCCGGCCAGCGTGGCCAGGGTCGGCAGACCGAAGGACAGGGTCTTGCCCGAGCCGGTGCGGCCCCGGCCCAGGATGTCCTTCCCGGCCAGGGCGTCCGGGATGGTCGCGGCCTGGATCGGGAAAGGCGTGGTCACGCCGTTCTGCGCGAGCTTGCGGACGACGCCCTCGGGCAGCCCGAGGTCCGCGAAGGTGCTCTCCGGGGCCTCGTTGTTCTCGGGAGCGTCGTCGGCGTTCTCGGGCACGACGACGTGATCGGTGGAAATGGACATGCGAATGCGAAACCTTCCGGAGTCTCGTCGGCACGCGCCCGTCAACTCCGTGATTTCGCGCCACGACCGCCTCGATGCGGTCCGCCACGGCAAAGGAGAGTACGCGCCACACGGCGCGCTCTGCGTAGGCGCCGGGCAAATGGGATCAAACGATCTACCACCATACGCACCCTGCACCCCCGAACGCAAACCGGCGGCGCGGCGAAGGCGAACCGGCGGCGTCACCGCAGGTCAGCTCACCCCCTCTGCCAGTGCGGCCGCCGACCCGGCTTGTACGGACGCTCCCGCTGCTCCAGCTGCGACCCCGTGCCGTCGTGCGCCGACGGCGAGGGCTCGGTCACCGGCGGGTCCGACTGGGCCGGCGGAGCAGGCGGCGAGGCAGGCGGCTGCTCGGGCGCGGCGGACGTCTGCGGAGGCACCGGCACCACCTCGACCGGCGTCGGCTCGCCCGCCCTCGGCGGCACCCCGCCCTCACCCGGCGCCACCGACGCGCCCGGCTCGGCTGACGGCGAGTCCGACGCGGCCGGTGACGCGCCCGGCTTCCCCTTCCCCCCGTGGTCACGCCTGCCGTCCCCGCCGCCACCGGCGTGACCCGCGCCACCATCGGAGAACGCGTCCCCACCACCCGGAACGCGGCCACCCTTCGCTCCGGCGGAGTGCGACGGCCTGACCGCGCCGCCGGCGTCCTCCCCCACGCTCATGCAACCCGCGGCGGCGGTGACGACGGCGACCGTCGCGGCGAGACGGACGGATACGTACAAGGGGCGCACGGGCCACCTCCGGGAGGAAGAAGTCGCCGTGCCCAACTCCCTTCACCCGCGGGAGGACACGCGACGGCACCCGGCGAGGGTCAGCCGTAGCCCAGCGCGTGCAGACGTTCGTCGTCGATCCCGAAGTGGTGGGCGATCTCGTGAACCACCGTCACCTCCGTCTCCGCGACCACGTCCTCCCGTGTCTCGCACATACGCAGCGTCGGCCCGCGGTAGATCGTGATGCGGTCGGGCAGCACCCCCGCGTACCACTCGCCGCGCTCCGTCAACGGGGTCCCCTCGTACAACCCCAGCAACTCCGGATCGTCGGCGGGCGGCTCGTCCTCGACGAACACCGCGACGTTGTCCATCAGCCGCATCAGCTCCGGCGGAATCCGGTCGAGGGCCTCGGCGACCAGTTCCTCGAACTCCTCGCGCGTCATCTCCAGCACACGGTCATTGTCCGGTACCACCCACGCGACCGTGCCGCCCACGGGCATATCGGGTGTCGGGCATGGGCATACGCGCCCAATGCCCCGCGTCCCCGTCGCAGACCCGAACCGCCCGCACTCCCTCCGCGGCATACGGAGGGCGGCGCACGCCACACGGAAAGCGGCGCACGCCGCCGTACGGAAGGCCGCGCCCGCCGCCCTCCGCCGCCGCTCGCCGCACCCGCGCGCCGACCTGTCACTGGCTCACGAACCGCGCCCCTGGGCACGCGCCGCCGCACTGGTGGCCGTCGTCCTGGTCGGCGCCTGGCTGGGGCTGCTCGTCGTCGGCAACGTACGGGCCCCTGTCGGCCCCATGAACACCACGATGGCCCTGCGCCCCTCCCTGAGCGGCGGCACGAAGATCAACATCTCCCCCCTCGGCTCCCTGGAACTGGCCAGCCACATCGCCCCGGTCCGCCTCGACGTCAACGTCGACCAACTCGACCCGGCCCGCTCCCAGGCCCTCGTCGACCACCCGGAACGCCTCTCCGGCATCCAGCACGAAGTGGCGCACGACGTCGAACACGGCACCCTCGACCTGGCCCTGCGGTCCTGCGTCGCCGTCGTCGCCGGCGCCACCGCGCTCGGCCTGGCGGTCTACCGCCGCCCGCGCCGCGCCCTGGCGGCCGGCGGTCTCGCCCTGACCCTGCTCGCCGCGTCCGGAGCGACGGCGTACGCCACCTGGAACCCCAAGTCCGTACTGGAGCCGAAATTCTCCGGACTGCTGTCCTCGGCGCCCTCCGTGGTCGGCAACGCACGCAGCATCGTCACCGAGTTCGACGTCTACCAGCAGGAACTGGCGCGCCTGGTGACGAACGTGACCAAGCTCTACGACGTCACCTCCACGCTCCCCGCCTACCAGCCGGACCCGACGACCATCCGAGTCCTGCACGTCTCCGACATCCACCTCAACCCGGCGAGCTGGAAGATCGTCGCCTCGCTGGTGGAGCAGTACAAGGTGGACGTGATCGTCGACTCGGGCGACACGATGGACCACGGCTCCGCGGCGGAGAACGGCTTCCTGGACCCGATCGAAGACCTCGGCGTCCCCTACGTCTGGGTGCGCGGCAACCACGACTCGAAGATCACCCAGCGCTACCTGGAGCGGATGAAGAACGTGCACGTCCTCGACGACGGGCGCGCCGAGACCGTCGCCGGTCTGCGCTTCGCCGGCATCGGCGACCCCCAGTTCACCCCCGACCGCTCCGGCGCGCAGGGCGCCGACGCGTCCGAGGAACTGGCCGGCGCCCGGCTGGCCTCCGCCCTGCGCGACCAGCGGGCCAAGGGCACCCCCGCCGACATCGCCATCGCCCACGAACCCTCCGCCGCCCGCGAGACGGACGGCACCGTGCCACTGGTGCTCTGCGGCCACCTCCACCACGAGGGAACGGAAGTCCTCAGGTACGGCACGCGGCTGCGCATGGAGGGGTCCACCGGCGGCAGCGGACTGCGCGCGGTCGAGGGGAAGTACCCGGCCCCGATCGAGGCGTCGATCCTCTACCTCGACCGGGACAGCCGCCGTCTCCAGGCCTGGGACGCGATCAAGCTGGGCGGCCTCGGGCAGACGACGGCTGAGGTCAGCCGCCACCTGCCCGAGGAGAACAAGCCGGGCGCCACCGCCACCCCGTCCGGCCCGTCCGCCTCCACCCCCTCCCCCACCGGCTCGTAAACGGTTTTGGCGATACCCCCGGCCATCCCCTATGCTTTTCACGTCCCCGACGCGCTGAGAAGCGCCCAGGCGGGCCGATAGCCCTCATCGTCTAGCGGCCTAGGACGCCGCCCTTTCAAGGCGGTAGCACGGGTTCGAATCCCGTTGGGGGCACGCAGTACGGTGTGCGACACTTACGTTCGTCGGTTCGCACACATCCATGGTCCTGTGGAGCAGTTTGGAGTGCTCGCCACCCTGTCAAGGTGGAGGCCGCGGGTTCAAATCCCGTCAGGACCGCTGAGGTTTCACATGAAACCTCAATGGCTGGGTAGCTCAGTTGGTACGAGCGATCGCCTGAAAAGCGATAGGTCGCCGGTTCGACCCCGGCCCCAGCCACAGCGAAGGCCCCGATCCATGGATCGGGGCCTTGTTGTATGTGTCATGAATCCCACTCGTCGTACAAGCACCCTGCCAAGTACGAGCGCGCGCGTCCGCTGCCCGAAGCACGCTCCCCGGCCTGCGTCCGACACGCCCGTACGAGCGTCCGCGTCCGCTGCCCGGAAGCTGAGCTCCCCGGCTTGCAGCTCGCTCCCGCCGATGGCTTCGACGGAAACGGCGCATCCAGCCCTACGCGATCAGCGTGAGGGCAGGGACCTGTGACTCGGCCCCGCAGACCCACACCCACCAGCCGCGTTGGCCGATGACGTGGGACGCATTGAGGTCCGCGTGCTCAACGAAGCCGCAGGACCTGCACGCGAACACGGCCTGACTGGGCCGGTTGCGTTGGTCGATGTGGTGGCAGCGGGCGCACTCCTGGCTGGTGTAGCTCGGGTTCACGCAGACCACGGGGACGCCGAGTCGGCGTGCCTTGTACGTGATGAAAGCGTGCAACTGGCCGAAGGCCCAGGAGTTCATCGTGACGCGTTGGGGCTTCCTCAGCCGTACCCGTTCGCGGATGCCGCCGAGGTCTTCCAGGGCGATTCCGCGGCCGGTGCGTTGCGCCTCCGCCACGATGTGCTTGCTGATCTTGTGGTTGATGTCTCGCGCGCGCCGGGCTTCCTTGCCTGCGTGTCGTTTGGCGCGGCGTTTCGCGGACCGAGTGCCTTTCCGCTGGAGTCGGGTGCGTAGCGTGCGGTCGTTGTGCCGGGTGCGGTTGAGACGTCGGCCGCTGTGTCGGTGGCCGGTCGAGGTGGTGGCGATGTTGGCGACGCCGAGGTCGACTCCGATGAAGCCTTGGGGTTGCGGGTTCTGTGGGGTTTCGGGTACGTCGATCGTGGCGTCCAGGTACCACTGGCCGGCGCGGAGGAGCAGGTCGGTTTCGCCTTGGCGGTAGTGCTGGAGCAACTGGAGTTGTTCTTCGCCGCCTGTGTAGGCGAGGCGTTTCATTCGTCCGGTCGTGGTCCAGATGGAGACGGTGCGCTGGTCCAGTTGCCAGGAGAGCATGCGGTCGTCGTAGGTCTGGGCTGCGTCGTTGCGGAAGCCGATCGGTTTGCTGATGGTCCCGTGGGGGCGACGTGCGGTGGTCTTCCTCCGCCGGGCCCGGAGGGCGGTGTACGCGTCCGCGACCTTCTTCACCACGTGTTGTGCGGCTTGGGCGCCGAGTCCCCAGCCGTTCTTCACGTCGGTGTATACGAGGGCTCGTAGTTCACGGTTGCGTCGCACGCCTGTGTGGTGGGCGATGCCCGAGACGTGGTTGGCTGCTTGGTTGCAGGCCTCCAGGGTCGCCTGCAACGCGGCGGCTTGTTCGGCCGACGGCAGCAGTTTGACGCGCACGACGAGTTTCACGAACAAAGACGCTAGGCGGCCACAGGCGTTCGCTCCGGGAAACGCATGTGATTCATCACTCTGGGTGAACACGTGCATGTGGTCACCGCCGGCGGCCGCGGGCAAAAGCGTTCGCCAGGATTTTCCTGAGGATGAGATCCTGGGTCCCGTATGTCTACGCATCCCGCCCCCGCCCTCGGCGCCCTCGCCTCCCGGCTGAACGAGTTGTCGCTGCGTGACGCGCACCGGCTCGGCCGCAGGCTCGAAGGTGCGCGCAAGATTCGCAAGCCGGAGGCGCGTGCCGCCGTTCTCGCCGAGATCGAGGGCGAGGTCGGGAAGGCGGAGGAGCGCATGTCCGCCCGGCGTTCCCGGGTGCCGGCGATCAGCTATCCCGAGCAGCTGCCGGTCAGCCAGAAGAAGGATGAGATCGCCGACGCGATCCGTGCTCATCAGGTCGTCATCGTCGCCGGTGAGACGGGGTCCGGGAAGACCACGCAGATCCCGAAGATCTGCATGGAGCTCGGCCGGGGTGTGCGCGGCATGATCGGGCACACCCAGCCGCGCCGGATCGCCGCCCGTACCGTCGCCGAGCGTGTGGCGGAGGAGCTGGACACCCCGCTCGGTGAGGCCGTCGGCTGGAAGGTGCGGTTCACCGACCAGGTGGATCCCGGTGCCACGTTCGTCAAGCTGATGACGGACGGCATCCTGCTCGCTGAGATCCAGACCGACCGTGAGCTGCGGGCCTACGACACGATCATCATCGACGAGGCGCACGAGCGGTCCCTGAATATCGACTTCCTGCTGGGCTATCTCGCGCAGTTGCTGCCGCGGCGGCCGGACCTCAAGGTCGTCATCACCTCGGCCACCATCGATCCCGAGCGTTTCTCGCGGCACTTCGGGGACGCCCCGATCGTCGAGGTGAGCGGGCGGACGTATCCCGTGGAGGTGCGCTACCGGCCGTTGCTCGAGGAGGATTCCGACGACGCCGACCGGGACCAGATCACCGCGATCACGGACGCGGTGGAGGAGCTGATGGCCGAGGGGCCGGGGGACATCCTCGTCTTCCTCTCCGGGGAGCGGGAGATCCGCGACACCGCCGACGCGCTCAACAAGAAGAATGACGCCCGCGCCGGAGGCGCTGGTTGGCGGAGCACGGAGGTGCTGCCGCTGTACGCGCGGCTTTCGCACGCCGAGCAGCACCGGGTCTTCCAGCCGCACTCCGGCCGCAGGATCGTCCTGGCGACCAACGTCGCCGAGACCTCGCTGACCGTTCCCGGCATCAAGTACGTCATCGACCCCGGCTTCGCCCGGATCTCCCGGTACAGCCACCGCACCAAGGTGCAGCGGCTGCCGATCGAGCCGGTCTCGCAGGCGAGCGCCAACCAGCGCAAGGGCCGCTGCGGGCGTACGTCCGACGGCATCTGCATCCGGCTCTACAGCGAGGACGACTTCGTCGCCCGCCCGGAGTTCACGGACGCGGAGATCCTGCGGACCAACCTCGCCTCGGTCATCCTCCAGATGACGGCGGCGGGTCTCGGTGACATCGAGAAGTTCCCGTTCATCGACCCGCCGGACCACCGCAACATCCGTGACGGCGTGCAACTGCTCCAGGAGCTGGGCGCGCTGGATGCGGCGCAGAAGGACCCCCGCAAGCGGCTCACGGACACCGGCCGCAAGCTCGCCCAGTTGCCGGTGGACCCGCGCCTGGCCCGTATGGTGCTGGAGGCGGACCGCAACGGCTGCGTCCGCGAGGTCATGGTGATCGCGGCCGCGCTGTCCATCCAGGACCCGCGTGAGCGTCCCGTCGAGAAGCAGACGCAGGCCGATCAGCAGCACGCCCGTTTCCGCGACGAGACCAGTGACTTCGTCGCCTACCTCAATCTGTGGCGCTATCTCCGCGAGCAGCAGCGGGAGCGGGGCTCCTCGTCGTTCCGGCGGATGTGCAAGCAGGAGTTCCTGAACTTCCTGCGTATTCGTGAATGGCAGGACATCTACAGTCAGTTGCGCACGGTCGCCAAGCAGATGGGGATCGAGCTCAACGACCAGGACGCGCCCGCCGACCGGATCCACGTCTCGCTGCTGGCCGGTCTGCTGTCGCACATCGGCATGAAGGATGTGAAGGAGTCCAAGGACTCCGGGCCCGGCGCGCGCAAGGACGGCGGCCGGAACGAGTACCTGGGCGCCCGCAACGCCAAGTTCGCGATCTTCCCCGGCTCGGCGCTGTTCAAGAAGCCGCCGCGCTTCGTGATGTCCGCGGAGCTCGTGGAGACGTCCCGGCTGTGGGCCCGGGTCAACGCGAGGATCGAGCCGGAGTGGGTCGAGCCGCTCGCGGGGCATCTGCTGAAGCGAACATACAGCGAACCGCACTGGGAGAAGGACCAGGCGGCGGTGATGGCGTACGAGAAGGTGACGCTGTACGGCGTTCCGATCGTCGCCCAGCGGAAGGTGAACTACGGGCGGATCGACGCGGAGCTCAGCCGGGAGCTGTTCATCCGTAACGCGCTCGTCGAGGGCGACTGGCGTACGCACCACAAGTTCTTCGCCGACAACCGCAAGCTCCTCAGCGAGGTGGAGGAGCTGGAGCACCGGGCCCGGCGCCGGGACATCGTCGTGGACGACGAGACGCTGTTCGACTTCTACGACACGCGGGTGCCGGAACACGTGGTGTCCGGGGCGCACTTCGACTCGTGGTGGAAGCAGAAGCGGCACGAGCAGCCGGACTTCCTGGACTTCGAGCGGGAGATGCTCATCCGGGAGTCGGCGGAGGCGGTCACCAAGGCCGACTATCCGGACTCCTGGCGGCAGCGGAATCTCAAGTTCCGGGTGACGTACCAGTTCGAGCCGGGCGCGGACGCGGACGGCGTCACCGTCCACATCCCGTTGCAGGTGCTGAACCAGGTGACGGACGAGGGGTTCGACTGGCAGATCCCGGGGCTGCGCGAGGAGGTCGTCACCGAGCTGATCCGCTCCCTGCCCAAGCCGATCCGCCGCAACTACGTGCCGGCGCCGAACTACGCGAAGGCGTTCCTGGAGTCGGCGGTGCCCTTGCAGGAGCCGCTGACGACCACGATGGCACGCGAGCTGAAGCGCATGGTCGGTGTGCCCTTCGAGGCCGAGGACTTCGACTGGTCCCGGGTCCCCGACCATTTGAAGGTCACGTTCCGGATCGTCGACGAGCGGCGCCGCAAGCTGGCGGAGGACAAGGACCTCCAGGCGCTGAAGCTGCAGCTGAAGCCGAGGGCGCGCAAGGCGTTGTCCCAGGCCGCCGCGGCGACCGCGGAGCGGCAGGGCGGGGAGTCCCTGGAGCGCAAGGGCCTGACCGACTGGTCCATCGGCACGCTGCCCCGGGTCTTCGAGACGCGCCGGGCCGGCCAGCCGGTGAAGGCCTATCCGGCGCTCGTCGACGACGGCGACACGGTGTCCGTGCGGCTCTTCGACACCGAGGCCGAGCAGGCCGAGGCGATGTGGCGGGGCACGCGGCGGCTGATCCTGCGCAACATCCCGGTCAACCCGGCGAAGTTCGCGTCCGAAAAGCTGAGCAACCAGCAGAAGCTCGGCCTCTCGGCGAATCCGCACGGCTCGATCCAGGCGCTGTTCGACGACTGTGCGACGGCGGCGGCGGACCGGCTGATCGCGGACTTCGGCGGGCCGGTCTGGGACGAGGAGTCGTATCGGAAGCTGTACGACAAGGTGCGTGCCGAGATCGTGGACACGACCGTGCGGACGGTGGGCCAGGTGCAGCAGGTGCTGGCCGCCTGGCAGGCCTGTGAGCGTCGCCTGAAGGCGGTACGCAGCCCCGCGCTGCTGCCGAACCTGGCGGACCTGCGGGCTCAGCTGGACGGCCTGGTGAAGCCCGGTTTCGTGACGGCGTCCGGGGTACGGCGTCTGCCGGATCTGATGCGCTATCTGGTGGCCGCCGACCGTCGTCTCCAGCAGATGCCGACGAGCGTCCAGCGGGACACCACGCGCATGGAGAAGGTCCATGAGATGCAGGACGAGTACGCGTGGCTGCTGGAGCAGATGCCGCGGGGCCGGCCGGTGCCGTCCTCGGTCCTGGACATCCGCTGGATGATCGAGGAGCTCCGGGTGAGCTACTTCGCGCACGCGCTGGGCACGGCGTACCCGGTCTCCGACAAGCGGATCGTGAAGGCGATCGACGCGGCCGCCCCGTGACGGCTCCTGCACGCTAAGTGAGTTCGACCCCGGGGCCCTGCTCCTGTACAGTCTCTTCTCGCGGCGCAACGCACGAATGGCGCCGCGAAACCAGGTCCTGTGGAGCAGTTTGGAGTGCTCGCCACCCTGTCAAGGTGGAGGCCGCGGGTTCAAATCCCGTCAGGACCGCTTTGTCAAGAGGGCTCGTACCCCCGAGGGGGTGCGGGCCCTCTTCTCGTGCGCTCACACGCCCCGCCGGCGCGGCCTGTTCCGGAACGCCGGAGGGACCCTGGGGCGCCCTGTGGCCCGCCGCCGTGTCTTGACGGCGTCACATTCCCTCGGTACCCAGGGAACAGGCTCCGCTCCCCCGCGGTTCACCGGAGGTGGCGTATGGCGGCATCGGCCAGGCACGAGACGCGGGCGCTGCTGCGCGCACATCTCGCGGCGGCCTCGTCGTACCGCCATCTCACCGGTCGCTGCGCCGTCTGTCGGCACCTGCTGCGCCTGGAGATGGCCGGCGCCCCTCGGACGGCTTCAGGCGCCCAGGAGGGGCCGGTGGAGGACGGCGGCGCCCCGACGGCGTGAGCCGGGCCGGGACGCGCCTCGGATCCCGAACTCCCTTGCGGGCGTGGGGCGATGGAACCGGAGCTTCCACTAGCGCAGAGACCGGGTCGGCAACAAGCGCCTCGGCGTGTGACGGGTGTCACTGAATGAGTTTCTGAAAGTGCGGTATTTACTCCCGCCCTACACAGGGTCAATTTAATATGTGCAATTGCACCGCCCTGCACGTTGCTCCACAGATGATCCGCCGAGCCTCCCCAGACTCCGACAAGCCCGCTCACAGAGCCACCCCACGGGCCCCGGAAGGCACACAAAAAAGATCGCGCTGGACCCGGCGGAGTCCAGCGCGATCGACGACGCACCCTTGTTCACTTGCCTGCGAAGCTCTGACGGCTTGGGCGTGGGGCCTGTTGGGGCAGGACCCGCGTCGCTTGGAGCTGTGGTTCCGGGCGCCTCGGCCAGTAGGGGGACCAGCCGGTTCGTCCGGTTATTCGGTTGTTCAGGCCTCGCTGCGCTGCTGCGGAATGCCCGCGAGCAGTGCGCGGACCTCGGCCTCGCGGTAGCGGCGGTGCCCGCCGAGCGTGCGGATCGACGTGAGCTTGCCGGCCTTCGCCCAGCGCGTGACCGTCTTCGGGTCGACGCGGAACATGGTGGCGACCTCAGCCGGGGTCAGCAGCGGCTCGGCATCAGGGGTGCGAGCGGTCATGAGCGGCCTCCTCGGGAGAACCGAACCTTCTCGGTTCTTTCCTCTAAATTCTGCACCTTGACCCGCGTTGCCCGAAATGGCGGACGCGAGTCGAGTCGGTTATAGGACGAACGGCTTGTCCTCGGCACTACAACTACACCATCTGTCCAGCCGCGTCGGCCAAACCGATGGAATTGCCCTCCCAGGTGTTCATCAGCGACGGAAGCCGATGGACCATGCCATAGCGGACAGTCACGCCACTGTGACGATCAGTCACAGCGCGAACAGGAGTCACCAGACCCCCCAAAGAGTGCAATGCGGAGATTCCGCCCACAGTGGAGCACAGTTGGACGGATGGAGTCCTCCCCGGACTCCTTGTCCTATTTTGGCACGAGGAGTGGCAAGCGGCGCAAGGGTCGGGTAAGTGCTGTCCGTCACCCTTGATGCAAACGCCCGGATCGGAACCTACGTCCCGTCAGCTCCCGGAAACGCCCTCGACGGTACGCGGTTCACGCCCCCGTCCGACCGTGATCTGCATCACTTCTCATGCCGGTCCTGGCGGGGCGTCAGTTCGCGGACCGCCGGTCGCGGACCGCCCGCCAGCGTTCCACCAGCCGTCCGTACGCCTCCCCGGCGACCGCCCCGTCGCCCTGCCGCAGCGCCTCGATCCCCTCGGCCACATCGGCGGCCGAGTGGTCGCCCTCCAGCTCACCGGCCGGCAGCGCGTGCACCAGACCGCCGTAGTCGAGTTCCACCAGCGAACGCGGGTGGAACTCCTCCAGCCAGCGTCCGACGTCCACCAGGCCGTCGATCATCGGCCCCTCGTCGATGGCGTCCTTGAGGGCCCGCAGCCCGCGCGCCACCCGCCGCCGCGCCTGCACCATCGGCGTCCGGTAGCGCAGCACCGGCACGTCGTCCCCGAAGCCGGCGGGGGCGCCGGAGTCCCCGGAGCCCTTGACGTACTCCCGCTCCTCGTCGGAGACCAGCACGAACCAGTTGAGCGGCACCTGCCAGGTCGCGGTGCGGATCCAGGGGCGGGCGTCGGGGTTGTCGGCCAGCCAGCGCTCGTAGTCCTGGGTGGCCTGGTGGCGCACCAGCGGCGGCAGCACCGCGTCCAGCACGACGGCCGGGAACTCCTCGGCGAGGTCGCCCAGGGCCTGCCAGCCGCGCAGCCGGGTGCGCCAGGGGCAGACGCAGACCACCCCGTCGACGTCGAGCACGAACGCGTCCGGGCTCTCGTGCACCGGAACCGGCATCGGCGGGGTGGGCAGCAGGTCGGCCAGGGAACGGCGCAGTTCGTCCTGGTAGGAGGGGCGGTCGGGGCGGCGGGCATAGCGCGCCCAGTGGCTGCGCTCCGGCTCCGGGAAGGCGGCCAGCGGCTCGTAGACGCGCAAGTAGGTCGCGTACGGAACGACCACGGAGGACACCTTGGGCACGCCTGCTCCCTCCCCACCGGACCGGACCCGAAACCCGCCCGGCCCGCACCCGGGTGGACGGAAAACCACTGCAAATCGTCCCACGCCCGGGTGGCGGCGTACTCCGGGGGAGGGTGATCCCGACCACCAGGGTCATGGAAGCCGGGGTCAGGGTCTAATCTCCTGCTGAGCGGCCCACCGGCCGCCGCCCACCACCCCTCCTGCCGCCCCCGCCACCACAACGCGCGGGGGTCCTCGGAGGGTCAGTCCCCGCTCGCCGCTACTTACCCGGGAGTCACCACCGTGACCGACGTGACCAACGGCGTCCTGCACACCCTGTTCCACTCGGAGCAGGGGGGTCATGAGCAAGTCGTGCTCTGTCAGGACCGCGCCAGCGGCCTCAAGGCCGTCATCGCCATCCACTCCACCGCCCTGGGCCCCGCGCTCGGCGGCACGCGCTTCTACCCGTACGCGAACGAGGAGCAGGCCGTCGCCGACGCGCTGAACCTCGCGCGCGGCATGTCGTACAAGAACGCCATGGCCGGCCTGGGCCACGGCGGCGGCAAGGCCGTGATCATCGGTGACCCGGAGCAGATCAAGACCGAGGAGCTGCTGCTCGCCTACGGGCGGTTCGTCGCCTCGCTCGGCGGCCGCTACGTCACCGCCTGCGACGTCGGCACGTACGTGGCCGACATGGACGTCGTGGCGCGCGAATGCCGGTGGACCACCGGCCGCTCGCCCGAGAACGGCGGCGCCGGCGACTCCTCGGTGCTGACCTCCTTCGGCGTCTACCAGGGCATGCGCGCCTCCGCCCAGCACCTGTGGGGCGATCCGTCGCTGCGCGACCGCAAGGTCGGCATCGCGGGCGTCGGCAAGGTCGGGCACCACCTCGTCGAGCACCTGCTCAAGGAGGGCGCCCAGGTCGTGATCACGGACGTCCGGCAGGACGCCGTGCAGCGCATCGTCGACACGCACCCCGCCGTTCAGGTGGCGGCCGACACCGACGCGCTGATCCGCACCGAGGGTCTGGACGTCTACGCCCCCTGCGCCCTCGGCGGCGCCCTGAACGACGACACCGTGCCGGTGCTGACCGCCAAGGTGGTGTGCGGCGCGGCCAACAACCAGCTCGCCCACCCGGGCGTCGAGAAGGACCTCGCCGACCGCTCGATCCTCTACGCGCCGGACTACGTCGTGAACGCCGGCGGTGTGATCCAGGTCGCCGACGAGCTGAACGGCTTCGACTTCGACCGGTGCAAGGCGAAGGCGTCGGAGATCTTCGACACCACGCTCGCCATATTCGCACGTGCGAAGGAGGACGGGATTCCGCCGGCTGCCGCGGCCGACCGGATCGCCGAGCAGCGGATGTCGGAGGCCCGGAACGCCCGGAACGCCCGCTGACGGCACGGCGGACATCGCACGTCCGTGCGGTACCTGCCGGTGGACGGTTGGAGAGAACTCTCACTTCCACCGGCGGGTCGTCTGCGGATAAGTGGTTAAAATCGCCACTGACCAGCAAGGACAGGCTTCCTCTACGGTTCTGTGCACACGCGCGTCCGGTGGGCGACGTACCGTATGGGCGCGGGCTCAGGTACCGTGGAAGCCCTACGGACCGGTCTCTCCATGGAGAGCCCGTTCCGGATCATGAACGCGTGTCAGACTCTGGGGCCGTTGAGCCCCGTCGTTGAGGGGGTCGAGCCATGGGGCGCGGCCGGGCCAAGGCCAAGCAGACGAAGGTCGCCCGCCAGCTGAAGTACAACAGCGGTGGGACGGACCTCTCACGCCTGGCCGAGGAGCTGGGCGCATCAACGTCGAATCAGTCACCGAACGGCGACCGTTTCGAGGACGATGAGCACGACGACGACCTGTACTCACGGTACGCCGAGTTGTACGAGGACGACGACGAGGACGAGGACGACAACTCCTCGCGGCAGCACCGTCGCGGCGCATAGCGCCCGCGGCGGCTCAGCCGTCTCCGGCGTGCCGTAGGCATCGCACCTCACCCGGTCCGGGGCTCACGCACCGGACCGGGTTTCGTGCGCCCGCCGACGCCCACCGGGCATCGGCGGCCGGAGCGTGCCGGTCACGGTGCGCCTCACGCGTGGTCCCCCACCAGGGCCGCGCCCGTGGGGTGCGCGCCGCGGTCGGTGATCTCGCCGGCCACCCAGGCGTCGACGCCTCGGTCGGCCAGGGTGGCGAGGGCCACGTCGACCGACTCCTCGGGCACGATCGCGATCATGCCCACGCCCATGTTGAGGGTCTTCTCCAGCTCCAGCCGCTCGACGTCGCCGGTCTTCGCGACCAGGTCGAAGACGGGGGCCGGGGTCCAGGTGGCGCGGTCGACCACGGCGTGCAGACCGTCCGGGATCACCCGGGCCAGGTTGGCGGCGAGTCCGCCGCCGGTGACGTGGCTGAAGGCGTGCACCTCGGTGGTGCGGATCAGGGCCAGGCAGTCCAGGGAGTAGATCCTGGTCGGCTCCAGCAGTTCCTCGCCGAGGGTGCGGCCGAGGTCCTCGACGTGCGCCTCAAGCGGCAGCCCGGCCTGGTCCAGCAGCACATGCCTGACCAGGGAGTACCCGTTGGAGTGAAGCCCGGAGGACGCCATGGCGATCACCGCGTCACCCTTACGGATGCGATCTTGGCCGAGCAGCCGGTCCGCCTCCACGACGCCGGTGCCCGCGCCGGCGACGTCGAAGTCGTCCTCGCCGAGCAGACCCGGGTGCTCGGCGGTCTCGCCGCCGATCAGCGCGCAGCCGGCCAGGACGCAGCCCTCGGCGATGCCCTTGACGATGGCGGCGACCCGCTCGGGGTGGACCTTGCCGACGCAGATGTAGTCGGTCATGAACAGCGGCTCGGCGCCGCACACCACGATGTCGTCCATGACCATGGCGACCAGGTCGTGGCCGATGGTGTCGTACACGCCGAGCCGGCGGGCGATGTCGACCTTGGTGCCGACGCCGTCCGTGGCGGAGGCGAGCAGCGGGCGCTCGTAGCGCTTGAGGGCGGAGGCGTCGAAGAGGCCGGCGAAGCCGCCGAGGCCACCGAGCACCTCGGGGCGGCGGGTCTTCTTCACCCACTCCTTCATGAGTTCTACGGCGCGGTCGCCCGCCTCGATGTCGACGCCGGCGCTCGCGTAGCTGGCGCCAGTGGTCTCGGAAGACATGACCTTGGGAACCTTCGTGTCGTCTTGCGTGCTTACGGGCGGCGGATCGCGTCGGCCGCGGCCGTGGCGGCCGGGCCTGCGGCCAGCTCGGACTCCAGAAGCTGCTTGCCGAGCAGCTCGGGGTCGGGCAGTTCCATCGGGTACTCGCCGTCGAAGCAGGCACGGCACAGGTTCGGCTTGGCGATGGTGGTCGCCTCGATCATGCCGTCGATGGAGATGTACGCCAGCGAGTCGGCGCCCAGGGAGGTGCCGATCTCGTCGATGCTCATGCCGTTGGCGATGAGCTCGGCCCGGGTGGCGAAGTCGATGCCGAAGAAGCAGGGCCATTTCACCGGCGGCGAGGAGATGCGGATGTGCACCTCGGCGGCGCCGGCCTCCCGCAGCATCCGCACCAGGGCCCGCTGGGTGTTGCCGCGTACGATCGAGTCGTCGACGACGACCAGGCGCTTGCCCTTGATGACTTCCTTCAGCGGGTTCAGCTT
The DNA here is from genome assembly GCF_043081205.1 of Streptomyces sp. NPDC014889. NCBI lineage: Bacteria > Bacillati > Actinomycetota > Actinomycetes > Kitasatosporales > Streptomycetaceae > Streptomyces > Streptomyces sp. NPDC014889. The sequence continues at coordinate 42,872 of NZ_JBIBWH010000002.1, forward strand.
CAGGCGGATACCGAGCTGGCGGATGGTCTGCGAGGGCTGGATGAAGGTCCGGCCGACGTAGGCGTTCTTCACCAGGCCGCTGCCGAAGGGGATGCCGGAGGCCTCCGCGTAGCCGATGGCGGCGGGGGTGCCGGACTCCGGGGTCGCTATGACGAGGTCGGCCTCGGCAGGGGCCTCCTTCGCCAGGCGGCGGCCCATCTCGACCCGGGAGAGGTAGACGTTCCGGCCCGCGATGTCGGTGTCCGGGCGGGCCAGGTACACGTACTCGAAGACACAACCCTTGGGCTTCGCTTCCGCGAATCGGGAGGAGCGCAGGCCGTTCTCGTCGATGGCGACGAACTCGCCGGGCTCGATCTCGCGGACGAAGCTGGCGCCGGTGATGTCCAGCGCGGCGGTCTCCGAGGCGACGACCCAGCCGCGCTCCAGGCGGCCCAGGACCAGCGGGCGGATGCCCTGCGGGTCACGGGCGGCGTAGAGGGTGTGCTCGTCCATGAAGACGAGACTGAAGGCGCCCTTGACCTGCGGCAGGACGGCGTGGGCCGCCTCCTCGATGGTCAGCGGCTTGCCGTCGGCGTCGACCTGGGCGGCCAGCAGGGCCGTGAGCAGGTCGGTGTCGTTGGTGGCCGCGACACGGGTGGAGCGCCCGTTGGTGTCCTTCGGCAGGTCGGCGACCAGCTCGGCGAGCCGGGCCGTGTTGACCAGGTTGCCGTTGTGTCCGAGGGCGATCGATCCGTGCGCGGTGGCGCGGAACGTCGGCTGGGCGTTCTCCCACACGGAGGCGCCGGTGGTCGAGTAGCGGGCGTGTCCGACCGCGATGTGACCCTGGAGGGAGCCGAGGGAGGTCTCGTCGAAGACCTGGGAGACCAGTCCCATGTCCTTGAAGACGAGGATCTGGGAGCCGTTGCTGACCGCGATGCCCGCGGATTCCTGGCCCCGATGCTGGAGGGCGTACAGCCCGAAGTACGTGAGTTTCGCGACCTCTTCACCCGGAGCCCAGACTCCGAAGACGCCGCACGCGTCCTGGGGGCCCTTCTCGCCGGGGAGCAGGTCGTGGTTGAGTCGTCCGTCACCACGTGGCACGCGTCCGAGTGTAGGCGAGGTCGACCACTGGTCCGAATTGGGGGATGCGCGCCGGTCCGGGACCACTTTCCCGCCGCTTCTTGCGCGCCATCGGCGTTTCAGCAGGTCAGAGGGGTGTGTCGATGATCCATCCGTCGGCCCGGGCACTGCGGGAACGGGGCTGCGGACTTTTCCCGGGCGGACGTGAGTGAGGTGTCGCACATCATTCGGACCGTGGATGCCGCGGTGAGCGCGTTCAGGCCAGGAGCGGCAGCAGCCCGCCGAGATCGGCCCGCTCCCCGCTCGCGCTGACCCGGGCGGCCGCCACGGCGTCCCCCCAGGACAGCCGGCCGGCGGCCAGCCGGACCCAGGTCAGCGGGTCGGTCTCGACGACGTTGGGCGGGGTTCCGCGGGTGTGCCGGGGGCCTTCCACGCACTGCACGACGGCGAACGGCGGGATGCGCACCTCGGTCGATCCGCCGGGCGCCCGGGCGGCGAGCGCGTCGGCGAGCAGCCGGGTGGCGGCGGCCAGCGCCTGGCGGTCGTAGGGGATGTCCAGGCCCGGCACGGCGGCGTTCAGGTCGTCGGTGTGGACGACGAGCTCGACGGTGCGGGTGACCACGTAGTCGGCCAGCGGCAGGGCGCCCGCGCTGGTGCCGAGCAGCCGGGTGCCGGGGTGCGCGGCGAGAGCGGCCGTGAAGTCCCGCTCGGCGGCGTCGAGGTACGCGCCCAGGTCGGGGTTCCGCTCGGCGAGCTCGCGGGCGTGGGCGGCGATGGCTGGGGCGTCGGCGCCGATGGCCGACGGCCAGTCGAGCAGGGCGCCGTCCTGCCGGGCAGGTTCGGGCTCCTCGAGCAGCCGGCCGACGGCCGTCAGGGCCATGCCGACATGGGCGACCAGATCCCGCACGCTCCAGTCCCCGAGCCGCGTGGGCAGCGCGAGCTGCTCGGCACTCAGCCCGCTCACGGCCTCCCGCACATGCCCGGACTGCGCCAGCACGGCACCACGGGTCCTGCCGGGATCGTAGGTCCGGGACCGAGCACGCTTCTTGACCGGAGACATGACAGTGAGCCTATGCCTTCAGGGCCCGGCCCCACCGGCCCGTGACCGTGGGGAACGCGGTGGGGGCCCCCCCCCGGGGGGGGGGGGCCCCCCCCCCGGCCCCCCCCCCCCGCCGCCCCCCCCCCCCCGGGGCCGCCCCGCCCGGGCCCCCCCCACGGGGGGGAGGGGGCCCACCACCCCCCCCCGGC
>NZ_JBIBWH010000002.1:45188-647380 GCF_043081205.1 Streptomyces sp. NPDC014889
CTGTTGATTTCTAGTGAATTGACATGGCGCGTATTGCTTCCCGGGCCGGGCACCCCGGGGCTGTTAGGTGGGGGGGGGGGGGGCGGCCCCGCGGGGGGCGGGGGGGGGCCCCACCGCGTATACGGAAGGGACTTACGCCAGCAGCGCCGGGATCGTCCCCTCGTGTGCCTCGCGCAGTGCGGACAGGGGCAGTTCGAGCTCGCCCTGGAGCTCGATCGTGTCGCCGTCGATGACGCCGATGCGGGTGGCGGGCAGGGACCGGGCGCCGCACATGTCGTTGAAGCGGACCTCCTCCGAGCGGGGCACGGCGACGATGGCGCGGCCGGCCGACTCCGAGAAGAGGAAGGTGAACGCGTCCAGGCCGTCGGGGACGACCAGACGCGCGCCCTTGCCGCCCAGCAGGGCGGACTCCACGACCGCCTGGACGAGGCCGCCGTCGGACAGGTCGTGCGCGGAGTCGATCATGCCGTCGCGGGAGGCGGAGATCAGTATCTCGGCGAGCAGGCGCTCACGCTCCAGGTCGACCTTCGGGGGCAGACCGCCGAGGTGGTCGTGGACCACCTGCGACCAGGCGGAGCCGCCGAACTCCTCGCGGGTGTCGCCGAGGAGGTACAGCAGCTGGCCCTCCTCCTGGAAGGCGACCGGGGTGCGGCGGGCGACGTCGTCGATCACGCCGAGGACGGCGACCACCGGGGTCGGGTGGATGGCGGCCTCGCCCGTCTGGTTGTAGAGCGAGACGTTGCCGCCGGTCACGGGGGTGCCGAGCTGCTTGCAGCCGTCCGCCAGACCGCGCACGGCCTCCGCGAACTGCCACATGACCGCCGGGTCCTCGGGCGAGCCGAAGTTCAGGCAGTCGGAGACGGCCAGCGGCTTCGCGCCCGTGGTGGCGACGTTGCGGTACGCCTCCGCCAGCGCGAGCTGCGCGCCCGTGTACGGGTCGAGCTTGGCGTAGCGGCCGTTGCCGTCGGTGGCGAGGGCGACGCCGAGGCCGGTCTCCTCGTCGATCCGGATCATGCCGGAGTCCTCGGGCATGGCCAGCACGGTGTTGCCCTGCACGAAGTGGTCGTACTGCTGGGTGATCCACTTCTTGGACGCCTGGTTCGGGGACGCCACCAGCTTCAGGACCTGGTCCTTCAGTTCCTCGGACGTCCGCGGGCGCGGCAGCTTGTTCGCGTCGTCGGCCTGGAGGGCGTCCTGCCACTCGGGGCGCGCGTACGGGCGCTCGTAGACCGGGCCCTCGTGGGCCACCGTGCGCGGGTCGACGTCGACGATCCTGCCGCCGTGCCAGTAGATCTCCAGCCGGTCGCCGTCGGTCACCTCACCGATGACGGTGGCGATGACGTCCCACTTCTCGCAGATCTCCAGGAAGCGGTCGACCTTCTCCGGTTCGACGACCGCGCACATGCGTTCCTGCGACTCGCTCATGAGGATCTCCTCGGGCGAGAGCGTGGAGTCGCGCAGCGGGACGTCGTCCAGGATGACGCGCATGCCGCCGGAGCCGTTGGAGGCCAGCTCGCTCGTCGCGCAGGACAGGCCGGCCGCGCCGAGGTCCTGGATGCCGACGACCAGCTTCTCGGCGAAGGCCTCCAGGGTGCACTCGATGAGCAGCTTCTCCTGGAAGGGGTCGCCGACCTGGACCGCGGGGCGCTTGGAGGGCTTGGCGTCGTCGAAGGTCTCCGAGGCGAGGATCGACGCGCCGCCGATGCCGTCGCCGCCGGTGCGGGCCCCGTACAGGATGACCTTGTTGCCCGTGCCCGAGGCCTTGGCCAGGTGGATGTCCTCGTGCCGCATCACGCCGATGCAGCCCGCGTTGACCAGCGGGTTGCCCTGGTAGCAGGCGTCGAAGACGACCTCGCCGCCGATGTTGGGCAGGCCCAGGCAGTTGCCGTAGCCGCCGATGCCCGCCACCACGCCGGGGAGCACCCGCTTGGTGTCGGGGTGGTCGGCGGCGCCGAAGCGCAGCGGGTCGACGACGGCGACCGGGCGCGCGCCCATCGCGATGATGTCGCGCACGATGCCGCCGACGCCCGTGGCCGCGCCCTGGTAGGGCTCGACGTAGGAGGGGTGGTTGTGCGACTCGACCTTGAAGGTGACCGCGTAGCCGTGGCCGACGTCCACCACGCCGGCGTTCTCGCCGATGCCGACGAGCAGGGCGTCGTTCTCGGGGGCCTTCTCGCCGAACTGGCGCAGATGCACCTTGGAGGACTTGTACGAGCAGTGCTCGGACCACATCACGGAGTACATGGCGAGCTCGGCGCCGGTCGGGCGGCGGCCCAGGATCTCCACGATCCGCTCGTACTCGTCCTTCTTCAGGCCGAGTTCGGCCCAGGGCAGCTCGACGTCGGGGGTCGCGGCCGCGTGCTCGACCGTGTCCAGAGGCGTCCTGCTCATGCGGTGACCAGCTTCTTGAGGATCGAGGTGAAGAACGGGAGGCCGTCGGTGCGGCCGGTGCCGATCAGCGGCTCGGTGGCGTGCTCGGGGTGCGGCATGAGGCCCACGACGTTGCCGGCCTCGTTGGTGATGCCGGCGATGTCCCGCAGCGAGCCGTTCGGGTTGACGTCGAGGTAGCGGAAGGCGACGCGGCCCTCGGCCTCCAGCTTGTCCAGCGTGTACGCGTCGGCGACGTACCGGCCGTCCATGTTCTTCAGCGGGACGTGGATCTCCTGGCCCTCGCTGTAGTCGCTGGTCCAGGCGGTCGACGCGTTCTCCACCCGCAGCTTCTGGTCGCGGCAGATGAAGTGCAGGTGGTCGTTGCCGAGCATCGCGCCCGGGAGGAGGTGGGCCTCGGTGAGCACCTGGAAGCCGTTGCAGATGCCGAGCACGGGCAGTCCGGCCCTCGCCTGCTCGATGACGGTCCCCATCACCGGCGAGAAGCGGGAGATGGCGCCGGCCCGCAGGTAGTCGCCGTAGGAGAAGCCGCCGGGCAGGACGACCGCGTCGACCTGCTTGAGGTCCTTGTCCTTGTGCCAGAGGGCGACCGGTTCGGCGCCGGCGAGGCGGATCGCCCGCCGGGTGTCACGGTCGTCCAGGCTGCCCGGGAAAGTGACGACGCCAATACGAGCGGTCACTTCGCGGCCCCCGCGACTACGTCATCGGACTCGACCTTGACGGTGAAGTCCTCGATCACGGTGTTGGCGAGGAAGGATTCGGCAAGATCGTGAATGCGGGCGAGCGCGGCCTCGTCGACGGGCCCGTCCACTTCCAGTTCGAATCGCTTTCCCTGACGGACGTCGGAGATGCCTTCGAAACCCAGCCGCGGCAGTGCGCGCTGCACCGCCTGGCCCTGGGGGTCGAGGATCTCCGGCTTGAGCATGACGTCGACTACGACGCGTGCCACTGGCACTCCCGGTGTGTGGTGCTGAGCAGGTTCCTTCAGACTACCCGTACAAAATTTCTACGCGAGTAGACTCGTAGGAAACTACGTGACGCCGGTCACGGTCCCACACCGATGGCCGGTCTTCGTGAAAAGTTCTGGGAAAGTTCGGGTTCGGCGTCTGATCCGGTATTGCGCCGGGACACGCGGACAGATTTAGTCGGGCTTCCCATTGCAATGCCCGGCACTGTACAAATGAATTGGCAACAGCCGATACTTTTCCCGATAACAGGCGGACAGTCGGCATCTCCGAACATCTCCGCACGTCATGCACGGCATGGCGGAGCAGGTGAGCCGCAGAGGTGTCGCACGAAGGGACCGATATTCGTGGCGCAGCGTGTCGTGGTCACTCTCTTTGACGACATCGACGGCTCGGAAGCGGCGGAGACGATCGCCTTCGGACTGGACGGCAAGTTCTACGAGATCGACCTGAACCAAGCCAATGCCAAGAAACTGCGTAAGACGCTCGCGCCGTACGTGGAAGCAGGCCGCAAACGGTCGAAGTCGGGCAAGACGTACCGGCAGACGGAGGTCGCTCCCGACCCCGCCGCCGTCCGCGCCTGGGCGCAGGCCCACAAAATGGACGTGCCGGCGCGCGGCCGCATCCCCAAGAAGGTCTACGAGGCGTTCAGCGCGGCCCAGTGAGCGGGCCGCTCCCGGGCGGCCGGCCGTGGCCCAGGGTCCGTCAGCGGGCCCTGGGGACAACCGACTTGCGCAACCCCCCTGTTGATCAGCTAATGTCTGGAGCACGCCGAGGGGCGAGGCCGGGAGGCCGAGACCCACGGAGTCCATGCGGGTGTAGTTCAGTAGTAGAACATCCCCCTTCCAGGGGGAAGGCGCAGTGTGCGATTCCTGTCACCCGCTCTGCACCGCCGGTCCGGACCACTGATGTGGATCAGGTAGGCTGGTGTTCGCGCCGATCGGTGGGAGCCGGTCGGAGGCAATGCGGACGTAGCTCAGTTGGTAGAGCGCAACCTTGCCAAGGTTGAGGTCGCGAGTTCGAGCCTCGTCGTCCGCTCGGGAAAAAGACCCCGGTCCATCGGACCGGGGTCTTTTCGTTGCCCACCGTCATCTACCGTCGTCCGTCGCTGTCCGTCGTAGTCCGTCGTTGTCCGTCGTCGTTTGTCCGCTCTGACATTTGTCATGCGGGGCGATGACACCGCGCACTGCTGTGCCGCCCCGCCCGCCGGGACGCTGGATCCATGGACACGGACGAGAACGTGATCGAGGTGACCGGCCTCCACCGCGAGTACGAGGGCGGATTCGAGGCGGTGCGCGGTATCTCCTTCCGCGTGGACCGGGGGGAGATCTTCGCCCTCCTCGGCACCAACGGCGCCGGAAAGACCTCGACGGTCGAACTCCTGGAGGGCCTGGCGGCGCCGACCTCGGGCCGGGTGCGGGTCCTCGGGCACGACCCGTACACGGAGAGGGCGCTGGTACGGCCGCGCACCGGGGTGATGCTCCAGGAAGGCGGCTTCCCCTCGGAGCTGACCGTCGCCGAGACCGCCCGGATGTGGGCGGGCTGCGTCAGCGGGGCCCGCCCGCCCCGCGAGGTGCTCGCGCTGGTCGGTCTGGAGCGGCGCACGGACGTACGGGTCAAGCAGCTGTCCGGCGGTGAACGGCGCCGCCTGGACCTGGCGCTCGCGCTGCTCGGCGAGCCCGAGGTGCTGTTCCTGGACGAGCCGACGACCGGGCTGGACGCCGAAGGGCGCCGGGACACCTGGGAGTTGGTGCGGGCACTGCGCGACGGCGGGACGACCGTGCTGCTCACCACGCACTACCTGGAGGAGGCGGAAGGGCTCGCCGACCGGATCGCGATCCTGCACGAGGGACGCGTCGCGGCCGCCGGGACCCCGGCCGAGGTGACCGCCGCGCAGCCGTCCCGTATCTCCTTCGACCTGCCCGCCGGGTACTTCCTGGGCGACCTGCCCCCGCTCGCCGCACTGGGCGTGTGCGACCACCAGGTGGACGGCCGCGCCGTACGGCTGCGCACCCGCGAACTCCAGCGGACCGCCACGGAAATGCTGCTGTGGGCCCGGCGGTCCGGAGTCGTACTGGCCGGTCTTGACGTCCGGTCGGCCTCACTGGAGGAGGCGTTCCTCGGCATCGCGCGGGACGCCGCCGCGCCGCGGACGAAGGAGTACGCCGCATGAGCGCCGCCGTCACCACCCCCGCCGGCCGGATGGCCGCGCTCGCGCGCGCCGAGCTGGTCCTGCTGGCCCGCAACCGGAGTGCCCTGGTGGCGGGCGTGCTCCTGCCGCTGGTGCTGCCCTTCACCGTGCGGTCGGCGGCCGCGCAGCTGAACCTGGAGGACGCCGGGCTGACCGTCGGGCTGGTCATCCTGCCCGCCGCGATCGGCTTCTCCGTGCTGTTCGCCGTGTACTCCACCCTGGTCGGCGTGTTCGTCGCCCGGCGTGAGCAACTGGTCCTCAAGCGGCTGCGCACGGGCGAGCCGCGGGACACCGAGATCCTCGCCGGGTCCGCGCTGCCGGCCGTCGTCACCGGCCTCGTCCAGTGCCTCCTGCTGATCGGCGCGTGCACGGCGCTGCTCCACGTCCCCGCCCCGCGCGCGCCCCATCTCGCCGTCGCCGGGCTGCTGTTGGGCCTGCTGCTCGGTGTGCTCCTGGCGGCCGTCACCGCGGGCTTCACCCGGACCACCGAGAGCTCCCAGGTCACCTCGCTCCCCCTGCTGCTGGTCTCGATGGTGGGCTCCGGGATGACCGTGCCGCTGGAACTGCTCCCCGAGCGGCTCGCCCGGTGCTGCGAGCTGCTGCCGCTGACCCCGGTGATCACGCTGGTCCGCGGCGGCTGGACCGGAGACCTGAGCGGCTACGACGCCCTGCGGGCCGCGGGTATCGCGCTGGCCTGGATCGCGCTCGCCGTGTTTGCTGTACGGCGCCGGTTCCGCTGGGAGCCGAGGCGCTGAGAGAGGGCCTGGAGGGGCCGGGAGAGGTGGGGGGAGAGGCCATGCGCGGGCCCGTCGGCTGGTGGCGCGGCAAGACCACGCCGGCGAAGGTCGAGACGTACACACGGTGGTCGTTCCACATCTTCGCGCTGATCGAGGCGTTCATGGGCGGGCTGCTGGTCCTGCGCCAGGTGGGCCCCCAACCGGCGGCCTGGCCGGCGGCAGCGGTCGCCGGGCACGCCGCACTCTGCGCGGTGACCGCGTCCCGCGCGCTCGACTGGACCCGCGGCCGGCGTGAGCAGCCCCTGCGGCTGCTGTGGACGCTCGGCACGGTCACCGCGGCGCTGGCGGTCCTGGCGCTCGGCGTGCACGCGCACGGCCCGGGCGAGAACGCGGACACCGCGGCGGGAGTGGCCTTCGCGTGCGTGCTGGTCTTCGGCGCCGGCACCATCGCCCTCGGGGTGCGCACCCGGCGCCGGGTCGCCGCGGTGGTGACGGGCTTCGCGGCGGGATCCGGGATCGTCGCCTTCCCCCTGGGGATGCCGGGCCCGGCCGCTCTGGCCAACGTGGTCATGGTCCTGGTCGGGGGCGCGTCCCTGGCCTTCACCTCCGTCTTCTCCGTCTGGCTGCTGAACGCCGTCTACGCGCTCGACGAGGCCCGGGAGACCCGGGCCCGGCTCGCCGTGGCCGAGGAGCGCCTGCGGTTCGGGCGGGATCTGCACGACGTGCTGGGGCGCAACCTCGCGGTGATCGCGCTGAAGGCGGAACTGGCCGTGCAACTGGGCCGGCGCGGCCGCCCCGAGTCGGTGGAGCAGATGATCGAGGTGCAGCGGCTGGCCCAGGAGTCCCAGCGCGAGGTGCGTGCCGTGGTCCGCGGCTACCGGGAGGCCGACCTCGCCGCGGAACTCGCCGGCGCCCAGGGCGTCCTGGCTGCGGCCGGCATCGACTGCGCGGTCACCGGCTCGCCGGCCGGACTGCCCGCGCCGGTGCAGTCCGCGCTCGGCTGGGTCGTCCGGGAGGCCGCCACGAACGTGCTCCGGCACGGAGACGCCCGGCGGTGCACCGTGTCCGTGCGCGTCGCCGGCGGCCGGGCCGAGCTGACCGTCGAGAACGACGGGGTGCCCGAGTCCCCCGCCGGTGACCGGCCGGGCTCCGGGCTCGCCGGTCTGCGTGAACGGCTGTCGGAACTCGACGGCACCCTGCGGGCGGGGCCCGCGGGCCGCGGCCGTTTCCGGCTGACCGCCGAGGTGCCGCTGCCGCCGCCCGACGCCGATTCCGACACCGCCCGTCCGATGAGCGAGGCCACCCGATGACGACGTCCCCCGTGCCCGTCCGGCTGCTGCTGGCCGACGACGAGCACCTGATCCGCGGCGCGCTCGCCGCCCTGCTGTCGCTGGAGGACGACCTGCTGGTGGTCGCGGAGGCGGCGAGCGGGCCGGAGGCGCTGGCCATGGCACGGGCGCACGCGCCGGACGTGGCCGTGCTGGATCTGCAGATGCCGGGCGCGGACGGTGTGAAGGTCGCCACATCCCTGCGGGCCGAGCTGCCGGACTGCCGGGTGCTGATCGTGACCAGTCACGGACGGCCCGGACATCTGAAGCGGGCGCTTGCCGCGGGTGTGCGCGGGTTCGTCCCGAAGACCGTCAGCGCCCAGCGGCTCGCCGAGATCATCCGCACCGTGCACGCCGGAAACCGCTACGTCGACCCGGAGTTGGCCGCCGACGCGATCTCCGCCGGGGACTCCCCGCTGACCGCGCGGGAGGCCGAGGTGCTGGAGTTCGCCGCCGACGGGGCGCCGGTCGCGGAGATCGCCGAGCGGGCCGCGCTGTCCCCGGGGACCGTACGGAACTACCTGTCGTCGGCCGTGACCAAACTCGGCGCGGAGAACCGACATGCGGCAGTACGGCTCGCACGGGAGCGGGGTTGGGTATAGTTGGCCTCGCGCCACGGCGCAATGCGGACGTAGCTCAGTTGGTAGAGCGCAACCTTGCCAAGGTTGAGGTCGCGAGTTCGAGCCTCGTCGTCCGCTCGGGAAAAAGACCCCGGTCCACTGGACCGGGGTCTTTTCGTCGCTACGCCCAGCTCGTCCCCGTCAGCCGCTCGTACGCCTCCACGTACTTCGCCCGCGTCGCCTCCACGACCGGCTGAGGCAGCGGCGGCGGGGGCTGCTCGCTCCCGCGGTCCCAGCCGGACTCGGCGGACGTCAGCCAGTCACGGACGAACTGCTTGTCGTACGAGGGCTGCGCGCGGCCCGGCTGCCACTGGTCGGCCGGCCAGAAGCGGGAGGAGTCCGGGGTGAGCACCTCGTCGGCGAGGACGAGGGCGTCCCCGTCGAAGCCGAACTCGAACTTGGTGTCGGCGAGGATGATCCCGCGGTCGCGGGCGATGTCCCGGGCCCGGCCGTAGACGGCGAGCGTCGCCTGGCGCAGCTGAGCGGCCGTCTCCGCGCCGACCTGGCGGGCCACCTCCTCGTAGGAGACGTTCTCGTCGTGCTCGCCGACCTCGGCCTTGGTGGCCGGGGTGAAGATCGGGGCGGGCAGTTCGGAGCCGTCGGTCAGGCCCTCGGGCAGGGCGAGGCCGCAGACCGTGCGGGTCTGCTCGTACTCGGCCAGGCCCGAACCGGTGAGGTAGCCGCGGGCCACGCACTCCACCGGGACCATCCGCAGGGACCTGCAGATCAGGGTGCGGCCCGCCCAGTCGGCGGGGGCGCCCTCGGGCACCTCGGTGGACAGGACGTGGTTCGGGGCCAGGTCGGCGAGCCGGTCGAACCACCACAGGGAGAGCTGCGTGAGGATGCGGCCCTTGTCGGGGATCTCGGTCGGCAGCACCCAGTCGTAGGCGGACAGGCGGTCGCTGGCGACCATGACGAGGTCACCCGCCTCGTTCCGGTACAGGTCGCGCACCTTGCCGGTGTGCAGATGCACCAGGCCCGGAACCTGGATCGGCTCGGGCTTTTCGACGAATCCGGACACGGTTCCTCCCCGTGGTTGAAGAAAAGGAGGGCCCGCAGGGCTCCAACAGGGTGGTGGTGGGAGACGGGCGGGCCAATGGATCGATTCTCCCGTATCGGACATCGACCCCGGGCAGCGGGTCAGTCGCGCTTGCAGATGCGGTCCAGGAGGTTGGCGGTGGCGCGCTGGACACGGGCGTCGACGTGGCCGGGGCGATCCAGGGCCGGGGACCAGGCGAACGTCCCCGCGGCGAAGACCAGGGCGCCGGACGGCGCGCGGTACAGGGACGTCTCCTGGTGGCGCGTCACGCCCTCGCCGTCCGTGTACGGGGAGTGGGCGAGGAGGATGCGGTCCTGGTACTCGGGCAGCGGGGTGCGCGGGAAGTAGCGGTCGGCCTCGCCCGCGACCAGGCCCGCGATCTCCTCGCCCTCCTCGGCCCCGGTCGCCTCCCACAGCCAGTGGTCGGCGTTGCGGACGATCAGCGGGTGCGGCTCGGGGACGCGGCCGGCGTACTGGATGCCGACCGTCTGCTGCTCGGGCCGGTCGATCTCCCGCCACAGCACCGGCCGGCCGGGGCCCTTGCGCTTGCGGCAGGTCAGCAGGCGGTCGGGGACGCCGGACGGGGAGGGGGCCAGCTCGACCTGCCAGTACATGGTGTTGGCCGAGAGGAAGACCAGGGACGTGCCGTGCTCGCGGGCGAGTTCGACGGTGCGGCGCATGCTCACCGACCAGTACTCGTCGTGGCCGGGGAAGACGAGGCCGCGGTAGCGCGTGGGGTCGACACGGCCGGCGTGCAGGTCGCGGGCGTCGGCGTAGGCGAGGTCGTAGCCGTAGCGCTCGGCCCAGCGGATGACGTCGTAGGCGTGGCCCACGTGCAGGGGCAGGCCCGCGCCCGCGTAGGGGCGGTCGAAGGAGACCGTGGTCGCGGCGTCGGCCTCGCCGAGCAGCCGGCCGTGCTCGTCCCAGGCGTGGTAGAGGCTGGCGCCGGTGTGGCCGTCCTCCGGGTAGAGGTTGTAGGCCTGCCAGGTGATGTCGGGCAGGAGCAGCAGCAGGTCCGCGGGGCGGTCGTCGCGGACGGTGAAGGGGATGTGGGAGCGGTAGCCGTCGTCGGTGGTGAGCACGGCCACGTACGCGCCGACGCTCCAGTGGGACGGCACCTGCAACCGCCAGGACAGCCACCAGTGGTGGCAGGAGACCGTGCGGTCGGCGGTGAGCGGCGGGGGCTGGACGATGCCGGACAGGCGCGGGCTGTTGGTGATCTTGGCGGCGCCGTCGCCGCCGTAGTGCCCGATGCGGTAGATGTCCACGCCGAACTGCTGGGGAGGGTCGACGGTGATGTGGAAGTCGATCGCCTCGCCGGGAGTGACGGCGCCGGTGGAGACGAAGCCCTTGATCTGCCGGTGGACGTCGTCGGCCGAACGGGGACCGCCGCCGGAGACACGGGGGGCGGGGACGCGGGGGCCGCCGGACCTCGCCCGCGGGAACGGCGTCCGCGGGGGCGTCTGCGGGAGCGGATCGACGTACCAGGGGACGACGTGGCCGGTGTCGTCGAAGTACGTCTCGCTGCCGCGCAGCCAGGGGACGGGGCCCAGGCCGAAGGGGTCCGTCACGGCGTGCGCGAGAGCCCCCGACTCCCAGCGGCGAATCTGCTCCGATCCCATGCCCGGTCCCCTCCCTCGTGCCCCCGTGGTGTGTCCTGCGGCGGTGCGGGTCTGTCGGTGGCCGCGATGGCCGGCCTGTCCGGTCGGCGAGTGACGGTCGGCGTGTTCGGCTGTGGCTGTCTGTCGTATGTCGCACGCGCTTGCCGCGTGCGCTATCGGTCCCAGCACATCACATAACGCGCGCATGCTGTCACTATTCGTTGCGAATTGACCGAAAGTGGAAGCGGGGGATCCGGTAGAACGGGCGCCGGGTCGGCGTCGGCCCAGGTCAGGCCAGCCGTACAGGCTTCTCCGGACGTATGCCCGAGTCGACCAGCCAGGTCCGCAGCGGAACCGGGTCGCCGTCCTCGACCAGGGCGAGGACCTTGGGGCTCAGGTCGGCCGCCCGCTCGCCGTTGATCAGGAGGGCGGGACCGTCGAGCCAGTCGAGGCCCGGTGCGGCGTCGGCGGTGTCCATCGCGGCGCAGCACACCATCGCGGTGACGTGGTCGGCGAGGAGTTCGCGGCCGGTGCGGGGCGCTTCGAGCGGGAAGAGAGGCAGCGAGTCCTCGTTCCCCGACGGCGTGCCACCGAGCTGGTCGGCTCCCGCCGGCGTCGTGCCCGCCGGGGGCGCCGAGGCTTCCTCACGGGCCAGCTCGGCGCTGATGCCGGCCGCGAGTGCGGCACCTCGCTCACTGCCGAGGCGGGGGCCATCGTCCGGGGTGAGGGGGGCCTCGGGGGCGGGGGGTTCCTCGGTGGGCGCGTGGCCGCTGTGCTCTGCTGCCGACTCGGGGGGTTCTTCGCGTTCCGCGTGGTCTACGTGGTGTACGTGGTGTACGTGGTCAGCGGGCTCTCGGTGTTCGTCGTGGTCCTGGTGTCCGCTGTGTTCGTCGTGTTCGCCGGACGGGTGGTGCGCGCCATGCGCCTCGGCGTCGTAAGCCGGTCGGGTGTCGTCGGCAAGGTCGTCGGCCGGGAGGACCGTCCGCTCGCGGAGCTTGCCGGGGGTGCCGGAGGGGGACGGGGCGGACAGGTGCTCCAGGACGCGGGCCAGGGTGGGTCCGTGCGGATCGGAGGCGGAGCCGGGGGCGCGGCGGACGCCCAGGCGGTCCAGGACGCGGTGGAGGCGCGCGGCGTCGGTACGCCACTTGCGGTCGACGACCTCGTCCGGGTACTCCTGCCAGTCCACCGGGCACCAGTCCCGGCCGCGCTCGGCCGGGCCGCCGTGGAAGAGGCGCGCGGCCAGCAGCGAGGCGGCCTCGTCGACGGCGCCGGGCTCCTCCAGCAGGTCGCAGGCCGGGCGCTCACCGAGCCGGGAGGCGAAGCCCTCGGCCAGGCGGTCGCGGCGGGACAGCTCGGTGAGGGCCGCGACGACACCGGCGTCGAGGCGGGAGGGCCAGCGGCCCATGCGCCATGCGGGGAGCGCGACCCTGGTCAGCAGCCGGTCCCAGCCCGCGTACGCCAGGCCCACCTGCTCCTGGGCGGCGATCCTCAGCCCGTAGTCCACGGCCTGTGCGCGCTCCGCCGCCGCGGCCGCCACGCCGCGCTCCATCAGGGCCGCGTGCTCCCGGCAGCCGCGCAGCAGCAGCCGGGCCACCCAGCCGAGTCCGGCGCACACCGAGCGGACCAGGGGACCGCTGCCGGGGGCCGAGGCGACGGCCACCGCCGCGTCGAGACCGCGGACGAAACGCCGGGCCGCGGCTATGTCCGGGTGCGCCGAGGGTCCGGTGCCGGCGACGACCGGTGCGAGCACGGCCCGCAGTTCGCCGACGCGCATCCACCACAGGAACGGGGAACCGATGACGAGGACGGGCGTCTCCGCAGTACGGCCCGGGCGAGGGGAGGACGGGCCGCGCGGCGCGTCCGGCTCGTCGCGTGGGTGGTCCCGCCCCGGGGGAGGGCCGTGGGCCGGGTGCGTACGGTCCTCGAGCCAGCTGTCGCAGTCCGGGGTGAGCTCTATGGCCGACGGGGCGGGGACGCCGAGGCGGTCGGCCAGGTCGCGCACCAGGCGGTACAGGTCCGGGGCCGACTTCTCGGCTATCGGGACGGTCGGGGTCATCGCGGGGCGGGCGCGGGCCACGACCAGCCCGATGCCCGCGGCCAGGAGCAGGACGACGACCGCGACGACGCCGACCACCCAGCGGGCGAGGTCCCAGCCCGGGCCCACGAGGTGCCCGGACGAGCCGCCGGCGAGCAGAATCACGGCGAGGGCGGCGGGCAGCAGGGCGACGGCGAGCGCCCGGCTGCGCACGCGCAGCACGGCCAGGGCCCGGGAGCGCGCGGCCCGCACACCGACCTCCACACCCATACCGGTCACGACCGCCCGTCACCCCCTCCCGACTGTCCTGGCGTTGCTCATTCCCCCACTGTGGCACCCATGACTGACATCGCAATGCCGGTGGGCCAAGTGCCGGAATGCCTGCGCGCACCCTAGTTCGGCCCCCGGCCCGCGTCAGCCGGATGGAGTATTGGTCACCCGATGGAATGGCTTTGGTCAGAGCCGGACGACAGAGCGCAATGATCAGGCCCCGACTCGGGGAGCCGGGGCCTGCTGTTCAAGGAACGTGCTGTTCAAGAAGCTGTTCAAGAAGGGGATCGGGGCGGGGGAAGGGCGGGTGCCGCCTCAGGCGTCCGCCGCGGCCCTCGCCGCGATGTCCGAACGGTGCTGGGAGCCGTCGAGGCGGACCCGGGCGACGGCGGTGTACGCGCGGTCGCGGGCCTCGGTCAGGTCCTTGCCGGTCGCCGTGACGGACAGCACGCGGCCGCCCGCGCTCCGGACGGCGCCGTCCTCGCGCCGGGTGCCGGCGTGCAGCACGTACGCGTGCGGGGCGTCCAGCGCGGCCACCTCGTCGAGACCGGTGATGGGGTCACCGGTGCGCGGGGTGCCGGGGTAGTTGTGCGAGGCGACGACCACCGTGACGGCCGCGTCGTCGCTCCAGCGCAGGGGCTCCAGATGGGCGAGACCACCGGTGGCGGCTGCCATGAGGACTCCTGCCAGCGGGGTCTGGAGGCGGGCGAGGACCACCTGGGTCTCGGGGTCGCCGAAGCGGGCGTTGAACTCGATCACGCGGATGCCGCGACTGGTGATGGCGAGCCCCGCGTAGAGCAGTCCGGAGAACGGCGTGCCGCGGCGGCGCATCTCGTCGACGGTGGGCTGCAGGACGGTGTGCAGGACGTCGTCCACGAGCTTGGGGTCGGCCCAGGGCAGCGGCGAGTACGCGCCCATGCCGCCGGTGTTGGGGCCCTCGTCGTCGTCGAGCGCGCGCTTGAAGTCCTGGGCGGGCTGGAGCGGCACGACCGTCTCGCCGTCGGTGACGGCGAAGAGGGAGACCTCGGGTCCGTCGAGGTACTCCTCGATCACCACGCGGTCGCAGGCCGCCGAGTGCGCCCTGGCCGCCTCGATGTCGTCGGTGACGACGACGCCCTTTCCTGCGGCGAGCCCGTCGTCCTTGACGACATAGGGGGCGCCGAAGGCGCTGAGGGCCGCGTCGACCCCCTCGGCCGTCGTGCAGACGTACGAACGGGCCGTGGGCACGCCGGCCGCGGCCATCACGTCCTTGGCGAAGGCCTTGGAGCCCTCCAGCCGCGCGGCCTCCTTGGAGGGGCCGAACACCGGGACGCCCGCCTCGCGCAGGGCGTCGGCGACCCCGGCGACCAGCGGGGCCTCGGGGCCGACGACCACGAGGCCGGCATCCAGCTCGGCGGCCAGCGCGGACACCGCCGCGCCGTCGAGGACGTCGACCTGGTGCAGCTCGGCGACCTCGGCGATGCCGGCGTTGCCGGGCGCGCAGTGCAACGCGGTCACGGCGGGGTCGAGGGACAGGGAACGGCACAGGGCGTGCTCGCGGGCGCCGCTGCCGATGACGAGGACCTTCACGAGGTCAGCCTAACGGCAGCGGCCGGGGGCCCTTTGTGCGGGCCGCCGAGGGGAGGGCGGAAGGGCGTTCGTAGGTTCCTCCGAGCAGGGACGGTTCGACCAGGCCGAGCCGGACCGCTCGAGAAAGTCGAGCCGGAATGGGCCCGCCTGCTCCTCTACTCCGTCGAATACTCCTCGACCACCGTGGCGCCCAGTTCCCGCACGATCAGTTCGTGACCGGACAGGGCCGACTCGTCGAGGTCCGGGTCGTCGTCCTCGGGGATGTCGTCCTCGGGAGCGACGGGGGCCGGCTCGGGGGCGGAGGGCCGCGTTGCCGGGGCGGGGGCAGGCGTGGGCGCCGCCGCGGACGGCGGCCGGTTCGGGGACGCGGCGGGGGCGGGGGCCGGCGCGGCCGTGGGCTGGGGAGCGGGCGGGCGCTGCGCTGCCGCGCCGCCCCCACCGCCGTAGCCGCCACCGCCGCTGCCGTAGCCGCCGCCTCCTGGGCCCGTGCCGTAGCCGCCGCCCGGGGGCGGGGGAGCGGAGCCGCCGCCTCCCGTCGGGTCGACGACCGCCTCGATCTTCCACTGGACGTTGAACTGCTCGGCCAGCGCCTGGCGCAGCACGTCCTCGCTGCCGCTGCTCGCGAAGTTGTCGCGGGCGCCGGCGTTGACGAAGCCGATGTGGAGGGTGGTGCCGTCGAAGCCGGAGACCTGCGCGTTCTGACTGAGCAGGATCCAGGTGAAGCGGCGGCGGTTCTTCACCGCTTCGAGGATGTTCGGCCAGAGGGCACGGGGGTCGAGCCCGCCGGCCGCCGGGGCTGCTGGGGCGGGAGACGCCGGTGCGGCGGCGGGCCTCGCCGCGGGTGCCTGTTGTACGGGCGCGGGGGCGCTGGACGTACTCGGAGCGCCCGGCGCCTGCCCGCCGCCAGGGGCTGCCGCGGTGGGCCAGCCGCCCGGCCGGCGGCCACCCCCCGCGGCCGCCGCGGTGGGCCAGGCGCCGGGCGCGGTGGGTGCGGCGGCCGGCGGCGTGGCGGTGGGTGCGGCGGTCGGAGCCGTCTCCTGGGGATGATCACCCGCGGGCGGCGCAGGGGGCGTGGACGGCGCGGGGGTTACGGCGGGTGCGGGGGACGGGTCAGGGGCGCCCGCGCCCCGTACGGCCGCCCGAGCCGCGGCGACCCCACCGCCCGGCGGGACAGGAGGAGCCGGAGGCGTCGCGCCCGCGCCGGGCGCCGTCCCGGTCGGCGCTCCCCCGTGCACGTCGGGTCCGGGCGCGTACCCCATCGCGGGCGCACCCGCGCCGGTGGAGAAGCTGACACCGCGCTCGATGCGGTCGAGGCGGGCCATCAGCGACCGCTCGTCGCCGTAGGCGGCGGGCAGCAGGACGCGGGCGCAGATCAGTTCGAGCTGGAGGCGGGGCGAGGTGGCGCCGCGCATCTCGGTCAGGCCCTCGTTGACGAGGTCGGCGGCGCGGCTCAGCTCGGCGGCGCCGAAGGACCGGGCCTGGGCCTGCATCCGCTCGACGACGTCGGCCGGGGCGTCGATGAGCCCCTTCTCGGCGGCGTCCGGAACGGCGGCGAGGATCACCAGGTCTCGCAGCCGCTCCAGCAGGTCGGCCACGAACCGGCGGGGGTCGTTGCCGCCCTCGATCACATGGTCGACGACCTCGAAGGCGGCTGAGCCGTCACCGGAGGCGAAGGCCTCGACGACGGAGTCGAGCAGGGAGCCGTCGGTGTACCCGAGGAGAGAGGTGGCCATGGCGTACGTCACGCCCTCCTCCCCCGCACCGGCGAGGAGCTGGTCCATGACGGACATGGAGTCACGCACGGATCCCGCGCCGGCCCGCACGACGAGGGGCAGCACCCCGTCCTCGACGGGGATGTCCTCCTTCTGGCAGACCTCGCCGAGGTAGTCCCGCAGGGTGCCCGGCGGCACGAGACGGAAGGGGTAGTGGTGGGTGCGCGACCGGATGGTCCCGATGACCTTCTCGGGCTCGGTCGTGGCGAAGATGAACTTCAGATGCGGCGGCGGCTCCTCGACCACCTTGAGCAACGCGTTGAAACCGGCCGACGTGACCATGTGGGCCTCGTCGATGATGTAGATCTTGTACCGGCTGCGGGCGGGCCCGAAGAAGGCCTTCTCGCGCAGGTCACGGGCGTCGTCCACACCACCGTGCGAAGCGGCGTCGATCTCGATGACGTCGATGGACCCCGGCCCGTTCCTGGCCAGGTCACGGCACGAGTCGCACTCCCCGCAGGGGGTCGGCGTCGGCCCCTTCTCGCAGTTCAGGCACCGGGCGAGGATCCGCGCGCTGGTCGTCTTGCCGCACCCGCGCGGACCGCTGAACAGGTACGCGTGATTGACCCGGTTGTTCCGCAGCGCCTGCTGCAACGGGTCGGTGACATGCTCCTGCCCGATGACCTCGGCGAACGACTCCGGGCGATAGCGGCGGTACAGCGCGAGAGACGACACGCATACGAGGTTATAGGCGCCCACCGACAACGTGTCCGGCCCGTGGACGCAAGCGCCCCCCACGCACCCGCCAGAGCCGACCTACCCTTGCTGCCTTCCGGCCCTGGGGGAGTTCAGTCAGATAGCGCCGCGTGAGGGGCTCCGCAAAGAGTACCCGATCCCGGGCACCGGCAACGAGTTCGCGAGCACTCCTCCGAGTCATGTAATGTTTCCGGCGGAGGATTCGCCTAGAGGCCTAGGGCGCACGCTTGGAAAGCGTGTTGGGGGCAACCCCTCACGAGTTCGAATCTCGTATCCTCCGCCAGTGCCTCACCGGGCACGATGTCGAAGGGCCCCACCGTTCGCGGTGGGGCCCTTCGACGTTGTCCGTCTCGGTTTCCGTCTCAGTCGGATTTTTCTCCGACGCCGGGCAGCACCCAGAGCGCGTCTCCGACTTGCTGAGCGACCTTGCGGAGCATGGCCCCGGTCACATGCATGCACCGCGCGCGCATCCGCGCCGCTCCCCCCACGATGTCGCGCTCATAGCCCGATCATCCGGACGTTGCTGCCGCACAGCCGGGTCATGTCATCGACATCCGACGTGAGGACAGCGACCGGGCCAGGCTGACGCAAGGCCGCTTCCGCGACGGTGGCGTCGATCGCGTACTTGTGTCCGTGCAGACCGGCGCCCTTGAGCAGTTGGGCCGCTGCCTTGGCCGCTGCCTCCGTGATCGGCTCCACCTTGACCCGGGAGAGAGCCCATTGCAGTCGGGGCAGGTTCACCCTGGCGTGACTCACCTCCACGATGGTGTTGGCGCTGACGACAAGGTCCGCTCCCATGTCGTGGAACACCTGGAACATCGCCAGAACCTTTCGGTCCTGCTCCACCCAGGCCGACAGCCCCTCGCTGTCCAGGACGACCGTCTCGATGTGCCCGCTCACGCGGCGCTCGCGCCGCCGGCGGCCGACGTCGTACCGAAGATCCGCGCCCGCGCCTCGGCCAGCTCTTCCTCACTGAAGGCCCCGTGCTCGTCTGTGTGACTGCGCAGGTCGGCCCCCAGGAGCTGGTGCCGGATCTGCCTGGCGACCGCTTCGGCCACGTAGCCGGAGATGTTGTCCGTGATCTTCTTCAGCTCCGCCACCTGCTCGGTGGGGAGTGTCACCGTGATCCGTGTGGTGTCAGCCATAGCCGCAAGCATACTGCGGTATGCGCGCTACGTGCTGTCTGTTTCCTCGCAGTCGGTCCGGTCAGTGCAGTCGGGGCGACTGTCCATTCGAGCAGGGGCTCAGCTGGGCAGTTGTACGCCGTGGGCGTCGACGGTGGCCTCTTCGACCAACGCCTCCAGCGCGGCTGGATCCCAGGTGCTCATGCCTCACCGTGGCGCTGCACCGTACGGTTGAGGACCGGTGTGTTCAGCGGCGGCGTATCCGTCGTGGCGCCGTCGCCGGCAGTCAAGCCAAGGCCCATGGTTGCCAGCGTGTGACGTTGCCTGGTGGGGTTCGGTAGTGAGGGCCCAGGGGAAGGCCCGGCAAGCGACAGGGCGGAAGAGAGTGGCACGAGTCGTCGCACGAGAGCCGAGTACGGGCGCGAGGAGCGCACCGCCGCCGACCCGGCAGGAAACGTCCGCCTTCGTGAGGGAACTGCTCGGCGCCGGATGGGCGGCGGTGTTCCTGCCCGGTGAGCCCGCCCGCCTTGGGCGGCTGCTGCTGTGGAAGCCGACCGGGGCAACAGCCGGAGACAGTATGGCGCCCACCGACCTTGAGACCGAGACGGTGGAGCTGGTCCTGCCGCACGGCCGCTCGGTCAGGCGGCGCAGGGTCGAGGGTTACGCGCTGCCTGTCGCCGTCGCTGTCTCCGCCCTGGCCGATGCGGAGCCGACGCATCCCTCCGGCGCCGCCTGGCAGGCCGCCACTCGCTTCGCGCTGCGGCTGCTCGCCGACGGCCGCCTTCACCCGGCCATCACCCCCGCCGGTTACGACACCTGGCAGGTGGGTCCCTGCACCGCCGCCCAGCGCCAGACGCTGGGCGCCCTGGCCGCCGCCTTCCCGCCGCACGCCCACTGCCTGCCCGAGCCAGGCCCTGCGCCGGTACGGATCGCCGAACCGGCGGCGCTGGTACGCCAGTTCTGCGACGCGGTCGCCGATGATCTGGTCCGTACGCCGGCCGCGCCGCTCGCCATGGGAGCGCTGCCGTACGCCTGGCGCGAGGCCCGCGCCGTACCCACCTTGCGTGAATGGGCCGAGGAAACCCAGGCGGCGCTCACCGCCGAGGTCAGTGTCTCCCTGCGCGTCGACGTACCCGAAGGACGCCGACGGCAGTTCCGGACCGTCCTGCAACTGCACACCGCGGCGGACCCGGCGCTCGTCATCGAGGCCGCACGACTCTGGAGCGAGCCGACCGCAGTGGAGCGGCTGCTCGGCCCACGCGCCGAAACCGAGACCCTTCTCGCCCTGCGCCGCGGCGCCCGCGCCTGGCCCCCGCTGCAAAGGCTGCTGGGCGATGCCGCTCCCGATCAGCTCCGGTTGACCGACGACGAAGCCTTCGATCTCCTTGGGGACGCCACGGACGCGCTGCGCGCGGCCGGTGTCGACGTGCACTGGCCGCGCGACCTGGTCAAGGCGCTCACCGCGACCGCGGAGATCGGGCAGCGCACGGCCCCCGGTTCCACTGCGGGCGGCCTGCTGGACACCGAGGCCCTCCTCGACTTCCGCTGGCAGGTCTCCCTCGGCGGCGAGCCGCTCACCGAGGCCGAGATGGATGCTCTCGCAGAGTCACGCCGGCCCCTCGTCCGGCTTCGCGACCAGTGGGTGGTCGCCGACCCGAAGCTGGTGGCCCGCGCCAAGCGCCGCCGGATGGAACCGCTCACCCTGATGGAGGCGTTGAGCGCCGCGCTGACCGGCGAGGCCGAGCGGGACGGCGACCCGGTCCCCTGTGCGGCGGTCGGTGCGCTCGGCGACCTGGTCGCTCGTATCCGCGATCCCGAGTCCCGCACCCCCGTGCCCCAGCCCGCCGCCCTCAAGGCCACGTTGCGCGAGTACCAGAAGCGGGGCCTGGCCTGGCTGGCCGAGATGTGCGCACTCGGCCTCGGCGGCTGTCTCGCCGACGACATGGGCCTGGGCAAGACCATCACCTTGCTCGCTCTGCACCTGCACCGCCAGAGCGACCCCGCCACCGCGGGCCCCATCCTTGTCGTCTGCCCGGCGTCGCTGCTCGGCAACTGGCAGCGCGAGGCCGCCAGATTCGCGCCGCTCACCCCCGTACGCCGTTACCACGGCGGCGACCGCCACCTGGGGGACCTGGCCGGCGACGAGATCGTCCTGGTCACCTACGGGGTGCTGCGCCGCGACCGCGAAGCGCTTGCCGAGACAGTCTGGTCGCTGGTGGCCGCCGACGAGGCCCAGCACGTCAAGAACCCCTACGCCGTCACCGCCCGCGAGTTGCGTGCCCTGCCTGCCCGTGCCCGCGTCGCTCTCACCGGTACTCCCGTGGAGAACAACCTCTCCGAGCTGTGGGCACTGCTCGACTGGACCACCCCCGGGCTCCTCGGCTCACTCACCGCCTTCCGTGACCGGCATGCCCGCGCCATCGAGGCGGGTGAGGATCCCGAGGCAGCCGAGCGCCTGTCCCGTCTCGTACGACCCTTCCTGTTGCGCCGCAAGAAGTCCGACCCCGGAATCGCGCCCGAACTGCCGCCCAAGACCGAGACCGACCACGTCGTCCCGCTGACGGCCGAGCAGACCAGCCTGTACGAGGCACAGGTCCGCGAGACCATGGCGAAGATCGCGGAGTCGGAGGGCATCGCCCGACGCGGTCTGGTACTCAAGCTGCTCACCGCGCTGAAGCAGATCTGCAACCACCCCGCCCAGTATTTGAAAGAGCACAGCCTGCGCCAGTCCACTCCCCTGCGGGGCCGCTCCGGCAAGCTCGACCTGCTCGACGAACTGCTCGACACCATCACCGCCGAAGGCGAATCCGTGCTGGTCTTCACGCAGTACAAACAGATGGCGGCGCTGCTGGAGAAGCATCTCGCCGAGCGCGGCCTCCCCACTCTCTTCCTGCACGGTGCCACCCCCGTCGCACGGCGCGAGGAGATGGTGGACCGCTTCCAGCGCGGTGAAGTGCCGGTATTCCTGCTGTCGTTGAAGGCGGCGGGCACCGGACTCAACCTCACCCGCGCCAGCCACGTCGTGCACTACGACCGCTGGTGGAACCCGGCCGTCGAGGACCAGGCCACCGACCGCGCCTACCGCATCGGCCAGGACAAACCCGTCCAGGTACACAAGCTCCTCGCGGAGGGAACCGTGGAGGACAAGGTGGCGAAGCTGCTCGAAGCCAAGCGCGCCCTCGCCGACGCCGTCGTCGGCTCCGGCGAGGCAGCCCTGACCGAACTGTCCGACGCCGACCTCGCCGAACTCGTCGCCCTGGGAAGGCAGTCATGAGCCCCGCTGTCCCCGGCCCGCGCCGTGCGCCCGCCCGCGGCAAGCGAGCCTTCGCCGCGACCTGGTGGGGCCAGGCATGGGTGGCCGCCCTGGAGGACTCCACCCTGGACGCCGGACGGCTCTCACGCGGACGCACCTACGCCCGCAAGGGCATGGTCGGCCCGGTCACCGTCACTCCGGGCAAGGTCACTGCCGCGGTCCAGGGCAGCCGCCCGCGCCCGTACCGCTCCTCAGTCCACCTGCCCGTCCTCACCGACCCTCAGTGGGACACCCTGCTCGCCACGATCGCGGCCCGCGCCGGGCATCTCGCAGCACTTCTCGACGACGAGATGCCCGCCGAACTCGTGGACGACGCCCGGCACGCGGGCGTTCCCCTGCTCCCACTGCCCACCGAGCTCGATCCGGAGTGCTCCTGCCCCGACTGGGGACACCCCTGCAAGCACGCCGCCGCGCTCTGCTACGCCATCGCCGCCACCATCGACACCGACCCGTTCGTGCTCTTCGCACTGCGCGGCCGCGGTCGCGAGGAGGTCTTCGCCCAGCTGCGCGCACTCCGTACGGCAGCACAGGAAACCGTCGTCCCACCGGCACCGGCCGGCATCCCGGCCGCCGCTGCGTACGCCCACTGGGCCGAAGAGTCTCCCGAACTGCCCGAACTCCCGGAACCCGCCGCCCACACCACAGCACTGCCCGTCGCCCCGCCTCCCGGCAGCGGCCTGGCCGCCGCGGACCTGGAACGCCTCATGGCCGACGCCACCGCGCGCGCCGCCCGGCTCCTCGCGGGCGACACCGCCGACCTGTACCTGACCCAGCACAAGGACGCCGTCCGCATCGCCGCAGGCAACCCCGGACCCGAGTGGTTCCACCACCTGATCCAGAACACCGGCATCAACCCCACCGCCTTCGCACGCCTCACGCGCGCCTGGCGCCACGGTGGCCCCACGGGCATCACCGTCGCCGAACAGCCCCACACCCCCGACCCGACGGTGATGAAGGCCACCCGCACCGCCCTGGAAGCGGCCCTCGCCGAGATGACCGACTCCCCCACACACATCAGAACCTGGCGCAACCGCATCACCCTCACCCACCACGGCATCCAACTGCGTCTGGGACCCGATGCCCGCTGGTACCCCTACCTCCAGGACGACGACGGCGAATGGTGGCCCGCGGCACCAGCCGACAGTGACGCGGTCACAGCGCTCACCGCGGTCTGGTCGCAGAACGGCGGGTAAGGAGGCGACTCCCCGCTGCCCAGGAACCACGAGCAGAAGCTGGACACACTCACGCTGCTCCACTTCCGTGGTTGCAGTTCTGGTTGCATTCACCGGCGTGCAGCACCGTTCAGAACCCCGGCCCGGACCGGCTGCACCGCAGGTCAGGACGTTGCCGCACGCCCCAGAACCTCCAGACGAACCTTTGGAGAGCGTGTTGGGGGCAACCCCTCACGAGTTCGAATCTCGTATCCTCCGCCAGTGCCTCACCGGGCACGATGTCGAAGGGCCCCCTGGAAACAGGGGGCCCCAGCACCGCAGCCATCCCCACGGGGGACAGCAACGACCACGTGCAGTTCACCCAAACCGAAGCCCGCGCCCACTGCGAGGCCGTCGCCACCCAGGCATACCCGGCAACTCCTCCACCGGCGACTACGCAGCCGACACCCTCACCACCATGCACGAGAAGACGTTCCAGCAGTGCATGACCGAGCAGGGATACCCGCAGTAGCGTACGTCGGGGGGCACGGCACACTGGGCGATGTCTGCAGGGGCGATTTTGGCGGGGGAAGCGTGAGCAAGGGTTGGCCTGAGCGCTGGTGGACGACGGCTCTCCTGACTGTGGTGCTGACCGGCATCGTGACCTACGACGTCGGGAGGGTCGTGAGGGTTCTTACGGAGCCGGTAGTGGACTGGTGGGCCCTTCCCGGGCCATGCCTGGGGGGAACCTGGTTTGCGCTCCTGGCGGTTGTGTGTGCCCACCGTGCGATCACCCTCCACAGGAGGACACGAGCCGTAAGTGGTGAGACACAGGCCGGCCACTGACTCCCGTCGGGCGAGCCGTAGCACCTCGCGGCCATCCTGGGTGGTCTTGAAAACGTCGTGGCGCGAGCCACGGGAGCGGTGCAATGTGGAAGGCGTGGGCTCCAGGCAGGGACGTGTGGGTCTCGAGCAGCCGTGGCAGCCGAGCCACCTGCTGCTGCTGATCCCTGTCGTGCTCATCGTTGTGATCACTGCCGCGGACATCGCGACCGGGCCAAACGTCGTCCTCGGTCCCCTGCTGGTGGTCGCGCCCACGCTCACCGCGTGGTTCGCGGGCCCCTGGACGACGGGCGGCATCGGGATCCTGGCCATGGCAGGTGAGGCGGCCAACGGCTGGTACGCCGGAAGGGTGACTTCGCGGAACGTGATGGTGGAGGTGATCGCCATCGCGGTGATCACCTTGTTGATCGTGGTCTTGTGTGCGGTGCGCGACCGGCACATACGCCAGATGGCCCGGGTCCGGTCGGTCGCCGAGGCCGCCCAGCAGGTGGTGATGTGGCCGCTGCCGAGCCGGCTGGGCCCGCTGCGGCTCGCCTGTGTCTATCTGGCTGCCGAGGAGGAGGCCGCTATCGGCGGCGACCTGTATGCCGCCGCCCGCACCGGCAGCGCGGTCCGCGTGATGATCGGCGACGTGCGGGGCAAGGGCCTGCCCGCCCTGGGCGAGGCCGCCCTCCTGCTCGGCGCCTTCCGCGAGGCCGCCCACCAGCAGGCCTCCCTGCCCGACCTGGCCGCTTCCCTGGAACGGAGCATGACCCGCTACCTCGCCGACTTCGAACCGGAGGGCGAGGCGGGAGAACGCTTCGTGACCGCTCTTCTGGTCGAGACCGCCGACAGCGAGCCCCTGGTCCGCATGACCAGCTGCGGTCACCCTGCACCCCTGCTGCTCGGCGCGGACAACACCGTCCACATGCCCCGCCTCCACCCCGGGCCCCCGCTTGGCGTCGGCGTCACGGATCCCGACGACCACGTCGTCGATGTCGTGCCCTTCGGCCCCGAGGACACGCTGGTCCTGTACACCGACGGCGTCATCGAAGCTCGTGACCTCAACGGCGCCTTCTACCCGTTCGCGGTACGCGCAGCCCAGTGGACCGACCAACCTCCGGAGGCGCTGCTCCACCACATCGAACGGGACCTGCTCGCCCACACCGGCGGACGCCTCGGCGACGACGTCGCCCTCCTCGCCATCCGCCGGGCACACATCCCCCATGACGAAGTGAAAGAAGGCGAAAATCGACAGCGGTACCAGCGGAACGCCGAGCCCTCCCCGGATGACATTGGCGCGTTACGGGCGCCGCGGTCTCAGTTCCGGTCTCAGTCATTGCGTGTTCCGCGAGCGTCCGCCCTTGTTCCCCGGAGTCTGGGACGCCGCCGAGCAGGCAGGGAACCGACCCTGTGTACGCTCACGGACGCCCCCGGACCAAGATCGGACAACTCGTAATGCGTAGGTCTCGGGTTCGAATCCCGAAGGCGGCTCCCCCAGAAAGGCCCAGGTCACCCACTCTGACCTGGGTCTTTGTCATTGGACAAGGGCGGCCCCGTTTCATTGGCGTGAGTGGGGGCCGCCCTTGGCGTTTTGATCAGCGGCCCGTACGCCCGGGAGTGGCGGGCCGGGTCCGGCATCGCGCTTATGCTGATCGGCCTCCTCGTGATGGCGACGGGCCGGCGCGCGGGCCGTAATCGGCAGGGCGGCGCCATGCCCTAGCTGTGGACGCTTCCGCCCACGGGCCCAGCCACCCAGGGCTCAGTCGGGACAGTCTCTGTCGCGTGCCTGCGTGTCGTGGGTCTCCCGTGCCGACATCTCGCGGCGTCTGGCTTCGGCGGCGTCGGTGATCAGGTGGGCCGCGTCGGCGGGGAGGGCCAGGTTCTTCTCCAGCCAGACGGCGTCCGTGCCCTGGGTGTGCGTGGCCAGGACCCAGGCGGCGTAGAGGCGTTCGCGGGACGGGGCGGTCGGGGTCCTCAGGGTGGCGCGGACCGCCTCCTCGGGGAAGCCGTCAAGGGTGTGGGCGGTGAACCACGTCGTGTCGACCGGGCCGGCGGGCCGGCGGGTCCGTGGGTGCCTGAGCGGACCGGAACGGCTCCGCCGCACCCTCGTGACGACGACCAGGGTGACGAGCGCCACGGCCAGCACGGCGGCGGCCACGCCCCCGCGACCGGCGGAGGGGAGCCGCGTCCACACCGGCAGCAGGTATGCCACCACACGGTCTCCGTGGTGCGGGTAGGGCAGGATCACATCAGGGCCTCCCTCACCTCTCCATCCTCACCCCGTGTCGGGTCCCCTGCCAGGTCCCCGGCCCGGCCCCCCGCTCAGCCGATCTGGATGGCCTTGACCACCAGGAGCAGCGCGGCGATCACCAGGTAGCCGCGCAGGAGGCCCATGCCGAGTTTGAGGCCGGGGGACCAGACGACCGGCTCCAGCAGGGCGAGGGGAGGCATGCGCCAGCTCTCGCGTTCGGAACGGGGAACCGCAGGAGGCGGAGGCAGAGCCCCACCTCGGCGGGCGCGGACGACGCGCAGTCCCACGGCCGCGCCCAGCAGCCCCACGACCAGCACTCCGGCGAGCCACAGCGCGACCCGGGTGGTGTCCAGCGACGGGAACAGGGTCGTCGCGACGAGGATCCCGGACAGCATCAGGAGCACCGCGATGATGGTCGACGCCACCACGTTGAGCCAGCGCGGATTGACCCAGGGGCCGAGGACCGCCCGGTCGTTGCACAGCAGCAGCAGGAAGACCGACGCGGAGGGGAGCAGCAGTCCCGCCAGGGCCTGGACGGCGGTCGTGATCAGTCCGAGAGGCGCGCCGGGGATCAGCACGACGGCGGCGGCGAGCAGGACCATCCCGGCGTAGGTCCCGTAGAACGCCTTGGCCTCGCGGAAGCTTCGGTGCAGGGAGTGGCGCAGGTTGAAGACGTCACCGAAGGCGTAGCTGGTGGCCAGGGTGACGGCCGCGGCGCCGATGATCGACGCGTCCATGAGCACGACCGCGAACATCACTCCCAGCACGTGACTGTGCCCGCCCAGTGCCTCGGCGACCCCCAGCGCGTCGGTGAAGTGCCCGGCCGCGCTCGTACCGCTCACGGCGTAGTCGGCGACGACGACGATCGCGACGGCGCCGCCGATCACGACGAGGGAGCCCAGCACGGTGTCCGCGCGCTCATGACCGACGAACCGCGGTGTGATGCGCTTGTCGATGATGTTGGACTGCTGGAAGAACAGCTGCCAGGGGGCGACGGTCGTACCGACGATCGCGATGATCAGCAGGACGGCCTCCGAGGTGACCCCGCCTCGCACGCCCGGGACGACCAGGTGGTGGACGGCCGCCCCGTAGCGCGGGTGGGACATCAGTGCCAGCGGCACCAGCAGCAGGCTGACGGCGATGAAGGCGAACATCGCGCGTTCCCAGCGCCGGAAGCTGCCCGAGGCGGTGATCGCGACCAGGGCGAGGGCGGCGACGGGCACGGCGATGTACTTGTCGACGCCGAGGTAGCCGAGGGCGAGCGAGACGCCGATGAACTCGGTGACGATCGTCAGGAAGTTGAGCACGAACAGGTCGCCGACGCTGAACCAGCCCCAGAACCTGCCGAAGCGCTCGTTGATCAGCCGGGCGTGCCCGACCCCGGTGACGGCGCCGAGCCGGACCACCATCTCCTGGTTGACGATGAGGACGGGGATGAGGAGCAGGAGCACCCACAGCAGGCTGTAGCCGTAGTTCTGGCCCGCCTGGGCGTACGTGGAGATCCCGCCCGCGTCGTTGTCGCCCACCATCACGATGAGGCCGGGGCCGACGATCGCCAGGAACGTCAGCAGCCGCCGCTTGAGGCTGTGGCTGGAGTCCGCCTCCTCCAGCCGGATACGTCCCAGCGCGCCCTCGATGTCACCGAGGTGGGCCTCGTCCAGCACCGCTGTGGAGCGCGGGCGGGGGCGGGGGCCTGCCGGTGGCGTCGTGGGGGTGGTGTCGGCATCCGGGAGGGGGGCCGGGGTCGCGGGGGTCGGTGGGGGGGTCCGGTCACCGGGGGCGCCTTCGTGTTCCGGCGTCCGGGCGCGTCCCCTGGTGCCCGGGCCGACCGGTGGGACGCGTGGCCTGTCCGGGGCTGCGGGGCGCGCGCTGCCGCCGGGCGCCTGTGGGCGCGGGGCGGGCGTGGTCCGGCCCCCGTCCGGGGGCCGGCTGGGCCTCGGCGCGTCCGGGGGCGGGCTGCCGGACTTCGGCGCGTCCGGGCGCGAACCCGGTGCACGCGGACGGTCCTCCGGGCGGGCGCCGGACTGGGGCGCACCCTCCTCCGGGCGGGGGCCGGGCGGCGGCTGCGGCGGGTGCCGGTCGGGCCGGCGGTCGGGCTGACGGTCGGGCCGGGGATCCCTCATGGTGAGGGCTCCTCACGCGCCTCCGGGCCCCTGGCGCCGCCGGCCTCGGCGGCGGTACCGGTGACACTCCCGGCCTCGGCGGAGTCCGTGATGCCTCCGGCCTCAGCGGTCCGGTGGGCGTCGGGTGGCGGGGCCACCTCGCGGCGTCGCCAGTCCTCCGGCAGCGTCGCCTCCAGCACGTCGTCGACCGTGATCACACCGAGCAGGACTCCCTCGTCGTCCACGACCGGCAGGGTGATGAGGTTGTAGTCCGTCATCAGCAGGGCGACGTCGACCAGGTCCGTGTCCGGGCCGACGCGCACGGGATCGGCCTCGCTCACCTCGGCCAGCCGGAGTCCGGGATCGCTCTGCAGGATGGTGACCAGCCGGACCCAGCCGAGCAGCCGGCCGTCCTCGTCGCCGGTGTAGACGCTGGTCAGCGCCTCCGGTTGGAGCCGGTTCGCGCGCCTGACCGCCGCCTCGGCCTCGCTCACCGTCGTGTCCGGGGGCAGGGCCAGGAAGTCCATCCCCATCAGGCCCCCGGCGCTGGCGGGGTTGAACCCCATCAGCGTCAGCACCTTGGCCCGCTGTCCGGCGGGCAGCAGGTCCAGCACGGTACGGCGGCGGCCCTGGCGCAGATCGTCGATGGCGTCGGCCGCGTCGTCCGCACGCATCCGCGCCAGGACGGCGGCGATCTCCTCGTCCGTGCGGGCGTTGAGCAACCGGGAGGCCCGGTCCTCCTCCAGCTCCTCGAAGACGTCGGCCTCCAGCTCCGGGTCCTGCCGGACGTCGCCGAGGATCTCGCGTTCCTCGTCCCGGGAGGCGTCCTCGAGCAGGTCGGCGATCTCCGCCGGGCGCAGGCGGCGGATCCGGGCCGTGGGACGGCGGACCAGCGCGCTGCGGCTGTGTCCGATCAGCGGCTCGAACACCTTCCAGTCGCGGCACGCGTGCTCCGTCGAACGGTCCCCGAAGATCCCGAGCAGCCGGTGCGGGCGGTGCGTGTCCACGCCCGACAGCAGCCACTGGCCGTCGTCGCGTTCGGCCAGTTCCACGTCCTGCGCGCGGACCAGGCGGGCCTCGCCGACATCGATCAGCCGGTGGCCCAGCACGTCGGCCCGCAGCAGCACCTCGCCCTCGCGCCGCCCGAACGGCCGCAGGTCGAGCCGGGCGGTCTCGAGTGCCACGAGTCCTTCGGCGTCGAGAGCGGCCACCTGTTCGACCGGGACGAACAGCTCACGGCCGCCCACGCCGACCACGAGCCCGGTCACCACCGGATAGTCGGCGCCGCGCAGCCGGACGATCACGTCGGAGAGCCGGCCGAGCGACCGGCCCCCCGGGTCCACCACGGGGCGCTTCACCAGCGACGACAGATGAAGGGGCGCCCGCTCCCGGTGTGCGGCCGACCGCGGCGAAGACGGACTCACGGTCATCGCTCTGCCCTGCCCGAACGTCGGTTGCCCCCGCGACCAACGGTATTGAACCACCACAAACACACGCAAACGCCCCGCCACGGCCGTCTCGCGGGCGGTCTGTTCGTGGCGGCCTGTTCAGAGGCAAGGGTAGGTCGATCTCCCGTTCGAACGCGTGACACCGGCGCGGTCGGGGCGGATGGCTCGCGGGGAACCCGACCGGATTCCCGTGGGGGTCCTCGTCGCGTCAGTCCGCCGTCGCGTCGTCGTCCAACCGGCCGAGTCGTTCGGCGAGTTGGAAGAGGGCGGGCAGGGCGGTGGCGATGGCGGAGCGGGCCGTGTCGTCCAGGGAGGCCAGGGCGGCGTCCATCCGGCGTTCGTGGGCCGTGGTCCACGCGGTGAGCTGGTCGCGGCCGGCGTCGGTGAGGGTGACGACGGAGGCGCGGCGGTCCGCGGGGTCGACCTCGCGCGCGACCAGGCCCGTGGTGATCATCTGGCCGATCAGTCCGCTGACGGTGCTCGGTGCGAGCCGCTGGCGGGCCGCGAGGTCGCTGATCCGGGCGGGCGAGTGCTCGCCGAGGACCTGGAGCAGCTCGACCTGGGCCATGGGCAGCTTCTCCCACGGGTAGTCGGTGCGGATCGAGGCCCGCAGGGCGCGGCGCAGGCGGGTGACAGCCTCGGTCAGCAGACGGGCGTCCGGCGCCTCGGCGCCGGGGCCGGGCAGGGGAAGCTCGGAACGGGGCTGCGCGGACATGCGGCAAGGGTAGCCGGGTCCCCGTACGCGCCCTCCGGCTCGGACCGGCGCCGGGCAATTCATCGGCTCACACGGCTGGTTCACCGGTTTCACACCCCCTCACGCCCCGAGTCCGGGCTGGGGCCGCCGGTGGTCGCCCCGCTCGGGCCCCAGCCGGGCCGCGACGACGGCGACGGCCGACACCGCCACCAGAATCGCCGCGGACCACCGGGCGCCGGCCTCCGTCCCGCCGCCGGACGCCAGGTGCAGGGCGAGGGTCACCAGTGCCACCCCGAGGGCGGTGCCCAGACCGCGGGTCATGTTGACCAGGCCGCCTCCGGTGCCGGAGGAACGGGCCGGGATCGCGCCCATGATCAGAGCGTTGTTGGCCGGGGTGAACGTCCCCAGCCCGGCGCCGACCAGGGCCAGCAGCGGCACCAGCCAGGCGAGAGTCAGCGGAACGGCCAGGAGCGAGGCCGTGGCCAGGAGGAAGACACCGGCGCCGGTCAGGCACCGGCCACGGTCGCTGAGGGAACGGGGCAGCAGCCGGTCGCCGCCGGTGGCGCCCAGGGCGAATCCGGCGGGCAGCGCCGTCAGCACCAGCCCCGCGGTCAGCTCCGAGGCCCCCCGCGCGGTCAGCACGACCGGCACGAGCACCAGCGGGCCGAACAGCACCAGATATCCGCTCAGCGCCCCGACCAGCCCGAACGCCACCGCGCGCACCCGCAGCAGCGCGAGATCGAGCAGGGGCGCGGCGATCCGCCGCTGCCGGCGTGCGAAGCCCCAGCCGGCCAGAGCCGCCACGCCGAACATTAGGACCACGCTCCAGCCGGGCACGGGCAGACCGGAGGCCGCGGACACGCCGAGCAGCGCGCAGGTCGTCGCCACGGCCAGCAGCGCCAGTCCGGTCCAGTCGAAGCGGGCCACCCTCGTACGGGCCCTGGTGCGCGGCAGCAGATAGTGCCCGCTCACCAGTGCGACCACCCCCACCGGCACGTTCACCCAGAACACCCAGCGCCAGCCCAGGGTGGACACCAGCGCGCCACCCACCGTGGGCCCCAGGGCGAGCCCCAGCGCCTGTGCGGCGGCCTGCACGCCGAGCGCGCTGCGCATCCGCCCGCGGGGCGCGCTGGTGGTCACCAGCGCGACGCTGTTGGCCTGCATCAACGCCGCTCCGGCCGCCTGCACCACCCGGAAGCCCACCAGCGCGGCCAGGGTGGGCGCCAGTCCGCAGGCGGCGGACGCCAGCGTGAAGACGGCGAACCCGTACAGGTACAGCAGCTTGCGGCCGTGGGCGTCCGCCAGCCTCCCGGCCGGCACCAGCAGCGCCACCAGGGCCAGCAGATACGCCAGCGACACCCATTCCACCGCGGCGAGCGAGGTGTGGAACTCCGTGCGCAGGCTGCCGTAGGTCAGCGTCACGATGCTTGCGTCCAGCTGGCCCATGAACGCCCCGAAGCACACCGTGGCCACGGCCAGCCGCCAGGCGTCCGGCCGCGACCGGATCCCCTCCGGGCGGGCCCGCTCCGCGGTGAGCACGGCGGGCCAGCGCGGACGGGACGGGGTGTGCGTGTCCGGAGCCATGACTCCAGATTACATCGGTCACCGAACTATTCGGGCTCCGTCCCATCCGGCCCTGCCGCAACGGCACGCCCTTGACCGCGGAAGCGCCCCCTCAGTCCTCCATCACCGCGACCGCGTCGAACCCCGCCCGGTGGAGGGTCCGGTGCACGGTGCGCCGGGCTCCGCGGATGGTGAGCGCGGTCGCCGGCCACCGCGTGGCGCCCCGCAGCAGGGCGTAGGCGCAGGCGAGGTCGAGGTGGGTGGCCCCGCTCATGTCCACGACCCACTCGTCGGCCTC
The DNA here is from genome assembly GCF_043081205.1 of Streptomyces sp. NPDC014889. Classification (NCBI taxonomy): domain Bacteria; kingdom Bacillati; phylum Actinomycetota; class Actinomycetes; order Kitasatosporales; family Streptomycetaceae; genus Streptomyces; species Streptomyces sp. NPDC014889. The sequence continues at coordinate 77,169 of NZ_JBIBWH010000002.1, forward strand.
GCTCAGCGGCGGGGCCGCGAGCCGCTCCTCCAGTGGCCGAAGGGCCTGAGCCCCGATGTCCCCGGTGAGGGCCAGCTCGGCCCGCCGGCCGTCGGTCGCCCTGATCATCAAGGGCGAAGCCGGAAGTTGCGCTGCTGCCATGGCGGCCTCCTTCGCGTCCGCCACACTCCATCCACCTACATGGTGCCCCCGGCACCGCGAAGGTGGGGCCCGGCGCCGGGGAGCGGTCCGCTCAGAACCTCTTGCGCGCCGTGCCTCCGGCCGGTCGCGCCGGTCGTGCCGTGGTCGTGGTGCGGCGGGTTTCACGGGCGGTGGACGTGGACCTGCGCGGGGTCTCGGTGTGCGGGGTGCGGGGCTGACGGTGGCGGGGCGTGGTCCGCCGGGGCGGGCGGGTCAGGGTGATCTGGCGTACGAACTGCTGGAAGGAGGCCAGGGAGGCCAGGCCCGGCAGGGCGGCCGCGGCGATGTCGACGATCGTCCTGGGCGCCTGCAGCACGCACAGGAGCATCGCGATGGACGAGAAGGCCAGCACCACGCTCCAGGAGTGGACGGCGCGGCGCTGGTGGAGCGCGGCCCGCAGCACGGACAGCGAGGCGACCAGCCAGGGACCGTAGACGAGCAGGGGCCACCAGGAGGCGATGCCGTCCTCCATACGGGCCACGGCCACGACGCGGAGGGGATCGTAGGCAACCATTCCGCCGAAGAAACTCACCGAGGAAGCGATGACCGCGGCCAGCGCGGCGATGACGTGACTGGCGGTCCGCAGGACGTTCGGGCGCTTGCGTTCCCGGACCTTTCGATGGCGTCGTGCGACCGCCTTCAGGGGAGGCAGTTCCTCCGTGATCGCGTGGAGGTTCTCCAGGGGCGTGTTCGGGGCGGGCTCGGTGCCCGGTGGCTCGTCGCGGGCGACGTGGATGTCCGGCCGGTGCTCCTCCATCGCGTCCTGGAGCATGAAGGCCAGTTCCTCGGCCGGGTCCCAGGTCGCGTCCGGCGGCTCCAGGGGAGACGTGAAGAACTCCGCCGGACCCCGGTGCCTGCCGGTGCCCGCCCCCTCGTATCCGCCTGCGTAACCGGGATGGCCCGAATAATCTGTCGAATGGCCGGAACGGTGATCGATACGTTCGTCGTACATATCCCGGCCGGTTATTCCGCTCCCGAGAAACGGGACCGGCCCACCGGACCGAGCCAGCGGCGGGCGAGGTCGGCTTCCAGTGTGCTCATCGCGTCCAGGAAATCCCGCAGCAGGGGTTCGGTCACCTTGAGGGCGACCGGGAAACCGCCTCTGGTCAGGGTGCCGTTGACAGTGGCCGACGAGTGCACCGGGGCGGGGAGGTAGGTGTAGGGACCCAGCGCCACCGCGTGCGCGGCGACCGGGTCCTCTCGCTCCTGACCCCCGAACAGACTCCAGTACCCTTCCCTGGTTGCCTTAGTCATGTCTCGACTAACGCCGTCCGACTTTCCCCGGATGCGCGGCAAACGGGTGAAGGAATTCCCTGATTAGCTCCATATGTGCGATCGGATGTCTCATCCGTACAAATGAAGAGACGGACATGGGCCGGTGAGCCGCCGTTCGGTGCGCGGCACGTCGACCATACGTCCACGCAGCCGCATGTCACGGGTACCGACCCGCCGCGTTCCGCACGGGCGACGCACGGGTCGGCGTCCTCGGCCGCTAGCGCAGGACCTGGACCTTCCGCTCCTCGCTCGTCTGGTCGATGTCCGACACCCGTACGGTCGCCTTCATGGTCCAGGTGCCGGGGATCGGAAGGTTGAGGGAGTCGGTGCCCCAGTAGCCGCCCCTGTTGGTCAGCGCGGCGTCGATGGGGCCGATGTTCCGTGCGGGCAGGGACAGGGACAGGCGCAGTTCGGGGACGATGGTCAGGCCGCCGTCCGGGCCGTAGACGACGGCCTCCACCGCGTTCTGGCCGACGCGGCCCGGTTCCAGGGTGATCTGCACCTTGCCGTGGCCGCCGGGGATGCCGACGTCGAACGGGATGACAGTGACGGAGGCGCCCGGAACCCCGGCTTCGGGCGTGGCCCGGGCCGCCTCGGCGGCCGCGCGGCCCGGCAGGGTGCCGGCCAGCACGGTGGTGAGGACCAGGACGGCGATGCCCACGGCGACCTCGGCCAGCACCGAGCGGCGCAGGGCGCGGCGGCAGGCGTCGGGGCCGGCCGCCGGGGTCTGCCCGTCGGATGCGGCCGGGTCCGCGTCCGCTGTGACCAGCCGTGCCGTCCAGCGCCGGGAGCGGGCCGCCACGGCCAGCAGCAGTACCACCACCACGAGTTTGACCAACAGCAGCCGGCCGTACGCCGTTCCGGTGAGCGTGGTCCAGGAGCCGAGACCGCGCCAGGACTGGTAGACGCCGGTGACCACGAGGACGACGACCGCGCCGAAGGCGATCCGCGAGAAGCGCACCACAGCGGCGGTCAGCGCGGGGCCGTCGGTGAAAGGCGCCGTGGCCGCGTCGGCGACCGGGGCCGCGACCGCCGTACGGCCGCCACCTCCCTCGGAGCCGACCGAGACAGCCGCCTCCGCCTCCGGCCCCCGGTCACCGCCCGAAGAAGCGGGGGCCGGTTCCCGGCGCGTGGGCGGCGGCGTGCCGTGCTCTGCCCGCGGCTCGTCCGGTGTGGCGTGCTGAAGGGTGGTCAGGAGGGCTGTCAGGCCGCCCAGCCAGACCGCCATCGCCAGCAGATGCAGCACCGACGACGTCATCGCGACCGGGACCTGGATGCCGGCCGAGGCGTGTTCGGACCCCGCCCACGTCAGCGCCAGGGCGAGGGCCAGCGCGGTGCCCGCCGCCAGGATCGCGCGCGAGGGCCTCTCCTCCGGTCGGCGCCGGGACATCCGTACGAGAAGAAGGGCCGCCGGCGCGAGCAGGGCCAGGCGGGCCAGCAGCATCAGACCGGGGCGGCCGGTCAGGATGCGGGCGAAGGCCGCGGGGTCGAAGGCCGACGCCGGACCGGCCCCGGTCTCGTAGGGCGCCCGCAGCACCAGCAGGGCGAGCGTGGAGGCCAGCAGCGCCCACCAGCCCGCGATCAGCGGCTTGCGCAGCGGACCCGTGTGCGGCGGCCGGCACAGCAGTGCGAAGGCCGCCGTGCCGATGAGCAGGGCGGCGGCGCCGTAGGAGGTGTAGCGCGCGAGATCGTGCAGGCCGCGGGTCGCGGGGTTCTCCGCCGGGCCGGTGTCGATCGCGGCCATCGTCGGGGACGGCTTGCCCACGGAGAAGGTGAAGGCGCCGGAGACGGGGTGGCTGTCCGCCGACACGATCCGCCACGCCACGGTGAACGTTCCTTCGCCGAGCCCCTCCGGGAACGCCACCCGGGCCGTGTCCGGACGTCCCGGCGCGTGCTCCGGTTCGCCCGTGCGCACCCGCCGGCCCTCGGGGTCGAAGAGACGGAAGGAGTCGTCGAGCAGGCTGACGGACTCGGTGAAGGTCAGGGTGACCGTGCCGGGCGCCGTCTTGAGGACGGTTCCGTCGGCGGGGTCCGCGCCCCGCAGGGCGGCGTGGGCCGAGGCGGGTCCGGCGCCGCCGAGGAGGATGAGGACCAGTACCGCGCCGAGCAGCGTCAGCTTCCCGAGTCGCCGCCGCCGTACGCGTCCACGGCGCGCAACGCCGTCCCGATCTTCGCCCCGCCGTCCGGTCACGTCACTTCTCCGTCTTGGAACTCGCCGGCTTCTGGATGGGTACGGACGAAGGCGGCGTTCTGCTCACCGAGTCTTGCTGATCGGGGATCCCCGCGTCCTCCGGGGTCCTCCGGCTGCGTCGCGCCGTCCGGCGGGCGACCATCGGGACATGGACGTCACCCTTCACCTCGCCCAGGACCCCGAGGCCGACGCGCTCCTCGGCCGCAGTCCGCTCGCCGCGCTGGTCGGCATGCTGCTGGACCAGCAGATCCCGATGGAGTGGGCGTTCACCGGGCCGGCGACGATCGCCAGGCGCATGGGCATCGACGACCTGGACGCCCACGAGATCGTGGCCTTCGAGCCGGAGACCTTCGCCCGGCTGCTGTCGGACAAGCCGGCCGTGCACCGCTACCCGGCGTCGATGGCCAAGCGGATCCAGCAGCTGTGCCAGTACCTCGTCGAGCACTACGACGGCGACCCCGAGGCCATCTGGCGGGACGTCGGCAGCGGGCGGGAACTGCTGCGTCGGCTCGAGGAGCTGCCCGGTTTCGGCAAGCAGAAGGCGCAGATCTTCCTGGCGCTGCTCGGCAAGCAGCTCGGTGTGCGGCCCACGGGGTGGCGGGAAGCGGCGGGAGCGTACGGCGAGCCGGACTCCTACCGGTCCGTCGCCGACATCACCGGGCCCGAGTCGCTGGCCAGAGTGCGGGCGCACAAGCAGGAGCTGAAGGCGGCGGCCAAGGCGGCCAAGTCGGCCGGGGCCGGGAAGCCGAGCAAGTCGAGCAAGTCGAGCAGTACGAGTAGTACGAGTAGTAAGGGGTCGAAGTCCTCCGGGAAGTGACGGGACGGCGGTACGCACGCCCCGGGTGGGCCCTGCGGCGGACGTCAGCCGACTGGCCGGTCCCGGGTGGCGGCGGGCGCACGCCCGTTCGCAGCATGGACCATGAGCGAGCCACCGAGCAGCGGCCCCGAAGGCGCGGGGTACGACGATCGCCGCGTCCACGCCGCACGGGACCCGCGGACCTCGCCGCCCCCTCAGGTCGAACCACCGCTGGAAGGGCCCCTGCACCTGATGTCCCACGCCGCCTGGCAGGCCGTCCTCGCCACCGGTGCGGCGGCGCTGATCCTCGGCATCCTGGTCCTGCTCTGGCCGGGCGCCTCCCTGCTGGCCGCCGGAGTCCTCTTCGGGATCTACCTGCTGGTCAGCGGCGTGCTCCAGCTGGTCTCCGCGTTCGGCACCCACAAGACGACCTCATTGCGCGTGCTGGCCTTCATCAGCGGCACCCTGTCGATCCTGCTGGGCCTGCTGTGCTTCCGCGGCGCCACGCAGTCGATCCTGCTGCTCGCGCTGTGGATCGGCATCGGCTGGCTGGTCCGCGGCATCACCCTGACGATCGCCGCCGTCCACGACCGCGGCGCGCCCGCGCGCGGCTGGCAGATCTTCCTCGGTGTGCTCACCTTCATCGCCGGGATCGTGCTGATCGACTCCCCCCTGCAGTCGGCCGCTCTGCTCATCGTGCTCGGCGGATGGTGGCTGGTGGTCGTCGGCATCTTCGAGATCGTCACCGCCTTCCGCATCCACGGGCACGCCCAGCGCGTCCCGCGTACCGCGTGAGCAGCCGCTGTCCACAGCCTGTGCACAACCGTCGCACGGCGAGAACTTCCACCCCCTTCCCGGTTCGCCCGGTTTTGGCGCGGCATTTCCAGCGCCGCACTCCGGCGGCCGGGCTGCGCCCGGATGGTCTGGGCCGGTAGGCTCTCCGTGTGATCTTCAAGCGCATCGGAAACGGCCGGCCGTACCCCGACCACGGCCGGGAGAGCACCCGGCAGTGGGCGGACGTCGCGCCGCGCCCGGTCCGCCTCGATCAGCTCGTGACCACCAAGCAGCAGCTCGACCTGGAGACCCTCCTCGCGGAGGACTCGACGTTCTACGGCGACCTCTTCGCGCATGTCGTGAAGTGGCAGGGCGACCTGTATCTGGAGGACGGCCTCCACCGCGCGGTGCGGGCGGCGCTCCAGCAGCGCCAGGTGCTGCACGCGCGCGTACTGGAACTGGACTGAGCTGCCGGACCGTCAAGGCCGCCTTCCGGACCGCCGTTCGACGACGGTTTGGACCTTTTGGGTTCTGCTGAGCGGCCACCAATGATCATCTAGTAGGAATCACCGCTCACGCCCACTACGCTGCGCCCATGAGCATGCTGACTCCCCCCGGCATGGGCGGGAAGTACCGGATCACGGGGAACAGATACCCGCGGATGCGCAAGCCCCGGCGACGCGGCAGGCTCGCGTTCCTCGCCGTTGCCTCCGTCGCGGTGCTGGGCGTGCTCGGCTGGGGCACGTGGCAGCTCATCGACGTCTTCACCGGCGGCAGGAAGGCCTCGGCGGCCGGCGCCGGCAGCGACTGCTCGACCAAGGCATCGCCCGCGGCGAGCCCGTCGGCGACGGACGCGGCCCGGGCGCTGCCCAAGCCGGGCCAGATCACGGTCAACGTCCTGAACGCCACGCCCCGCAGCGGACTGGCCAAGCAGACCGCGGACGAGCTGAAGAAGCGCGGCTTCCGCATCGGTCAGGTGGGCAACGCGACCGAGACCTTCGACAAGAAGGTCAAGGGCGCCGGACTCCTCCTCGGCCCCGCGTCCTCGCTGAACACCTCGCTGCCCGTCCTCGCCACCCAGCTCGCCGGGGCGGAGAGCCGCACCGACACCCGCAAGGGCACCGACGTGGACCTGATCATCGGCACCGGCTTCAAGGCGCTGACCCAGCAGGCGGCCGCCGACGAGGCGCTGACCGCCCTGACCGCCCCGCAGCCGGAGGCAACCGCCGAGAAGAGCGGCTGCTGAGGCTCCGAGGCCGGCCGCCGGACGGCCGCGGAACGCGTCGGCTGAGGGGCGTCGGACGGTGAGCCGGGGCTACTCGGCGGCGCCGTACATCCGGTCGCCCGCGTCTCCGAGGCCCGGGACGATGTACCCGTGCTCGTTGAGGTGTTCGTCGACCGAGGCCGTCACCACGGTCACCGGGGTGCCCGCCAGGTCGCGTTCCATGACGGCGACGCCCTCGGGGGCGGCCAGCAGGACGACCGCGGTCACGTCGTCGGCGCCGCGCTTGATCAGTTCCTGGATGGCCGCGACCAGCGTGCCGCCGGTGGCGAGCATCGGGTCCAGGACGTAGACCTGACGTCCGGAGAGGTCCTCCGGCATGCGCGTGGCGTACGTCGAGGCCTGGAGCGTCTCCTCGTTGCGGATCATGCCCAGGAAGCCCACCTCGGCGGTCGGCAGCAGCCGCACCATGCCGTCCAGCATGCCGAGGCCGGCCCGCAGGATCGGCACCACCAGGGGCCGCGGGTGGGAGAGCTTGACGCCGGTGGTCGGGGCGACCGGCGTGTTGATGTCGACCTGTTCGGTGCGCACGTCGCGGGTCGCCTCGTAGGCGAGCAGGGTGACCAGTTCGTCGGCGAGCCGCCGGAAGGTCGGGGAGTCGGTGCGGCGGTCGCGCAGCGTGGTGAGCTTGTGAGCGACCAGCGGGTGGTCGACGACGTGGAGACGCATGAGCCAAGAGTAATCGGGCCCCGATCCGGCCCGCCCGCCCGCTGCCCCATGGGGTGCGGCCGGGGCCGCACCCCCGCCACCGTGCGCTGTTGTGGCATCAAACCCACCATCGGAGGGAAGGTGGGAGTGACGGACTGGGGTGGTGAGCCGATGCGTGATCGGGAACGGGAACCTGACAAGGACCTCTCGCGGCGCGCGCGGCGGGAGACGGCGGACATCCCGGAGACGGCCGGCGCGGTGGACTCCGAGGCCGAGCGGCGCCGCCGCCGGGCCCGGTTCCTGCGCGATCTCGCCGAGGCGCGGGCCCTGCGCGACCGCGTCCAGCCCCGCCGCGCCAGGACCGCCCGGCTGCGGCACGCCATGCGCATGCGCACGTTCCGCTGGTAGGACGCCACCTGCACCCGCACGGACGCCACCGACGGTGGGTGTGCGTGGCCACCGGAGGAAAGCCGCGTACGATCCGCTGGTGGCGGCAACGTGTGCGCTGGTGAGTCGTTTACCGGCGTGCGGTAAAACTGCCGGACACAGGGAGCCGAAGACGTCCCCTGAAGGCCTTGTTTCTGCCACGATTCCGAGTGGGTGGGGCTCGGAGCCCAGCTCCCCCGCCCAGAACCTCCGCCGGGGGGACCCCCAACCGGCACGCCTATGACCAGTGGGAGAGTCACGGTGTACTTCGCCGCACTGCTCGCGCGCACCGAAGACGGGTGGGAAGCGAGCGACACGGAGCTCGACGATGTGGAGACGCTGGCCGACCTGGCCGACCTGGCCCGGGAAGCCTCGACCGACGACGACACGGTGCTCGTCCTGATCGAGCAGGAGGACGCGTGGTTCGGCGTGGTCCGCGTGGACGGCGAGGACGACCCTCGTATCTACGTCTCCGACGCAGCCGCCGCCGCCCGCAGCTCGTACGGCGAGATCCTGCTCACCGACGAACTGCTCGGCCGGGATCCCGGCGACGACGGTCCCGACCTGGACTCCCTCGACCTCGACGGCACGGAGGAGGGTGAACCGGCGTCCGCCGAGGACGAGGATGAGTCGTCCGGCGAGGCCATCACGCACAGCCCGCTGGGTGACGGCGGGATCCTCGACGATCTGGGGGTCGGCCCGAAGGAACTGCGCACCCTGGACCCGGACGACGCGCTGGGCGCCATCGCCGAGGCCCTGGGCGCCTCGGAGGTCCTGGAGACCGTCCGCTGACCGGGGCCGGCGCGCTGCGGGCGAACGGGACTCCGGACCCGGCCGGGGTCCCGGACCCCGTGCGGGACCCCTGGCGGGCCGCGATGCGGCTCGCTCTGGACGAGGCCCGGCGGGCCGTCCCGGGCGGGGACGTGCCGGTCGGCGCGGTCCTGCTGGCCGACGACGGCACGACCGTGCTCGGCGTCGGCCACAACGAGCGCGAGGCCACCGGCGACCCGACCGCCCACGCGGAGGTGCTCGCCATCCGGCGGGCCGCCGCGAGGACCGGGCAGTGGCGGCTCTCGGGCTGCACGCTGGTGGTCACGCTGGAGCCGTGCACGATGTGCGCCGGGGCGATCGTGCTGTCCCGGGTGGACCGGGTGGTCTACGGCGCCCGTGACGAGAAGGCGGGCGCCGCCGGCTCCCTGTGGGACGTCGTACGGGACCGGCGGCTCAACCACCGGCCCGAGGTGGTCGAGGGCGTGCTCGCCGGGGAGTGCGCCGCGCTGCTGACCGACTTCTTCCGCGGCCGCTGACCCCGGGCCCCGGGCGGGACGGAAACGGATTTCGGACCACGGCCCGGTGTGCTGTAAGGTCTCCCTCGGTAGCGTGTCCGAGCGGCCGAAGGAGCTCGCCTCGAAAGCGAGTGTGGCGCAAGTCACCGAGGGTTCAAATCCCTCCGCTACCGCTCGAGAAGGGCCCCGTCCGCAAGGACGGGGCCCTTCGTGCGATCATCTACAGCGCTCGGCCCGGACGGTACCGACTCAAGGCAACTCAGCGACAGGGATTCAGCGACAGGGGGAGGCCGCGATGGTGATGAACGCCAAGAAGATCGCCGTCTATGTGATCGTGGTCTTCGTGCTGTATGTGATCATCACAGATCCGAAGGGGGCTGCGGGCTACGTCGAGATAGGGTTCGAAGGCATCTCGGACGCCGCCAAGGCGATAGGCGACTTCATGACGTGGGCCGCCAACGGAGGAAAATGATGATCCGCCACCTGGTCCTCTTCAAGCTGAACGAAGGCGTCGAGCGGGACGACCCGCGCGTCGTCGCCGGGGCCGAGGCCTTCCGCGCCCTCGGCGGGCAGATCGAGGACCTGCGCTTCTGGGAGTGCGGCTGGAACGTCAGCGACCGGCCCATCGCCCACGACTTCGCGATCAACTCGGCGGTCGAGGACGCGGACGCGCTGCGCCGGTATCTGGAGCACCCGGCCCACCAGGCCGGCGTGGCCCAGTGGCGCGAGTTCGCCACGTGGGTGATCGCCGACTACGAGTTCTGACGGCCCGTACCGTCTCAGTCTTACGGCCGTACGGCTGCACGCTCGGCCCCGCATCGGAACGGTGCGGGGCTTTTCGACGTCTTATGCCCTATTTCATCCCTCAACACGTGCATATGCGGTGCTTGAACACGATGCACCTGTCTTGTGATGCTATGACCGCTTTTGACGGATGAGTTGATCGACGAAGAGGTGGCGTTGACCGTGTCGGCCAAGACTGCGCCGCCCCAGGATCCCGTCTCGGCCCCGGCACCGGCCGCCCCGACTCCGGCCACCACGGCCCCGACTTCGGCCGCCCCGGCCTCGACTCCGACCGCCCCGACCCCGACCCCGACCGCGACCGCGGCCGCGGATCCGACTGCGACTCCCACCCCGGCCCCGGCTCCGGAGAAGCGCCGCGGCGCCGACACCCGGGCCCTCACGCAGGTGCTCTTCACCCAGTTGAAGGAGCTCGAACCCGGCACGTCCGAGCACTCCCGCGTGCGCGGGGCGCTCATCGAGGCGAACCTGCCGCTCGTGCGCTACGCGGCCGCCCGCTTCCGCTCCCGCAACGAGCCGATGGAGGACGTCGTCCAGGTCGGCACCATCGGTCTCATCAACGCCATCGACCGCTTCGACCCGGACCGGGGCGTGCAGTTCCCGACCTTCGCGATGCCGACGGTCGTCGGCGAGATCAAGCGCTACTTCCGCGACAACGTCCGCACGGTCCACGTCCCGCGCCGGCTGCACGAGTTGTGGGTGCAGGTCAACAGCGCGACCGAGGACCTGACGACCGCCTTCGGCCGCTCCCCCACGACCGCCGAGATCGCCGAGCGGCTGCGCATCACCGAGGAGGAGGTGCTGTCCTGCATCGAGGCCGGGCGCTCGTACCACGCGACCTCCCTGGAGGCGGCCCAGGAGGGCGACGGACTGCCCGGGCTGCTCGACCGGCTCGGCTACGAGGACCCGGCCCTGGACGGCGTCGAGCACCGCGACCTCGTCCGCCATCTCCTCGTCCAGCTTCCCGAGCGGGAACAGCGGATCCTGCTGCTGCGCTACTACAGCAATCTCACCCAGTCGCAGATCAGTGCGGAGCTCGGTGTCTCCCAGATGCACGTGTCCCGGCTACTCGCGCGTAGCTTCCAGCGATTGCGATCCGCAAACAGGATCGAGGCGTAACCGGCACGAGCGAATCACCCATCAGGGCTGTTCCCGACATCTTCGGGCTGAAAAGTCGTCAGACCCCTTCTTTCCAGGGTCGATTCCGTTCTGACTTGTCGACAAGTCCCTACAGCGCGTTGCCGACATGTGACATTCTGCGGGAAGCGCGTTTGCCGTGGCTTCGGCTCCGGTATTCAGGTGAGGGCTGCGTTCTCCTCGTCAGAGAGCGTGGCCGCGACCGTCCCGCGACCCAGAGGGGGTGGCATGTCCGCAGACCAGGGCAGCTCCAAGGTGCTGACGCTCACGAAGAGCGAGACGCCCTCCCCGGCGCTCGAGCCGCTCGACGCCCTCGACGACGTGGCGGCCCTCGAGGCCGCTCCCGCCCCGGCTGTTCCGTCCGCGCCGGCCCCGCCGGCCTCGGAGACCATCGACACCCGCACCCTGTCCCGCTCCCTGTTCCTGCGGCTCGCCGCACTCGACGAGAACAGTCCCGAGCGCGCCTACGTCCGGGACACCCTGATCGAGCTCAACCTCCCGCTGGTCCGTTACGCGGCGGCCCGTTTCCGCTCGCGCAACGAGCCGATGGAGGACATCGTCCAGGTCGGCACCATCGGCCTGATCAAGGCGATCGACCGCTTCGACTGCGAGCGGGGCGTGGAGTTCCCGACCTTCGCGATGCCGACGGTCGTGGGCGAGATCAAGCGCTTCTTCCGCGACACCTCGTGGTCGGTGCGCGTGCCCAGGCGCCTTCAGGAGCTTCGACTGGCGCTCACCAAGGCCAGCGACGAGCTCTCCCAGAAGCTCGACCGCTCCCCGACCGTCACGGAACTGGCCACCGTGCTGGGCGTGTCGGAGGAGGACGTGGTCGACGGCCTCGCGGTCGGCAACGCCTACACCGCCTCCTCGCTCGACTCCCCGACCCCGGAGGACGACGGCGGCGAGGGCTCCCTGGCCGACCGCCTCGGCTACGAGGACACGGCGCTGGAGGGCGTGGAGTACCGCGAGTCGCTCAAGCCGCTGCTGGCCAAGCTGCCGCCCCGGGAGCGCCGGATCATCATGCTGCGCTTCTTCGCCAACATGACCCAGTCGCAGATCGGCGAGGAGGTCGGCATCTCGCAGATGCACGTCTCCCGGCTGCTGACCCGGACCCTGGCACAGCTGCGGGAGGGGCTCATCAACGACTGATCCGCACGGTCCGGCCCGTCCCGCCCGACGGGGCGCCGGACGTGCGACGGGCAGCACGGCGCGATGCCGTGGTGACGTCGACTCCTGGCCGCCGAGGCGCCGTTGCGGGCGCGTCGGCGGCCGCGGTCTGTCCGGGAGCCGTTTCCCGGCCGCGCGCGCGGGGGCGGCGGGGCCGGCGAAGTCGTACGGAGAAGGAGTGGTCCGCCCTACTTGAGCGCGAGCCAGGCGACGGCCGCGACGACCGCGACCAGGACGACGACACCGACGATCAGGCCGATGCGCGGGCCGGAGGAAGCCTGCTGCTGGGTGCTCTGGGGAGGCGCGTCGTCGACGAACGCGCGGAACATCTGGGTGCTGCCGGCGGGGTCGTAGTTGCCCTGCGGGCCCTGGGTGTTAGCCATGGCCCGAGACCCTAGCGAAAACGCTGCCGCCGCCCAAGCGCGGGGCCCTGCGGCTCACTTGGCGGGGACCTGAGGAAGGGGCGGCCGGACGGGTTCCCGGACACCGGCCGGGTCGCGTCCTGGTCGCGGACCGGTGGACCCCACCCCACCTGCGGATTTACATTCGCCAATACTTGCCTTTGCTAACTTTTTGCACCGCTGAGGCCCGATTTGTTTGCCTGCGGCAACCAACCACCCCTACGGTTGCCCTGAGCAACGAATTCGGGGAGGTGTGATGGCCGAGCAGGCGCAGTACGAAGAGCTCGCGCGTCAGCTCAGTGCCGTCGGAGCCGTGAAACGGGACATGGGGCGGATCCTGCCGCCCGACTGCCCGGCCGGCTCGGCCGCCGTGCTGACCCTGCTCGGCCGCCACGGGGACATGCGCATGAGCAAGCTCGCCGAGCTGCTCGCCGTGGACATGTCGGTGACCAGCCGGCATGTCGCGCACGTCGCCGCGCGCGACTGGATCGAGCGGATCCCGGACCCGGCGGACAAGCGTTCGCGCATCCTGCGCCTGACGCCCGCGGGTCTCGACCAGCTCGACGAGCTGACCCGGCGGAGCACCCGCCTGCTCAGCGAGCGGCTGAGCGACTGGACCGACGACGAGGTCGGCCAGCTGATCCGGCTGATGGCGCGCCTGCGCGACAGCTTCGGCGACTGCCGTTCCGCTCCGGCCCGGATCCCCGCGCCCGTTGCCCCCAAGACCACCCGTACACCCGCAAGCACGTAAGTAAAGGAAGCCCATGGCAACGACCACACCAGCCGGTGTGCGGGCTCACGCCAAGCACGGGGGAGGCTCCTCCGGCAGCGCTCCGATGACGCACCGGCAGATCATGGAGGCGCTCTCCGGGCTGCTGCTCGGCATGTTCGTGGCGATCCTGTCGTCCACGATCGTCTCCAACGCGCTGCCGCACATCATCGGTGACCTCGGCGGCGGTCAGTCCGCCTACACCTGGGTGGTCACGGCCGCCCTGCTGTCGATGACCGCGGCCACTCCCCTGTGGGGCAAGCTCGCCGACCTCTACAGCAAGAAGGCGCTCGTCCAGATAGCGCTCGTCATCTTCGTCCTGGCGTCGGCCTGCGCGGGCCTGTCGCAGAACCCGGGCATGCTGATCGCCTGCCGTGTGGTGCAGGGCATAGGCACCGGCGGTCTGTCCGCCCTGGCCCAGATCGTCATGGCCGCGATGATCTCGCCCCGTGAGCGCGGGCGTTACTCCGGCTACCTCGGCGCCACCTTCGCCGTGGCCACCGTCGGCGGCCCGCTGCTCGGCGGTGTCATCACCGACACCTCGTGGCTGGGCTGGCGCTGGTGCTTCTACGTCGGCGTGCCCTTCGCGGTCATCGCGCTGATCGTCCTGCAGAAGACCCTGCACCTGCCCGTGGTGAAGCGGGAGGTCAAGGTCGACTGGGGCGGCGCGTTCCTGATCTCCGCCGCCGTGTCGCTGCTGCTGATCTGGGTCACCTTCGCCGGTGACAAGTTCGCGTGGCTGTCCTGGCAGACGTACGCGATGGTGGCCGGTTCGATCGTCCTCGGTCTGCTGTTCGTGCTGGTCGAGTCCAAGGCGAGCCAGCCGATCATCCCGCTGCGGCTGTTCCGCAACCGCACCATCACGCTCGCGTCGGTCGCCTCGCTGTTCGTCGGTATCGCGATGTTCAGCGGCACCGTGTTCTTCAGCCAGTACTTCCAGCTCGCCCGCGACAAGTCCCCGACCATGTCGGGCGTCATGACCATCCCGATGATCGGTGGTCTGTTCGTCTCCTCCACCGTCTCCGGGCAGTTCATCACCCGTACAGGACGGTGGAAGGGCTGGCTGGTCAGCGGTGGCGTGCTGGTGACGGCGGGTCTCGGCCTGCTCGGCACCATCCGCTACGACACGGAGTACTGGAAGACGGCCGTCTTCATGGCCCTGCTGGGCCTCGGCATCGGCATGATGATGCAGAACCTGGTGCTGTGCACGCAGAACCAGGTCGCCCCGAGCGACCTGGGCTCGGCCAGCTCCACGGTCACCTTCTTCCGTTCCCTCGGCGGTGCGGTCGGCGTCTCGGCGCTCGGCGCTGTGATGGCCCACCGGATCACCGACTACGTCAGGGACGGCCTGGCCGATCTCAGCCCGAAGTACGCGGCCGCCCTGTCCGCCTCCGGTTCGAGCGACACCATTCCGGACATGAACGCGCTGCCGAAGCCGCTGCGCACGGTCATGGAGAGCGCCTACGGGCACGGCATCGCCGACATCTTCCTGATCGCGGCCGCGCTGGCTGCGGTGGCCTTCCTGGTCTCGCTGTTCATCAAGGAGGTCCCGCTGCGGACCAAGGGCGGGCTGGCGCAGACCGCCGAGGCCGAGTCCGCGCCGGTCGACCCGGCCGCCGCCCCCGTCGTCGCCGAGGCCCGCTCCTTGGAGACGGCGCCCGGCTCCGCCGGAGAGCGGGTGCCGAGCTGGGCGATGGCCGCCTCCCCCACCGAGGGCGCCGGGACCGGTCCCGAGGGCACGCAGCGGCCGGCCGCGGTCGCCACGGTGGCACCCGGTGCGCCGGGTGCCGGTGCCGGCGGCGGGATCCCGGTGCACGGCTTCGTCCGGGGCGCCGAGAGCGCGCCGGTGCCGCAGGCCGCGGTCACGCTGATCTCGCTGGCCGGCCGCCAGCTGGGCCGGTCGGTCGCGCAGGCCGACGGCGCCTACACGGTGGACGCGCCGGGCGCGGGCTCGTACGTCCTGATCGCCTCCGCCGACGGCTTCCAGCCGCAGGCGTCCACGGTGGTCGTCAACAGCGGGCCGGTGGCGTACGACATCCTGCTCAGCGGCACCAGCGGGCTGGGCGGTGTGGTCCGGGCCGCCGGATCCGGGCTGCCGGTGAAGGACGCCATGGTGATCGTCACCGATGTGCGCGGCGACCTGCTGGCCACCGGGACCACCGGGGAGAGCGGCGAGTTCTCCTTCGCCGAGCTGGTGCCGGGCGCGGTGACCGTCGCGGTGAACGCCGCCGGGTACCGGCCGCGGGCGCTGCCGGTCGAGGTCGGCGGCACCGGGGTCACCCGGGTCGAGATCGATCTGGAGGCCGGGGCGCGGCTGCAGGGCGTGGTCCGGGCTCCGCACGGGCCCCTCGCGGACGCCAGGGTGACCCTGGTCGACGCGGCGGGCAACGTGGTCGGCACGTCCACCACCGGTGCGGACGGGGCGTACGCCTTCACCGATCTGAACGGCGGTGACTACACCGTCATCGCGACGGGCTACCCGCCCGTGGCGACCGCCCTGACGGTCACCGGACCCGGTGTCGACGACCACGACATCGAGCTCGCCCACCCCGGCGAGTAACCCCGGGCCAGGGTGCCCATGAGACCCGGGCGGGGATCCCGGGTCACGGTCCGGCCCGTGGCGGGGCGCGCTCCGAGGGGAGCCGCGCCGCGCCGCGGGCCGGCCGCTTTCCGACCATTTGGCAAGGCTGTGCAGGGAGAAAACGGGATGGGACTGACCGCGAGGATCCGCACCCGGGACGGATGGGCCGTGTCGCACGCGGTCGTCACGATGACCGACATGACCGGCACGCAGGTGCTGCGGGCCGAGGCCGACGCGGAGGGCGCCGTACGGGACGCGACGGCGCTGGCACCCGGCGCGTACACGGTGATCGTCACGGCGGTCGGGTACGCGCCCGCCGCCTCCAGCTCGATCGTCACCGCGAGCGGCAGGGCCGAGGTCGGCACGGTGACGCTGGCCCGGCAGGGCGGCAGCGAACTGCCCCCGCCGGGGCCGTGGACCATCGACCCGGCGCACTCCTCGGTGGCCGCGGTCGCCCAGCACCTGGGGATCTCCAGCGTGCACGGCCGGTTCACGGACTTCGCCGGCACCGTCGAGATCGCCCCCGACGACGTCACCAAGTCCCGGGTGGAGGCGGTCATCCGCGCCGACTCCATCGACACCGGCAACGGCATGCGCGACGGCCACCTGAAGTCCCCCGACTTCCTGGACGTCGAGCGGCATCCGCGGATCACCTACCGCTCCACCGGTGTGACCGCCGCCGGCCCCGACCGCTGGACCGTCCACGGCGAGCTGGGCATGCGCGGCGTGGTCCGCCCGGTCGACCTCGACCTCGCCTACCTCGGCACCGGCGCCGACCCCTGGGGCGGCACCCGCGCCGCGTTCCGCGCGACGACCGAGCTGCGCCGCGAGGACTTCGCCATGAACTACAACCAGGTCCTCCAGGCCGGCATCGCGGCCATCGGCACCACCCTGCGGGTCGAACTGGACATCCAGGCGGTCCAGGGCACAGCGCTCCCCGCGGCGTAGCCGACGCGGTCCACGGACCCGCGGCCCTAGCGGCCGCCGGACGGCGGGCGGCCCCGGTCCGTGACGCGGGAGACCAGGTCGGTGGCCAGGTCGCGGAGTTTGGTGTTGCGGTGCTGCGAGATACGGCGCAGCCGCTCCAGGGCCCTGCCCGCGTCGACCCGTTCCCGGGCCATCAGAACGCCGATCGCCTGGTCGATGACGCTGCGGGACAGCAGTGCCGTGCGCACGTCGGACACGGAGGCCCGGTCGCGTTCGAGGCGCAGGGCGAGGTCGACGGCGTCCGCGGCGCGGGCGGCGAACGTACGGGCCTTGTGCCGGCCCGCCCGGAGTGCGCCGGGCTCGGCGCCGTAGAAGTTGATCGCGGCGCCCGTCTCGCCGGTCACGACGAGCGGAAGCGCCAGTACGCACCGCACCCCGACGGACAGCGCGTACGGCGTGTACGCGGGCCAGCGGGGCTCGGCGGCCAGGTCGGGCGCGTACTGCTCGGTGGCGGTCTCGGCGGCGGTGACGCACGGGCCGTCGCCGTTCTCGTACTGGCGCAGGTCGAGGCCGCCGGGCAGACCGCCGCTGCCCGCCAGGGTCAGCAGCCGCTCGTCCCGGCGGACGGTGATGCTGCACGCGGCGGCGCCGGGCACGTCCTCGACCGCGCGGTCGGTCAGATCCCGCAGCAGCGTGTCGAGACCGCCGCTGCGCACGATCGCCCGCTCCAGCGGGTCAGGGGTCGTCTCGGGGCTCATGCAGTTGCGTGTGTCCCCCTGCCGCCGATCAACTCGCCCTCGCTCATGTGGCGTTGTTCGCATCGACGATCCGGCGGGCGAGGTCGCGCAGTTTGACGTTCTCCCGCTGCGAGGCGCGCACCAGGCTGTCGAAGGCCTCCGCCGCGTCGATGTTCAGCCGCTCCATGAGGATGCCGGTGGCCTGGCCGATCAGGTCCCTGGTGCGCATCGCCTCGGTGAGCTGCTCGCGCACGGTCACCGAGTCGAGGGCGAGGCTGACGTGCGCGGTGAACAGCCGTCCGACGCGTGTCGCGGCGTCGTCGAAGACGCCCGGCTTGCGGGCGTAGACGGTGAGCACGGTCAGCCGCCTCTTGTCGGCGCGCAGCCGCAGCGCGAGCGCGGAGCGCAGGCCCAGGCCGGCCAGCGACGCGCCGCCGTCGTCGGCCTCGCTGTCCGCCAGGTGCACGACAGGCGCGTGCCACAGGTGATCCCAGTACGGCTCCGGATCGCCCCCGTCACCGCCGGCGGATGCCTCGGCGGCGCGCACGACCTCGTCGGTCCAGGCGGCCGGACGGCGGCCCGTGCCGCGCTCCAGCACCGAGATGCCCGCGTGCTCGGCGCCCGGCAGCAGACGCACGGCGAGCCGTACGGCGGCTTGCATGGTGCTGTGCGGGGTGGCGGTGTCGTGCAGTTGCTGAGCCGCCGCCGTCAGTGCTTCGGCCAGCTCAAGATCCCCCGGAAAACGGGGCAATTCAGAAAAGTCGGAGGCAGGCACCACGAACCTCTTCGGCATGCACGGCCACACGGCCATGCGCAGGAGAGCTCCGCAGCACATTCCCGACTGCGAGCACAGGACGAACAGAACTTTATCTCGTTCCTCCCACCAAGTTTCCCCTGGTCGACGGTCGGCCTCCGCCCCCGCGAACCGGCGTCGAAGACGCCATCGGCCCAGGGCCGGCCCTAGGCTGCCGGTATGGCACCGGACATCGCGACCAACACCCGCGTCTCGCTGGATGAGCTGCTGGACTTCGTACGCCCCCGCCACCGCGCCCTGCTGCTGACCCGGCGGTCCGACGGCGGCCCGCAGGCCTCACCGCTGACCTGCGGAGTCGACGACTCCGGGCGGATGGTGGTCTCCACCTATCCGGAGCGCGCCAAGACCCGCAACGCCAGGCGGGACGAACGGGTCGGCATCGTCGTGCTGAGCGACGAGTGGAACGGACCGTGGGTGCAGATCGACGGCACGGCCGAGGTGATCGACGCGCCGGACTCCGTGGAACCCCTGGTGGAGTACTACCGCAACATCGCGGGCGAGCACCCGGACTGGGACGAGTACCGGGAGGCCATGGTCAGTCAGGGCAAGTCGATCATCCGGATCACTCCCCGGCGCTGGGGCCCGGTGGCGACGGGCGGGTTCCCGGCACGGCTCGCGCCGCGCGACGCTTAGCCGATCGCGGGCGGCCGCACGCTCGCTCAGTCAGCCGCACTCCTCAGGCGTACTCCTGGTCAACCGCGGGCGACCATCGCCTCGATGCCGGCGACCAGCAGGTCAAGGGCGAAGGCGAAGTCGCGGTCCAGCATCTCCGCGACCGTGTCGCCGCCGCGGGCCGCCATGAGGATCGCGGACTCCCGGAGCACCTCCGCTGCGTCCGGCGCCCGGGTCGCCGCGCTCATCGCGTGCCGGAAGTAGTCGTCCGGGGCCATGCCCGCCTCGGCGCAGCGGGCCACGAAGTGGCCTTCGATCGTGCCGTAGCCGTACACGAACTGGAAGACGGCGGAGATCGCCCCGGTCAGCCGCTGCTCGGGCAGCCCCGTACGGCGGATGACCCGCTGCACCGTGCCCGAGAAGGCGAGCGAGTTCGGGCCGATGTTGAGGAACGTCCCGGCGAGCGGCGACAGCCAGGGGTGGCGCACCAGCAGTGCCCGGTACTCGGTGGCGAGCCGGCGCAACTGCTCGCGCCAGTCCGCCTCCTCGTCCGGCTCGGGCAGCCGCAGCTCCCCGAAGGCGGCGTCGAGGGCGAGTTCGAGCAGGTCGTCCTTGGTGTCGACGTACCAGTACACGGACATCGCCGTCACGTTCAGCTCGGCGGCGAGCCGGCGCATGGAGAACTTCGCCAGGCCCTCGGCGTCCAGCAGCCGCACCGTGGCCCCGGTGATCCGTTCCCGGTCGAGACCGGACGGCTGCCCGCCGCGCCCGCCGCGGGGCGCCTTGCCCTCCAGCCAGACGCTGGTCCGCGCCGCGCGCTTGGCCCCCTGGGCTGCCTTCACCATGGCGCACCTTCCTCGACTCCTGAACCGCCGGACGTACCGGCGCGCCCGCGGGCGCGCGGGGCGGTGCCCGGCAGACGCTTCGCCGCGCCGCACGAGAGAGGCACATGATCCGGACGACGGACCCCAGTGCCCCGACAGGCGGCACTAGTGGGCCACCACCACCCCCGAGTCTGCCCGCTCAGCCCGGCGGAGCAACGCGGCGGCCAGCAGGCCGCCGAGCAGCACGGCCACCGCTCCCACGAGCTGACTGGTCCGGAGACCGGCGGAGAACGCGTCGGTCACCTCCTTCTTCTCCGCGGCCGACACCGCCGCGGCCAGGGCCCCCGGCAGGGACACCGCCGCGAACCGGGAGTTGAGCACCGCGCCCAGGACGGCCACCCCCAGTCCGTTGCCGAACTCCGCCAGCGTGCCGTTGATGCCCGCGCCGACGCCCGCCTTGGCCGGCGGGATCGCGCTCATGATGGCGTGGGCCATGGCCGGGTTGGCGATCGCGCAGCCCGCGCCGATGAGCAGCAGCCCCAGCAGGGTGCCGCCGTACCCGCCGGAGGCGAGCATGGCGATCGACACCAGCCCGCCGGACATCAGCACCATGCCGAGACCGATCGCCACCGGAGTGCCCAGCCGCGTCGTCCACCGGGCCGCGAGTCCGGTGAAGTTCAGCGCCACCACCGTCAGGGCCAGCGGCGCGGTGCGCAGTCCGGCCTCCAGGGGGCCGTAACCGAGGACGAACTGGAGGTGCTGGGTGAGCAGGAACAGCGCGCCGCCCATGCCGAAGGTGATCAGCACCGCCCCGGCGACCGCGCCCGTGAAGCGGCGGTCGCGGAAGAAGTGCAGGTCGAGCATGGGGTACGGGATCCGGCTCTCGTAGAGCGCGAACAGGGCCAGCACCACCACCGCCACGGCCGCCGTGACCAGCACCCGCGCCGACGTCCAGCCGTGCGCGGGGCCCGAGATGATCGCGTACACCAGCGCGGTCATGCCGATCGTGGACAGCAGCGCGCCGAGCAGGTCGGGGCGGTCGCCCCGGGGGTTCTTGGACTCCGGGACGAGGACGAGGACCGCGACCAGGCCCAGCAGGGCGACCGGCAGGTTGATCAGGAAGATCGCGCCCCACCAGAAGTGGTTCAGCATGAAGCCGCCGATCAGCGGGCCGATCGCGAAGCCCAGGGCGTTGACCGCGCTCCAGATGCCGATCGCCTTGGGGTGCTCGGCCGGGGCGAAGATCTGCATCGCCACGGCGAGCGTGGTGGTCAGCAGCAGCGCGCCGCCGACGCCCATGCCCGCGCGGGCGGCGATGAGCTGCCCGGTGGAGTCGGCGAGCGCGGCGGCCAGCGAACCGATGCCGAACAGGGCCAGCCCCGCCACCAGCATCTTCTTGCGGCCGTACCGGTCGGCGGCGCTGCCCGCGGTCAGCAGGAGCCCGGACTGCACGAGCGAGTACGCGTTGATCATCCACTGGATGTCGGAGGTGGCCGCGTGCAGCTCACGGGTGAGGGACGGGATCGCGACGTTCAGAACGGTGTTGTCCAGCAGCACGGTGAGCTGGGCGAGGCAGATGACGCCGAGGATCAGCCAGCGCTGGGGGTGGCCCTGGGCGGCCGGGGAGGAGGTCTGCTCCGGCGAGGTCGTCGACATGCTATACACCGTATAGTGACGCTCTACGGCGCTCTACGGCGCTCTACGGCGCTCGCCGGCGCGTGTGGCGGCGAACGGGCGTCGACGGGCGCCGAGGTGGGCGCCCCTCAGGCAGCGGGCTTGATCAGGTAACCGGCCCCCCGCCGGGTGTGGATCATCGGCTCCCGGCCGGCGTCGATCTTGCGCCGCAGGTAGGAGATGTACAGCTCGACGACGTTGGCCTGCCCGCCGAAGTCGTACGACCAGACGCGGTCCAGGATCTGCGCCTTGCTGAGCACGCGCCGCGGGTTGCGCATCAGGAAGCGCAGCAGCTCGAACTCGGTGGCGGTGAGGTGGATGTCCTCCCCGCCCCGCGACACCTCGTGGCTGTCCTCGTCCAAACTGAGGTCGCCGACCACGAGCACGGAGGCGGAACGCCGGTCGGCGGCATCCGAGCGCCGGATCAGCCCGCGCAGCCGCGCCACGACCTCCTCAACGCCGAACGGCTTGGTGACGCAGTCGTCCCCGCCCGCGGTCAGCCCGGCGACACGGTCCTCCGCGGTGTCCTTGGCGGTGAGGAAGAGGACGGGCACCCCGGGCAGTTCGGTGCGCAGCCGGCCCAGGACGGTGAGTCCGTCCGTGTCGGGCAGCGTCATGGACAGGACGACGGCGTCGGGCCGGAACTCGCGCGCACTGCGAACGGCGTCCCGCCCGTCCCGCGCGCTGCGGATGTGCCAGCCCTCGTAGCGCAGGGCCATGGACAGCAGATCGGTGATCGACTGCTCGTCGTCCACCACGAGCACCCGGACGGGGCTCCCGTCCGGCCTCAGCAGTTCGGTGTGCCCCTGGGGCGAGGTCGTGGTCATGCGGGACACCTTTCAGGGAGCCTCTGAGAGCAGACTTTCACCCGTCTGTGATTTCTCTGAGAAACCCACAGGCGGCTCTCAGGGAGCACCTGGGAGGCACGTGTACCGAACCGCGGCGGCCGTGACGCCCCGGCGGCCGGAAGTCTTCCTGTCGGCACGGCACTTCAGTCCCGCGCGCTTCAGAACAAGCCGTCCTGCAGCCGCTCCTCCACACCCGCCGGATCGCGCAACTCCCGTACCGGAACGGTGAATCCCACGCTGGGGGCGGGCCGAAGACCCCAGCCGGCCATCAGCCGGGTGTCCAGCACGACGACCCCGCCAACGGCGGCCAGGTGGAGATCGGGGCCGGCGGCCGCGACGAGTTCGCCGCTGACCACCCCGCCCGCGACGAGTTCGCTCACCTCGCCCACGGCGGCCGGTAGACCGGCCAGCCCGAAGATCCCGGCGTGGTCGACGGGCCGGAAGGGCTCCCGCTCCAGCGACTCCGGCCAGCCGCCGAGCGCGGTGGCCCGCGCGTGCAGCTCTTCGACCTCGGCGGCCCGCTCCGCCTCGGTCACCGGCAACGCGGACCGTACGGCCCGCTTCTCCGCGTACGGAATCCGGTCCGGGACCCCGAGCGCGGCGCGCAGCATCTCCTCGGTCCGCCGCGCCGCCATGAGCGGACCCGCGCCCAGCCAGCTGAAGCAGACGGCCCCCTGCTCAAGCAGCCGCGCGGAACCCCGTTCCACGGCCGTGATCCCGGCCTTGACCATGCCGGGCCCGAACCACGCCAGATATACGTGGTAGGGCCGCGGGTCGTCCGCGAACGTGTCCGCCGCCACGGAGTGCGCCCGGTCCAGCCGCGCGCACTCCTCGCACCGTGCCCCCGCGCTCCGCCCCGGCACCGCCGCCCGGAGCGGACACGCGTGCCCCCGTGCTCCCACGCATGTCCGTACTCCCCCCTCCTCGACCTCGAAGGCCACCCGCTTTCCCCACGGCAGCGCGCTCGACCGCCCGCCGTCCCACACCAGCACGGGACCGTCCGCCGACCACCGCAACCCCGAGCACTTCCACAGCCGCGTCATCCCTTGCGAGATTACGGGTCCCCGCTGACAACACCGCGACCGCGACAGTGGCTCCCCTGGCTGTGAGGCACGTCAGCCCTTCCGTCACAGAACCTTTGGCCTTGGCCACGGATTTCCTCCGAGGACGTCGAGTCAGTCAGTGACAGCGGGAGTCGCTCTCGCCGGTGTGATGGCGCACTGCGGTGGGAGCCTGATCGGCGCCGTGGAGTATCTGGTGGGGGCGACAGCCTCCGCGCCGGCGGCCCCGGAGCCCTATGCGGCCCTCGCCGAGTTGTGGCGGGACCGGCGCTCGGAGCTGGAGGAGGTCCTCGAAGGGGACGGCTCCTTGAGCGCCGTGCTGGCGCAGGCGTACTTCCGGTTCCTCGACGGGGACATGGACGACGCGGTGATGGCCCTTGGCTCGGTCACGGGGGTGCGGCCCGACGTGGCGTGGGGCACCGCCCCCTGGTTCGGCGATCCGCGGTTCCTCGGCGCGGTGAGTGCCGAGGCGTTGGCGGAGGCATGCCTGCGGACGTTGGACTACGGCCACAACCTGGACACCGAAGAGATGCGGGAGCGGTTCGCGCCCTGGTTCCATGCCCTCGACGTGGTCTCCGAACGCAGTCCCGTACCGGAGTCGCTGGCGGCCATGGCCCGTCTGCCTCGTGCCTGCGGCCGCTACGAGCTGGCTGTCGCCCTCTGCGACCGCGCCGACGCTGTCGAGCCGGTCATGTGGACCGCGGTTGCACGGGCGGCCACCTGGCGCGTGATGGGCGACCTGGACCAGGCAGCAATGGCCTTCGAAGGCGCCCTGGCCCTGGACCCTGCCAACTGGTCTCTCCACCTGGACCTCGCCGACGTACGTGCCGAGCTGGGCGACTTCGCCGCGGCCGTGAGCCTCGTCGAACAGGGCCTGGAGCACGCACCGCACGAAGTCTCCCTGCGTGCGGCGGGTGCCGCATATCGCACGCGTCTGTCCGGCTCGTCCGACGACCTGCGGGTCCTGATCGCCCTGGCGCCGGAACTCACGAACACCTCCTACCGAGACCTGCTGATCGACTACGCGTGCGCGGGGCCGGGGCTGCCCCGGAGAATCGTGGCCGAGGCCCGCCGTGCCCGCGCGAACTGAGGGCGACCACATACGCAATGCCGAAGCCAGAGGCCCTGTGGATCACTCCACAGGGCCTCTGGTCTGTTGCGCACTCGGTCCTCACGCCGTCCTCCAAGAAGGCGGTTGTCGAGTCCATGGATTGTCGAGTCCATGGAGACCCTGTATCGTTTTTCGATAGCATCGATAATCGATAGGGGTGGGTGTTGTCATGCCGAAGGTCCGCAATCCTCTGGAGCCGATGTCGACGGCGGTTACGGGCGTCCTGACGCTGCTCGCAGCGCTGATGGGCATGGGACTGCTCGCCTCGCTGTTCGCCGACAACGTGCATGTTCTCAGCATCGGCGAGAAGTTCATTTGTGCCACGGATGCCAACACGAGGATCGGCGACGATGGGCAGCCGAGCCCGGACTTCGCACCCGCACCGGGGGCCACGTTCACCACGGACGCCCACCCGGAGTACTGCACGGAAGCCCCCAATACGGTGCAGAGCCTGCTCAACACCGCAACCCAGCTGGCTCCCTTCATCTTCGTCGTCGGGGCGCTCCTGCTCGCCCTCTGGGTGATCCGAGGTGCAGCGCGCGAAGGCCTTTACACCACACAGACCGCAGAGCGGCTGCGCCGGCTGGGTTGGTGGCTGCTGGCAGGCAGTGTGCTCACCGCGATTGCTACGTCGATGGCCGAGAAGGCTCTCATCGCCTCCCTGAGCCTCGACAGTGACATCAGTGCCGTCTTGGGACTGTTGTCGTGGGACGTTCCCTTCATGGCGATCTTCACCGGCCTCGGCGTCCTCTCCTTCGCCCGGATCATGCGCGTCGGTATCACCATGCGCGAGGACCTCGACGGGACAGTCTGATGTCCGAGGAGAAGGAGGAGCATGCGATCGAGGTGCATCTCGACCGGCTACTTGAGGAGCGGGGGATGACTTTGACGGAACTCGCCAATCGGGTCGGGGTCACCCACGTGAATTTGTCGATCCTCAAGAACGGCAGGGCAAGGGCCGTGCGGTTCACCACCCTGAGCCGCCTCTGCGAGGTACTGGAGTGCCAGCCGGGCGATCTCCTCAGTTACCGCTCGCACTGAACAGTCGGCGAGCAGTTACCGCACTCAACCAGCGCACTACCGGTGGGGCCTCACGGCCAGAAGGCCGCCGGGGAGCTGTGGCAGGGCACCCGTGACCTGATCTTCACCACTACTTCGCTGCTGTACTCCCCTGAAACGCCGAAGGCCCCGGATCTCTCCGGGGCCTTCGACCTGTGTGCACTCGGCAGGATTCGAACCTGCAACCTTCTGATCCGTAGGCGCGTTAACCCCGGATGCGTATGGCGCCGACCAGCAATTGAGCGCCGTCAGTTCAGAGCGGTGGACCGGAACTGGTCTGCCGTTGTGCGCCGCTGTACGTGGCTGTTGATGTCAGGCGCTGATGTCAAGGGGTCCATGCCACCGCGCCCGGTACGTACTACGCAGACGGTCCAGAGACGCCCTGGGGCCTACTCAGGCTGGCGCTTGTCCAGGATCGCCCGCCGCTCGGCGGGGGTGAAGTCCTGCCCACACGCGTTGCACAGGTAGTCGCCAGTCTGAGACCCGAGGTACCGCTCCTTGATGAAACCGGCGGAGTGGTCGCACGTCTCTGGATCTTTCGCCCACTGAGTCATGCGCTCAGCTTAGGGAGCACAGAGCGGAGTCAACACAGTTGCTGTAGGGCAGCGCTGTACGGCCACAGCGGATGATGCGCGTTAAGGAACCGACTCCTCAGCCAGCCACTCAAGATCTGGACCACGACGAGGACGATCACGGCTACGACCAGCCACGTAGCTTGCCGCAATATCGCGTACATGGTGTCGCCATTGATCACGCAGCTCAGAGTGACTCCAAGCAAGATCGAATAGCGGTTGCGGCTCTCGGTGCCGTGTGCGAGAGTACGGGACAGCATGCCTCCGCTTAGGCGGAGCGCATTTCGAGCCTGGGGTGACGCCATAGTTCTCCTTGGTTCATCCAGTGGGGGTGCCCGAACTTCTTGGTCGGAGGAGGGCACCCCCAGTCCTTTTTGGGTAGCAGCAACGCTAGCGCACCGGCACTGACAGCCGGACACTGAGCGGGAGTTGCCTCAGCAGCATGACAGACCGTCACCGGCGTTGCCCCACCACTATCCACAGAGCCGTGGCATTTCTGAGTGCTGGCCTCGCGAAAATGAACGCCTAGCCCCCCAGGCAAATTACGACGAGCAGCCCTGACCTGCGGTTTTACCTTTTTGATCAGGTGACCCAATTCACACCGAGGCGAGTGTTTCACCTTAGGTTTGATGAACACCTTGCGTTGTCAGCGACACCCCTTATCCTGAAGGGTTTTGCTCGCGGCCGCCTCAGATGGGGAATGGTGAACTCTCCCGACTGTCAGTGGCATCCCTTAACCTGATGGGTTATCGCGCGCCCGCACTAACTATCGACGCCCCACGCAGTCGTTGAGGAAGCCCTGTGCGACAGTCACGGCTTCGATGACCTCCGGGTCGGATGTGTGTGGCGCCGACCCGTCCATTCAGCGCTGTCAGTTCAGGACGGTGGGCCGGAACTGGTCTCCTGTTGTGCGCTGCCGTACGTGGCTTTTGATGTCAGGGGGTCGTCCCGTTTCCGCTGGTCAAGTCACCGTTGGTCCCTGCGTCCGCCCTCTGGTGAGGCACTTCGAGGAGCGTTGTCACATCCCCGTGGCGCCCCTCTCCGGGCCCAACAGGCAAGAGGTCATGCGGCAGAGCCACCTCACCGGCCCGGCGTTGAGCAAGCCACCCCGAGCGCCTGTGGGACGGCGCTTCGGTGCGTACGTGCTGAAACCCCAACCCTTCGTAGTAGGCGTGCAGCCCGGTATTCGTGCGCCACGTGTCGATGCGGACCCAGGCTCGTCCTTCCAGGGCGGCAAGCCGGGACATCCAGTCGATGACCCGTGTTCCGAGCTGCCGGCCGGACGCTTCACGGGCAACGATCAGTTTGTAGAGGTACAGCGCTGTTTCGGGACGATCGGCATCGGTCCAGAAGTCCCGGTCGACAGGGCCGCGGCTGACAGTGGCGAGCACCTTGTCTCGCTCGCCGACGACGACCCATGCCCGCCCCTCGTCTATGCTCGCGCGCCACTTCGAGATAGCGCGCTCGCCGGTCTCCCGATCGCTCCACTGGTCGGTTCCCTTGGTGCGTAGCCACCCTTCGGCCTCTGCGCGTAGGGCCAAGAGGGCGGGTACGTCCTGCGCCGCTGCGGGGCGGAGGTACTCAGTCCGTGCTGACTTCATAGAGGATCTTGTGCCTGTCTCCGGGAAGGATGGTGACCATGCAGCGGAGGGGGCGGTCGTCCGCGTCATAGCCCGTTCGGGTGTGCTCTGCGACTGGAGTGGCTGCGGGAAGGCCAAGTTGCTCCGCTTCCTGGTGAGTCGGCATACGGACTGAGATTTCGTCCACGAACTTGGCTTGCACGAGTCCCACGGAGGCGAGGATGCCGCCGGGCGCCGAGACGTCTCGCGGCTCCATCAGGGGTGTGCCAACCACGAGTTCCTGAGGGAAGTACGAGTCGGCGAGCGCATAGGGCCGGTTGTCTATGAACCGGATGCGCTTGCGCGCCACAGCCAATCCGTCTGCGGGGAGCCCAAGGCGCTCTCGGACGTGGGGCGGGGGCACAACGATCGAGACCGAGATCTCTTGGCGGGGAGCGTTTCCGTTCTCCGCGATTGCGCTCGCCCACTGGTCGCCGGCGGTCCGCCCTTCCACGGCATTCGCGTGGCGACTCCGACTTTCGAGCGTCGTCCAGTTCCAGACGACAGGGGGGTAGTCCTCGCGGACGTACTTCCCCTGCCCCTGGCCGGTGACGACCAAGCCTTCCTCAATCAAGAGGCGGACGCCGGCGCGGATGGTCTCGCGGCTGTAGCCGTACTGACTCATCATCCTGGATTCGCTGGGCAGGGCCTCACCCGGTGCCAGCCGGCCGGACTGGATCTGTTCGCGCAGGTCATAGGCGATTTCCTGCGCCTTCGTCATACCGCGTCGCACTGCCAAGGCATCCCCTCTGCTCCGACTCCTCCGTACAAGTTAGACCAGGGGGCTTGACTCTCCAAGCAGAACTCGTGCAATCTCTTGCTGCGGCACTCCTCCAGACAAGCCGGACGGGGTGTCACGTACGGCTCTATCGTACGAGTGCGCCCGGAGGAAAGTCCCCAGCTCAGGCGGGGTGAGTACGAAGGAAGCGCAAGTTCCTTGACAACTAAATGGGGATCACGCCGCCTCTCCTCGGCCAAGTAGGCGGCCACACGGGGTCCCCCGTGTGAGGTACAGCGCGACTCAATCTCCGCAGCACTGCTGCGGCCGGTTGCCTCCGCTGCTCGTCTCGTACGAGCAGCGCTGAGGGGAGCCGGATGTTCCGACTTCAACGGCGCGCGGCCCCGGTGCTGGAACACCGGGGCCGCTGTTCGGGCCGTTCCTACGCGAGAGGAACACGACCCAATGGAACACATCGTCACTGTTCAGGACGCTGTTACCGCGTTCGCCGACTTCATGGAGCCGACGGCCGCGGAGCTGGACGCGATCGAGCTGGAGATGCCCGTGATCCTCGCGGACGTCGACCTGCTGGACGCGCAGATCGTCACGTTGGACCGCACGCCGTCCGAGCTGGACGCCCGCCGCATCCGCCGCGCCCGCCGCCGGGCGCTCGCCGCCCGCGTGGCCCTGCTCAACCGCACGGCCGGCGCGATGGTGCCCGGGGGTGCCGCGTGAGCGACACCGGCCGGAACCTGAGTGCCGCGCACGCCGAGGTGAAGGCGGAGATCGCGCGGACCGACAGCAAGACCGGGCTGCTGCTGGCGTTCGTCGGCGCGGTGCTGGCCGGCGCGTGGACGGTCGCCCGCGACCTGCCCCTGACCCTGTCGGCCGCCATCGTCGGTGGGGGTGGCCTGGCGGTGCTGGTCGCCGCGGCGGGGATGCTGCTGCGCTCGGTGCGCCCGAACCTGGGCGGCCGGCACGGCTTCCCGCTGTGGGCCACCCTCACCCCCGACGAGATCACCACCACCGTCAACGACGGGGATCTCGCGGCGGACGTCGCCGGCCTGTCCCGGCTGGCCGTCGCCAAGTTCACCTGCCTGCGCCGCGCGGTCGACCTCACCTACACCGGCGGGGCCCTGCTCATCCTCGCCGCCCTGCTCACGATCGGGGGTGCGGCGTGACGTACAGCGCCCGCATGACCAACAGCTTCATTGGCGAGTGGGAGCTGTACGTCGTCACCGACGGCACGAGTCTGGAATGGCCTGAGCACTCCTTCGAGCGGACCGCGCCGGTGCCCACCGTGCAGGAGCGGGCGAGCGCACTGGCTCTGCTCGGCTACGTCGTCCCGGACGGCGCCCTGTGGGAGTGGCAGGAGATCGCCAACGGCCCGATGGACCGCGTGGAACTGCTGGCGTCGGTCGACGTCCGGCCGATGGGCGGTGCGGCATGAAGGCCAAGACCGTTCTGCCCGCCGTCGCCATGACGGCCGTGTCCATGGTCCTGACCCTGGCCGTGGTCGTGATTTGGCTGGGCACGGCGATGCCGTGGCCGGTCGCCCTGGTCGTCGGTCTCGGTATCGACGGCGGATGGCTGGCCACGCTCGCCTATGAACGCCGCCTCGCGGCACAGGGCGACCACTCCCGCTCCGTGACTGCCGTGGGCTGGTCGTTCGGGCTGATTGCGACCGGTGTCCTGGTCACTCACGCGCTTACCGCCGACCATGCCGTCGGCGCGTGGCTGGCCGTGGCCTGGCTGCCGATCGCCGCGAAGGCCCTGTGGCTGGTGCACGGGTTGTGGGAACGCACTGCCCTCACCCCGAGCGCGCTGGATGCCATCCGCAGCATTCAGCAGGATGCCCGCGACAAGGCGGCCGTGGCCCGTGCCCAACTGCGGGCGGGAGCCGTGACCGAGGAGACCCGGCTGGCGGCCGTGACGGCGGCCGGCGCTCGCGTCGCCCGCGTCCAGGCCAAGACCGCCGGGAAACTCGCCGGGGCCTGGTCGGAGCTGGAGGGGGCCCGGCAGGGCGAGGGTACCGGCCGGGCGTTGACGAGCGTCGCCACCGGATGGGACCTGCCCGCTTGGGGCGCCGTGACGGTCGACGAGACCCCGTCTCCCCCTCTCGCTTCAACCGACTCCACGAATGTGGAGGAATCGACCGAGAACAGTCGAGAACGGTCTACGGCTGACCAGCCGGAATCGACCCCGGTCACGGTCACACTGACTCGGCTCCCGGTGCCCGATCCGCTGCCCTGCGATCTGGGCAAGTCGGACACCGCGGGGAAGCCGGTTCCGACGGTCGCACCGGCCATCGAGCCGGTACCGATCAAGACGACTTCCGCCCGATCGATCCCCGCAGAATCGACCCGACCGCGCCGCGCCACGGGCCGTGTCCCGGAATCGGCGAAGTCGACCCGTACCCGCCGCACCCCCGAGCAACTGCTGACCGAGGCACGCAAGGCAACGGCCGGATGGCCCACTGGACAGATCACGGCAGAGGCCATCCGTCGGGAGCTCCACACCTCGCCGGCCAACGCCCGGATGCTGCGGGACACGATTCTCGCCGACCGCGCCGCCACGGCT
This sequence comes from Streptomyces sp. NPDC014889, assembly GCF_043081205.1. Classification (NCBI taxonomy): domain Bacteria; kingdom Bacillati; phylum Actinomycetota; class Actinomycetes; order Kitasatosporales; family Streptomycetaceae; genus Streptomyces; species Streptomyces sp. NPDC014889. Next base: position 108,039 of record NZ_JBIBWH010000002.1, read on the forward strand.
GAGACGGCCGCGTGATGGGGGCGCTGCCGGTGTTCCGGTGGCGCCTGGCCCCGGACGGCTACGCCACCCGCCGCCAACTCCGGGCCCGTGGTCTGCGGCCCGGTGGTCAGGGCGTGGCCGCTCAGCTCGAACGGCCGCGCCGCCGCCGCGGCCCGCTGGTCGCCTACCTCTACCGGGTAGACCTGGCCAAGCCCGTCCGGCCCATGACCCCGGCCCGGCGGGCGGCTCTGGCGAAGGCCAACGCCGCCCGCCGCATCTGCCCGCAGTGCCGACGCGATGCCGGATACGTCATCCCGCCCTCGCTCGGCGCGTGCGTTCCCTGCGCCTTCCCCGAACCCTCCGAATCTCCGAGGAGTACCTGACATGGGCAAGCCCGACACCCGCCGTCTGGACCGCGAGATCCAGAAGACGAACCGCAAGTTGGAGGCGGTGCGCGAGCGGGAGATGTGGCCGCTGGATGGCCGCGAGCGGCGCGCGATCGTCGCGGCGATGGCCGGCGGCTCGTACGGGGTCCTGCGCGGCCGTGGCACCGACCGGGCCGAACGCCGCCTTGAGTCCGCGTGGAGCAGCGCTGAGACCCGGCTGATCGCGGAGATCACGGCCTTGCAGACGGAGCGGCAGCGCATCGTCACCGAGGCCGCCGCCGCCAAGTCCGCCAAGAAGTCTTCCGGTTGGTGGTGACCGCACCGCCGGCCGGGTCCGAACCGGCCCGGCCGGCCCGCCGCCTCCCCCTTCAACTTCGCCCCGGTCCGGGGCAGTCAGGAGCGTTTCCCTTATGAGCGGCAACGTCGTTCACCTGCACAAGCACACCGACCCGCCCACCGCCGTCGACACCCGCCCGACCCTGACCATCGTTCCCGAGCCGCCGGTCGCCCCGGTCGTGCCGCTGTGGGTCCGGTCCGGCCGCGCCATCCGCACGGTGGTCACGCACGAGACGACCCGGGCCGCCGCGCGCGGCGCCGCCCGGCACGGCCTCTACGTGTTCGGTGGCGCGCGGATCGTTGCCCGCCGGACCTGGGACGGCCGCACCGCCGCCCGCTACGAGCGCATGCTGCGAGCCGCGGAGGCGGCCGGGAACTACGAGGCCGCGGCGGAGTGGGAGGAGCGCGGGCAGCGCTTCCGCGAGGCCCGGCACCGCCGCCGCATGGACCTGCTGCACTCCCCGGTGGACGCGGCGAAGGGTGTGCTGGTCGGCACCGGTATGGGCATCGGTTCCCTGGTCGCCCTCGGGGTCGTCCTGGCCATCGCCAACAAGGACGCCACCGACGTGGTCACGCCGCTGATGGCGGTGGTGGAGTTCATCCGCCTGCTCATCACCATCGTGACCATCGTGTGGGGGCCGCTCGTCTCGATCGGCCCGTTCCTGGCCCTGCTCGCCCTGTGGGCCGTCGGCAGCCACCAGCAAGCCGCACCCCAATGGGCGCTCCCGGTGAACGTCCGCGACACGGCGGGCGAGCCCATCACCCCGTCCATCGTGGTCAAGGCCCTGCGCGACCTCGGTGTCCCGGCCCTGCGGAACGCCATCAAGGAGATGGGCGACGCGGGCGCGTCCATGCTCGGACCGATCCGGATCGCCGGATGCGGCGTCGAGGTGGATGTGACCCTGCCGTCGGGTGTGTCCACGGTCGAGGTGCAGAACCGGCGGCGGAAGCTCGCGGAGAACCTGACGCGGCACGAGCACGAGGTGTTCATCACCCTCCCCGAAGCCGCCCGCACGGTGCGGCTGTGGATCGCCGACTCGGGAGCGCTGGACGAGCCGATCGGCCCGTCCCCGCTGGCCACCGACGACACCATGACCGCCGACTACGCCAAGGGCCGCGCCCCCTGGGGGCAGGACCTGCGCGGGGATGCGGCTCTGCTGAGCCTGTTTCAGCGCATGCTCCTGGTCACCGGGTTGTCGAACCAGGGCAAGACGGCCGCGCTGCGGGCGCTCGCCCTGTGGCTCGCCCTGGACCGCACCGTGGAATTCCGCATCGCCGACCTCAAGGGCGCCGGCGACTGGGCCATGTTCGACGGGCTCGCCACCGTCCTGATCCAGGGCCCGACCGATGACCACGTCATCGAGGCGACCGAGATGGTCGAGGGAGGCGTGGAGGAGATGAACCGGCGTCTCCAGGCCCCGGACGGTGCCGACTTCCCGCCGCTGATCCTGCTGGTCGACGAGGCGCAGGTGGCGTTCATGTGCCCGGCCAAGGACGAGGACAAGCGCCCGTACGGAGGCAGCAAGGCCACGTCCCGGTACTTCACGGCCGCCCGGAAGATCCACAACCAGGGCCGTGCGGTCAACGTGCTGCTCTGGCAGGGCACGCAGGACCCCACCGACCAGAACCTCCCCAAGCTCGTCCGCGAGGGTGCCCACACCCGCGCCTCCCTCGCCCTCGGTACCGAGTCGCAGTCCCGCATGGCGCTGGGGGACAAGGCGGTGGACGGCGGGGCCGCTCCGCACCTGCTGCGGCAAGGTCTGGACAAGGGAACCCTGGTCGTCGCCTCCGACGGCATCGAGATCCCGGCCGGACAGGCGTCCATCACGGTGCGCACCCACTACATCGACACCGAGACGGCCACTGAGATCGCGGAGCGGGCCAAGGCACTGCGCGACGGGGTGACCACACTGCACGTCATCGAGCGGCGCGAGGAGCGGGACCCGCTCGCCGACATCTTCGCCGTCCTCGGGGACGCGCCGCGCGTGCTCACCGCGGACGTCCTCAAGCGACTGTCTGCGCTCAACGCGGACGCGTACGGGCGGTGGACGCCGGGCGACCTCAAGCGCGTGCTGGAGGACGCCGGAGCCGAGCCGTACAAGTCCGACGGCCGCATGGTCGTCGGCCGGGACCGCGTCGCCCGCGCCCTCACCAACCGCGACACGGACGGTTCCGCTTCCGCCTCCGAGTGACAGGGAGGCGACCTCGTCCGGGCCAGGGAGCCAGGGAGAACTCCCTGACCGCCTCCCTGACCCGCCTCCCTTGCCCTGACCAGCGCAAATGATCGTTCAGGGAGTCAGGGAGGCACGCAGGTCAGACCCCTGAAACACCCCTCCACAGCCACCCCGCAAGGGGGTGGTTCCGCCTCCCTCACCGAGCACCGGAAGGGATTCCGCATGACCCCCGAGACCACCCCCAGCACGAGCCGGCCGGACCACCGGATGACCGACGACCAGGCCGCCGCGGAGGCGCGACGGATCATCGCCGACGCCTACCGGCCCGCCCCGGACGTGCCGACGTCCTACCGCGACACCAGCCCCCTGCCCGCCTACGGCAGCACGCCGCCGGTGCCGCAGCCGGACCGCCGGATCGTCCCCGCCTGGGCCGCCGGGACCGCGGTCGCCGGGATCGGCGTCGGCGCCGCGTGCGTCGGCGTCGGGTGCGGTGTCTGGCTCGCCTGCCAGGGATTCGCCGCCGTATCCCTCGCGTCCGTCCTGTTCGTCACCCTGCCCATCGCCGCCATGGCCGCCATCGTGGCGGCCGTCGGATCGGCCCTGCGGGCCCTCAAGGCCACCCACGCCGAACACCACCACCACTACGCCGGCCCGGTCCGCCAGGAGAACACCACCACCCACACCCGCGGACTCTTCGCCCGCACCACCAACCACTAGCTACGCCAAGGGCGGCCCCCTCGTCTCGCCAAAGTCGCGGGGCCGCCCTTGTCACCAGCACTGCCAAGAGAACTGGAGACCTCCAGCATGACCCATGACGACCGTTTAGCGCTGCTGTCCGCAGCGCTGGACGCCGCCGCCCGCGGCTGGCACGTCTTCCCCCTGCGACCCGGCGCCAAGCGGCCCGCCCTGCATGGCGAGAAGACCTGCACCCGAACGGGGCCGTGCACCAACGGGCATCGCAAGTGGGAGCAGCGTGCCACCACCGACCCGACCCGCATCCGCGCCGCGTGGTCGCGGGCGCCGTTCAACGTCGGCATTGCTACCGGCCCTTCTGGGCTGGTGGTCGTGGACCTGGACACGCCAGAGCACAAGGGCAGTTCGGACGCGCCTGACGGCGCGACGACCTTCGGGGCGCTCTGCGAGCGCGCCGGGCACGCCGTCCCCACCACCTACCGCACCCGGACCCCGAGCGGCGGCCAACACCTGTACTTCACCGCCCCGTCCGGCGTTCGGCTGGCCAACACCGCGGGGACGGTTGCCGATTCGGTCGACACCCGCGGATGGGGCGGCTACGTCGTTGCCGCCGGCAGCATCACCCCCGCCGGACCGTACGAAGCCCTGTGCGGCCCTGAGACGGCCGCACTGCCCGCGTGGCTGCAAGCCATCCTGCAACCGGCCCCCAAGCCGTCCCAGGCACCCTCGACGGCCACAGCGGGGCAATCCCGCCGATACGCGGACGTAGCACTCGCCAACGAGGCACGGAACGTCGCCACGGCCCAAGTCGGCGAGCGAGAAGCGAAGTTGTTCCGCGCGGCGCGCGCCTTGGGGCGGTTCGTCGCGTGGGGCGACCTCACCCGGTCGGTGGTCGAGCAGGCTCTTCAGGCAGGGGGCGAGGCGGCCGGACTGTCCGCGTCCGAGTGCCGCTCCACCCTCCGCAGCGCCCTTAACTGGTCCATCGCCCACAACCAGGCAAGGCGGGACGCGGCATGAACACCCCTCCCCGCCCCCGCCTGAAGAGCATCACCACCACCCCGGACCGCCCGCGCGCCGCCCAACCGGCCGCGCCCCCGGCGGCCGTGGGCGAGCCGAAGGACGTCGCCCGTCAGGGCGTCCGAACTGCTCTTCGTTCTGACCGGTACCGGACCGACGAGGCCCGCCACGGCACGGAAGACCCGACACCGGACCAGCCCGGCATCCGCATCTACGCCCCACCGGTCTACCGCGACCACTGGGACGGCGCCCGCTGGTCCAAACGCCACGGCGACACCCCCACCGCCGCCTACGCCTGCACCTGCGGGCAGACCGGCACCGCCACCGGCCCCCGCGCCGTCGCCGCCCTGGTCACCGAGTACGCCGCCCACAAGTCCGCCTGCACCGGAAAGCCTGCCGTACCCGCCGAAGGGAGGGCCGCCGCATGACCCCCACCATTGACGGGGCCGCGCTGCTCAACGAGGTGGAAGCCTTCCACCGCCGCTTCAACGTCTTCCCGCACGAGGCCGCCTACATCGCCGTGGCGCTGTGGGACGCACACGCCCACCTGCTCGACTGCTTCGACTCCACGCCGCGGATCGCCTTCCTGTCCCCGGAGCCGGGATCGGGCAAGTCGCGGGCACTGGAGGTCGTGGAAACCCTCGTTCCCCAGCCCATGACGGCCGTCAACGCGTCCGCCGCCGCCCTGTTTCGGTCCGTGTCCAACCCCAACGGTCGGCCCACGATCCTGTTCGACGAGATCGACACCATCTTCGGCCCCAAAGCGGGGGACAACGAGGAACTGCGCGGATTCCTCAACGCCGGCCACCGCCGCACCGGCGTGACGTACCGATGCATCGGCGACGGCGGCAACCAGACCGTGCAAGCCTTCCCGTCCTACTGCGCGGTCGCGGTCGCCGGACTCGGAGCACTGCCGGACACGATCATGACCCGCTCCGTCGTGATCCGGATGCGGCGCCGGGCCCGCAACGAACGCGTGGAAGCCTTCCGCGCCCGCCTCCACGAAGCCGAGGGACACAAGCTCCGTGACCGACTCGCCCAGTGGACGGAGCAGGCCCGCCCGTCCGTCATGGGGGCCTGGCCAGAGATGCCCGACGGCGTGACCGACCGGCCGGCGGACGTCTGGGAACCCCTGCTCGCCATCGCCGACGCGGCCGGCGGCGCCTGGCCCACCAGGGCCCGCGAAGCCTGCGTGACCCTGGTGACCGCGTCCAAGGCCAACGACAAAGGCAGTCTGGGGGTCCGGCTGCTGACCGACCTGCGTGATCACGTCATGGTCGGTATCGACCGCCTGCCCACCGTCGCCATCCTGGATCGGCTCAACGCCCTGGACGATGCCCCGTGGGCGGACCTGCACGGCAAGCCGCTCGACAACCGGCGCCTTTCCAAGATGCTCGCCGAGTACATGACAGCGGACAACGAGCCGATCGCGTCCCGCAACATCAAGGCCGCCGGGAGCGTCCTGAAGGGCTACTACAGCGCCGATCTGTGGGACGCGTGGGCCCGCTACTGCCCCCCTCCCCCGGAAAGTCCGCTACCTCCGCTACCGGGCACCGAAAACGCGGCCTGACCAGCACTAACGCGGTAGCGGCAACCGGCACCGGTTGCCGCTACCGCGCCGCTACCCATCCGCTACCGCTACCCCTTCCCGCTACCTCCAACAGGCCTCTGACCTGCACGGTAGCGGCGGTAGCGGAAGTAGCGGACTTCCCAGAGGGGGGCCGACGACGCCCCCGCATCCCAGGAGGTTCGTCGTGCGCACCGCCATGCCCGCAGCACCCGAAGCCCTCACCGTCCCCGAGGTGATGACCGCTCTGCGACTGAGCCGCAGCAAGGTCTACGACCTCATTCGCACCAAACAGCTCCACAGCTACACGTCCGGCCGGGCCCGCCGCGTCTCGGTCGACGCAGTTCGCCAGTACATGCATGACCGGATGGAGGAAGCCGCTTAATGGCCAAGCGTCGCGCCAACGGCGAAGGAACGATCACCAAGCGTGCGGACGGCCGTTACCAGGCCGCTGCCTACGTCTACCGCCCTGATGGGACCCGCACCCGGAAGTTCGTCTACGGCAAGACCCGCGCGGAAGTGGCCGAGAAGCTGACGGAGTTGCAGGAGAAGACTCGCCAGGGCATTCCGGCCGCCGAGTCCACCATGGCGTTCGGTGACTACCTCACCTACTGGCTCGCCACCATCGCGCCCCAGCGGCTCAAGCCGTCAACGCTGAACAGTTACGAGGGTCTGACCCGCCTGTACATCCGACCCGCTCTCGGTAAGAAGCGACTGAACCGGTTGTCGCCGGCGGATGTGCGCCGGTTCCTTACGGAGTTCAAGGACTCCTGCCTGTGCTGCCTGCGGGGTGCTGACGCGGAGCGTCCGGAGGGCAAGCGCTCGTGCTGCGCCGTAGGCCGTTGCTGCAAGCGTCGCCCGTCCGCCCGGACCGTCCAGTACATCCATGCCGTCCTCCGGTCCTCGCTTCAGCAGGCGATTCGGGAAGAGCTGATCGCGCGGAACGTCGCGCGGATCGTGGAGACCCCCAGCGTCCCCCGCAAGGAGGTGCGTCCGCTGGACGCCGCAGAGGCTCGCATCATGCTCAAGACCGCCCGCTCCCACCGCCTCTACGCCCTGTGGCTGCTGCTCGTGTCCACGGGTCTGCGGCGGGGTGAGGCGCTCGCCCTCACCTGGGCGGACGTCGACCTCACGAACGGACAACTCCGCGTCCGCCGGAACGTACAGCGCATCCGGCGTGAGCTGATCTTCGGCAGCCCCAAGACCATGCGCTCCATCCGTACGGTGTCCCTCCCGAAGCACTGCATGCGGGCACTCGCACGGCACCAAGCCCAGCAGGAACGGGAACGCAAGGTCGCGGGGAAAAAATGGCTGCCCACGCCGGGGCAGCCGGACGGGCTGATCTTCACCACGACGACCGGTCGCGTCACGGACCCCCGCAGCCTGAACCGGATGCTCACCATCCTGTGTCGGAACGCCGGCGTACGGCGGGTGCGGGTGCACGACCTCCGACACACATGCGCGTCGCTTCTGCTCGCCCAGGGCGTGGACGCTCGCACGATCATGGAAACGCTCGGGCACAGCACGATCACGATGACGCTGGACACCTACGCGCACGTCATGAGCACGACGCTCCAGGCCGCCGCCGCCCGGATGGATGACGCGCTGGGCCTGGACGAGCCGGCGGAGGAATCAGACGGCGATCAGGAGCCGCACACCGAGGAGTGATCGTCGCTTCGGGCTGCGTTGATGTCAGCCATTGATGTCAAAGGCCCCTCAGGATGATCCTGAGGGGCCTTTGACCTGTGTGCACTCGGCAGGATTCGAACCTGCAACCTTCTGATCCGTAGTCAGATGCTCTATCCGTTAAGCTACGAGTGCTTGTTCTGTTTTCTGTCTTCGCTTCGGGCCCTTCCGGGCCGCTCGCGGCGACAGGAAGAACATTACATGACTGCCGCCGTCATGTGAAATCCATTCCCCCCACCCCTTGTGACCTGCGGAAACAAGGTTGAGAGCGGTCCTGGACCGGTAACGCCGAAGCCCCGGTCTGGAGAGACCGGGGCTTCGGTGATCACGCGCGGAGGCGGAGGGATTTGAACCCTCGATGGGCTTTAAGGCCCAAACCGCATTAGCAGTGCGGCGCCATAGACCGGACTAGGCGACGCCTCCAGCACAACCGCTCACGCGAGCGCGCGAGTGGTGCGTGCAGATGATGACACAGCCGAGTGGGGTGTCACCAATCGCCCCCTACGGTACTAGGCCGGTGGGGCCCAGGGCAAAGCCGTTGTGCCGGCGTCGGGCGGACGGCGGGCCGGGGCCGGACGGGGGCGCAACGTCCCGGGGCGCGAGGCGTTAGTCCGGGCATGACGCAGATCGGATTTCTCCCCGCGCGGCGTTCCGCGGTCGCGCAGATCCTGGCCCTCGGCGCCTCCGCCGTGCTCGCCGGACTCGCTTCCGTCTCGGCCGTGCCCGCCGCCTCCGCCGCGGCGCCGCCGCCCGTCCGGGCCGAGGACCGGGTCGGCGACCACCTCGTCGTCACCGTGCGGCACGCGGGCGCGGCCAGGGACGGGACGTACAGGCTGTCCTGCCACCCGGCCGGGGGCAGTCACCCGGAGGCCCGGCGGGCCTGCGACGTGCTCGACCGGAACACGCGCTGGGGGCGGGAGCCGTTCGCGCCGGTCCCCGACGGCAGCATGTGCACCATGCAGTACGGCGGGCCGGCCACCGCGCACATCACCGGGACGTGGGCCGGGCGCCGCGTCGACGCCACCTACGACCGCGGCGACGGCTGCCGGATCGAGCGCTGGAACCGGCTCGTGCCGCTGCTGCCCGACCTCGGCACCCCGAGGCCGACCGCGGTGTCCCGCGCCGGCGCGTAGGCGGCGACGGGCGCGGCGCCCCGTACCGGCGTGTGGGCCCGGCGGCGGGCAGAGGAGTCCCCGCCGGCCGGGCAGAAACAGGTGCGGCGTCCCGTATCGGCGTGTGGGCGGGGCGGGCGCCAAGTCCCGTACCGGCGCGTGGGTGGGGACGAACACAGGGCCACCACCTGCCGGGCAGGGCACGGGCGCGGGGTTCCCTGCCGGCGCGTCGGCGGGTACATGTGCGCAGGCACGCCCACCGGCACGCGGGCGTCTGCCGCGGGTGCCGTGGGCCGGGAGTCCGTAAAGGTCTCGCGAAGGTCGTGCGAAGCGAAGTCGTCCGGTCACAGGTTCGACGTCAACTCCCCGTGCGACCTCCCTCTCATCCGGCGTCGCGGCAGCAACCTCTGCGCATAGACTCCCTCGCGTGACACGCTGCGGGCCGGTTGGCAAGATGGCCTCCGCGGTCGGCAAGGTGCGGTGACAGGGAGGAAGCGTCTCGTGAGCAGCAGGCCATCCCGAGGCGCTGCTCGCCTCGCTGCCATACTCGACGCGCTGCCCGATGCCCTGGTGCTGGTCAACGCCAACGGCACCGTCGTCAACGCCAACACCATCGCGCTGGAGGCCTTCGAGACGCCGGGGACCGCCCTCGTCGGGCGGGGACTGCTCGATCTGCTGCCGCAGTTCGACTCCAAGCTGATCCCCGGCTCCATGCGGCGGCCCGACCAGATCGACCCGCGCGGGCGGACCAAGCCCACCCGGATGACGGCGCGGCGCACCGACGGCTCGGAGTTCCCGGTCGAGGTCACGAGCGCGAATCTGGAGAACAGCCAGCAGGCCTACGACGGCCACGGCTACAGCGGCGACGAACTGCTGATGCTGGTCGTCCGCGACCTGTCCGGCACCGTCGACACCGAGGCCGAACTGGCCCGTTCGCAGCGGCAGACCGAGATGATCCTGCGGGCCGCCGCCGAGGGTGTCGTGGGCACCGACACCGACGGGCGGATCGTGCTCGTCAACCCCGCCGCCGCCCAGATTCTCGGCTACCGGGCCGGCGAGCTCGGCGGCCGCGAGCTGCACACCCTCGTCCTGCACTCCCGCCCCGACGGTTCCCCCTTCCCGTACGGGGAGTCCCCGCTCGCCGACACCCTGCGCTCCGGACGCAAGCACCGGGTGCGCGGGCAGGTGCTGTGGTCCAAGGCCGGCGACAAGGTTCCCGTCGATCTGACCACCGCGCCGGTGCGGGACGGCGACCAGCTCGTCGGCGCCGTCATGACCTTCACCGACCGGCGCCCCTACGACCAGCTCGCCGACGAGAAGGCCGCCGACGAGCAGCGCCACGAGGAGCAGCTCGAGCAGCTCGCCGAGGAGCACGCCTCCGAGCTCACCGCCCTGCGCCAGCAGCACGTCGCCGAGATCGACGAGCTCACCGAGCGGCACGCGGAGCAACTCGCCGCGAACGAGGAGCGCTACGCCGCCCTCGGCGAGCGGGAGAAGGACCGTTACGAGGCGCTGGCCGGCCGGCACGAGCAACTGCTGACCCTGCTCGGCGGCTCCCTGCGCGGCCCCCTGGACGAGCTGCGCCGCGAGCTGGCCGCTCTCGCCGCCGACGACGCCGGGCAGCTGTGGCCCGAGGCCAACCAGGTGCTGCACCACCTGTCGGCCGGGTACGCCCGGATCACGACGCTGATCGACAACGTCCTCGGCTACCAGCGTCTCGACGCCGGCAGCGAGGAGATCATCCGGACGAACGTGATGCTGGACGCGGTCGTCGCCGCCGGTGTCGACGGCGCCGTCGAGCTGATCGGCCCCGGGCGGGTCCAGTTCGCCGTGCACGCGCCGCCCATCGAGGCCGAGGTCGACCCCCGGCGTCTGGCCACCGCGCTCGCGCACCTCGTCGCGGACGTCGCGGGCGTCGACGCGACCGGGAACTCGCCCGTCTCGGCGGGCGGTTACATGGACAACACCGTGGTGGTGGCGGCGGCGCAGCGCGGTGAGGTCGTACGGATCGAGGTGCGCGGGCCGTACGCCGGGGGAGACCCGGTGCACGAGCCGATCGTGCGCGGAATCGTCCGGGCGCACGGCGGTGTCCTGCAGACCCACGAGGTGCCGGGCATGAGCGGCAGCGCGTACGTCCTGGAGGTGCCGCTCGGCGGCGGCGCGGGTGTCGTCGCGGCCCCGGCTCCGGCGCCGGTCCATGCCCTGGAGCCGGCCCCGGCCGTCGAACAGCCGGCCCCGGCGGAGCCCGGCGTGCCCGAGCAGCCTCCGGGCGGCGGGCGGCGGCGGGCCCGCCGGTCCTCGACGGACGCGTTCCTCGAGAGTGACAGTGACGCGGAGGCCACCGGAGCACCTACGGCTCCGACCGGTAGGCGCAGGCGGCGTGGGGCCGAGTCGTCGCCGGAAACCGGGCAGCTTCCGGTCCAGGCCGCGGACGGCTCCGGCGGTACGGGACGGCGGCGCGGACGGTCCGCCGACGACGCGGCGGGCGTGTCCGAGGGCGCCGTGGTCATGGCGGGCGAGCACGGGGCGGGAACGGCGGCCTCGGGTACGGGACTCGGCGGTACGGTGCCGCCGCAGGGCGTGCCCGCGCCTACCGCGTCCGCCGGGCGGCGCACGCGACGTGGGACCGAACAGCCCGAGGCACTTCCGGCGGCGCTGCCCGCGGCCGGCGACGCGCAGCCAGAGGCCGCACAGGCGGAGGCGGCGCAGACCGGGGCGGCGGGCGGCGAGAACACGGCAGATCCGGCCCAGCAGCCGACCGGGCGCCGTCGGCGCGCCCTGGCCGCGGCGACCGAGCGTGCCACCGCGCAGGAGGCGGCCCCCCGTCCGGTGTTCGCCCTGCCGCCCGCGGAGGCGGACCGGACCGCCGAGGGCCCGGAGGCGGCGCACGGTGCCGTCGCCGTCGTTCCCCTGGGGAGCGACGGGCAGCACGACGCCGTGCCCCACGACCAGGCCGGCGACCACACGCCGCCGCAGCCGCATCCCACGAGCTCGCCCACGGGACGCCGGCGGCGGGCGGTGGCCCAGCCGCAGGACGCCGCGGCGGCCGGCGCAACTCCTGTGCAGGAGGCGCATGGTGTGCAAGGGGCGCCTGGTGCGCCGGCTGTGCCCCTTGCGCCCGGTGTGCCTGCCGGGGCCGGTCCCGTGGCCCTGCCGGGGGCGCCCGCGCAGGCGGCGGCGGGCCCGGGCGTTCCGGTGCAGGCCGCACCGGGTGGCGTCCAGGCGCTCGCGCAGGCCGTTCCGCAGATGACTCCGGGGCAGCCTGCCGTGCCGCCGGGCGCTCACGGGGTACCCGTACAGGCCGCCCCGCCACAGGTGGCCCCCGCTCAGCACGTCGCTCCCCACGGTCTGCCCGGCCAGCCCGTCATGCCGCAGGGCATGCCTGGGCAGCCCGCGGCAGCGCAGGGCGTCCCGGCTCAGCCCGTCGCGCCGCAGGGGGCACCGGGACAACCCGTCGCGCAACAGGTGACTCCCGGTCAGCCCGTCACACCACAGGGCCTGCCCGGCCAGCCCGCTCCGGTGCCTCAGGGTGCGCCGGGTCAACTCGCAGCACCACAGGCTCTCCCTGGTCAGCCCGCAGCACCGCAGGGCGTCCCCGTTCAGCCCGCCGCGCCGCAGGCGGTGCCGGGACAGCCCGTCCCGCAGGGCGCCCCGGGGCAGTCCACCGCCGCCCAAGTGCCCCCCGGCCAACCCGCCGCGCCGCAGGTGAACGCCGGTCAACCCATCGCTCCCCAGGGCCTGCCCGGCCAGCCCGCCGTGCCGTCGGCGGCCCCCGTGCAGCCGGGTGCCGCGCCGCAGGTTCCCGGGCAGCAGCCCGTTCCGGGGCAGGCGTTGCCCGCGCCGCACCTGTCCGGGCAGGCGGCCCTGCCCGCACAGGTGCCGTCGCCGGAGCACGGGGCCGCGGGCATGGTGCCCGCTCCCGGCATCGCCGGTCAGCCGCTCCCCCCGCAGCCTCCCGCGCTCGCGCACATGCAGAACCCCGCGGCCCAGGCCCCGGCGCCGGCCCCGCAGCCCCCCGCCGGACCGCTCCCCGGACAGCCCGTTCCCGCGCAGGGCGTCCCGGCCCCGGGGGCCCCGGCTCAGGCGGTGCCCGCCGCGCAGCCGGTGCCCGGGGCGGCCGGCGGCCCCGTGCCGCCACACGCCATGGGCGCCCCCATGCCCCCGGCCCAGGCCGTTCCCCAGCCGGCCGCCCCCGCTGCCCCTGGCGTCCCGGCCGGCACCGCTCTCCCGCCCGAGCACGCAGCCGTACAGGCCCAGCCGACCGGGCAGCAGCCCGGCCCCGGCGCCGCGGCACCGCGCGCGGCCCAGCCGTTGCCCGCCGAGGCCGCCGTGCCCGTCGATCCCCACTCGACGCAGGGTCGGGCGATCAGCGTGCGCACGCTGGGACAGGGCGTACCGTTCAGTCGTCAGGCGGCCCAGGCGCAGGCGCCGCAGCCGCCGTCGGCCACCCCGCCCCCGCAGGCGAGCGGCGGTTCCGGCCGCCGCCGCAAGCTGGGCACGCGGACCGACCCGGCCGCCGCGGCCCCGCAGACGCAGGCCCAGACGCAGACACCGGCCCAAGCCCAGGCGCAGCGGCCGGAGCAGACGGCCCGCCCGCACCCGTCGGCCGAGCAGCCCCCCGCGCAACCCTCCCTGGGCGGGCCCGCCGTGGTCCCCGGCACCGAGGGCGGCGGACGGTCGTACGCCATCGGGGCCCCGGACGAGAACGCCGCCGAGGGCCCCGAGCCGCTGGACGGCCCCGGCGGCGCGGTGGAGGTCGCGGACACCCCGCGGCCGCAGCCGATGGACGACGAACTGCCCCCGGAGCCGCTGGACAACCCGCGCCGGCTGCTGGTCTGGCCGGCCCCCGACGTCACCACCCAGCAGGCGCTGAGCGACCGCGGCTACCGGCCGGTCATCGTGAACTCCCGCGAGGATGTGGACGCGCAGATCGCGGCGTTCCCCGCCGCCTTGTTCGTCGACCCGCTGACCGGTCCGATCACGCGCACGGCGCTGCAGTCGCTGCGGCAGGCGGCGGTCGCCGCCGAGGTGCCGGTGCTGGTCACGGCCGGACTCGGGCAGGCGACGCGCGAGGCGGCCTACGGCGCCGACCCGGCCGTCCTGCTGAAGGCGCTCGCACCGCGCGACAGCGAGCAGCACCCGCCGCGGGTGCTGCTGATCGAGGAGCACGCGGAGATCGCGCTGGCGCTGACGGCGACGCTGGAGCGGCGCGGGATGCAGGTGGCGCGGGCCGCGAGCGACAACGACGCGGTGACGCTCGCCGGGCAGTTCCGGCCGAACCTGGTCGTGATGGACCTGATGCAGGTGCACCGGCGCCGGGCCGGGATCCTGGACTGGCTGCGCGCGAACGGGCAGCTCAACCGCACCCCGCTCGTCGTCTACACGGCCTCCGTCGACCAGGCCGACCTGCCGCGGCTCGCCTCGGGCGAGACGGTGCTGTTCCTCGCGGAGCGGTCCACCAGCGACGAGGTGCAGAGCCGGCTCGTCGATCTGCTGGCCCGGGTCGGCACCAACTGACCGACCGGCCGGCCCACATCGCGTACGACGCCGGGCGGGGAGCACGCACGCTCCCCGCCCGGCGTCGTACGCGTACGCGCGCGTGTGCCGGCGCGCCCGCGGTCAGAGCCGGGTGACGTCGAGCTCCCCGGCCGCGTACTGCCTGCGCAGCACCTTCTTGTCGAACTTGCCGACGCTGGTCTTCGGCACGGTCTCGATGATCGTCCAGCGTTCCGGGAGCTGCCACTTGGCGATCCCGCCCTCCTCCTGGAGGAACGCGCGCAGTGCCTCGAAGCCCGCGGTGGCGCCCTCCCTGAGGACGACGGTGGCCAGCGGGCGCTCGCCCCACTTGTCGTCCGGGACGGCGACGACGGCGGCCTCGGCGACGTCCGGGTGGGACATCAGGGCGTTCTCCAGATCGACGGAGGAGATCCACTCGCCGCCCGACTTGATGACGTCCTTGGCCCGGTCGGTGAGGGTGAGGAAGCCGTCGGGGCCGATGGTGCCGACGTCGCCGGTCTTCAGCCAGCCGTCCTCGCTGAACTTGTCGGCCGGGCGCAGCGGTTCGGCGCCGGGGCCGTTGTAGTAGGCGCCGGCGATCCACGGTCCGCGGACCTCCAGCTCGCCCGCTGACTCGCCGTCCCACGGGAGGCGTTCGCCGCCGGGCCCGGTCAGGCGGGCCTCGACTCCGGCCGGGAAGCGGCCCTGGGTGAGCCGGTAGCCGAACTCCTCGTCCGTGCCGATCGCGTGGGCCGGCGGGCGGGCCACCGTGCCGAGCGGGGAGGTCTCCGTCATGCCCCAGGCGTGGCAGACCCGCATGCCCAGCCGGTCGAAGGCCTCCATGAGGGAGGGCGGGCAGGCCGAGCCGCCGATGGTGACCTGGGAGAGGGAGGAGACGTCCCGGGGCCGGGCGGTCAGTTCGGCGAGCAGGCCCTGCCAGATGGTGGGCACGGCGGCCGCGTGGGTCGGCTTCTCCTGCTCGATCATCTCGGCGAGGGGGGCCGGCTGGAGGAAACGGTCCGGCATCAGCAGGTTGACGCCGGACAGGAAGGTGGCGTGCGGCAGGCCCCAGGCGTTGACGTGGAACTGCGGGACCACCACGAGCGTGGTGTCCCGGTCGGTCAGGCCCATGGACTCGCTCATGTTGACCTGCATGGAGTGCAGGTAGACCGAACGGTGGCTGTAGACCACGCCCTTGGGGTCGCCCGTGGTGCCGGAGGTGTAGCACATCGCGGCGGCCTGGCGTTCGTCCAGCTCGGGCCAGTCGTAGGTGACCGGCTTGGCCGCGATCAGGTCCTCGTACTCGTGCACCCGGGCGTGGGACCCGTCGAGCGGGGTGCGGTCGCCGGGGCCCGAGACGACCACGTGCTCGACCGTCTTCAGATGCGGCAGCAGCGGGCCGAGGAGCGGGATCAGGGAGCCGTTGACGATGATGACGCGGTCGGCGGCGTGGTTGACGATCCAGGCCAACTGCTCGGCGGGCAGGCGCAGGTTGAGGGTGTGCAGCACGGCGCCCATGCAGGGGATCGCGAAGTAAGCCTCGGTGTGCTCGGCGTTGTTCCACATGAGAGTGGCCACGCGGTCGTCGGCCGCGACCCCGAGGTCCTCGCGCAGGGCGTGCGCCAGCTGGGCCGCGCGCTCGCCGATCCCGGCGAAGGAGCGGCGGTGCGGCTCGCTCTCACCGGTCCAGCTGATCACCTGCGACGCCCCGTGGATCGTCGACCCGTGGGTCAGGATCCTCGAGATCAGCAGCGGTACGTCCTGCATGGTGCTCAGCACGGCGTCCTCCCGGGGCAGCGTCGCCTACGCGGTGGTAACGGATGCGTTGATTCTGCTCACATACCGCGCGGTATGTCACTAGCCCCGGACGATCGATCACACAACGTTCCCCCGCGGTCAGCGCACGCGGCCCAGCTCCGGGTCCTCCCGCAGCTTGCCGAGGGCCCGCGACACCGCCGACTTCACCGTCCCCACGGACACTCCGAGCACCTCGGCCGTCTGTACCTCGGAGAGGTCCTCGTAATACCTGAGGACGACCATCGCCCGCTGCCGGGTGGGCAGCTTCATGATCGCCCGCCACATGGCGTCGCGCAGCGCCTGCTGCTCCGCCGGATCGGCCGCGCCCGGCGCGGGCTCCGGCTCCGGCATCTCGTCACAGGCGAACTCGTCGACCTTCCGCTTGCGCCACTGCGAGGTGCGGGTGTTCAGCAGCGCGCGGCGCACATAGCCGTCGAGCGCCCGGTGGTCCTCGATCCGCTCCCACGCCACGTACGTCTTGGTGAGCGCGGTCTGCAGCAGGTCCTCCGCGTCGCTCGGGTTCGCGGTCAGCGACCGGGCGGCGCGCAGCAGCACCGGCTGCCGGTCCCGCACGTACGACGCGAAGGACGGGTACGCCGCGGCCCGGGTCGCCGGTACGGCGGCTTTCGACACGCTGGTGCAGACGGATGTGGTCATGGCTCCACGCTAGGAGCGGCACCCGCTCCCGCGGATCGCCCGCAGGTCCCGCAGCAGACTCCGCCTCAGGTTGTAGGGGCGGGGCCGGCCGCACCTCCTATAGGTGGAGAAACGGGGCGCGTGTACTGCGGGTTCACCCCTGGGGGACGTCCAGGCCGGCATCCCGGGCGACCCTGCCGCGTGCCCCTGGGAACACGACTGCGCGGCGGTACCGGAGTACCGCCGCGCAGTGGTGTGTTGCGTCCCCACGAGCACACCCACCAGGAGAGGTCAGGGCCGGCTGGTCCCCGAACTGCGCGCCGGCCCGCCCCGGCTCACCACAGCCGGGTGAAGTGGACCACGACGTTCCTGTTGCCCTGCTGGATGGCCGTGAACGCGGAACGGTTGACCTGTGCGGTGTTGCTCTGGTTCGTGGCGCCCGAGCCGACCGCCTGCTGCTGCGTGGTGGACGAGTTGCCGCTGTTGTCGCGGCCGACCCCGCTGCCGACGAGGCCCGCGACGCCCGCGTTCGATCCGTCGCCCGCGATGGCTCCCGTGTCCGCGACGGCGACGCCGGTGAAGAGCGCCGCGGCGAGGGGGATGGCCGCGGCGGCGGCGAGAACACGGGCGGTACGGATGCTTGCCATGTTGCTCCTCCAGTACGAGGTACGCGCCGGCTGCCTTGCCGGGCGTACATGAAGTACGGCTTTCACCTGGGCAGTTGGCCGACCACCCGGGCCTTCTCACGACGTCGCGAGATCAGAGTTGCCCACCGGAACCCGGCGAACCACCCCGGAGCGCCCGATTCGCACGCAAGCGTGAGGACAAGTCGATAAACCCCTTTCGCCACCTTTTCTGTCGCCACGGGTCCCGGCGGGGACGGCGGGGACCGCTGCTCCCCAAGCGCCGCAAGGGGCCGCAAGGGGCCGAGACATCTTCCAGGAAGCCGCCCGAAACCCCGGCAGCACGGCGCGCCGTGCCCGCCCCCTTCCCTTTCTCGAACGTACGTACGAACATAGAAGCATGGCCACCATCGACCGGCAGGCCACGACGCTGGCCCTCGCGCACGCCCTGTCAGCCGCCGAACGCGGGCTGGCCGTCATCCCCCTGGCCCGGACGAAACTCCCGGCCCTGCGCTCCCCGCACCGCGACGCCCCCGACCCGGCGGGCCCGCCCGGTCCGCCCTGCCACGGCGAGTGCGGCCGCCTCGGCCACGGGGTGTACGACGCCTCCAGCGACCCGGCCCGGGTCCGGGAACTGTTCGCCGCCGCGCCCTGGGCCACCGGCCACGGCATCGCCTGCGGACTGCGCCCGCACCATCTGATCGGCGTCGACCTGGACACCAAGACCGGCACGGACGCCTCGGCGGCCCTGCGTGAGCTCGCCCTGCGCCATCTGTTCACCATCCCCGCCACGGTGGTCGTGCTGACCCCCAGCGGGGGCCGCCACCTGTGGCTGAGCGGGCCGCCCGACGTCGTCGTCCCCAACTCGGCCGGACGCCTGGCCCCCGGCATCGACATCCGCGGCGCCGGCGGCTACCTGGTCGGCCCCGGCTCCCGCACCGGCCACGGCGTCTACGCCACCGCCCCCGGCACGGCGCACCTCGCCCCGGCCCCCTGCCCGCGCGCCCTCCTGCGTCTCCTGCTCCCGCCGCCCCGCGCCCTTCGACACCCGGCACCGCCCTCGGCGGGCCGGCACGGCCAGGGCCTGGTGCGGTTCGTCCTGGACGCCCGCGAGGGCCAGCGCAACACCCGCCTGTTCTGGGCCGCCTGCCGCGCCTACGAGAACGGCATCGGCCCCTTTCTCGTCGACGCCCTGGTCGCCGCGGCCCTCCACACCGGCCTGACCGAACGCGAGGCCCGCGCCACCACAGCCTCCGCGGCCCGCCTGACGGGCCACCACCCGTAGGCCCGGCGCGTTGGAACCCCAGGCTTCCGGCCCGGATCGGGTGTTGGCGCGCCCATACGCGTCCTAGAACCCCACCAGTACGGCAGCAATCAAGAAGAAAGCAATCACGGCCCCGAGGATGACGCCCGTCATGGCGAGAACTTTCAAGGTGGGGGCCAGAGCGGTGCGTGCGATTTTCAGGTTGACGACCGCGCCGAGCACGCCAATGAGGCCACCGATCAGTCCACAGATGAGGGCCAACCCCAGGGGAAGGGCCGCGAGTACGCCTTGCCATCGGGGCAGAATCCGGATTTGGGTGAGCCAGTTACCTTTTGAGGCATCTGGAACAAGATCGGGCACTTCACCCACGTGGACTTCCTCGGTGACTCGGGAGCTGAGAGCGCGAAGATTACAGAGCTGCCGAACACGCACGGAAACTGCCCATCAACGATCAAGTGGTATTGGGTGTTCTTCTGAGCAAGGTCACACGAAAGGGGTGCCGCTCCTGAGAGTGGCACCCCTTCTGACCTGCTGCGGTGGGTGTGGGATTTGAACCCACGGTGACTCGCGCCACGACGGTTTTCAAGACCTTTCGGCAGCCAAGTGGCGGCCCGACTCCGTCGCAGGTCAGACGGGCGCCAGGACTCCGGCGACCCCGTCACCGTCTCCCTTGTGCCCCTTGCGTGCCCCTCGCTGGCCGTCGTGCCCGCTGAGCCAGGAGTGAACTGCCCCAGCACTCCCGACGGACGAGTCTCAGCCGGTCACCACAGGAACAATCACCGCAGCAACAGCCGAGAGCAGACCCCCGACAGCCAGGAAGGCGTTGAACTTCTCCTTGGCCGTCGGGAACGCGGAGCGGCTGAAGTCGCCGACCTTGTTGCGCATAACGATCATCTTGAGCTTCTGCCACCGATGCTGACGTTTTCCGCACCCCATCAGGACGCCGTACGCATTGTTGCGACAGTACGTTCGCCCGTCACGGTTGACCGCACCACACCAGACCGGCACTTGAAAGGCGGCATAGGCCGATACAGCGATCGACAGAACCGCGATGACCGGCAACGCCCACTGCTGGCTCCACCCAACGATCAGAGCCGCAGCCACCATGTATCCCCAGTACAGACGCACCACTTTGCCCATGACCACGCACAGTAGCGACCGGCCGTCGACCTCAACAGACGGTAACCAGTCACTTTCTGTAGCGGATTTCCTCATGCCCGAAGCAGACCCGACACGGGACAGCACGAACCCCCTGACCGATCCAGTGGTCAGGGGGCATTCGCATGCGGTGGAAGCTCAGTCAGCGACGCCGGTCTCGTTACCGCCGGTGAGCCAGGCGTCCGCAGCCTCTGCCACCTGGGCGTCACGGCCGGCGACGGGCCGGGCGTAGTGCCGGGTCGTCACGCTCGCGTTCGAGTGGCCGAGCCGGTGAGCGGCGGTCATCACGCCGTACCGGTCGGCGACCCAGGTGCCGTGCGAGGCACGGAGGTCGTGCGGGGTGACGTCCGTCAGTCCGGCCGCCGACACCGCCGGGTCGAAGTACGCCTTGCGCCACTGGTTGTAGCGCAGGGGCTTCCCGTCCGGAGTGGTGAACAACAGGGCGTCCTCCCCGCCGGGCAACCCGTCCAGGTGCCGGCCGAGCCGCTTCGCCAGCGAAGGCCCGACCCGAAGGAGCCGCTTCTGATGCGTCTTGGGGGTGTCGAAGACCAACTCCCCGTTCGCCTCCGCCAAGTTCTCGTCGACCAGGACGAAGCCGCCAGCGACGTCGATATCCGCCCGCCGCAGCGCGAACGCCTCCCCCACCCGCAGCCCCGCGTATGCGAGAAGCGCGATCAGCAGGTCATGGGGAGCCACCGCGTTCCGCACGACCCGTGACGCTTCGAGCGGCGTGAGGATATGCGGCTCGGTCTGCGGCATCCGAGGCAGCTTCACGCCTCGGCACGGCGTCTGCGGGATCATGTCGTTGTCCACGGCCGACCGCATGATCTGCGACAGCACGCGGTACGCCTGCCTGATCCGCGATGCGCTGAGGCCCTTGGTTTTCATCCCGCCGACCCACTCGGCGATAGTGATCGGCCGAAGGCTGGACAGCTCACGATCTCCGAGCGCCGGATTGATCAGCGAGTTGATCAGGGACCGGTACGACGCCTGAGTCTTGTGCTTGAGCTGCGGCGAAACGGCAGCGAGCCAGCGGGCCGCCCAGTCGCGGACGGTCGTCTGCCCCTCGGCCGGATCAAGCCAGCGCCCCTCTTCGATCTCGATGCGCTTCCGCATGAGCCAGCGATCGGCGTCCGTGGTCGTGGCGAACGTCCGGTCCGCAGGGCGCAGCACTCCGTCCGGCCCCGGGTAGCGGACTTGGAACCGGCCGGACGGCAGCTTGCGGACACGGCCGAAGCTCCGGCGGGTCTTGCGCTTGCCCGCCATCAGGCAGCCCTCCTGAGCCCCGTGGGCCGCAGGAGGATCGGCTCCACGGTGTTGGCGCTCACGTACGCCTCCACGGCGGTCTCCGGGATCCGGACGTGCCGGCCGACCTTCACGAAGGTGATGCGGCGTTCCTCGATGAGGCGCCGCGGAAAACGGACCCCCGTGCCGAGGCGTTCGGCGACCTGGTCCACGGTGAGAAGTCGGTCCATGGTCACCACTCCCCCTCGTCTGCGGGCAGTCCGGCCAAGGCGTCGCGTGCCGTCTCTCGGTTGAGCTGGAGATCCCGGGCGATGGAGGCGGCGAGCGCGGATTCACCGGGGGTGTGGCCGTGGCCGGCGTACTGCCAGTCGGCGAGGACGAGGACGGTGTCCGGCTCGCGGTCCTCCAGGCCCAGGACAGCGGCCTCTTGGGTGGCGCGGTAGTCGGCGCGTGTCTGGCGGAGGGCGCCGAGGGTGGTGGAGTACCGGCGGGATTTCGAGGAGAAGTGACCGCGGAAGCCGAGCATGTGGGCCCAGGCCCAGAGGCGCCGGTCCGGATACAGGCGATCCAGGTCGCGGCACGTGGTGATGAGTCGGCGGGTGTGGTCCGGGACCTGATGCCGGTCGAGTTCGGCGAGCTCCCCGATACGGCGGTCCAGGGTGCCGGTGGTCTCGGCTGCCTTGGTGGAGTACTTGGCGACGTACGAGGCGACCGCCTGTTCGGTGATGTCGGAGCCGTCACCGAAGGCCTTCACCGGCCGGACGTCGAGCTGAGTGCCCCAACGAAAGGACCGGGCCGGTTGGTCCTCGGCAGCCGGAACGGAGACAGACGTGTACGAGTGCGCCGCAGCCGCACGGATCGCGTCGGCGAGAAGATCGACCGTTGCCCAGGCGGGCGGCGGCGTACCCGGCCCCTCCGGTCCGTCGAGCCGGATCACTGCATGGAAGTGCAGGGCACCGCGCTTCTGGAATTCGGCGACCTTGCCGTACGAGACGCGGAGGCGGTCGGCGAGTTCACGGCGGGTGAGGCCGGCGCGGGCGGCGAGTTCGCGACGCAGGCGTGTGGTGAAGCGCTGCCAGAGCTGTCCGGCGTGGT
This sequence comes from Streptomyces sp. NPDC014889, assembly GCF_043081205.1. Classification (NCBI taxonomy): domain Bacteria; kingdom Bacillati; phylum Actinomycetota; class Actinomycetes; order Kitasatosporales; family Streptomycetaceae; genus Streptomyces; species Streptomyces sp. NPDC014889. The sequence goes on from NZ_JBIBWH010000002.1 coordinate 130,303, forward strand.
TGTTGAACAGGACGGCGCCCGCGTAGTCGTACGTGGTGGGGTCGAGGGCAGTGCCCAGCTCCGGGGCATCGGGGGCGTGCTGGGCACCGCAGCGGCAGGTGCCGTGGTCGGGCCGGTTGTGGACCGGACCGAACGAGGGTGCGGTGAGGGTGGCGAAGACGCGGGGGTGGTCCCGGACGGTGGTGGGGACGTCACGGCGGTCGTCTCCGGCCAGGCCCGCGCGGATGAGGTGGTAGGTGTCGCCCGCGTAGGTCCAGGCGCATGAGGGGCAGCGGGAGGCGCGGCGGTTGCCGCAGGCGACGCGGAGGCGTCCGCCGGGCTCGTTGGCGGTGGTGTAGTGGTGCAGGGTCTCGCCGGTGGTCTTGTCCTTGTGGAGGGTCCAGCCGGTCAGGTGGATGGGGTCGGAGCAGCCGCCGGTGCGGCGGATCTGGTCTTCCCAGCGGGTGTAGTCGGGGGCCGAGGCGACCCGTAGGAGGTCGCCGAGGGTGGTCGGGTCGAGCAGCGGGGCAGGCACGGGCGAGGCGCGATGCGCCATGCTGGGTTCTTCCTTCCGGTTGTGAGATCGGACAGGGACGGCGCCCGGGCGGCGGATGCTTGGCGGTATCGAGGCCGCCCGGGAGCCGGTCAGCGTCGCTTGGCGTCGGCGTGGACGAGGGAGCGGATCACCAGGGCGCAGACGGCGACCGAGACGCCGGTGATGGCGACCGCCAGGAGCATGGAGACCAGGACGGCGCCGACGACCAGGACGACAGCCGTACCGCCGCCGACGAGGGCGAGCGCGGTACCCGGGGTGAGCTGGACCGTGGGCCGGGTCGAGGCCGGGACCGGAGCCGGGGCGATGGGGGCCGGCGGCGTGGTCGGGGTGCCCGGGGTGACCGTGGTCGGCTCCACGACGGTGAGCGGGGTGACCAGGCCAGTGGGCTGGGGCATGGTCGGGAGCTTGGGCCGGAACATCAACTGATCCCCTTCCTGGGACTACTTGACGGCGGTGCCGATGACCGGGGACAGGAGGCTGTCGGCAAGGAGGTAGCCGCCGAGGAGGAGCACGGCGATCAGCCACCAGGGCGGGCGGATGAGCTTGACGCCGAGCCAGCCGACGATGATCAGGGCGAGCCAGAGCGGGACGTCCATGACGGATCCTTCGGTCAGTTGACGCGGCAGCGGTGGGTGCGGGCGGCAAGCTGTGCGGCGGACTGGCTGGAGTAGTCGGCGGACCAGCCGCACCGGTCGTTGGTGCACACGGCGGCGTGCTTGGTCTGGCCGCGGCGGTCGCGGTGGGTGCCGATCTGCACGGGGCCGATTCGCATCACGGAGTGGAAGAAGTCGCGGGCGGGCATGTCAGGCGGTCTCCTCTCGGGTGGTGGTCGGGTCGGGGAAGGAGGCACGGATGCCGGCGGCGGTTGCCGGGTCAGTGGTGCGCTGGGCGGCTTCCTCGGCGAGCAGGTGGGCGAGGTAGGGCCGGTTGGCGGCGGTCATCTCGCGGGCGCCGTCGAGGTAGTCGGCGGTGGTCAGGTCGGCCGGGCCGCGGATCACGGCGTGTCTGCCTTCCGGATCAGGTGAGTTGGGCGGCGATGGCGTCGGCGAGCTGCGGTGGGACGCCGAGGCGGGCGCGGAGGGTGTCGGTGTCGATCCGGGCGCCGGTGCGGGCGTGGTGGTCGTCGGCGACCTTGCGCGCGTGGTCGACCAGCGCGGCCGGGACCGGCACGGTCGCGGGCAGGGCCGGGGTTTCCTCGGTCTCCGGGACGGCGACGGGTTCAGGCACCCGGTCCGGCTCAATGACGGCGGCTGGTTCGGGCTCCATCTCGGGCGCGGGGTCCGGAGTCGGGTCGGAGAGTGCCGGCGGGGCCGGGGAGGAGTCCGCGGGCGAGTGGGCGAGGAGGGTGCCGCCCATGAAGGCCAGGGCGGGCCAGGCGGCGACAAGGATCCGGAGCCAGGCCGGGACGTCGTTCAGGTCGAGGAGTCCGGCGGTGGCGACATTAGCGCCCAGCGAGGCGACCAGGGCGATGAGGAACCAGCACCAGGCCAGCCGGGACGGCCCATCGGCACGCAGCCGACGCCAGGAGGCGACCAGGAGCAGGTCAACGCTGACCGGGTAGGCCCAGGCCTTCCAGCCGGTCTGTCCGGCAGCGGCGGCGAGGTCGTGTAGGTGGGCGAAGGACAGTGCCCCGGCGATGACGGCCTGTACGAGCACGGCGTCTATACGGAGGGCGGGGCGGGCCATCACGGCTCCTTCCTGTGATCAGGCATGACGGGGGTAGGGACCCGGCGCGAAGGACGGTCGCGCCGACCGTGGGAGGGGGTGGGTCAGGCGGTGGCGGGGGCTGTCTTGACCAGCGACACCCGGGCGGCCGAGGGTAGCGGGGCGACCACGGGCCGGAAGGGCGCGAGGGCGGGCACCTCGGGAGTGCGGTCGGCGTACTTGTTGCAGACGTTCACGGCTTGGCGCAGCGAGGTGTGCGGGGCACGAATGCGGTGCCAGCCGCCGGTGGAATCCCCGGCAATCGCGATGCCGCGCGTCTCGGCAGGAATCTGGATGGCGGCGAGGACGGCGTCCGGGGCGATGTCCCCGAAGGCCATGTTCGCGGACGTCTCGTCGTTGACGCGGTGCGCCGTGCGGCCGGTGAGCTGAGCGCGGAGCATGGTGATGCCCTTGCCGAGTTCGGAGCCGAACCGCTGCCCGCAGATCTCCAGGTAGACGCCGGCCGCGCGGCCGAGCTGGGCGAGGCGGACCAGGGCGGTGATGATCCGGTCCCGCCGCTTCTCTTCCTCCTTGCTGGCAAAGAGCGCGAGTTCGGCGACCTCGTCGACCAGGACGACGACCGATACCGGCCGCAGATCTTCGGGCAGGTCCCAGATGTCGGCGGCAATCTCCCCATCCGGCACGGCGACACTGATCCGCTGCTCGGCACGGATGAGCTGATACACGTCCTGCATGTGGGACACCAACGCCTCCAGCAGCTCCAGCGCGGTGTCAGGGTTGTCGGCGAGCGCGGAGAACCGGCGGGCCAGCGGGAACAGTTCGACCCCTTGCTTGCAGTCGATGCCGACCAGCGCGACGTGGTGCGGGGCGAGCCCGGCGACGAGGTTGCGCTGGTAGACGGACTTGCCGGACTCCGTGGCACCGAGGGTCAGACCGTGCGGGACCGCACGGTAGTCGCGGTAGTGAACCGAGCCGTCCTCCCGCAGCGCGACCGGGATACGCATCGGTCGGGTATCGGTCTTGGCCGGCATCTGCACCCGCTTGAGCACGTCGTATCCGGTCATCCGGATCTCGACCACACCGGAGCGCAGCTCACGGGAGGTCACGCCGTACATCCCGAAGGAGTGGCGCAACCGGTCCGAGGCTGCAGCGACGTCGAAGGCGTCCTGTCCCGGGCGGAGTTTGAGCCTGAGGACCAGGCCGGTCCGGGTGGGCCGCAGCCGCAGGATGCGCGGTGCGCGGGATTCCGGCGCCGGGCGGTTGGCCATCCGGGCCAGCACCAGCCGCCAGCGCGAGGGCGGGACCGTCAGCCCGCAGGCCTCCATGACCGAGCCGTACCGGACCAGAACCCGCACGGCAGCAAGGGTGACCCCGAAGGTCAACCAGTACCAGGTGGGACGCCGCCACCGCAGGAGACCCGCAGCGGCGACGACCACCAGTAGTAAGACCATCGGCCACGTCATGGCTCAGGCCGCCTTCGAGCCAGTGCCCGTGGTGGCCAGCGAGGTGACGGCGACGGCGCGGAAGGCGATTCCGTGCCGCTTCTGGCCGTTGAACTCGTTCTCCCACGGCCGGGCGATCAGCCCCGTGAGCGCGGCCGGGGTGCCCATGACCAGGTCACCGGAGATGCCGGGCTCCGGGACGGTGACGGACAGGATCTCCACCTCGTCGTTCGCCGCGAACATCACGTCCACGGTCATCAGCTTCGCGCCGGTCTCGGCGTCGGTGGCGATCTCACCGGTACGGCGGTCACGAACCTTGAGCTGCGGGGCCTTGGCAACCATCACGGTCGCGCCGGAGGTGTCGACGGGGATCTGACGCACAGCGGATCACTCCTCTATAGATGTTGGACTCCGCCACTCATGTACATGAGTGACATGAAGAAGAGTGCACCACTCCTGTACATGAGTCAACCCGCCGCGACATCGAAGTCACGACGGGTTGCAGGAAGTTGAGTGGGCGTCAGTCGTCGGCGGGGATCCGGTACTCGAAAACGAACTGGTCAGCAGCCATAAGCGTGTCGCAGACCTCGACCACGATGCCGGCCGTCGTACGGGCCTCCCGTATGAGGTGAACCACCGGCGCACCCGGGCTGAGCGCCAGCTCGGAGGCTTCCGCCTTGGAGGCCGGTCGAGCTTGCAGCGTCTCGACGAACTCGGCGAACTCATGCCCGTGGTCTTCGAGTCGGGCGTAGATGCCACCGCCGCCGGGGTTCTCGGCGAACAGCTCCGGAATCTCCTTGACGACGTCCCACGGGAGATACGAGGAGGCGGTCTCGACCGGGGTGCCGTTGCGGAAGTAGAGACGCCGCCGGGCGAGCACCTGAGTGCCGGCGGGGACGCCCAGCCGCTGGGCGGCATCCGCGGGGGCCTCCATAGGCCCGATGTAGAGGACGCTCACCTTGGCGGTGGCGCCGGACTGTGCGGACTCCGCGAGGTACGCGGCCTTGCCGCTCTGGCGGAGCGAGCGCCGGAAGCGGTCGGAGGAGCGGTGCCGTACCGGCGGCCGGTCCTTCACGATCGAGCCCTTGCCGTGCCGGGTCTCGACGAGTCCACTCGCCCGCACCTCGACCATGGCCTTACGGATCGTGCCGCCGGACACGCCGTAGCGCTCCACCAGCTCCGATTCACTCGGCACCATGTCACCGGGCTTGAGCACACCCGCCCGAATCTGCTGCACGATCTCATCCGCGATCTGCACGTACCGAGGCCCGGACCTGCCCCCTTCTAGCGCGGTTCCCATAGTCCTTCTCTGCCTCCTATGCTCCTGTACATGAGTCAACCACAGGAAGCAACGTCGACGCCCCTGCACTCCGTATCCGTAGCCGGGGTAGTGGTGCGCGAAGACGGGCGCCTCCTGGCGATCCGCCGAGCCGACAACGGCACTTGGGAACTCCCCGGCGGCGTACTCGAACTCAACGAGACCCCAGAGGCCGGCGTCGCCCGCGAAGTCTGGGAGGAGACGGGCATCCACGTCGAGGTAGACGAACTCACCGGCGTCTACAAGAACACGACACGAGGCGTCGTCGCCCTGGTCTTCCGCTGCAAGCCCTCCGGCGGCACCGAACGCACCTCAAGCGAGTCGACAGCCGTCTCCTGGCTCACGCCCGACGAGGTCAGCGAGCGCATGTCCGAGGTCTACGCGATCCGGCTCTTGGACGCCCTGGACGGCAACGGCCCCCACGTACGGAGCCACGACGGCAAGCAACTCATCCCTGTCGAGTCTCAGTTGATGGTTGACGGGTTGGCGTCGGGTGATGCTTGACGTCTGCCCTAGACGATCTTCCGGCGGTTGTGTTCGCCGGATTTGCGGACCACCACCTCCTTCCTGGTGACACGCGGGACGGTGGTTATCAGCTCGCCGCTGTGAAAGACCCGGATCGTTTCCTCGTCCAGGTGGGCGGTGACGACCTGGTGGGCATAGCCGCGGCCGAGCTGGACGCGCTGTCCGGCGACCATGAAGCCGCCGACGCTGCTGACCGTCCGCTCGGCGATCTGCTCGGCGGGCGGAGGCAGCAGCGGTGACGGCCCGGCCGGACGAGCGCCTTGCAGACGTCCGCAGGCCGAGGGCGGCAGCGGGCTGGGCAGGGTGGCTTGCAGGACACGCTGCTCGTCCAGGACCTGCAGGACTTTCCCGTCGAGCCGAAGAGTGACCCGCTGTCCGGCGAACGGCCAGCCGACCAGGACCTTGTCACCTGCCAGACCGACGTAGCCGACCGCGTTGACGGTCCGGTCAACCTCCACCGCCCCCTTCGTGTCCTTCGCCAGGCCGGGGTCGTCCGCCCAGGGGCCGGCGGGTCGGGCGCCTCCGCCTGCCAGCAGGGCTTTGAGATCCCGGCCAGACAGCTTCGAGGGCAGGGTCTTGTGCCGGCCGCCGCCGATCAGGACGTGCAGCCGGTTCACGTCGATCCGCAAGGTCACCGTGGTGCCGGCCAGGGCCGGCCCGAACCAGATCTGCTGCCCGCGCAGGCTCAGGTTCCCCGACGCGGGAACCACCCGATCCACCTCGATCGCACCGACCTCGCCTTCGGCCATCGGCCAGGCCCGCGGCACGGGCTCTGGCTCAGGCGCCGCGGATGCCGGAGCCGGGACCGGGTCGAGACGGGCGGGCAGCACCACCGGCAACGCGTCCTGCTCGGACCGAGGCCTGGGAACGAAGCGGCTGGCCGGGACGGCCATGTCCAGGGCCTGGTGCGGCCGCATCCGGTTGTAGTCCTCCAGCCAGGCATCCACCACCGCCTGCGCCGTCGCCACGTCGGAGAACGGATCGTGGTCGTCGAGGAGTTCACGCCGCAGGGTCTGGTGGAAGCGTTCGATCTTCCCCGTGGTCGTCGGGGACTGCGGCTTCGTCAGCCGGTGAGCGATGCCGTTCTCCCGGCAGATCCGGTCGAACATCGTCTCTCCGGGCTTGCCGGGACTGAAGCGGGCGGTGAACTGCTTGCCGTTGTCCGTCAGCACCTCGCCGGGCACTCCGAACCGCACCAGTGCCTCGCCGAAGGCCAGACACACCGCCCGGGCCGTGGCCCGCTGCACCACCTTCGCGATCACCATGAACCGGGAGTGGTCGTCGATCCCGGTGACCATCTTGCACTCGCTGCCATCTGCCAGCAGGATCCCGCCGACGATGTCCATCTGCCACAGTTCCATCGCCGTCGACCGCTCCCACCTGCGGTAATCCGACCGGCGCCGCTTGCGCACTCCCGGCTCGACCAGAGCATTGCGGACCAGGACCCGGTAGACCGTCGCCCTGGACGGCACCGGCGTGATGCCCCTGCGTTCCAGCTCGTGCACCAGCCTGCGCGGACCCCAGCCAGGATGCCGGCGCCGCAACTCACACACCACCGCCTCCACTTCCCCGGCGATCCGGTGCGGACACGAGGCCGGCCGGTGCGACCGGTCCGCCAATCCCGGCAGGCCCGACTGCTCGTACTTGCGCACCCAGGAGTGCACCGACTGCCTCGACACCCCATACCGGGCGGCGACTTGGGTGACCGGAACCCCCGCGGCGACCTCCATCACCGCGTGATACCGCTGCTCGACCACGCTCAACTCCACCAGCACGGCCCCGGCCCTCCCTGCACGCGGATCAGATGCGCACAGCCAAGCCGAGGCAAGCGGTGTCAAGCATCAGGTGAAGCCACAACGTCAAGCATCAACCGAGACAAGACACATCAACCGAGACAAGACAGCATAAGACTTTCCCTACTTCATCAAGGCCCGCGCACGGCGCGGGCGCGCGCCGCCGGGCGCGGCCTGCCTCCTGTCTTCGCCCCGGCTGGCCGCGCCCGGCGGCGCGCTACGTGCAGCGGGCAGAGCGGCGGAAACCCTCTGTGGCTGAGGCCGGTCGGCTCCACGGCTTTAGCCACCTCCCCGGTCCGGGTCCCGCGTCGAGCAAGACCAGGGGGCCACTCGTGCACATTGCGGGCAGGTCCAAAGCCTGCCCGAGTTGCCAACCAGCGTACGGCCCCCTGATCATGCTCGACCCCAGACCGGGCAGGCCACCGGCCAAACCCGCTCCGCCGACCTCACGTACTCCAGCTCGTCAGATTCTGGCAACCCGCTGACACCAGCACCCCCCGTAAGTACCCTATATGGGGTCCACGTGGAGGGGGCACACAATGAGTTACAGCGCGGCCGAGCTGCATTCTCTCTACTCTGACCCGGAGGAACGAAAAAACCTTGTTCGGCTTTACGGGATCAGCAACCTAATGGGAAGCTCGATTCTGCCGTACAGGTACCGAGTTCCCTCCTCCCTTCACGATCCTATCGCACTAACCTCTCGCGGGGATGATTTTTGCAAGAGGCTAATTCGGGTGCGCAATTTTAAATGGCCCGAGGTGCGCCTCGCCTGTTTTCTAGAGTTCTACCATGAAGAGCTATTTGTAGATCATCTAAAAACGGACACTCCCGCGCTAATCGCGGCACTCAACAGCGAAATCTCTGAGGGAAAGATCGTCCACCCCTACATTTGGGGCAGGGGTCTGTATGACAAAGCATACGACCTCTTCCCTCACGAACCCTCTCAGGTATCCGCGGCAGAGACCGCACGACTCCTCGAGGGAACACCCAGGGGAGTCTTCCAAGAAATGGACCTTGTCACGGGTCCACTGGGGATCCTTCGAAGCGAAGAATTCAGACTGCTTCCGGCTTCGGTTAATGTGCCGCTATTCCACTGCTCCAAAGTTAGCTGCATAAAAGTGCATCGGACCTACCTCCGCACCACTGAAAGTCAGATCCACAAAGTGCGAGCTAAGGCATCTGAAATCCTCGATAAAGAGTACGGCAAGGTGTCACAGTTTGCGCTCTTCCTAAATGAAGTCACCCACCCGCTAGTTGGATATTACGACGACATGAGGACGGCCAACGATATTGCTTTCCTTGATGAGTGCTTCACGCGCGAAGAGCTCGACGCAATCGCAATGCGCGGATTCAAGGGCCGACAGTCGTACTTGCGCAGTAACTTGACAGCGAATCAGATCATCGTACGGGACCCCAAAGATTTCCTCGAACCCCTAAGTAAGGCGGGGGTCATTCAGTCTCTACTTCTAATGAAAAGCGAACATCTATACGCCTGCATCGATTCTGCAATACATGAGGGGGATATTAAAATCCCGCCTGCTGAAGTCCGCGTGCCTCGGATCATGCCCATCAAGTCAGGGTTTTACAGTACAACATCCGAGTGCTCCAGGTTCGGAGCCCGCGTTATTCCGAACGACGCATCGCTGGCAGTTCTCAGGCTGAAGCGACTCGTACTCAGTATCTACGACCTTAATGACTCTCGCGCTCACGAGAATCTGAGCTGGCGGTTGCGACGCGTTGAGGGAAGTTCGCTAGAGGACAAACTCGACAGCTACCTAACCGATGAACAGCCTAGCAATGTGATTCGTGACCTAGTCCTGGTTGGTCCGAGCTCCTTCGCAACCGCCGCCCGCATGTGCGGCATTTCTGGCCAGATCGAAGCGAGCGCCATGGATGACGAAGAACTCAGCAACACTATCCTTTGGAAGCTAGGGTTTGAGCCAGTAGGATCCGACGGCAACGCTGGCATTCTTCGCCAGCGTCGCGAAATGTTTTCTCAAGTCGTAGCCAATTTCGCAGGCTACAGCGAATCAGATCGCTCACGAATTCGGAGTTATTCGCCGAATCTGTTCGTTGCCTTGGAGCACACTCTTGATGCGGCTCTCTCTTACTGCGTATGGGCATTGACGCACGATCATTGGGCTGCTCATCCACGCTTTGTGTACCTCACTAAGGATGGCCGAGCCCAAATGGCCCATATCCTCAGTCGAGCGCCCGCTCAGGGGGGTGATGCAATTATCTACTCACCTCAGGGACTGAACACGCTCTTTCCTCTCATCTCTGGTTTCTCACGTCTTCGCGACTACCTGTCCGCACAGATGGACGAACGGGAGATTTACTTGCGTGACGCGAATGAAATGCCGAGCTATGCGCAGAAGGCTGAACTAACTCCCTTCGCATTCCCCTATAAGCTACCTTTTTTGAATCTCGACGAGGAATCGCAGGAGAAACTGCTAGTAAACCTCGGCGAGGCTACAAAGATTCTTGAATTGGGGCAAGTGGCTGGCGTGAGAAACCGGCTCGAGCACCAGCGAGAGGACTTCCCCGACGCAGAGGAGATGAATCGATGCGTTAGGGCGATCGAGGATTTCCTCGAACTCATCGAGCAATCTGGCATCTACCCCATGGTTTTCAGTTGTGCCGGATACTCGGCCGATTCGGCTCGACGAGGGTCGTTTTCATACACCGATTATCGCGGACGTGAATATGTGATGCGAACTCCAGCAGGCCTAGCTGGCGCCGGCATGCCGCCACTGCGCAGTAAGCAAATCATTTTTACCGGCGCAGTGATATCTGGCTCGACGGCACCTCTCAGGTTCAAAATCGGCTCTCAATCTCCCTACACTGAAGCGTGGGAAGATTGGCCCAAGCTGCGAGCTGTTTCTGAGCTTGACGTGAATGTCAGAGACCTAGGTGGTCCGGACTCTAATATCGCCGTATAGCTTCGCTCCCGATATCAGCTCGTCGCGTTGCCGTCTGCGGACGGTTCAGCAAGGCCGTACGGCACCCGGCGGCCGACGGCAACGCCCGCGGACGGCGACGGCCCCGGGCAGCTCGTCACGGCGGTGACGGGGAGCCGCAGGGTCGGGCCTGTGCACTTGATCAACAACCGCGAGACCGCAACTGCCCGAGGCCCCACGTGCTAGGTGTGCCTGATCGTGCGGGGAATCACGGGAAACACCAGGCAACAAGTCAGAGGCACGGCGCAAGTCGGCACCCACCGCAGGCCAAGCTCATGCCGGCCCCTGGATCACCTCAGCTTCCCAAGCTGAAAGCTCCGAAGCTGTTGGCACGGGCCTGCACTGCGGCTTGCTCTGGTCAGCGAGCACAACGGTACAAACCCCATGCCCATCGGGGCGTTGCGCACTAGTCTCCGACTATGGCGAGCACGACATGCGGATGGTGCGGACGGCTGGCTCACATGAGACCGGTCGGCGATGCCGAAGTGGTCCCCGATCAGAACAGCCGCCTCAACGTGGGATTCGAAGCCTATCGATGTGCCAACTGCCGCCGGCTGGTCCTCGCCCACGGGTGGACCGACTTCAAGCCTACGAATGATTGGGACGACGCACCTTCTGATCTCTGGGACCATCCTCAGGCCCAGCAGCCACGATGGCTTCCCCCGGCGAAGTCCAACAGGACGTTCCCAGATGTCCCTGCAGCGATCGAGTCGCTCGCGGTTGAGGCGCACGACTGTCTGACCATCATGGCTGACCGAGCTGCCGTGGCACTAGCCCGTGCAGTGGTCGAGGCGTCCGCGAAGGAAAAGGGTGTTACCAGAGGGAGCCTGATCGCGAAGATCGATGAGCTCCACCAACTAGGTCTGTTGCGCGGGCACATCAAGGAAGCAGCACACGAGGTGCGCTTCGGCGGCAATGAGGTAGCCCATGGCGATCTCTCCCGCGTTGATCACGAGGCGGCCGAAGAAATCTTGACCCTCATGGATGAGGTGCTGAACGACCTGTTTCAGTCCCCAGCTCGCGTGGCCCGTGCCCGTCAGCGGCGCCTAGAACGGTCCCAAGCAGGCCCTGAGTCGGTGAGCGCCACCGCGTCAGAAGGACAGCCCAGCACCTGAGCTCCTGACGCAGCACTCGCGGCAAGGCTCCACGGACCATCGCAGCCGCTCAGTGGTGCATCTCGCCGCGAAGAGGTCGCGTGCCACAACCGTGCCAGATTCAGGGGTCAGCCACGGCCAACACCGGTGCCTCATGGGCGAGTACTCGCCCCCTTCCTGGCCCGGTGAAGCCGCAGCTCAGGAGGGAGATAACCCAGCCTCTCTCCTAAAGTGGTTGTCCAGCCCGCTCACCGAGTCCACACCCGCTGGAACTCCTCGGCCGGGATGGTCTCCAGCAAGTCCTCTTCAGGGTCGATCGCTTGGTCTGTCAGGAAGCCGTGCTCGTCCTCCAGGTGCTCCCAGCTGTACCGGTAGAGTTGGCTGGCTGAAGTCAGCTCGGCTTGCTTGACGGCGATCAACTCGCCGCGGTCGGGTATGGCCTCGAAGTACCACAAGCCGCCCTCCTCGTCAGTGCCGCGGAAGTGGTGCCGCAGGGTGGCGTTCTCATCGAGTGCTCGGAAGTACGCCACGGTCTCTGCTTTGATGCGCTCCAGGTCAACCACGGGATCATCGTGCCAGCGAGCGCGCGGGTTGCTGCGTTCTGACATCCACGAGTGACATCAACGAAGCCGGACGCCAGCACTCCTAGGCGGTCCGACACGGCCAGTGTGACCGGGTGGTTCCCCGGCAGTGCCGAGGAGCGATCGAACTCCTAAAGCGGGTGTCGCAGGTTCGAATCCTGCCGGGGGCACCAGTCAAAGGCCACCTACCGATCTTGGTAGGTGGCCTTTTGACATCTTTGACACCAACGGGGGCGGTCACTGACGCCCAGGGCGCCTCCGCAGCAGCCATGGCCTCGCGCTGGGTGTCCTGCACGACGTGCGTGGAGACATCCATGGTGATGCTGATCTGGGAGTGGCCGAGGATCTCCATCACGACGCGGGGTGCGACCCCGGCCGCCGTGAGGAGGGTGGCGGTGCCGTGGCGGGCGTCGTGCAGGCGGATGACGCGGAGGCCGGCGGACTGGGCGACGCGGGTGAAGGAGCGGTAGACGTTGCGCGGCTCGACCGGGCGGGCCGGTGCGTTCGGCACTTCGGCGCACCACCACGGCCAACCACGCGTTCGCCGACCCGCACGACCTGATCACCGCCGTCCGGCGGGGGTGGACCCCTCGGCCGTCTTGCTCAGGTTGGCTCAGGCGTTGGGGCGCTTGCCGTGATTGGCCTTCTTCTTCTTACGGCCGCGTCGCTTGTTACCTCGTTTAGCCACGGTGCACATCTCCCTAGTTCAGGACTTTCTATGCCTTGGTCAGTCTAGATTCGGCCCGGAATGTCCGCATCAGCGGTGCCGCGGGCGCGGCGCACGTAGACCGGCCCTCCGCCGTCCCGGAGCAATCACTGGCTTCTGTCGAACGCACGTCGAACCGGGGTTACGTCCCGTGGTGGATCCGGCAGGTTGTGCCACGCGTGGCCACATCCCCCAGCGCAGTACAGCGACCGCCTGCGGGTGTCCGCAATGCTGAAGAGGGCGACGAGCAGGCGGAAGGACTTGTTGAGTTCGTAGGCCGGAAGTGCTTCCATCCCGAAGCGCCACTTCGTCAGCATCACCGCCGGCGTGTGGGTGGGGCGAATGCCGGAACGCGCGATGCTCTCCAGCACGTCCTCCTCGCAGGCGCGGGCCTGCCCGCAGAACAGCACCAGTGCGTGCAGGACCTTGCGTTGGTCAGCCTCTGAGAGGCCCTCGAACCACTCAACGCCCTCGGTCACCGGTCTACGCCCCTGTGCGAGTTCGTTCAGGATCACCTCGTGTGCGTACAACACAGACTTCCACCCCCATGGTTCAGACCGCCGGTACGCGCACGGGCCACCCGTGAGCAGCACGGTTTCTCGTGCCTTGACGGCACAGCCATCTGACGCGAGCAGCAGGCTCCCCGTCGAATCCTCGCAGCGCCTTCCAAGTGGTTCGCGTCCCGAGTGAGTGTCTAACTGCGTGACAACGCAGGCGAACAGCGGCGGACAAGTGCGGACGCCTGCGGACCATTGCAGCAGGTGAGGGGGACACCAACCCAAGGCAGAGCCCCCGCCCAAGTTGCTTCGGGACGAAGCGGTCGCTCCGTTAAGGTGCGCGGCATGACCGACGACGCCCCGGCCTGTCCCGAGTGCAGCCAGCCCATGAGGTCCGGCGGCTTCGTCCTCTCTCAACGGGAGGACGACGGCCGGCGGACCTGCCGGACGCTATGGAGGTGTACCGGTCGGCATGTCTGGTGGCGCTGGGCCGACCAGCCCGACGCACCTTTGGAGGCCTGCCCGGTGCCGGAGCTGTTCCGCTGACATCCAACGCTGACATCAACGACCCCGGACGGCGGCGACACACCGCAGCCGGTCATGGCACCGGTGCACGAGGCGGGACCCGACCAGGCCGAGGGGAGATCGAACTCCTAAAGCGGTGGTCAGCACGGTTGTTGTACAGCACGGAAGTACAGCAACCAGCGCAATCAGCCCCGAACATCAACGGCCCTGAGCGACCGTCTGACGCGCCGGCCAGACCTCTGCGACCACCCTGCCCATAGTTCGCATCGAGGGTCAGCCCAACGACTTGACTCGGTCGTTGAGACCCCGCCGACCTAGCAGCGCTGGGAGTGCCGAAAGCCGGGTCTGTCCCGAACGCGATGGGCTAGGATCCCCGCCGGGCGAAGCCGTAGCGCAGAGGTCGTCGCGCGCGGTCTCCAAAATCGCGAGGACGCCGGTTCGAATCCGGTCGGCTTCGCCCGCCCCAGCTGCCTGCCCAGGTGGATCTCAGGAAACCCTGAGGTCCCGTCAGCCTCTATGCGCGGAGTAGCTGACAGGCCCGCCACAGTCGTGCCAGATGGAACGGGGACTCACGGGGAATCAGGGTATGTAGGGGTACGTGGTGCCGGGCTCCGTCCAAGGCGGGACCCGCCGGCCAGGCCCTTGATCGCCAACCTCGCTCCTGAAACGGTGCTCACACGACGCCGCAGCCGACGGCAATGACGGCAACGACGGCGGACGACAGCGGCACCCGGCATCCTGGCACGGTTCCTGCAGGGTGCCATCGGACCGGACTATCAGGGCTTGCCCGCATCTTCTAAGCGCCTGCCCCTCAGCTCGCCTTCAGTGCACCCAGCCAATCGGCGAGCACGGAGAAGTCGGTGTCTTCCAGGCCCTTCGACGGGTCGACGCGATGGAGAAGAGACGGCCCGGCATGTTGGGCGGCGACCCAGAGGCGGTCCATGCTGCTGACCTCGTCGTCGACCCAGATGAACGGCCGGCGGTTGGCCCACTCGACGAGATGACGGGTCTTCCAGTGCAGGCCCCGCGGACTGCCGTCGGCACAGGCGTCCGGCCACTCGACCACGGGCAGCCTTGGTAGTCCGATGCGTGGGGCGACGACCTCGTTCGCCTCTTCCATCCATGTCGAGGCCCACACGAGATCACAGCCCAGGGCCGTGAGGCGCGATCCAAGATCAGGGTCAAGACGCCCAAGCAGGGGGTTCCCCTGGTCGATGGACACCTCAGAGTCGGAAGCTGGGGCTTGCAGGCCGCTGGAGCCGGTCCCGAACGGGATAAGGGGTCCGTCGACGTCGAGGAAGAGGATGGGGCGCTCCGCTGCGCTTGTCACGGCCGCACCATAGTCCGACGTGGCAGGGCGGCGACACTCCCTGTCCTGGGCCGTCTCTGGGCCGTGCGAGGGTGGCCGAGATCGACCGATGGTGACCGGCAGTGACAGGCGAGTCGAGGACGACTAGTGGGAAACCCCAGGTCACAGCCCCCCGACCGCACGCGTTTCCTCCCAGGGGTGGCGGTACGGCAAGATGGGGTGTTTCTTTCCACGAAAGTGGTCACGCACCCTCCCAGCTGCTCGTGGCAGATAGTGCAGGCAGCGACGGGGGACGCGATCCGCGGCCATCGAGTGTCGGCGCCGTTCTGCCGCAGTTCAGCAAGGTCCCCACTCCTGAATCACCCGAGCTTCCAAAGCTGAAAATGTCAGTTCAGGGTGATATGTCCTGCCAGGAGCGCAGTTCAATTCGGATGAAATCCGTCTACTTAACTCATGACCATTAACTTCCCTATCAAATGTGGTCAGGCCGCTACGAGACTTCAGTAGTGCCCCTTACTGTCTGGCTAACACGCGCATAGGGGGCAATATGGCCTGGCTTCGACCTGCCTGGTTGACCATGAACGTCTGGACTGTTACATCCGGGATCGCCGCGTTGACTCTCAGCGGCCTGGGCATCTACCTCGCGGTTCCTGCCTCGCCGAAGGAGACGTCCACGGGGTACTCGATCACAACGCCCGGTGAAGCGGACCGCATCGGTCTTTGCCTCCGCTCCGTCAAGGGCGCCGGCCACGTGCCGAAAGAGGGGACACTATGGCTCGTGGTTCATGGAATCGGCAACCGGGGCTACTACCTGTCCCGGCAGGTCCAGCCGGATGCCAGCGGCAGTGGTTGGATCGTCGGCTCCCTCCAGGTCGGCGGCGCCACCAGTCCAGAAGGACAGCAATACGAACTCCTCCTGTGGCGCCTCGACCCGCGGGTGACGGACGTCGTGAACCATGTGTTCACTGCGGAGGGCATGCCGGTCTTCGTTGGGCCTCCGCAGGGAGTGGTCACAGTGGCGCACACGACAGTCGCACGGACAGCCGACAAGCGTCCCTGCTCATAGGGCTCTCAACTCGCCAACCCGCGACGCCAGCTTGCCCGGATGCCCGATAGCGCGATGGACGGGCAGGAGCGCCCCATCTCGGTTCCGTCTCGTTCAGCCTGGTTCACCGGCGTCCAACCAAGACCAGGAGCCGACACTCTCCCGGTGGCGGGCCATCCATGAGCACAGGTGAACGGCTCTGTACAAGCGCCACCATCGCACCAATAGAGTTGGAAAGCGTGTTGGTCTTCGTCTGTCCTTGGGGCAGGGACGCGCATGGCTCAAGTCGGCGACACAGATCAGCGTGGCTGAGCGGGGTGGAGTTACTTCGAGGCACACGCGGACGTGGTCCGTTGGCGTTCTCACCAGCGTGGTTGGCTGTCGTCGGCTGAGGTGCGAACGGGCATGCGCCAGCGGCTCTCGGCATCGACGTTGGCGCATGAGCCAGGGTCGGCACAAACCCGAGGGGGAGGGGAGCCGCGGTGCGTTGTCGGCTCCCCTCCCCCTCGGGAGAGTTGTCATCTGCAGGTGCGTCGTTCGAGTCCGCCCTTCAGAGCCCTTGAGGTTCACCCGTCGCCAGACGGTGACCGCGGCTGGCAGCTACGCGAAGGACGTCTCGGAGAGCCCTGGTCAGCTCCCTCGCCAGTCGCTGGACTTCCGCCGGGTTTGTGTCCTTGTCGCCGAGGACTTCCAACGCCTGCTCCAGCAGATCGGTTGCTGAACCGAGCTGGACCGCTTCGATGTTGTCCGCAAGGCGGGACATGTAACCGCCCCGGTCGTCGGTGCTCAGGTAACAGGGCTTGCCCTCCGGACCCGTCCATGGGAGTAGCCGCAGCTTGTTCGGTGTGGTCATCCCCGAGTCTTCCTGTCGTCGGTCACGTGGTGAACGGTGAATACGGCGTCGACGCGATCCCCCGGGAACGACAACAGCGCGGCCTCGACGACGCGGCCGGCGGCGTCAGTTGTGATGCGGGTGATCGCGAGCACGGCCGCGGTGGCGCCGACCCGGAGGGCCGTTGCCTCGTCCGGCGTCGGGGGACGAGCACACACCGTCTCCCGGACGGCGGCTGGCGGCGGACCGAGAACGGCGAAGCGTCTGACCGCCGCCCGGCAACCGGATTCGTCGTCGAGCACTCCAGCAGGAGCCAGATCTCGCGGCATGTAGATGCGGGCCAACCCGCGCGGTGACTCCCCTTCGAGGCTGAGGCAGCTGAACTCCGCGAGGGGACTGCCCGAGGGAACTCTCAACAGGGCCGACAGGTCTGCGGCGGCCTGAACCGTGGCGCTGCGAACGGTGACGCGCAAGGACGGCTCAGCGGCGGTCCAGGGGTCCAGGATGCCCCAGCCACCCACGTACGTGATCTTCCGTAGAGGGCGGCGGACGAAGTTGCCCTTGCCGTGGATCTTCTCAACGAGGCCTTCGCCCTGGAGCACCGCGAGGGCGTGTCGCAGTGTCACCGTGCTGACCGCGTATCGCTCGGCCAGAACGGTTTCGGACGGCAGCCGTTCGCCCAGTTGGACTCGGCCGGTCGTGATCTGTTGCCGGAGGTCGTCGGCGATGTCGTGGTGACGGGAAGGCACGAGTCCGCTCACCGCCTTCTCAGCGATCGCACGGCGACGAGCCGGGTACGCGTGTGTATGGTCAGCAGCTCACCCGAATCGAAGACCAGTTGCTTCGCTCCCTGGGGAAGCTGGAAGAGGTCTCTCACTCGGCAGGCCCGGCCACCGAGCTGGATGATGTCGCCTCGCTGCACGGTGGCCGCAGTGATCTCGACGTTGGAGACCAGCGCGCCGCCGAGAATTCGGTCGATCACGACGCCACCCCCACCGGCGTGGACAGGTCTACCGCCGAGTGGCACGGGCAGTCGCACACCTCGTAGATCACCGGTACGTCGATCGGTGCTGATACCGGGGAGGACTCCGCGCAGACGGGGTGTGTGCCGATCCGGCAGGCTGCCGAGCGGTAGGGGACGGACGAGGTGCCCGTGAGGTGCGACTTCCGGCCGGGGGACATCAGCGGACCCCCACGAGGACCGGGGGCCAGACATCAGCCGGCAAGTGGGGCGCGACGATGACCGTGCGGGTCCGCTCACGCCTCTCCCAGGCCAGAACGTACGGGCGGACGAGTGCGACGTCCTCACCCCTGAGCAGGGGTCGCCCCGCTGCCCCGGCAGTGTCCCGGCTCAGCGCGGGGATCAGCGCGCCGCCGGGTTCAGGGGAGACGGCAGGAACCACCGGAAGCGAAGAGGGCGTTAAGGGGCGGCGGTGCCTGCCACTGGAGGAGTTCCGCACCCTGGTGAGGGAGAGGGCACGGCGGATACGGTTGAGCACGCTGGTCAGCTCCTATCGCTGATGGCCCGGTCCCCCGACATCGCCCGTCGTGGGGACCGTTCTGCGTACGACCGCCCAGAGAGTGCGGCCGTTCATGCTGGTGGCGAGCAGGCCGAACCGGTCGGCCGGAGCCACCGCGTCCAGGACCTCCCGCCAGCTCTCGGTGGAGAGCGATTCCGGTAACTCCGCCTCCACCGACGTGTGCCAGGGGTGTTCCTCCACTCGCGTGGAGAACCCGAGGGCGGACAGCCGGGCGGCAAGGGCCGCCGCGCTCAATCCC
Source organism: Streptomyces sp. NPDC014889 (assembly GCF_043081205.1). Lineage (NCBI taxonomy): Bacteria > Bacillati > Actinomycetota > Actinomycetes > Kitasatosporales > Streptomycetaceae > Streptomyces > Streptomyces sp. NPDC014889. Next base: position 148,909 of record NZ_JBIBWH010000002.1, read on the forward strand.
GAAGCGGGCACAGGGCAGCCTCCGTTACCGGCGATCACTTTGAGTGAAGCTAGTTAACTAGGTTAGGGCTAGTGGACTAGATTTTCCATATGCCTGAGCAGCCGCCCTATCTCCGCATCGCCGACGAACTACGGCGGCGGATCGCGGAGCACGTGTGGGAGCCGGGGGACCGACTTCCTTCCCGCGCCCAGATCGGCCAGGAGTGCGGCGTGGGCGAGAACGTGGTCCGCAGGGCTCAGGAGCTGCTGATCTCGCAAGGCGTGCTGGAGGGCCGCGCCGGGTCGGGTACGTACGTCGCCGAGCCCCGGCAACGCGTGCGCGTGGTCCGGTCGTCGGCGCGTGAGCAGCCCGAAGGCTCGCCGTTCCGGGCGGACATGAAGGCCGTCGGCAGGCAGGGTGACTGGGAGAGCAGGACCGACGCCAAGGTGCCGGCCCCGGCGGGAATCGCTGCCCGACTCGGTATCGACGAGGGCGACCTGTGTGTCCGGACCGCGTACGAGTTCCTGGCCGACGGCAGGCCCGTACAGCTGTCGACCAGTTGGGAGCCGTACGACCTCACCGTCGGCACCCTCGTCGTCCTCCCCGAGGGAGGCCCCCACGCCGGGGCAGGCGTCGTGAACCGCATGGCCGCCATCGGGATCACCGTCAGCCATACCGTGGAGCAGCCGGAGCCCAGGCAGGCGACCGCCGAGGAGGCGTCGCTACTCGGCATTCAGAAGGCCGCGCTCGTCACGCACATCCGGCGGACGTACTACAGCGACCAGGGGCGGCCGGTGGAGACCGCGGACATCGTGGTGCCTGCCGCTCACTGCGAGATCGTCTACGAGATCCCGATCAATCGCTGATCGTTCACCCCACACGGGACTCGCCGCAACAGGCATCATGGCGGGCGTGGGAATTGATGTGGAACTGCACTCGGCTCGGCCGGCCCGCGACTGGAAGAAGGCGCGCCGGACATTCCTGCAAGGGTGCTACGGCCACGGCGACGCGTTGGCCGACGCACTTGGCTCGCTTCACTATCTCGGCGTCCGCGGTCGGCTTCCCGCCGTCGATCCCTACGGGGACACGGTAATGAACGAGCAGGAAGCCGCAGCAGCCCTTAGCGAGTTGCCGGGCCTGAGCAAGCAATGTGCGGACGAGCGACAACGCGCGGCACTGGATGATCTCGCGGCGGTACTGGAACAGTGCGTGGCAACCCCGGGCAGCTACGTGTGGTTCGCGGGCGACTGAGGTGCAGGCGCCGACGCTGTTCACCGTGCCCCTGGCGTGCCCCTTCCGTGCCCGATCGAGCGGGAAACCGCGGGGAAACACGGTGACGAGCGGGCAGCGTGCAGCACAACGGCCCCAAACCATATGACCTGGTCAGGGGCCGTTCACATGTGCGGTGGGTGTGGGATTTGAACCCACGGTGACATCGCTGCCACGACGGTTTTCAAGACCGTTCCCTTAGGCCGCTCGGGCAACCCACCCGGCGCCGCTCGTGTGCGGCGGCGCGGGGACAAGACTAACGGGTTGGCAGGCGGGCGTGGGATCAGCTGTCGCCGATGCGGGAGCCGAGGGTGAGCTCCGCCGTGTGCTCCTTGCCGCCGCGCTTGTAGGTGACGGTGACCTTGTCGCCGGGCTTGTGGGTCCAGATCTCGCCGATGAGGGTGGGGCCGGAGTCGATGACCCGGTTGTCGAGCTTGGTGATGACGTCGCCGGGCTTGAGGCCGGCCTCGGCGGCGGGGCCGCCCTGTTCGACCGGGGCCGAGCCGCTGACGCCCTGGTCGGTGATCTTGGCGCCGTTGATCGTGTCCTCCAGGGACACCGACGCGCCGATCTTGGCGTAGACGGGCTTGCCGGTCTTGATGAGTTGCTGGGCGACGTACTTGGCCTGGTTGATCGGAATGGCGAAGCCCAGGCCGATCGAGCCGGACTGGCCGGCGCTGCCGAGACCGCCGCTGCTCGCGGACTGGATGGCGGAGTTGATGCCGATGACCGCGCCGCGTGCGTCGAGGAGCGGGCCGCCGGAGTTGCCCGGGTTGATGGAGGCGTCCGTCTGCAGGGCGCTCATGTAGGAGGCCTTGCTGTCCGAGCCGCCGTCGCTGGAGGCGACGGGACGGTTCTTCGCGCTGATGATGCCGGTCGTCACCGTGTTCGAGAGGCCGAAGGGCGCGCCGATGGCGATCGTCTCGTCGCCGACGGCCACCTTGTCGGAGTCGCCGAGGGCGAGCGGCTTGAGGTCCGAGGGGGCGTTCTTGAGCCGGATGACCGCGACGTCGTAGCCCTGGGCGTGGCCCACGACCTCGGCGTCGTACTTCCTGCCGTCGGGGAAGGTGGCGCTGAGCTTGCCGCCGTCGACGGCGTCGGCCACCACGTGGTTGTTGGTGACGATGTGGCCCTGGGTGTCGAAGACGAAGCCGGTGCCGGTGCCGCCCCGGCCGCCGCTCCCCTCGGCCTCGATGGTGACCGTGCTCGGCAGGGACTTGGCGGCCACGCCCGCGATCGAGTTCGGGTCGCGCTTGACCTGCGAGGCACCGGTGTCGGAGGCGGAGACCGTGGTGGAGCCGCTGTCGTCGTTCCTGGCCAGGGTGTAACCGAGGCCGCCGCCCAGGCCGCCGGCGACCAGCGCGGCCACCAGGACCGCGGCGACCAGGCCGCCGCGCCGGCTGCCGGGCTTGGGCGCGGGCTGCTGCTGGTACGCCGCGCCCCAGCCGGAGCCTCCGGCGCCGCCGTCCCCGCCGTCCATGTAGGCGGGCGTGGCGGGCGACGGGGGCGGCCAGGAGCCGTCGACGGGCGCGCCGGGACCCTGCGGTGCGGGGCCGCCCTGGGCTCCCGGGACGTACGGGGGCACGTCCGGGGGCGGGGGTGCGGCAGGGCCGCCCTGGGGGGCGGCCGGGTGCGGGGAAGCAGCGGGAGTCTCCACCGGCACGGGAGGTGCGGACGGCGCCGGCGGTACCGTGTTGCCCTCGTTCTCGGTGCTCACAGCTCTTCTCCTTGGTCCACGGCTGTTGTTGTCGGTCGCACTCGGTCACGCTCGTCATGCCCGCCGGCGACCCGGCGCGCTCAGCTGTGCATGTGCTGCAGATGTACGTAGTCAGCTTTTCCCACGGGCCGTCAGAGCACCATAAGCCGATGCTGTGGGTCCGGGTGCATTCTTTATATAGGTCATCTCACATGAAACGGACACATTATCGACGGCTCTCCGCCGTCCCTCCCATTCCGCCGCGGTGGCACCATGACTCGGTGACCCACGCACGGCAGCACCACATCCAGGTCGTCGCCCACCGCGGAGCCTCCGAAGCCGCCCCGGAGCACACGCTGGCCGCCTACCGGAAGGCCATCGAGGACGGCGCGGACGCCCTCGAGTGCGATGTGCGCCTGACCGCGGACGGTCATCTCGTCTGCGTGCACGACCGCCGCGTCAACCGTACGTCCAACGGCCGCGGTGCGGTGTCCGCCCTGGAGCTCGCCGACCTCGCCGCGCTGGACTTCGGGTCGTGGCGCACGCGCGCGTCCTGGCGCGGCCGGGCCGAGGAGCCGGACTGGGAGGTACGGCCCGAGGACCCCGAGGACACCTCCGTCCTCACCCTGGAGCGGCTGCTCGAACTCGTCGCCGACGCCGGGCGCCCGGTGGAGCTGGCCATCGAGACCAAGCACCCCACGCGCTGGGCGGGGCAGGTCGAGGAGCGGCTGCTGACGCTCCTGAAGCGGTTCGGACTGGACGCCCCCGCCTCGGCGGCGAGGTCGCCGGTCCGTGTGATGAGCTTCTCGGCGCGGTCGCTGCACCGGGTGCGGGCGGCCTCGCCGGCACTGCCGACGGTCTACCTGGTGCAGTTCGTCACACCGAGGCTGCGGGACGGCCGGCTGCCGGCGGGGATCCGGATCGCGGGCCCCTCGATCCGGATCGTGCGCAACCAGCCGGCGTACGTGGAGCGGCTCAAGCAGGCGGGACACCAGGTGCACGTGTGGACGGTGAACGAGCCCGAGGACGTCGACCTCTGCGTGGGCCTCGGGGTGGACGCCATCATCACCAACCGCCCGCGCGCGGTCCTGCACCGGCTCGGCCGCTGACCTGCCTCGGATCCAGCCATGATGACAGGGAGTGCTCCGGCGCGTTCGGTGAGTGACCGATCGTTCCAAATGCGTCGCCGGACGCGATTCGGCCGGTTTCCGGTACAGGCCGGTGGGGCATCCACTCCGTGGCGTGGGGCGAAGGAGGTCTCGGGGGTGGCGTTTGTGGTGGCACAGGAGGTGCCCACGTCGTCGAGCATGGCCGTACCCCATGGCCCTGCGGGCGTGGGGGAAGCAAGACACCGGATGCGTGATCAACTGCGCGGCGGTGGCGTGGCGGAATCGGTCATCGACGACGCCGTACTGATCCTTTCCGAACTCTTGAGCAATGCCTGCAAGCACGGCCGGCCGCTGCGCGGCGCCCTGGCCGGCGACGGCGACGTCCGGGCCGCGTGGCGGGTGGACGCGGGCGGCAGGCTGATCATCGAGGTGACCGACGGCGGCGGCCCGACCCGCCCGTCCCCGGCCACCCCCTCGGTCACCGCGCACGGCGGCCGCGGGCTGAACATCATCAGCGCGCTCTGCGACGACTGGGGGGTACGGGACGGCGTCGGCGGCGAGGTCACCGTATGGGTGGTCGTCCACGACGACGTGCACGACCCGGACGCCGGCCACCGTCGCGACGACTTCGCCTCCCGGATCACCGCGCCGGCGGTGGTGACGGCGGTGCCCGACCTGGGCTTCACGGACGCCTTCGGCGACCTGGACTGACACACGCACGCGTACGCCGCGCCCGGGCACCGCCCGGGCCGGAGGCGCCGTGGGCGCGTGCCCGCGGGGCCGGCCGGAGGGAGACCTCGGGTCGGTCGGCGTGCTCCGCCTCGGACGCCCGCCCGCGGGGCCGCCCGGTTGTCCACATTTCCCGGCGCGTCCACAGGGTCCCGTCGTTGACGGCGTGAACGGCTAGGCTCGCGCCCGTACGAGACGAGCCGTAACCGGGAGACACCCAGATGGCCAAGAAGCGACCCCAGACGAAGGCCAAGCGCCCGCAGCTCACGGATGGAGAGATCCCGGTCGTCGGTGCGCGCGAGCCCTGCCCGTGCGGCAGCGGCCGGCGGTACAAGGCATGCCACGGGCGGGCCGCCGCACACGCGGTGACCGAGCTGGTGCAGCGCCCCTTCGAGGGACTGCCCGGCGAGTGCGACTGGGTGGCGCTGCGCGAGCTGGTCCCCGCCGCCACGGCCGGGCTGGCCCTGCGCGACGGCCTGCCCGACGGCGTCCCGGCCGTCACCCTCGCCACGGTCCTGCCGATGGCCTGGCCCGCGCTGCGCCGCGACGACGGTTCGGTGCTGCTCGGCCTGCAGAACGACACGGCGTCCGGCGACATCAGCCGCGACCTCGCCGACACTCTGCTGCGCGCCCTGGAGGCCAAGCCCGGCACCCCGGTGCAGGGCCGCCGCGCGCCGGCCGACGGCCCGCGACTGCAGGACCTGCTCGACCTGAAGGCGCCCTTCGAGCCGGTGGTGCACGAGGGCTTCGAGTTCTGGGTGCCGGACGCGGAGAACGCGACGCCGGAGGTCACCGCCTCCCTGGAGCGGGCCAACGCGGCGGCCATTCCGACCGTGCGCCTGGAGGGCGTCGAGGCGGCGTACTGGTGCCGGACGCCGGAGAAGAACCACCTGCGCTGGGTCATGCCGCACCCGGAGGAGCAGCTTCTGGACGCCCTCGCGCGGCTGCACGCGGCGGGCCGTTCGAACCTCGGTGAGAGCACCCGTCTCGTGGGCTCCTTCCGGGCGCACGGCCTGACCGTGCCCGTGTGGGACCTGCCGAGCGGGATGGGCGCCCAGGACGTGGAGAAGCCGGCCGCCGAGTTCGCCGAGCAACTGGCCTCCGCGCTGGCCAGCGAGGCGCCGCTCACCGGGGACGAGCGCCGGGCCCGCGGCGGTCTGACCAACCGGCAGGTCACTCTGAGCTGAGACGACGACCGGGCGGCCGGTCCTCGATCGGCCGCCCGCTCCGCGTGAGCCGGCCAGTCGTCCGGTCGCCGTCCGATCGGCCGCCCGGCTCCCGCGGAGCGGGTGACCCCCGTCACAACGAGCCGACGGCGCGGACGAGTCGGTGACCGGAAAGGCCGTACGCCCGGTGACTGGAAAGCCGGGATCGAATTTGCGAACTGCCGATCTCTTGTTACCGTTCCAGTAGCCCGGTTGCTGGTGCATCCCCCGTCGCCAGCAACCGGGCGCTTGCGTGTCCGCCGTCACTCACCGAGCGCAGTCGCGTGTCAACCGCCCGTCGTCATCGGCGAGTTGCTCCCCGACCGCAGCAGCAGCGCGGCCCGCCCGCCGCGCTCGGCGAACTCCGCGACGGCGCTGTACGCCGCCGCCGCGCCCCGGCTGCGCTCCCGCGGCGTCTCACAGGTCTCCGGCTCCTCGCCCCCGGCCGGCGCGCAGTGCGTCCGCACGGTGCGCCCGCCCGGACCCATGAGGGTCAGGCCGGCGTCCAGGGGCCGTCCGGGCGCGTTGCGGTAGTAGGTGCGCGCCCAGGTGTCCCCGCCCTGGGTCAGCACACAGGTCTGCGCCTCGACTCCGCCGGGCGAGGTGACCTCGGGGCCGCAGCGCGCGGCGGTGGCGAGCCCCAGGCCGAGCACCCGCGGGGAACGGGCGGGCGCGGCGGATGGCATCTTGTCGTCGCCCGGCAGGACGCGCACCGCGGACCGGGCGTCCCCGCCGCTCCGTTCGCCCACCTGGCCGGCGGACGCGCCGGCCAGCGGCAGTACGAGGGCGCAGCCGACGACGCCCAGGAGGGCGAGCAGGCGGACGCGCCGGGGATCGGGGCCGCCGCCCGGCACTCGGCTTCCGGGTCCGGCGGGGGGACACAGCATGAGGGGACGATAACGACCCGGAACGGGCGCTTCGCCCGCCGCGGCCGCGACACCCCTACAACTCGGGGGCGCTCACACCCGTACGAGTGAGGGCCTCCACCACCGCGTCGACCACGGCCTCCACGTCGGGCACCCAGGGCGAGGCGGAGCCGGGCAGCGGGGCGCGCTCCCAGCGGATCGGGCCGGTCCCGGTCTCGGAAGGGGGCAGGGCGAGGTAGCCGCCCTCGCTGTGGAAGCGGAGCGAGCCGGGGACGAAGTCCTTGGCGTAGAGCAGCTCGCCCAACTGCTCCATGGAGTAGGGCTTGACGAGGATCGCCCAGCGCTTGGGCGAGGCGACGACCGGCCCGAGGCGCATGCCGACGCGGTCGAGCGCGGTGAGGGCACGGGCGGCCGGGAGGGCCGGCAGGCTCACCGCGCAGGGGGCCTTGCCCCCGGTGGCCAGGACGATCGGCGCGGTGGGCCGGTTGGTCCACCACCAGCGCACCATGCGGGCGTCGGTGGTGGCGGCCAGGAGGCCGGGTTCGAAGGGGTGCGCGCCGGGCACCGTGCACTCCGGGTCGGGGCAGCCGCAGCGGCCGCTGCGCCGCGTGTCCGGTGCCACGCCCGGCAGCACGGGCCACTGCCACCGGGTCGCGAAGGTCAGGGCCGCGCTGATCGGCTCAGGCCTCTCGTCGCTGCGCTGGGACAGGAGCCCGCGTCGCCTTCCGGGGATCTCGCGCATGAGCGCTCGTTCCTTTCCGTTGCACCGCTGGCAACACCGTGGACCACTCACACCATGTGTCGATCACTGACTGTGCGTACCTGTTGGCGCATCACACCCCTGCCTTCAGGCACGGGGAACCCCTATGGGCCGAGCATCGGCTGCTTCCACGGCAGCCCCGTCCATACTGCGTCTACCAGAAGCATGGGCGTGGCGCGGGGTGGCGGAGCATGGCGTTACGCCGTCTTGTCTTCTGCTCTCCGCCGCCGTCGCGCAAGGATGGGGCACGGTCGTCGGTGGTTAAGACGCCCGGGTCCGTCGCCAGGTTCCGGGTGGCCCCCAACCACCCCTGGCCTTCTCCGAGTACGTACCCATCACGACCGCTGTGACGCTCTGTCGAGCGGACCCAGTCGACCGCAACAGGCCGTCACCCGAGGCAGTTTCAAGCCAACTTCCCTTTTTAGCAAGAGCTCGGGAAGAAGACCCCGAGAAGCCCTCTGACACCAGGAATCCCGGCAGGACAATGCTGGACATCCCCTCACGAGTGCGTGTACATGTGGAGACACTGCTGGCGGCGCAGAATGACATGGGGGTTTGCGATGCTTTTCAGCAATACGCACCGGTCGGAAGGCCGGGCGCCATGAACGCCCCCCACCCTCCGAAAGTGGCTGGAATCGATTCGACGGTCCCGGCACCCGCACACACTGTCGCGCCCTCACCCGCCGCCCCGGACCCCTCCCCGAGCGGTCCGTCCGGCCCGCACGCCCCCCGCGCACCGGGCGCCCTCCTCCAGGACCGGCTCGCCGGCTGGGTCTCCGACCTCACCACCCTGAACGAGCTCACCGAACGGCTGGCCCGTACGAACGGACTCGACGCCGCCCTGAAGGAACTGCTGCGCGCCGGAGCCGCCCTCGTCGGCGCCCGCCGCGGCCTCGCCGTACTGGAACCGGACGACGGACTCGGCCCCGACACCACCATCGGCCTCGGCCTGGCACGGGCCGATCTCGGCCACATCGAGACCGTGCCGCGCAGCGCCATGCCGTACGGGACGCTTCTGGACACCGCGGCCGGACTGCCCGGCGGCGACGGCGAGGACGTGCGCCCCGACCTGTTCGCCGAGGCCGGCCTCGATCCGCGCCACCGCGAGGTGGCCGGCCGCCTCGGTTACGCCGCCAGCTACGCGCTGCCCCTGTCCACCGAGGCCGCCGGACGCCTCGGTGCCGCCGTCTGGTTCTACGACGAGCCCGCCGAACCGGACGAGCGCCGGCGCCACCTCGTCGGCCTCTACCTCCGCTTCGCCACCGAGCACCTGGCGCGCCTGCTCGACACCGAGCGCACGCGCGCGTGCATGGCGACGGTCTACGAGGAGCTGCTGCCCTCCCGGCTGCCCCGCGTCCCCGGTGTCCAGCTCGCCTCCCGGCACCGCACCGGGCCGCGCGGCGGCGGCGACTGGTACGACGCGCTGCCGCTGCCCGACGCCGCGCTCGGCCTCGCGGTCGGCTCGGTCACCGGCGCAGGGCCGGGCGCGATCGCCGCGATGGGCCGGTTGCGGGCCTCCCTGCGGGCGTACGCGGTGATGGAGGGCGAGGATCCCGTCGCCGTCCTGTCCGACCTCGAACTGCTCCTGCGGCTGACCGAGCCCGCCCGCTCCGCCACGGCCCTGTTCGCCTACTGCGAGCCCGCCCTGCGCCGCGTCACGATGGCGGGCGCCGGGCACTGCCCGCCGCTGGTGCTCGGCGAACGGCGCACGGAGTTCGTGGAGACGTCGGTGTCCGCTCCGCTGGGCATGCTCGCCTGCTGGGAGGCACCGAGCGTGGAGTTCCGGGTGTCCGAGGGCGAGACGGTGCTGCTGTACACCGACGGGCTGCTGCACCGCACCGGCGACCCCGTCGACCGCGCCTTCGCCCGGCTGCACACGGCAGCGGCCGGCGTCCCGCGCGCGCTGCGCCACGACCCGGCGGCCGTCGCCGACCACGTGCTGCACACGGTCCTGCCGAACGGCCTGGACATGACCGACGGCACGGAGGACGTGGCGCTGCTGGCGGCGCGCTTCGAGTAGGCCGCCCGGTAACAGGCGCTTCCGCCTCTGGCCCCCTTCCGCACGACCGTACGATGGGGGACGGCCCAGTGGCTGTATCGAGGAGGAAGACCGTGGCGCAGAAGCTGCCGGAGACCCCGGAGACCGCCGAAGAAGAACCGATCAAGCAGCGGAAGAACGGCCTGTACCCGGGCGTGTCCGACGAGCTCGCCGAGAACATGAAGTCCGGCTGGGCCGACACCGAGCTGCACGGCCTCGAACCGGTCGCCCAGGCGGAGCACACCGCCCGCCGCCGCGCCGCGCTGTCCGCACGCTTCCCCGGCGAGCGCCTGGTCATTCCCGCGGGCAACCTGAAGACCCGCTCGAACGACACGGAGTACTCCTTCCGTTCCTCGGTCGAGTACGCCTACCTCACCGGCAACCAGACCGAGGACGGCGTCCTGGTCCTGGAGCCCACCGCGGACGGTCACCGGGGGACGCTCTACCTCCTGCCGCGCTCCGACCGTGAGAACGGCGAGTTCTGGCTCTCCGGCCAGGGCGAGCTGTGGGTCGGCCGCCGCCACTCCCTGTCCGAGGCCGCGACCCTGTACGGCATCCCGACCTCCGACGTGCGCGAACTGGCGGACAAGCTGCGCGAGGCCACCGGCCCGGTCCGCGTCGTGCGCGGCTACGACGCCGGTGTCGAGGACGCCCTGACCGACAAGGTCACCGCCGAGCGCGACGAGGAACTGCGCGTCTTCCTCTCCGAGGCCCGCCTGGTCAAGGACGAGTTCGAGATCGGCGAGCTGCAGAAGGCCGTCGACTCCACCGTGCGCGGCTTCGAGGACGTGGTGAAGGTCCTCGACAAGGCCGAGGCGACCAGCGAGCGCTACATCGAGGGAACGTTCTTCCTCCGCGCCCGCGTCGAGGGCAACGACATCGGCTACGGCTCCATCTGCGCGGCCGGCCCGCACGCCTGCACGCTGCACTGGGTACGCAACGACGGCCCCGTCCGCTCCGGCGACCTGCTCCTGCTGGACGCGGGCGTGGAGACGCACACCCTCTACACCGCCGACGTCACGCGCACGCTGCCGATCAACGGCACGTACGACGAGATCCAGAAGAAGATCTACGACGCGGTGTACGAGTCCCAGGAGGCCGGCATCGCGGCGGTGAAGCCGGGCGCCAAGTACCGCGACTTCCACGACGCCGCCCAGCGCGTGCTCGCGGAGAAGCTCGTCGAGTGGGGCCTGGTCGAGGGCCCGGTCGAGCGGGTCCTGGAACTCGGTCTGCAGCGCCGCTGGACGCTGCACGGCACCGGCCACATGCTCGGCATGGACGTCCACGACTGCGCCGCCGCCCGCACCGAGACGTACGTCGAGGGCACGCTGGAGCCGGGAATGGTCCTCACCGTCGAGCCGGGCCTGTACTTCCAGGCCGACGACCTGACCGTCCCGGAGGAGTACCGCGGCATCGGCGTCCGCATCGAGGACGACATCCTGGTCACCGAGGACGGCAACCGCAATCTCTCCGCGGGCCTGCCGCGCCGCTCCGACGAGGTCGAGGCCTGGATGGCGTCGCTGAAGGGCTGACACGGAGGGAAGGCCGGGTACCCGCGGGGTGCCCGGCCTTCCCGCGCCGGGCCGTGCCCGGTGAATTCACGTACCTGGGGGGAGGGTTCTCGTGGACGACTCCTGGTCCGGCGCCGGGTTGGACCTGCATCTGGAACCGGACGCGACGGCGGGCCGCCGGGCGGGGCTGGAGAAGGCGCTCCGCGACGCCGTGCGGGACGGACGGCTGGCACCCGGCACACGGCTCCCGGCGACCCGCCGGCTGGCCGCCGAACTCGGCATCTCGCGGGGCACCGCCAAGGCGGCGTACGACCAACTGGTCGCCGAGGGCTATCTGACGGCGCGGCAGGGATCGGGCACCCGGGTCGCCGACCTGCCGGCCGTCGACACGCAGGAGCCGGGAGCCGCGGCACGCGCGCGTGCTCCCCGATTCGACCTGCGGCCGGGCAGCCCCGACGTCGGCACGTTTCCGGCGGCGGCCTGGCTGCGCGCCCTGCGCCGCGCCATCGCGACGGCGCCCTCACTGACGTACGACTACGGCGACCCGCGCGGCCGGATCGAGCTGCGCACGGCGCTGTCGGGCTACCTGGGCAGGGCGCGCGGCGTGATCGCTCCGCCCGAACGGATCGTCATCACCTCCGGGTACGTGCAGGGGCTGGCGCTCCTCACCCGCGTCCTGGACGGCGCCGAGGTCGCCATGGAGGACCCCGGACTGCCCTTCCACCGGGAGGTCGTGCGGCGGGCCGGCGGCAGCGTGGTCCCGGTCCGGGTCGACGAACGGGGAGTGTGCACACGGGACCTGGGCGAGCAGAGGGCCGTCGTCGTCACCCCCGCCCACCAGTACCCGACCGGCGCGACCCTGCACCCGGAGCGGCGGCGGGCACTGACCGACTGGGCACACGCGCGTGGCGGGCTGATCGTCGAGGACGACTACGACGGCGAGTTCCGCTACGACCGCCAGCCGGTGGGCGCGCTCCAGGGCATGGCACCCGGTCAGGTCGCCTATCTGGGCACCGCGTCCAAGACCCTGGGGCCCGCCCTGCGACTGGGCTGGATGGTGCTGCCGCCGCACCTGGTCGACGCGGTGGCCGAGGCCAAACTGCACAGCGACCACCACACCGAGACCATCGGCCAGTTGGCGCTCGCCGAACTGATCGACAGCCACGCCTACGACCGGCACATACGCGCGTGCCGTCTTCGCTACCGGCGCCGCCGGGACCAGCTCCTGGGCCGGCTGGGCCCCCGCCGGGTGCGCGGCATCGCGGCCGGCCTGCACGCCCTGGTGGAGGTCGCCGACGAGGCGGAGACGCTGGCCCGCGCGGAGGCGGAGGGCCTGGCCCTCGGCAGCCTGGCCGAGCACTGGCACACCCCGGGCGGGGACCGCGCCCAGGGCGTGGTCGTCGGCTACGGCACTCCGCGGGAACGGGTCTACCCCGAGGCCCTCGAAGCCCTGGCGAAGCTCCTGGCGGACTCCTGAGGCCGCGCCGGACCCGGGACACGTCGGACCCGGGACACGCCGAATGGTCCGGCCGGCCTCCTTCGCTGCGCTACACCGCCACCAGCGGGGCGTCCTCACGCCACTTGAGGATCTTGTCGAAGATCACCACCGCGCCGCCCCGGCCCGGCCTGTTGCGGATGTGGACATGGTCGGCGAGCTCCTGGATGAGGTACAGGCCGCGGCCGTGCTCCGCCTCGGCGCGCGCGGCGCGGACCGGACGCCGGCGGCCCGCCGGCGGAAAGCCGGGGCCCGTGTCGGCCACCTCGATGCGGCACTTCTCCCCGTCGAGGAAGGCGGTGACCCGGAACGCGTCGGAGGACCCGGTGTCCCCGCCGTGCTCCACCGCGTTCGCGCAGGCCTCGCTGAGGGCCACGGACAGGTCGTAGGAGATCTCGGGGTCGACGCCCGCGGTCTCCATCGTGCCGACCAGCAGCCGCCGGGCGAGCGGCACGCTCGCGGCGTCACGCCGCAGATGGAGTGACCACCAGATGCTCATGCTCCAGCCTCCCGGCCGCGGCTCGACATACCGTTACGTATTGCCCCGAGTGCCCGCCCATAAGCACGGCGTTGACTCGACACCGCACAATCGGCGGACGCGACGGGACGGTGAATCGGTGTATGTGCGGGCCGACGTCATCAGACCATGACGTTCCGGATCTACCGCATCTTGTGGACCTGCCATACGGCGGACCCGGGTGCAGTGGGATGATGAGGCCGCCATGTCTGCCCTCCACCCGCGCACGGCACCCGCCGGACGCGGTCTCAGGATCCTGCGGGCCGCGGTGTTCGCCGCGGTCTGCGTCGTGCTGGCCGCGGCCGGGCACACGCTGGCCTCCTGCGCCACGGTGCCGCTGTGGACGCTCGGCGCCGGGTTCCTGGGGGCGCTGGTCGTGGTCGCACCGCTCGCCGGGCGCGCGCGTTCCCTGCCCGGGATCGCGGCGCTGCTGGTGGTCGGCCAGACCGTGCTGCACGCCCTGTTCGGCATGGGGCAGAGCGGCATGGGCGCCATGGCCATGGGCTCCGCCGGATCGACGGGCTCCGCGCCCGCGCTGTCCGACGCCGAACTCGTCCAGCGGGCCGCCCGGTACGTCTGCGGGGCCACCGCCGCCGTGATCAGCCCGGCCCAGGCCTACCGGATACTCGTCGACGCACACGCCTACAACGGCGCCGGCGCGGGCCCGAACGCCCCGCACCACCCGGCGGCCTCCCCCTTCCCCAGCGGCGTGGCCGCCCTGCTGCCGTCCCTGCCGATGCTGCTCGTCCACGTCCTGGCGGCCATCGCCACGGGCTGGGTGCTGCGGCGTGGCGACCTGGCCCTGCTGCGGCTGATCGAACTGTCGGCGCACGGAGTCGCCGAGGCCGCGCTCGTACGGTCCCTGCGCGGTGCGCTCGCCCTGGCGCGCGCCCTGTGCGCCGGGCTGCCCACGGCCACCGGCACCGGCCCGCGCCTGCCGCGCACCGCCGACTCCGCACCCCTCACCCCGCACACCACCGCACTCCAGCACACGGTGATCCGCCGCGGCCCGCCGGCCGCCGCCGCACTCGCCCTCGCTGCCTGACGCGACGCGACCACCACCCCACCGAGCGGGCTTCCGCCGGGGGAGCGGCCGCCGTCGTGCGGTACGCGCGCGCGTGCCCGCCCGGCGGGAACACCACTGGTCCCCCGCCCCGCACGCGCACCCCCACACACCGGAACCCACTCGAAGTGGAGTGCACCCCTATGAAGGCTTCCCGACTCGTCGCCACCGCCGCCGTCGCCGGCTCGGCCGTCCTCACCCTGTCCGCCCCCGCGTTCGCACACGTCAGCGTGCAGCCGGAGGGCGCCGCCGCCAAGGGCGGCTACGCCGTCGTCGACTTCAAGGTCCCCAACGAGCGCGACAACGCCTCCACCACCAAGCTCGAGGTCAACTTCCCGACCGACCACCCGCTGGCCTCCGTGATGCCGCAGCCGGTGCCCGGCTGGAAGGTCGACGTCACCAAGTCCCAGCTCGACAAGCCGCTGGAGATGCACGGCAAGAAGATCTCCGAGGCCGTCACCAAGGTCACCTGGACCGCCGACGGCAAGGGCATCGAGCCCGGCTTCTTCCAGAAGTTCCCGGTCTCCGTCGGCACGCTGCCGGAGGACGCCGACCAGCTCGTCTTCAAGGCGATCCAGACGTACTCCAACAAGGAGGTCGTGCGCTGGATCGAGGTGCCGCAGAAGGGCCAGGAGGAGCCGGACACCCCGGCGCCGGTTCTTCAGCTGACCGCGGCCTCGGACGGTGACGGACACGACGCGTCGGCCAAGGACGCCACCGACACCAAGCCCGCCGCCCAGACCACCGCCGCCGACTCCACCAAGAGCGGCAGCGACACCACCGCCCGCGTTCTCGGCATCGTCGGCATCCTCGTCGGCGCGGCCGGCGTGGCCTACGGCGTGCTCGCCGGCCGCAGGCGCACCACCGCCTGATCCGCGGCTCGTTCCGTCACGCGCTCCGGGGGTCGTCCGACTTCCGCGTACGGCCCCCGGTGCGCGCCGGAGTCATCACATCTGGGACATTTCTCTATGCGCAACAAGACCTTCGTCGCGGCCGCGCTGCTCGCCGCGGCCACCATGACCCTCTCCGCCTGCGACAGCGGAGACGACGGCAGAAAGCCCGTCGCCGTCGTCTCCGAGGACAGCTCGCAGAGGGCCGCGACGGTCCTCGACCAGCCGTTCGAGAAGCCGGACCTGGTCCTCACCGACACCCGGGGAAAGAAGTACGACCTCCGCAAGGAGACCGCCGGCCACCCGACGCTCGTCTACTTCGGCTACACCCACTGCCCCGACGCCTGCCCGCTGACCATGAGCAACATCGCGTTCGCCATGAAGGCGCTGCCCAAGGCCCAGCAGGACGACCTGCGCGTGGTGTTCGTCACCACCGATCCGGACCGCGACACCCCGGCCGAACTCGGCAAGTGGCTCAAGATGATCGACCCGCAGTTCATAGGACTGACCGGCGACTTCTCCACCATCCAGGCCGGTGCGCGCACCCTGGGCATCTCCATCGAGCCGACTACGAAGGACAAGAACGGCAAGCTCGTGTCGATGCACGGCACCCAGGTGATCGCGTTCTCACCGAAGACCGACGCCGGGTACGTCCTCTACGGCGAGGACGCCACCGCCGACGACTACACCAAGGATCTCCCCCGGATCGTCAAGGGAGAGAACCCGTGAGGCGGCCGACAGCGGCGGCCGCGGTCATGGCCGCGGCCCTGACCGGCACCGGCCTGCTGACCGGCTGCGGCTCGTCCTCGGGCACCGGCGACGCGAAGCCCGAGCTGTCCGTCCACTCCGCCTACATGCCCCAGCCGGTCTCGGCCACGATGGCGGCCGGCTTCCTGACCGTCGAGAACAAGGGCGACGCCAAGGACGAACTCACCTCGGTCACCAGCACCGAGGCCGAGGACGTCACCGTGCACCGGACGAGCGGCGGGGTCATGAAGGAAGCCGGCCCCCTGACCGTCCCCGCCCACGGCCGGCTCGTGTTCAGGAGCGGCGGCAACCACCTGATGTTCGACCAGCTCAAGAGTGCTCCCCGGCAGGGCCGGACGGTCCCCGTCGAACTGCACTTCGCCGAATCCGGCACCGTCAAGGTCGAGATGCCGGTGAAGTCGGCCACGTACAACCCCGCGACCGGACACTGAGGGAGGGACCACCTTGTCGCAGACCATCGCCCCACGCTTCCGGGCCCTGATGCTGCTGTTCCTGGCCGTCGCCGGCGTGCTCCTCGCCGGAGCCGCCCCGGCCTCCGCGCACGCCGCGCTGACCGGCAGCGATCCGCAGCAGGGGGTGGTGGTCGACAAGGCTCCCTCCCAGGTGTCGCTGACCTTCTCCGAGCAGGTCGCGATGAACGACGACTCGCTGCGCGTCCTGGACCCCAAGGGCAACCGCGTCGACACCGGGAAGCCCGCCAACGTCAGCGGGACGACGTACGCCGTGCGCCTGCACAGCGGACTGCCGGACGGCACCTACACCGTTGCCTACCAGGTGGTCTCGGCCGACAGCCACCCCGTCGGCGGTGCCTACACGTTCTCGATCGGCGCCCCCTCCAAGACGTCCGCCACGGTCGGCGACCAGACGGTGGGCGGCGGGATCGTCGGCGCGCTCTACGGGGTCGGGCGGTACGTGTCGTACGCCGGCTTCATCGTCCTGGCCGGCGGCGCCGCCTTCGTACTCGCCTGCTGGCAGCGCGGCTCGGGAGTGCGGGCGGTGCAACGGCTCGTCGTCTCCGGCTGGGTCGCCCTCACCGCGGCCACGCTCGCGCTGCTGCTCCTGCGCGGCTCCTACACCACCTCCGGAAAGATCGGGGACGTCTTCGACCTGACGCTCCTCGGGCAGGTGCTCCAGACCAAGACCGGCGCGGCCCTCGTCTCCCGGCTGCTGCTGCTCGCCGCGGCGGCGCTGTTCGTCGCGGTGCTCTTCGGGGAGTACCAGAAGCGCGCGGACGACGAGAAGCGCGACCTGACCTTCGGGCTCGCGATCGGCGGCACCGTGGTCGCCGTCGGCCTCGCGGCGAGCTGGGCCATGGCCGAGCACGCCTCGACCGGGCTCCAGCCGGGCGTCGCGATGCCGGTCGACGTCATCCACCTGCTCGCCGTGGCCGCCTGGCTGGGAGGGCTCGCCGCGCTCCTGGTCGCGCTGTACCGGGCACCGGCCGAGACCCCGATCGAGCGCGCGGCCGTACGCCGTTTCTCCCGCCTCGCCTTCGGATCGGTCCTCGCGCTGGTCGCGACCGGCACCTATCAGTCCTGGCGCCAGGTGGGCTCCTGGTCGGCGCTCACCGATACGCGCTACGGGCAGCTGCTCCTGGTCAAGGTCGCCCTGGTGCTGCTGATGGTGGGCATCGCCGCCACCTCCCGCCGCTGGACGGGCCGACTGGCAGAAGCGGCCACCACGAAGGCGCCGGGCAAGGCACGCGTGAAGGTGGCGGCGGCCGCGGGCAGGAAGTCCGGTTCGGACGCGAAGGCCGCCGCCGACACCGGCTCGAAGACCGGTGCCGGGAAGTCCGTGGGCGGAAAAGCCGGGGTCGGGAAGACGGAGGCCGGGAAAGCCGGAGCCGGGCAGGCCGGAGCCGGTGGGAAGGACGCGGCCCCGGAAAAGGCCGGCGGCAAGGCGCAGGCCGGTGGGAAGGCGGCGAAGGGCGAGGCCGCCCGGCGGGCCGCCCAGCTCGCCCGGCAGCAGGCCGCCGTGGACACCGCCCAGCAGAAGAGGCTGCGGGACTCCGACCCCCACCGCTTCGGACTGCGCCGGTCCGTGCTGATGGAAGCGGGTGTCGCCGTCGTACTGCTCGTCGTCACCACCGTCCTGACACAGACCGAACCGGGACGCACGGAGACCGAGGCCAAGGCCGCCACGTCGTCGTCCTCGTCCTCCGCGGCGGGCGCGGTCACCCTCGACATGCCGTTCGACACCGGCGGCAAGGACGGCAAGGGCGTCGTACGGATCGACATCGACCCCGCACGCGTGGGCGGCAACGAGCTGCACATCTTCGCCCTCGGGCCGAACGGGCGCCTCCGCGACGTCGCCGAGCTCAAGATCACCTTCACCCTGGCCACGAAGAACATCGGACCGCTCCCGGTGAACCCGGAGCACGTCACCACCGGACACTGGGTGGCGAGCGGAGTGCAGATCCCCATGGCGGGCGACTGGAAGGTCGACGCGACCGTGCGGACCTCCGACATCGACCAGGTGACCGTCACCAAGAACGCGCAGATCGGCTGAACCGCACCATGATCGACCAGTCCACCTCGGAGGCCACCTCCCCCCACGCCGCACGCGCGGCGACCGCGGCCGCGCAGGCCGGCACGGGCACCGGCACCGGAGCCGGCGTGTCGCGACGGCGGCTGCTCGGCACGGCCGGAGCCACCGGGCTCGTCCTCGGCGCGGCCGGCGCGGGCCTCGGCTACACCGCGGCGCCCGCCGGTGCCACCCCGCTCACCTCGCTCGGCGCGGACCGGGCGATGTTTCACGGGAAACATCAGCCCGGCATCACCGACGCCCTCCAGGCCCGCGGCCATCTCGTCGCCTTCGACCTCGTACCCGGAGCCGGCCGCAGGGAGGCCGCCGCGCTGCTTCGCCGCTGGTCGGCGACGGCCGAGCGGCTGATGGCAGGCGAACCGGCCTCGCACGACGACACCGACGTGGCTCGGGACGCGGGCCCCTCGGCGCTGACGGTCACCTTCGGCTTCGGGCACTCCTTCTTCGACCGGACGGATCTCAGCCGGCAGCGGCCCGGCGCTCTGGACCCGCTGCCCGACTTCTCCTCCGACCGGCTCGACCAAGCCCGCAGCAACGGCGATCTGTGGGTGCAGATCGGCGCGAACGACGCGCTGGTCGCCTTCCACGCCCTGCGCGCCCTCCAGAAGGACGCGGGCGGCGCCGCTCGCGTGCGCTGGCAGATGAACGGCTTCAACCGCTCCCCCGGAGCCACCGCGCGTCCCATGACGGCCCGCAACCTGATGGGGCAGATCGACGGCACCCGCAACCCGAAGCCCGCCGACCCGGACTTCGACCAGCGCCTCTTCGTGCCGGCGAACGGCGAGCCGGCCTGGATGGCGAACGGCTCCTACGCCGTCGTACGCCGCATCCGGATGCTCCTGGACGACTGGGAGAAGCTGTCGCTCATCCAGCAGGAGGACGTCATCGGGCGCCGCAAGTCCGACGGGGCGCCGCTCAGCGGCGGCTCCGAGACCACCGCGATGGACCTGGAGAAGACCGGCGAGGACGGCGCCTACGTCGTCCCGGTCAACGCCCATGCCCGGATCACCCGGCCCGACCAGAACGGGGGCGCGGCCATGTTCCGGCGCCCCTTCTCCTACCACGACGGCTTCGACGCCGACGGCACCCCGGACGCGGGCCTGCTGTTCATCTGCTGGCAGGCGGACCCGTTGCGCGGCTTCGTGCCGGTGCAGCGCAAGCTGGACCGCGGCGACGCGCTGTCGGCGTACATCCGGCACGAGGCGAGCGGTCTGTTCGCGGTCCCGGGCGGGGCGGCGAAGGGCGAGTACGTGGGGCAGCGACTGCTGGAGGGGTGAGTGCGGCGGGAGGTGGCGGGATCACACCCGTCACACCAGGTTCACCCGCCGGAGGGGCGTCCGTGAGACACGCGAGCCGGGTCCGGCCGGGGCCATTAGGGTGAGGTCATGCCAGCGAGCTACGCGTATCTCGGCCCCGAGGGCACCTTCACCGAAGTCGCCCTGCGCACCCTTCCCGAGACGGCCACCCGGGAACTGGTCCCGTACGTGTCCGTGCAGTCGGCGCTGGACGCCGTCCGGGCCGGCGAGGCCGAGGCCGCTTTCGTGCCGATCGAGAACTCCGTCGAGGGCGGCATCACCACCACGCTCGACGAACTGGTCGCGGGCCAGCCGCTGATGATCTACCGCGAGGTGCTGCTGTCGATCACCTTCGCGCTGCTGGTCAGGCCCGGTACGACGCTGTCGGACATCAAGACGGTCACCGCCCACCCGGCCGCCCAGCCGCAGGTGCGCAACTGGCTCTCGGCGAACCTCCCGGACGCCGTGTGGGAGTCGGCCGCCTCGAACGCGGACGGCGCCCGCCTGGTCCAGGAGGGCCGCTACGACGCCGCGTTCGCCGGTGAGTTCGCCGCCGCGCGCTACGGGCTCGTGCCCCTGGAGACGAACATCCACGACGCGGAGAACGCGCAGACCCGGTTCGTGCTGGTCGGCCGGCCCGCGCGGCCCGCCGCACCGAGCGGCACGGACAAGACGTCCGTGGTGCTGTGGCAGCGCGACGATCATCCCGGCGGGCTGCGCGACCTGCTCGGCGAGTTCAGCACCCGTGGTATCAACCTGATGCTGCTCCAGTCCCGTCCGACGGGCGCCGGTATCGGCAACTACTGCTTCTGCGTGGACGCCGAGGGGCACATCACCGACCGCCGGATGGCGGAGGCGCTGATGGGGCTCAAGCGGATCTGCCTCCAGGTGCGCTTCCTGGGCTCGTACCCGCGGGCGGACGCCGACACGGCGGACCTGCGGCCTCCGCCGGCCGGGACCTCGGACGAGGAGTTCGTGGCGGCGGCGGACTGGGTGGCACGCTGCCAGGACGGCCGTTTCTAGCCGGTTGCGTCCTAGCCGGTCCCGTTCTAGCCGGTCCCGTTCTAGCCGGTCCCGCCGATTCCGGCCGGTGCTGCCTGCGGATGTGCGTTGTCCACAGAAGTTATCCACACCCTCCCGCTCTCGCCGCTCTCGACCTGGGGACAAGTCGACATCCAATGGGGACTCGGTCGACAAATCGCCCTTCAGGCCACAAGAGCGGTCGGGAGCCCACAGGTCACCCTTCGTCCACCTGTCTCCTTTGGTTCATCTTTTGGGGCGACCTCTTTCCACCCGAAAGTGGGCGTCCAGGCGCATCGAGACGGGAATTCCTCCCTCCGCCCCACGCTTCCGGAGTGATCAATTCCGAAATCCACAGATCTTCCACACAGCCTGTGGATAACTCTCCGGCGGCTGTGGATCCTGTGGACAACTCACCCCCAAGTCCCGTTCCGCACAAGGGAATCAGGTCAACCCGGCGCCCGTCGCCTGCCTCGTTCCAGGGAGGCAGGCCTCCATTATTGACACGGGAAGCAATTCCCCCATAACGGTACGTAAGGCATGGTTCGGAATACTGGGTCGTGGGGTGGAACCTCGCACCGGTAGCCTTGACCGCGTGATTGACCTTCGTCTGCTCCGTGAGGACCCCGACCGTGTGCGCGCCTCGCAGCGTGCCCGTGGAGAGGACGTCGCGCTCGTCGACGCCCTCCTGTCTGCCGACGAGCGGCGCAGGTCGTCCGGCGTCCGCTTCGACGAGCTGCGCGCCGAGCAGAAGGCGCTGGGCAAGCTCATCCCCAAGGCCTCGGGTGACGAGAAGGCCGAGCTGCTGAAGCGGGCAAGCGGGCTCGCCGCCGACGTCAAGACCGCCGACGCCGAGCGCGACGCGGCCGACGCCGAGACCCAGGAGCTCCTCCTCCAGCTCGGCAACCTCATCCACCCCGAGGTGCCCGTCGGCGGCGAGGAGGACTTCGTCACGCTGGAGACGCACGGCACGATCCGCGACTTCGCCGCCGAGGGCTTCGAGCCCAAGGACCACCTGGAGCTCGGCCAGCTCCTCGGCGCGATCGACGTGGAGCGCGGCGCGAAGGTCTCCGGCTCGCGCTTCTACTTCCTCACCGGTGTCGGCGCCCTGCTGGAGCTGGCGCTGGTGAACGCGGCGATCGCCCAGGCCACCGCGGCCGGCTTCACGCCGATGCTGACCCCCGCGCTGGTCCGCCCCCAGTCGATGGCAGGCACGGGCTTCCTCGGCCAGGCGGCCCAGGACGTCTACCACCTCGACAAGGACGACCTCTATCTGGTCGGCACCTCCGAGGTGCCGCTGGCGGCGTACCACATGGACGAGATCATCGACGCCGAGCGCCTGCCGCTGCGGTACGCCGGGTTCTCGCCCTGCTTCCGCCGCGAGGCCGGCTCGCACGGCAAGGACACCAAGGGCATCTTCCGCGTCCACCAGTTCGACAAGGTCGAGATGTTCTCCTACGTCAATCCCGAGGATTCGCAGGAGGAGCACCGGCGGCTGCTGGAGTGGGAGAAGCAGTGGCTGACCTCGCTGGAGCTGCCGTTCCGCGTGATCGACGTCGCCTCGGGCGACCTGGGCGCCTCGGCCTCGCGCAAGTTCGACTGTGAGGCGTGGGTTCCGACCCAGGGCAAGTACCGCGAGCTGACCTCGACCTCGGACTGCACCGAGTTCCAGTCCCGCCGGCTCCAGATCCGCTTCCGTGAGGGCAAGGCGGTCCGCCCGCTGGCGACGCTCAACGGCACGCTGTGCGCCGTCCCGCGCACGATCGTCGCGATACTGGAGAACCACCAGCAGGCCGACGGCTCCGTGCGGGTGCCGGAAGTCCTGCGCCCCTACCTCGGCGGCCGGGAGGTCCTGGAACCGGTGGCCAAGTGAGACCCGCCGCCGGGCCGTTCCCCTACAAGCTGATCGCGACCGACCTCGACGGGACGCTCCTGCGCTCCGACGGGTCGGTCTCCCGGCGCACCCGTGAGGCGCTCGCCGCGGCCACCGCGGCGGGTGCCGCGCACCTCGTCGTCACCGGTCGCGCGGTGCCGTGGACCCGGCACGTCCTGGACGACCTCGGCTACCGGGGCCTCGCGGTCTGCGGCCAGGGCGGCCAGGTGTACGACGCCGGGGAGCAGCGCCTGCTGACCTCGGTGACCCTGGACCGGCAACTGGCGGCGGTGGCCCTGGCCAAGATCGAGGCGGAGGTCGGTCCGCTGTATCTGGCGGCGAGCCGCGACGGCCTGGACGGCGAGGTGCTGGTCGGTCCCGGCTACGCGGTCGTGGGCCCGCTTCCGGCGACGCCGTTCACGGACGTCGCGGACCTGTGGAGCGCGCCCCTCAACAAGATCTACATCCAGCACCCGGACCTGACGGACGACGAACTGGCCGAAGTGGCCCGCCGGACCGCCGGTGGCTTCGTCTCGGTCACCATGGCCGGCGAAGGCATCGTCGAACTGCTGCCGCTGGGCCTGTCGAAGGCGACGGGGCTTTCGCTCGCCGCGCGGCGGCTGGGCCTGAAGGCCACGGACGCCATCGCCTTCGGCGACATGCCCAACGACGTCCCGATGTTCGCCTGGGCGTCCCGGGGCGTGGCGATGGCCAACGCCCATGAGGAATTGAAGGCGGTCGCGGACGAGGTGACGGCCTCGAACGACGAGGACGGCATCGCGGTGCTGCTGGAAAAGCTGGCGGGCTGAACCTTCGGTCTCGGCGGAGGATGCACGGATCGAACGTGCGCGGGGGTGACCCCCGACCGCGGCTGAACCAAGCCGGTGCCTTGCCACTCGGCCAATCCTCCGGGTGGGCGGCCCACGCGAAGGATTCGCGTGCTCGAAGCGGCCGCCCCGGGCAGCTCCCCGTGCGGGGCGGGCTCGACGGAGCCGGTAGTTACTCCGGAACCCGCCGCGGGCTGCCCTGTCGGGAGCTCGGCGTACTGCCGTGCATCGGCATCGCCCAACTCCTCTCCCAGAACGTGGCGCCGGCCCGATCCGGCGCGGTGAACACCACCACTGTGCCGTTACGACCGCTTCGGCGCCACCGAATTACCGGGCGCCCCGGGCCACTTCACCTGCGCCGCCACCGACGCCGGCGGGCCTTGCTGAAGAACCATCCGGCGGGCGGCTCGTCGGAGCGCCACGGCCGGGGCTCGGGCTCCTCGCGCCGCCAGCGTGCGGCGAGCATCCGCGCCCGGGCGGACGGCTCGGCGGTCCCGGCGGCCCGTATGAAGTCGGCGTCCAGGACGACGTCGTCCCAGGTTTCCCCGGTCGCCCCCCGGCTCTCGCTCTCCGGCACGTCGCCCGCCATCACACCCTCCTGCCGTTTCATCCGCTTTGCCCAGTGTGCCGGGGTGGAGGTGAAGCCCCCGTCAAGGCCGGGCAGGACCGCCCGGCCTCGAACGGATGCCTCACTCCTCGCCGGCGAGGGTCAGCGACCGCAGCTTCTGTCCGGCGTACCAGGTGGCCAGAACCGTCACCAGCACCAGCAGCACCGTCGCCGTCGGCAGCCCGACGTCGGAGGTGACCATGTCCCCGCCGGAGACCTTGTGCGCCACGGCCAGCGCCCACTGCTGGACGCTCAGCGTGCGCGCCCCGGCCACCAGGGAGCCGAACAGCGCCTCCCACACCAGCGCGTAGACGAGCCCGAAGACCACCGCATGCCGGGAGACCGTGCCCAGCAGGAGGAAGAGGGCCGCGTAGGCGATGGAGGCGACCAGCGCGGCCACCGTGTAGGCGACGGCGATCTGCTGCCCGTTGCCGTTGAGGATCAGCCCGGCGACCAGGGTCGGCACCGCGGAGAAGACCATGGTCACCGCGATCGCCACGATCAGCTTCGTGAAGATGATCGTCGGCCGCTTGAGCGGTTTGGACAGCAGGTACACCACCGAGCCGTCGTCGATCTCCGGTCCGATCGCTCCGGTGCCGGCGATGACACCGATGATCGGCACCATGGTGGCGAGCGCGAACCCGCCCAGGACGTTCACCGTGGTCTGGTCGTCGGCTCCGGCGAGGGCGCGGACGGCCGTGGCGATCACGATCAGCAGCAGCGGCAGCGCGCCGAGGATGAGTGCTCGGCGGCGGCCGAGCAGGGCCCGGTAGGTGAGCCGGGCGACTGTGGGGTCGTACATCTTCGGCCTCCTACGCCGCGACGAGATACGAGAAGACGGACTCGAGGGACTCGTCGGAGGGCGAGACCGTGTGCAGCCGGATGCCGTGGTCCCTCGCGACCCGTGGCAGCAGGGTCGTGAACCGGCCGAAGTCGATGGCCTGGACGCGCAGCGCGCCCTCGGCGAGGTCGACCTCGATGCCGGACGTCGACGGGTCGGCGATCAGCGCGGCCGCCAGTGCCCGGTCGTCGCTGGAACGCACCAGATAGCGGTGCGGCCGGTCGGTCATCAGGCGGCGGATCCTGCGGAAGTCGCCGCTGGCGGCGTGCCGTCCGGCGACGACGACCTCGATGTGCCAGGCGAGTTGTTCGACCTCCTCCAGGATGTGGGAGGAGAACAGCACGGTGCGGCCCTCGTCGCCCATGCGCCGCAGCAGGTCCATCAACTGCATGCGCTGGCGCGGGTCCATGCCGTTGAACGGCTCGTCGAGCAGGAGCAGCGAGGGGTCGTGGACCAGCGCGGAGGCCATCTTCACGCGCTGGCGCATGCCCTTGGAGTAGGTGGAGATCTTCCGGTCCTGCGCGTACTCCATCTCGACGGTGGCGAGCGCCTGCTGGGCGGCCTTGGCGCCCAGGCCGTGCAGTTCGGCGTTGGCAACGACGAACTCGCGGCCGGTGAGGAAGTCGTACATCGCCTCCCGCTCGGGGACGATGCCGATGTGCCGGTAGATCTTCTCATTGCGCCACACCGGCTGCCCGTCGAGGGTGACCGTGCCGGTGGAGGGGGCGAGGAAGCCGGCCATCATGTTGATCAGGGTGGATTTTCCGGCGCCGTTGGGGCCGAGCAGTCCGGTGACGCCGGGGCCGATCGTCATGGTGATGTCGTTGACGGCGACCACGTTGCCGAACCAGCGGGAGACGTGGTCGATGCTGAGGGTCGTCACAGTCCCACCTTCTTGTAGCGGCGCAGCAGGAGGCCGTATGCGGCGGCGATGACACCCAGGGCGACCAGGACGTGGACGATGCCCTGTCCGCTGCCCGGGCCGACGCCGCCGGGTGCCGAGGAGGTCGCGCCGAGGAAGGCGGTCTGCACGCCGTCGACGAGGGTGACCGGTGAGAACAGGCCGATCCAGGGGATGGCGCCGGAGTTGTTCCGTACCTCCGCGATGGCCTGGAGGGTGGAGACGGCGCCGTAGGAGATGACCAGCACGGCGATCACGGCGGCGATGCCGAAGCCGCGCCGGGGGGTGACGGCGGCGATGACGAGGCCGATGCCGGCGAAGAGCAGTGAGAGCAGTGCCACGGAGACGACTCCCTCGGCGAATCCCTTGGTCTGGTCGGCGAAGTCCATCTTGGCCAGCAGCGCGCCCACGTAGAGCACGAGCAGCGGGGCGGCGGTCAGGATGAACAGCGCGGAGGCCAGCGCCGCGTACTTGGCGCGCACGTAGTCGGCGGTCTCGATGGGGCGTGAGAAGTACAGCGGCACGGTCTTGAAACGCAGGTCGCGCGAGACGGACTGGGGTGCCTGCGAGGCGACGTACAGGCTGATGACGCCCTGCATGATGATGGCGTAGCGCGTGTACTCGATGGGCAGGTCCTTGGCCTTGGTGGCGACCGCGACGGCGACGATGATGGCCGCGGGCACGCACATCACCACGAACAGCAGCATGGGCAGCACCTTGGACTTCACCGAGCGGCCGAGGCCGTAGGCGCCGCGCAGGGACTGCGAGTACAGCGAGCGGCGGGCGTAGGCGCGGCCGAGGCGGGGGCCGTCGTAGCTGCGGTAGCCGATGTTGTGGATACGGGTCTGGTCACCCGTGGGCGCTGCCGCGGTGTGTTCAACCGCCATGGCCGACCGCCTCCTTCCGCTGGGTGTCGTGCTGTTCGTCGCTGTCCCGGAAGACCTCCGAGATGTGGTGCCGTCGCTGCTCCATGCGCACGAGGCCCAGGCCGAGGTCCACGATCACGTCCCGCACCAGGTCGTACGTCTCGTCGCCCTGGGCGGTGAGGAGCAGGACGTGTCCCGCGCCCGGCAGGCCGGTGCCGTCCTCGGTCTCCACCCCGCGCGCGTGCAGCGCTTCGCGCACCGCGCGGGTGCCGTCCGGGTGCTCGTCGCTGTCGGTGACCTCGATGGCGAGGGTCGTCGTGGTCTGGGTGAAGTCGGTGGTGGAACTGGAGCGCAGGAGCTTGCCGCCGTCGACGACGACGACGTGGTCGCAGGTGCGTTCCAGTTCGCCCAGCAGGTGGGAGGTGACCAGGACGGAGATGCCGAAGTCGGTGTGGATGCGGCGGATCAGGCCGAGCATGTCGTCGCGGCCGACCGGGTCGAGGCCGTTGGTCGGCTCGTCGAGGAAGACCAGCTCCGGGTCGTGCACCAGGGCCTGGGCGAGCTTCACGCGCTGCTTCATGCCCGTGGAGTAGCCGCCGATGGGGCGGTAGCGCTCCTCGTACAGGCCGACATGGCGCAGGGTGTCCGCGGTGCGCTCGCGCGCGGCGGTCGGGGGCAGGCCGGACATGCGCGCCATGTGGACGACGAACTCGGTGGCCGAGACGTCGGGTGGCAGGCAGTCGTGCTCCGGCATGTAGCCGACGCGCTCACGGATGGCGGCGCCCTCGGTGGCGACGTCGAGGCCGAGCACCTCGGCGCGGCCCTCGGTGGCGGGGGACAGACCCAGCAGGATCTTGATGAGTGTGGACTTGCCGGCTCCGTTGGCGCCGACGAGCCCGGTCACACCCGGTCCGACGTCCACGGAGAGCCGGTCAAGCGCGGTCACCCGGGGGAACCGCTTGCTCAGGCTTTCGGTCGCGATCACAGTCACGTCTTAGACGGTAGTGATCCGGACCACGCCGGTCGTCAGACCCCAGAGCCGTCTTGGAGTCCCCCTCGAGTATTACGGGGACCCTAGGGGTCGGCCCCTGAGGGTGGGGCAGCCCGGGGGTTCCGGCACCCGGACAACGCTGTTGACGACTGGTCTAACAAGTGCCAGAGTCGCCGGGACCGCAGCACAGGAACAGCACAGACACAGCACAGGTAGGTACGGCAGTCGGATCCGACCCGGGCGGAGGAGAAGTGACGACGCTGAAGGGCGCGCGGGAGCGCCGGGTGCGCACGGGCGGGGTCGAGCTGTGCGTGGCCGAACTGGGCGATGCCGGGCGGCCCACGGTCGTCCTGGTGCACGGCTATCCGGACAGCAAGGAGGTCTGGTCCACGGTCGCCGTGCGCCTCGCCGACCACTTCCACGTCGTGCTCTACGACGTCCGCGGCCACGGCCGCTCCACCGCGCCGCGGCCCCTGCGCGGGGGCTTCACCCTGGAGAAGCTGACGGACGACTTCCTGGCGGTCGCGGACGCGGTCAGCCCAGGCAGGCCGGTGCACCTGGTGGGCCACGACTGGGGCTCGGTGCAGTCCTGGGAGTTCGTCAGCGTCCGGCGCACCGAGGGCCGGATCGCCTCCTTCACGTCGGTGTCCGGCCCGTCCCTCGACCACGTCGGCCACTGGATCGCCGGGCGCGTCAGGCGCCCCACCCCGCGCCGGGCGGTCCAACTCCTCGGCCAGGGCGCCAAGTCCTGGTACGTGTACCTGCTGCACACGCCCAAGCTGCCCGAGCTGGCCTGGCGCGGCCCGCTCGGCAGGCGCTGGCCCGACCTCCTGAGGCGCGTCGAGAAGATCCCCGGCGACGACTACCCGACCTCGTCGCTGCCCCGGGACGCAGCCCACGGCGCCTGGCTGTACCGGGACAACGTGCGGGCCCGGCTGCGCGGACCACGGGCGGACGCCCACGCGCACGCGCCGGTGCAGCTCATCACGCCGCTCGACGATGCCTTCCTCTCGGAGCGCCTGTACGACGACCTGGAGCAGTGGGCCCCCGGCCTGGTGCGCCGCACGCTCCCCGCCGGGCACTGGGTCCCGCGCACCCGGCCCGACCAGCTGGCGGCCTGGATCGCCCAGTTCGTCACCGCCACCGAGGGCGGGCAGCCGCAGCCCGCCGCCACCGGGAAGTACACCGACCGCTTCGCCGGGCAGCTCGTCCTGGTCACCGGCGCGGGCAGCGGCATCGGACGGGCCACGGCGTACGCGTTCGCCCGGGCAGGCGCGCGCGTGGTGGCCGTCGACCGGGACGCCGGGGCCGCGGCCCGCACGGCCGAGCAGTCCCGGCAGCTCGGCGCTCCGGCCGCCTGGGCCGATACGGTGGACGTCTCCGACGAGCAGGCCATGGAGAAGCTGGCCGAGAAGGTCCACGCCGAGTACGGCGTGGTGGACGTCCTGGTGAACAACGCGGGCATCGGCCTGTCCGGCTCCTTCTTCGACCACACCCCCGAGGACTGGCGGAAGGTCCTCGACGTCAATCTGTGGGGAGTGATCCACGGCTGCCGCCTGTTCGGGAGGCGGATGGCCGAGCGGGGGCAGGGCGGCCACATCGTCAACACCGCGTCCGCGGCGGCGTACCAGCCGTCGAAGGCCCTCCCCGCCTACAGCACCTCCAAGGCGGCGGTGCTCATGCTGAGCGAGTGCCTGCGCGCGGAGCTGGCCGGACAGGGGATCGGCGTCACGGCGGTCTGTCCCGGCTTCGTCGATACCGCCATCACATCCACGGCGCACTTCGCGGGCGTC
The DNA here is from genome assembly GCF_043081205.1 of Streptomyces sp. NPDC014889. Lineage (NCBI taxonomy): Bacteria > Bacillati > Actinomycetota > Actinomycetes > Kitasatosporales > Streptomycetaceae > Streptomyces > Streptomyces sp. NPDC014889. The sequence goes on from NZ_JBIBWH010000002.1 coordinate 178,362, forward strand.
GACGCCGGGGAGGAGGAGCGTCGGCGACAGCGCGCGGCCCGTCTGTACGGACTGCGCGGCTACCCGCCGGAGAAGGTGGCCGACGCGGTCCTGCGCGCGGTGGTGCGCAATGAGGCGGTGGTGCCGGTGACGCCGGAGGCCCGTCTCCTGCGCGCGATGTCCCGCTTCAGCCCGCGGGCGCGGCGCCGGCTCGCGAGGGCGAAACCGCCCCTGGGTACCGCGGATCCGGGCCAACGCGTCTGAATCGGCGGCCAGTTGTCCACAGCGTGGGGCTCCCGGCCTGTGGACAACATGGCTTTGCTGTGGATCAAACCTCCGGGGCGAAATTGACCTGCGTGATGCGCGTCTCTCCCGGCACGCTGGTGGCATGGACGAAAGACGCGCCGTGAAGGTGTCGAAGTACCTCTCCAAACACCTTCGCCACCGGCCCGAGAGGATCGGGCTCACGCTCGACGAGGGCGGCTGGGTGGAGATCGACGCACTGATCACGGCGGCGGCCGCGCACGGCTTCCGGTTCACCCGCGAGGAACTGGACCACGTGGTCGCCACCAACGACAAGCGGCGGTTCGCGATCGAGGGCAGCCGCATCCGTGCCAGTCAGGGCCACACCGTCGACGTCGACGTCGACCTGCCGGCCGCGATGCCGCCGCCGTACCTCTACCACGGGACCGTGGCCGGCAAGCTGGAGGCGATCCGCAGCGAGGGGCTGCGGCCCATGGAGCGGCATGACGTGCACCTCTCGCCCGACCGCGAGACGGCGACCCGTGTCGGCGCCCGCCACGGTCGCCCGGTCGTCCTCGCGGTGGACGCGGCCGCCATGCACCGCGACGGCCATGTCTTCCACGTCAGTGCCAACGGTGTGTGGCTGACGCAGTCCGTGCCGCCCCGGTACCTGCGGTTTTCCGAGACCCGCTGACCCGTCCCAGCCCGTCGCCGCCGGTCACCCGCGGTGACCGTTTCACGTGAAACACCCGCGAGTGTCTAGGCTCGGGTCCATGAGTCTGCGCCTGAGCACCGTGATCCTTCCGTACCGCCGCTGGCACGAGGGCGGCCGTGCGACATGGACGCGCGCCGAACAGCTCGGCTTCCACGCCGCCTACACCTACGACCACCTGTCCTGGCGCAGCTTCCGTGACGGCCCGTGGTTCGGGGCCGTACCGACGCTGACCGCCGCCGCGGCCGTGACGGAGCGGATGCGGCTGGGCACCCTGGTGACCTCGCCGAACTTCCGGCACCCGGTCACCCTCGCCAAGGAGCTGATCTCCCTCGACGACGTCTCCGGGGGCCGGATCACGCTCGGCATCGGCGCGGGCGGCACCGGCTTCGACGCCACCGCGCTCGGGCAGGAACCCTGGACGCCGCGGGAGCGGGCCGATCGCTTCGCCGAGTTCGTCGCGCTGCTCGACCGGCTGCTGACCGAGGAAGCGGTGTCGTACGAGGGCGACTTCTACTCGGCGCACGAGGCGCGCAACATCCCCGGCTGTGTGCAGCGGCCCCGGTTGCCGTTCGCCGTGGCCGCGACCGGGCCGCGAGGGCTGCGGCTCGCCGCACGGTACGGGCAGGCCTGGGTGACCACGGGCGACCCGAAGCTGTACGAGAACGGCACACCGGAGCAGTCCGTCCAGGCCCTTCGCGTCCAGACCGAGAAGCTCGCGGACGCGTGCGCCGCGGCGGGCCGCGACGCCTCCGCGCTCGACAAGGTCCTGCTCACCGGCTTCACCCCCGACCGCGGTCGTCCGCTGGAGTCCCTCGACGCGTTCGTCGACTTCGCGGGCCGCCACCAGGAGCTGGGCTTCACCGAGATCGTGATCCACTGGCCCATCCCCGGCTCGGACTTCGCCGCGGATCAGAAGGTCTTCGAACGGATCGCCATGGAAGCGCCCTCCCAGCTGACGTGACCGAGACAACCCCTCAAATGTGCGAACTCTCGCACGATCGTGCGGACATATAGGCGACAATGACGCGGTGACCTCAGCGACTCGACAGCCAGAGACCCCGGCCTCATCCCAGCTCTCGACCTCGTTCGAGCCGGGGGGCACCCCCGGCGTTCCGCCTCGGCTGATCGCCACCGATCTCGACGGCACCCTGCTGCGCGACGACAAGTCGGTCTCCCCGCGCACGATCGCCGCCCTGGCGGCGGCCGAGGAGGCGGGCATCGAGGTCTTCTTCGTCACCGGCCGCCCGGCCCGCTGGATGGACGTGGTCAGCGACCATGTGCACGGCCATGGTCTGGCGATCTGCGGCAACGGGGCCGCCGTGGTCGACCTGCACGGCGGCCCCGGCGCCCACCGCTTCGTGAAGGTGCGGGACCTGGCCCGGGAGAACGCGCTGAACGCCGTACGGCTGGTGCGCGAGGCGGCACCGGGGACGGTGTTCGCGGTCGAGCAGACCTACGGCTTCCACCAGGAGCCGGCCTATCCGAAGCTGCACATGGAGACACCCGACGTCCTCGCGCCGGCCGAGGAACTGCTGGCGCCGGGCGGAGTCGGTGCGGACCAGCCGATCCTGAAGATCCTCGCCTACCACCCCGCGCTGGACCCCGACGCCTTCCTCACCGTCGCCCGCCTCGCCGCCGGCGCGCACGTCACCATCACCCGCTCCAGCCCCAGCGCCCTGCTGGAGATCAGCGGTCCGGACGTCTCCAAGGCGAGCACTCTGGCCCTGTGCTGTGCCGAGCGCGGCATCTCCCACGAGGAGGTCGTCGCCTTCGGCGACATGCCGAACGACGTGGAGATGCTCACCTGGGCCGGCCGGTCCTACGCCATGGGCAACGCGCACCCCGCCGCGGTCGCCGCGGCGTCCGGACGAACGGTCGCCAACAACGAGGACGGCGTCGCGGTCGTCATCGAGCGGCTGCTGGGGGAGCGGCCGTAACGGGCGGGCCAACCGCCGGGGTCGGTCCGGGAACGGGCCGCTACCCCACGCCCACCAGCAGCTCCGTCTGCGCCTCCCGTTCGACCATCCGCCGCAGCGGTCCCGGCAGCGCGGCCAGTTCCGCGTACGGTCCCTGCTGGACGACGCGCCCCTCGTCGAGGACGATCACCTCGTCCACGGCCTCAAGACCGGCCAGACGGTGGGTGATGAGCAGCGTCGTACGGCCCTCGGTGGCGGCCAGCAGATCGGCGGTGAGCGCGTCGGCGGTCGCCACGTCGAGGTGTTCGGCGGGTTCGTCGAGCACCAGCATCGGGAAGCCGGCGAGCAGCGCGCGGGCCAGGGCCAGCCTCTGACGCTGGCCGCCCGACAGCCGGGCGCCGTGCTCGCCGACGAGCGTGTCGAGCCCGTCGGGCAGGGCGTCGACCCACCCGAGCAGCCGGGCCCGCGCGAGGGCGTCCCGCAGGTCGGCCTCGGTCGCGTCCTTCCGCGCGAGGAGCAGGTTCTCGCGGACCGAGCTGTCGAAGAGGTGCGCGTCCTGGGCGCACAGCCCGACCAGCCGCCGTACGTCGTCGCCGGCCAGGGCGCGGGCGTCGACGCCGCCGAGGGTGTACGTGCCCGTCTCCGCGTCGAGGAAGCGCAGCAGTACCTGGGCGAGCGTCGTCTTGCCGGAGCCGGACGGGCCGACCACGGCGACCCTGCGGCCCTCCTGGAGCGTCAGGCCGAGTCCGGTGAGCGCCGCCCGGTCCTGCCCCGCGTACCGCGCCGTCAGGTCGCTGACGACGAGCGGGAACGGCGAGGCGGGCGCCGGCCGCGGCCGCTCCGGTTCACGGACGGGCTCGGGGGCGTCCAGCACCTCGTACACCCGCTCCGCGCTACGGCGTACCCGGTGCCGGTGGCGCACGGCGAGCGGCATGCCGAGGACCGCTTCGAAGGCGGCGAGCGGGGTGAGGACGACGACGGCCATGGCCACGCCGCCGAGCCGCCCGTCGGCGACCGCCTGCGCGCCGACCAGGGCGGCCGCGGCGACGGTCAGTCCGGAGACCAGCGCGGTGAGCCCGTCGCCTAGCGCGGTGGCGGTGGCGGCGCGCGAGGCGATCCGAGTGAGCAGCCAGTCGGCCCGCCGGGTCTCGGCGGTACGGGCCGGCAGGGCGCCGGCGACGATCAGTTCGGCGGTTCCGGTGAGCAGTTCGGTCACACGGGTGGCCAGGGCGCCGCGCGCGGGGGCGAGCCGGTGCTCGGCGCGCCTGGCCACGGCCGCGGTGATCAGCGGGACGCCTGCCCCGGCCGCGAGCAGTCCGGCCGCGAGCACCGCCCCGGCCTCCGGCAGCAGCCAGGCCGTGAAGGCGACGGAAGCGGCGGACACGGTCAGTGCCGCACCGGCGGGCAGCAGCCAGCGCAGCCAGTAGTCCTGGAGCGCGTCCACATCGGCGACGAGCCGCGTCAGCAGGTCACCGCGGCGCATCCGGCGCAGCCCGGCGGGCGCCAGCCGCTCCAGCCTCCGGTAGACGGCCACCCGTGTGTCGGCGAGCATCCGCAGCACCGCGTCGTGCGAGACCAGCCGCTCCGCGTACCGGAAGACCGCACGCCCGATGCCGAAGGCCCTGGTCGCCGTGACGGCCACCATCAGGTAGAGCACGGGCGGCTGCTGGGACGCCCGGGAGATGAGCCACCCGGAGGTGGCCATCAGCCCGACCGCGCTGCCGAGCGCCAGGCTGCCCAGCAGCAGGGCGAGGGCGAGCCGAGCGCGTCGAGGGCCCGACATGGCCCGCACCCGTGAGAGGACGCCTCGCGCGACGGGGCCGCCCTCGGTCCCGGGTCCGGCCGGCGCCGAGAGCGGTCCGGTCTCCGCCCCGGGCGTGGAGCGTGTTTCGGCGGTGCGTGCTTCGTCGGTGCGTGTTTCGGCGACATGTGTTTCGGCGGTGAGAGCCTTGGCCGGCGCAGGCCCGCTCGACTCGGTCCCGTCGAGACGCACGACCCGGTGCACCACGTCCAGCAGTGCGGGCCGGTGCACCACAAGCAGCACCGTCCTGCCCGCGGACAGCCGCCGCACCGCGTCCACGACCTCCGCCTCGGTCGCTCCGTCCAGGGCGGCCGTCGGCTCGTCGAGCAGCAGGACGGGCCGGTCGGCGAGGAACGCCCGAGCGAGCGCGAGCCGCTGCCGCTGCCCGGCGGAGAGCCCGGCCCCGTCCTCCCCGAGCCGGGTCTCCACTGCCTCCGGCAGCGCGTCCACGAACTCCAGCGCGCCGGCGTCGGCCAGCGCCCCGCGCACGGCGGCGTCGTCCGCGTCGGGCCGGGCCAGCCGTACGTTCTCGGCGATCGTCCCCGCGTACAGGTGCGGCCGCTGCGGCACCCAGGCGATGCGCGAGCGCCACTGCTCCAGGTCGATGTCGGCGAGATCCGTTTCCGCGACGCGCACCCGGCCGGCGCTGGGCTTCACGAACCCCAGCAGGACGTTCAGCAGCGTCGACTTGCCCGCGCCGCTCGGCCCGACGAGCGCGACCGTCTCCCCCGGCCGCACGGAGAAGGACACGTCCGTCACCGCGTCCGCGGACCGCCCGGGATAGCGGACGCTCACGTCCTCGAAGGTCAGGGCCCCGGTGGGTACGGCCCCGGTGCCGGACTCCGGCACGAGGGTCTCCAGCACGGCGAAGATCTCCTCGGCGGCCGCCAGGCCCTCCGCCGCCGCGTGGTACTGCGCGCCCACCTGGCGCAGCGGCAGGTACGCCTCGGGCGCGAGCACGAGGATGACCAGCCCGATGTAGAGGTCCATGTCGCCGCTCACGAGCCGCATGCCGATCGTCACGGCGACCAGCGCCACCGACAGGGTGGCGAGCAGTTCCAGGGCGAAGGAGGACAGGAAGGCGATCCGCAGCGTGCGCATGGTCGCTCGCCGGTATTCCCCGGTGATGCGCCGGATCGACTCCGCCTGCGCCTTGGCCCGGCCGAACACCTTGAGGGTCGGCAGCCCGGCGACGACGTCCAGGAAGTGCCCCGACAACTGGGACAGCAGGCGCCACTGGCGGTCCATGCGGGACTGCGTGGCCCAGCCGATCAGCATCATGAAGACCGGGATGAGGGGCAGGGTGGCGACGATGATGGCCGCCGAGACCCAGTCCTCGGTGACGATCCGGGCGAGCACCGCCACCGGGACGGCCACGGCCAGCCCCAACTGAGGCAGATAGCGCGAGAAGTAGTCGTCCAGGGCATCGACACCCCGCGTCGCCAACGCCACGAGCGAGCCCGTGCGCCGGCCGCTCAGCCAGCCGGGGCCGAGCCCCGCCGCACGCTCCAGCAGCCGCCCGCGCAGCTCGGACTTCACCGCCGCGCTCGCCCGGTGCGCGGCAAGCTCGGTCAGCCAGGCGACCAGTGCCCGGCCGCAGGCGACGAGGGCCAGCAGCAGCAGCGGAGTGCGGAGTTCGCCGACCGGCATCCGGTGCTGGAAGGCGCCCACCACCACCTCGGCGATGAGCATCGCCTGAGCGATGACCAGGCATGCCCCGATGGCGCCCAGCCCGACGACAGCCGCGAGGAAGAACCGGGTGGCACGGACGTGACGCAGAAGTCGCGGATCAATCGGTTTCATGGAGAACATGCCCTTCGGCCCCGAGGGTGTGTTTCACGTGAAACACACCCTCATCGGACTCAGTGCGCGGGTTCGGCGAGGTGCTGCGTGCCGATCCGCTTGCGGAACACCCAGTAGGTCCACCCCTGGTAGAGCAGGATGATCGGCGTGGCGATCCCGGCGCACCAGGTCATGATCTTGAGGGTGTACGGGCTGGACGAGGCGTTGGTGACCGTCAGGCTCCAGTCCCCGTTGAGCGTGGACGGCATGACGTTCGGGAAGAGCGACAGGAACAGCATCGCCACGGCGGCCACGATGGTGACGCCCGACAGCGCGAACGCCCAGCCCTCACGCCTCGCCTGGTTCGCCGCCAGCGCGGACACCAGGGTGACCACCGCCACGACGAGCGCCACCAGGCTCCTGCCGTTGCCCGAGTGGGCCTGGGTCCACAGCAGGAAGGCCAACGCCGCCACGGCCGTCACCAGCCCCACGCGCAGGGCCAGCTTCCGCGCCCGCTCACGGATGTCACCGACGGTCTTCAGGGCCGTGAACACCGTGCCGTGGAAGGTGAACAGCGTCAGGGTGACCACTCCGCCGAGGAGCGCGTACGGGTTGAGCAGGTCGGCGACCCCGCCGACGTACTCGAGGTTCCGGTCGATCTTCACACCGTGCACGATGTTGCCGAAGGCCACGCCCCACAGGAAGGCGGGGATCAGCGAACTCCAGAAGAGCGCGTTCTCCCAGTTGCGCTGCCAGTTCTCCTCGGGCCGCTTGGCCCGGTACTCGAAGGCGACTCCGCGCACGATCAGGCAGACCAGGATGACGAGCAGCGGCAGGTAGAAACCGGAGAAGAGGGTGGCGTACCACTCCGGGAAGGCGGCGAAGGTGGCGCCGCCCGCCGTGAGCAGCCAGACCTCGTTGCCGTCCCAGACCGGGCCGATGGTGTTGATCAGCACCCGCTTCTCGGGCCGGTTCCGGGCCAGCAGCTTGGTGAGGATGCCGACCCCGAAGTCGAAGCCCTCCAGGAAGAAGTAGCCGGTCCACAGGACGGCGATGAGAACGAACCAGACGTCGTGCAGTTCCATGGCTGTGCAGCTCCCTCTGCCTAGTACGAGAAGGCCATCGGCTTGTCGGCGTCACGCTCGTCGCCGCCGATCTTCGTGGGCGGGTTGAGGTCGGCCTCCGTGAGCTCGGGCGGGCCGGCCTTGACGTACTTCGCCAGGAGCTTGACCTCGATCACGGCGAGAACGGCGTAGAGCAGTGTGAAGACGGTCATCGAGGTCAGGACCTCGCCCTGGGAGACGCCGGGGGAGACCGCGTGCCGGGTCTGCAGGACGCCGTAGACGACCCACGGCTGGCGGCCCATCTCGGTGAAGATCCAGCCCCAGGAGTTGGCGATCAGCGGGAAGGCCAGCGTCCAGATCGCGATGCGCCAGTACCAGGTGGTCAGCTTCGGGCTGAGCGCCTTGTTCGGCAGCAGCACCAGATGGGGCACCTCGTCGTCGCCGACGCGCAGGTGCTGCGGCAGCAGGAACTTCTTGCGGGTCAGCCACAGTCCCGCGAGGCCGATGGCGAAGGACGCCATGCCGAAGCCGATCATCCAGCGGAATCCCCAGTAGGCGACGGGGATGTTGGGCCGGTAGTCGCCGGGCCCGAACCGCTTCTGCTCGGCCTTGTTGACGTCGTTGATGCCGGGGACGTGGGAGGTGAAGTCGTCGTTGGCGAGAAAGGAGAGCAGGCCGGGTATCTCGATGGCCACCGTGTTGTGGCCCTTGTCGACGTCGCCGTAGGCGAAGACCGAGAACGGCGCCGGCTGCTGTCCGTCCCACAGCGCCTCGGCCGCGGCCATCTTCATCGGCTGCTGCTTGAACATGACCTTGCCGAGGACGTCGCCGCTGACCGCGGTGAGCAGGCCGGCGATGACGACCGTGACCAGGCCGAGCCGCAGCGAGGTCTTCATCTCGCGCACGTGCTTCTTGCGGGTGAGGTGGTAGGCGGCTATGCCGACCATGAAGGCGCCACCGGTCAGGAAGGCGGCGGAGAGCGTGTGGAAGGCCTGGCTGAGCGCCGTGTTCTGGGTCAGCACCGCCCAGAAGTCGGTGAGTTCGGCACGGCCCTTGGCCTCGTTGATCCGGTAGCCGACGGGGTGCTGCATCCACGAGTTGGCTGCGAGGATGAAGTACGCCGACAGGATCGTGCCGAGCGACACCATCCACATGCAGGCCAGGTGGATCTTCTTGGGCAGCTTGTCCCAGCCGAAGATCCACAGTCCGATGAAGGTGGACTCGAAGAAGAACGCGATCAGCGCCTCGAAGGCGAGCGGGGCGCCGAAGATGTCACCGACGAAGCGTGAGTAGTCCGACCAGTTCATGCCGAACTGGAACTCCTGCACGATGCCGGTGACCACGCCCATGGCGATGTTGATCAGGAAGAGCTTGCCCCAGAACTTGGTGGCCCTGAGGTACTTCTCCTTCTCCGTGCGCACCCAGGCGGTCTGCAGCCCGGCCGTCAGGGCGGCCAGCGAGATCGTCAGGGGAACGAACATGAAGTGGTAGACGGTCGTGATGCCGAACTGCCAGCGCGCCAGTGTCTCCGGCGCCAAAGCCAGGTTCACGTCGTCACTCTCCTTACGTCACCGCGATCACGGTGGCGATTCATCCCGATGTGACCTGCACAACAGGCAACAATCGGACTCGCTTGTGAACGCGTTCACATTCACAAGCAATTATGACCCACCGATTTTCAGACGGAGAAGGGGGTCCCCCAGAACCTGGGGAACCCCCTTCTTACACGCTGCCGCGATGTCCTCGGCCGGCCGAGGACCGGCGCGTGTCCGGCCGGATCAGAGCTCCTTGCGGAACGCCTCCGCCGTCTTCAGGAAGATGTCGTTCGCCTCGGCCTCCCCGACGGTCACCCGCACGCCCTCACCCGCGAACGGCCGGACCACCACGCCGGCCCGCTCACAGGCCTCGGCGAAGGAGACCGTCCGCTCCCCCAGCCGCAGCCATACGAAGTTGGCGTGCGTCTCGGGCACCGTCCAGCCCTGTGCGCGCAGCGCGTCGACCACCCGGATGCGCTCGCAGACCAACGAGCCGACCCGGCCCAGCAGCTCGTCCTCGGCACGCAGCGAGGCGATCGCCGCCTCCTGTGCCAGCTGGCTCACGCCGAACGGCACGGCCGTCTTGCGCAGCGCCGCCGCCACCGGCTCGTGGGCGATGGCGAAGCCGACGCGAAGCCCGGCGAGGCCGTACGCCTTCGAGAACGTGCGCAGCACGCAGACGTTCGGCCGGTCGCGGTAGAGCGTCACCCCGTCCGGCACCTCGGCATCGCGGATGAACTCGCGGTAGGCCTCGTCCAGGACCACCAGCACGTCGGAGGGGACGCGGTCGAGGAACCGTTCCAGCTCGGCCCGCCGCACCACCGTGCCGGTCGGGTTGTTCGGGTTGCAGACGAAGATCAGACGCGTGCGTTCGGTGATCGCGTCCGCCATCGCGTCCAGGTCGTGCACGTCACCGGGCGTCAGCGGGACCTGCACGGAGGTCGCCCCGCTGATCTGCGTGATGATCGGGTACGCCTCGAAGGACCGCCAGGCGTACATGACCTCGTCGCCGGGCCCGCTGGTGGCCTGGATCAGCTGCTGGGCGACACCGACGGAACCGGTGCCCGTGGCCACGTGCGAGGCCGGCACCGCGAAGCGCTCGGCCAGTTCACTGGTCAGGCCCGTGCACGCCATGTCCGGGTAGCGGTTGAAGGCGGCGGCCGCCGCCGTCACCGTCTCCATGACCCCCGGCAGCGGCGGATAGGGGTTCTCGTTCGAGGACAGCTTGTAGGCCACCGGGCCGCCGGCCGCGGCGGGCTTCCCCGGCTTGTAGGTGGGGATACCCTCCAGCTCGGCACGCAGCTTCGGGCTTGTCTCACTCACCGCAGTCCTCCTCGTGACCACCACCGGCATCCAATACTGCACACCTTAAGAGGATTGGGCGCCGCTGCGTATGGGTCGGCGACCATCACCTCGTGCGAGGACCGGCCTCTTCCGTCACACCGACATCGGCGGCACGCACGTACGAACACGTACGAATTGGGGGGCGCGTCACACATATATCTATGCGCCGGTGGCTTGCGCCGTGGCGCGCGTCCCCCGTGAAGGTGAGTTGAGACCTCTTCGAAACATCGAAGGGTCGACAGGCCCATGCGTGCCACCACGTCACGTCCTAACCTGATGCCGGGTAACTGACATGGTTTCAAAGGCACTTGACCCCCAACGACCATGCAGAAACGTGCCTGTCAACGCGTGCATATGCGTCCGCACTACCCCACCGCAAGAGCCCTACTATCGGCTCGCCATGACAGCAGCAGGGAAGCACCAGGTGAGCCGCGCGGAAACCTCACGCCGAGGCAGCCGGCCGGGCCGGGCGGGCATCAGAGACGTGGCCGCCGCCGCCGGAGTCTCCATCACGACCGTCTCCGACGCCCTCAACGGCAAGGGACGGCTCCCGGACGCCACCCGGCGCCATGTCCGCGAGGTCGCCGACCGGCTGGGGTACCGCCCCTCGGCCGCGGCCCGCACGCTCCGTACCGGCAAGTCGGGCCTCATCGGTCTGACCGTGACCACGTACGGGGATGAACCTTTCACCTTCACCGAGTTCGCGTACTTCGCCGAGATGGCCCGCGCCGCCACCTCGGCCGCGCTCGCCCGCGGATACGCCCTCGTCATCCTGCCCGCGACCTCGCGCCACGACGTGTGGTCGAACGTCGCCCTGGACGGCACGGTCGTCATCGACCCCTCCGACCAGGACCCCGTCGTCAGCGAACTGGTGCGGCAGGGCTTACCGGTGGTCAGCGACGGCCGCCCGGCCGGCGCGCTCCCGGTCACCGCCTGGGTCGACAACGACCACGAAGCCGCCGTCCTCGGCATCCTCGACCACCTCGCCGAGGCCGGCGCCCGCCGCATCGGTCTGCTGACCGGCACCACGACGGACACCTACACCCACCTGTCGACGACCGCCTACCTCCAGTGGTGCAAGCGCGTCGGCCAGGACCCGGTGTACGAGGCCTACCCCGCCCACGACCCGTGCGCGGGCGCCGTCGCCGCCGACCGGCTGCTGGCCCGCCCCGACCGGCCCGACGCCGTCTACGGACTGTTCGACCCCAACGGCACCGATCTGCTCGCCGCCGCCCGCCGCTACGGCCTGCGCGTCCCCGACGACCTGCTGCTGGTGTGCTGCAGCGAGTCCACGGTGTACGCCAGCACCGAGCCGCCCATCACCACGCTCTCCCTTAAGCCGCGCCGGATCGGCACAGCGGTCGTCCAGCTCCTCATCGACGCCATCGAAGGGGTCGAGTCGGACCGGCCGGTCGAGCAGGTCATACCGACCGAGCTGATCGTGCGCACCTCGTCCCAGCGGCGCACCCAGCGCAGGACCGTCAGCCCGCCCCGCGTGTCGGAGGACCGTTAGGACACGTGCGGCCACCGGCCGCGCAGGACACGAGTGACCCCGCGGCCGCCCGGGACACGGGTGGCCGCGGGGTCGCCGAAGACTGCCCAATCGGGGCGAAAGCCACGGTGAACCGGAGTCCAGTGCCGATTCACCACCCCTGGGTCATCACATGGCGCGATCCGCGTTCCTATGATGGGCCCACGACACCGCGGGCCGCTGCGACCAGGCAGTCCGAAGCGGTGCAGAGGCGGCGCGATGGTGGAGGGGTCGATGACTCAGGGGGCCGGTCAGGGACCCGACGTGGAGCGGGCGGCTACGCTGCGCGACTTCCGGGTTCCCGCGTACGTGAACGAGACCGGCCCGTACGACCACGGCACGCATCCCGCCGAAACGGTCCGGTCGGCCGGGGAGGCGCCCGCGGCGCCCAAGAAGGGCTACTCGGCCGCGTACACGCCCACCGAGCGCGATCTGCCGGTCATCAAGCGCGGTGACACGCTTCAGGCCGCGGCCGACCCGGCCGCCGCGCAGCCCCGGCAGTCCGCCGCCGTCCCGGGGCCGCTCTACGTCGTCGGTGACGTGCACGGCTATCTGGACCAGCTCGTCGGCGCGCTCCAGGCCAAGGGGCTCGTCGACTCCGCCGGCCAGTGGTGCGCGGGCACCGCGCGGCTGTGGTTCCTCGGCGACTTCACCGACCGCGGCCCGGACGGCATCGGCGTCATCGACCTCGTGATGCGGCTGTCCGCGGAGGCGGCCGCGGCCGGCGGCTACTGCAAGGCCCTCATGGGCAACCACGAGCTGCTGCTGCTCGGCGCCAGGCGGTTCGGCGACACCCCCGTCAACTCCGGCGCGGGCACCGCGACCTTCCAGGCGGCCTGGCTGCTCAACGGCGGCCAGAAGTCCGACATGGACCGCCTCCAGGACCACCACCTGCAGTGGATGGCCCGGCTCGACGCCATCGAGGCGGTCGACAGCTACCTGCTCGTGCACTCGGACACCACCTCCTACCTCGACTACGGTGCCTCGATCGAAGAGGTCAACGACACCGTCCGCGAGACGCTCACGCGCAACGACGTGAACGAAGTCTGGGAACTGTTCCGCAAGTTCACCAAGCGCTTCTCCTTCCGGGACGAGGGCGGCGCCGACGCCGTACGCTCCCTGCTCGATACGTACGGCGGTACCCGTATCGTTCACGGCCACAGCCCCATTCCCTATCTGCTGGGCCAAGTCGGCTCCGAGGAGGGCGAGGAGTCCGCGGGTCCGGTCGTGGAGGGACCGCACGTCTACGCCGACGGACTCGCCATCGCCATGGACGGCGGCGTGACCATGGCCGGAAAACTGCTGGTCCAGCAACTGCCCCTCGACGCCTGACCGTTCACCGGGCAGCCCGCCCAGCGGAGACGACCGCGCAGGTCGCCACCCAATTTGTGGAAACCCCCTGTCACCGCGCGCCGTCACGGCTCTACCATCGGCTTATCCGTAGCAGGCTCCCCTCCGTTTCTGCCCGACGGCTCGCCGCCATGCGAGCCCCAAGCCCTACGGAGCATCGGGGGATGCACATGAACAGCGTTCCGCAGCACCTGCTGAGCGAGGACCGCCAGGAATACGAGCGGATCCTCGATGAGGCGCTGCGCTCCGCCCCACACGACCCGGAACTGGCCGCTGCCGGGCAGCGGCTCAACTCGGAACAACTGCGCACCATGGCGCTGAGCGCCACCGCGGTCATAACGGCGGCCGCGGCGACCGAGTACCACCACTACGTCAAGATCCGCGAGGAACTGCGCCGGCCGGCGCCGGCCGTCCCGCCCTCCCTCACCGAGGCCGGCTCCGCCGAGCCGGGCGCGCCGGTCCGGCTCGCGGCCACCATGGGCGAGACCGCCGAGACCCACGGCGCGGGCGCGGGCGCCGTCGTCGCGGTGCTCGCCCCCGTCCTCGCCGGAACCGCCGCGGCCCTCTTCCTGCTCGTCGGCTACATCCTGAGGATGCTGGACCCGGCCCAGGCGTTCGCCCAGTCCATGATCACGGCGGGCTGGGTGTTCGGCGCCCTGACCGCGGCCGCGATCCTCGCCGCCGCCGCCGGGCTGCTGCTCACCGCGCTGCGCAACCGCCCCTCGCTCGACAGCGGCGCCTACGCCGAACTCGGCGAAGAGGTCGCCCAGGCGAGGGACGCCTGGCAGGAGGCTCTGCTCGAACGGGGCATCCTGCCGTTCCTGCGCGACGCGGTCGCCGACTCCCGCTCCCCCGCACCGGGGTACGCGGGGCCGGCCGCACCGACCGGCCGCATGCCTCAACTTGGCTACGACCGGCCAGGTTTCAGCAGCCCGGACGACGGGGCCCCGACCCGCCGCCCGCGCTTCTCCAGCCCCGACTTCACCAGCCCGGACTTCGGAGGCCCGGAAAACCAGCCGGAGTGACCACCATCGGCGTCATCGCCGGAGGCCGCGCTCCCGCCGCCCACCGACGCCCGGAGCGCGTCCCACCACCCCGTCCCGCACTGCGGGCCGGGGCCCGAGGGAGAGCTGCCCAGTCGCTCCCTCAGTCCGCGATGGGCAGGTACACCCTGTTCCCCGCCTCCGCGAACTCCTTCGACTTCTGAGCCATCCCCTCCGCGATCTCGTCCCGGCCGGCGCCGTGTTCACGACGGATGTCCTGCGAGATCTTCATCGAGCAGAACTTCGGGCCGCACATCGAGCAGAAGTGGGCCGTCTTGGCGGGTTCCGCCGGGAGGGTCTCGTCGTGGAACTCCCGTGCCGTGTCCGGGTCGAGGGAGAGGTTGAACTGGTCCTCCCACCGGAACTCGAAGCGGGCGTCGGACAGGGCGTCGTCCCACTCCTGCGCGCCCGGGTGCCCCTTGGCGAGGTCGGCCGCATGGGCGGCGATCTTGTAGGTGATGACGCCGGTCTTGACGTCGTCGCGGTTGGGCAGGCCCAGGTGCTCCTTGGGCGTGACGTAGCAGAGCATCGCCGTGCCCCACCAGGCGATCATGGCCGCGCCGATGCCGGAGGTGATGTGGTCGTACGCCGGTGCGACGTCCGTCGTCAGCGGGCCGAGCGTATAGAACGGAGCCTCATCGCAGATCTCCTGCTGAAGGTCGATGTTCTCCTTGATCTTGTGCATCGGGACATGGCCCGGGCCCTCGATCATGGTCTGTACGTTCAAACGCCTGGCGATCCGCCCGAGTTCCCCGAGCGTGCGCAGTTCCGCGAACTGGGCCTCGTCATTGGCGTCCGCGATCGAACCGGGCCGAAGCCCGTCTCCCAACGAGTACGTGACGTCGTATGCGGCGAGGATCTCGCAGAGCTCCTCGAAGTTCTCGTAGAGGAACGACTCCTTGTGGTGCGCCAGGCACCAGGCGGCCATGATCGAGCCGCCGCGCGAGACGATGCCGGTCTTGCGGTTCGCGGTGAGCGGCACGTAGGCGAGGCGCACCCCGGCGTGGACGGTCATGTAGTCCACGCCCTGTTCGGCCTGCTCGATGACGGTGTCCTTGTAGATCTCCCAGGTCAGTTCCTCGGCCCTGCCGTCCACCTTCTCCAGGGCCTGGTAGAGGGGGACCGTGCCGATGGGGACGGGGGAGTTGCGCAGCACCCACTCCCGGGTGGTGTGGATGTTGCGGCCGGTGGAGAGGTCCATGACCGTGTCGGCGCCCCAGCGGGTCGCCCAGGTCATCTTCTCCACCTCCTCCTCGATGGAGGAGGTCACCGCGGAGTTGCCGATGTTGGCGTTGACCTTCACCAGGAACCGCTTGCCGATGATCATCGGCTCGATCTCCGGGTGGTTGACGTTGGCGGGCAGTACCGCACGGCCCGCCGCGATCTCCTCGCGGACGGTCTCGGGAGCGACGTTCTCCCGGATGGCCACGAACTCCATCTCCGGAGTGATCTCCCCACGGCGCGCGTACGCGAGCTGTGTCACGGCTCGGTCGCCGCGCCCGCGGCGCGGCTGACGCGGCCGTCCGGGGAACACCGCGTCGAGGTTGCGCAGACCGCCGCGTGGCGAGGTGTGCTTGATCCCGTCGTCCTCGGGGCGGACCGGACGGCCCGCGTACTCCTCGGTGTCGCCGCGGGCCACGATCCAGTTCTCCCGCAGCGGCGGCAGGCCCCTGCGGACATCGGTGCCGACGAGCGGGTCGGTGTACGGGCCGGAGGTGTCGTACAGCGTGACCGACTGCCCGTTGGTGAGGTGCACCTGACGGACCGGCACCCGCAGATCGGGCCGTGAGCCCTCCACGTAACCCTTGTGCCAGCCGATGGACTTCCCGGCCTCCCCGTCGGAAGCGGCGGATGCGATCTGCTCCGCGTCGCTGGAGATCTCCTTGGAGGCAGGCGTGCGTACGTCCTTGTTGGTCATGAGACCTACTCCCTACGCCGGCATTACCCGGTAACAGGTTCGGCGGTCGACGCAGCGGTGTCCGTCTGTCGGCGTTTCCTGTGAAACATCGCACGTTCCACGTGAAACATCGCGAAGACGGAGGTCAGCGCCCTCTCAGCCCGGTGCTCCGAGCTCCCGCGTGTGCAAAGGTGGCTCCACGCTAGCGTCCTTTGTGGCGCGGTGAACAGTGGGCCTGTGCCGTTCTTGCGATGATCGGGCGGTGACCACGACAGAGCAGTTCCCCCATCCGCCGCCCGAACCCCGACGCGAACAGGACTTCCGGCACGGCCAGGAAGCCACCGGCACCGGCCACGGGCACGGCGCCAGGCACGGCCCGGGGGACGACCATGGGCACGGCGGCGGGCACGGCCCGGGGGACGCCCACGAGCACGGCCCGGGCAGCGGTGGCGGGCACGGGCACAGTCACAGCCACGGGCCGGCCGCACCGGTGTCGAAGCATCTCCGCAAGGTGATCGCGGCGATCCTGATTCCGTTCGCCGCCCTGGTGGTGGCCGGACTCGCCGCGCTGTGGCCGGGCGGTGCCCCGTCGCACGAGCGCACCGGCGTGGGCTTCGACCGGCAGACCCAGCAGGCCACCGTCGTGGAGGTGCTCGCGGTCAGTTGCAGGTCGGTGAACGCCTCCGGGGACACCCCGACCGGCGACACCTCCACCGCCGAGGGTTCCTCCGCTCAGCAGCAGCAGTCCGGGGCCTGCAAGAAGGCCACGATCCGGGTGGACACCGGCAAGGACAAGGGCCGCACCTTCACCGAGGTCGTACAGCCCGACCAGTCGCGGCAACTGCACCAGGGCGAGAAGGTCGTGGTCGCCTACGAGCCCTCGGCACCCGCGGACCTGCAGTATTCGGTCACGGACGTCGACCGGCGCTTCCCCATGGCGCTGCTGGCCGGTGTCTTCGCACTCGCCGTCGTGGTCGTCGGGCGGATGCGGGGCGTCATGGCGCTGGTCGCGCTCGCCATCAGCTTCCTGGTGCTGAACCTCTTCATCCTGCCCGCGATCCTTCAGGGCTCGAACCCGCTGGTCGTGGCGGTGGTGGGGGCCAGCGCCATCATGCTGATCGCGCTGTACATGTGCCATGGCCTGTCCGCCCGTACCTCGGTCGCGGTGCTCGGCACACTGATCTCGCTGATGCTGATCGGTTTCCTGGGCTCGCTGTTCATCGGATGGGCGGCGCTGACCGGCAACACCGACGACAGCACCGGCCTGATCCACGGCCTGTATCCGTCGATAGACATGAGCGGCCTGCTGCTCGCCGGTGTCATCATCGGCTCGCTCGGCGTCCTGGACGATGTGACGGTGACCCAGACCTCGGCGGTCTGGGAACTGCACGAGGCCAACCCCGCGATGGGCTGGCGCGGGCTGTACCGCGCGGGCATCCGCATCGGACGCGACCACATCGCCTCGGTCGTCAACACCCTCGTCCTCGCGTACGCGGGTGCCGCGCTCCCGTTGCTGCTGCTGTTCTCCATCGCGCAGAGCGGTGTGACGACCGTCGCCACCAGTGAGCTCGTCGCCGAGGAGATCGTGCGCACACTGGTGGGTTCGATCGGCCTGGTCGCCTCGGTGCCGGTCACCACGGCGCTGGCGGCACTCGTGGTCTCGGCCGACCGTCCGGGGCGGTTGGAGGCCGCGGCACCGGCCGCCCTGCCCGCCCCGGCACGCGGGGGGAGGGGCAGGCGCCGCAGGCGCTGACGCCGGGGCCGGGGGCCGTCGGCCTCCGGGCGGTCCGCCCTCGGGGCGGTCGGCGAAGCGTTCCTGCACCCCCTGAGGCCGAGGCGAAGCGTTACGCCCAAATCCCCTGCCGCAAGGTCTCAGCCCGCGCTCTGTTCCTCCGCCAGGATGCGGTCCAGGGCTTCGTCGAGGTGGGCGTCGAAGTCGGCCAGCGCACCCTCCTGCCCCAGGGGCACCAGCTTGTCCGTGCGGTCCAGGAACGCCACCAGGGGCGCCGTCGAAGAGCGGAACAACGCCCGGTCACAGCCGACCTGAAGCCGGATCAGGACCTCGCTCAGCGAGTCGCGGCCGGCCGGTGAGATGCGCACATCACCGTCCCCGCACGGGGTCGCCACCCCGTCGATCAGCAGCTCCCGCCCGAACGCCCAGGTCACCGGGGCGTCTCCGGGCAGATGGAAGGTCAGCCGCACGGCATAGGGATCGCAGGTCTCGTACCGCAACTCCACCGGGATGCGGAAGGAGAGCTCCTCGGACACGAGAAAACTCATCATGACCTCTGCCTGTACGGACTCGCGCATCGTTACCCCGGTGTTTGCCGTCGACTGGCCGGGAATCCATCCCGTGACTGGTGCATCTTGCTGAACGTACACATCGGATCACAAGGAGTGAGTTTTCAGATACTGATAGAGAGCGCCAGAGAGCCCAGACGCCGCCCGACCTCGCGTTGCAACTGGCGCGCCGCGGGCAGCAGCCGATCCGCCTGATGGGCCGGCAGTGAGAGGGCCATCGCGGCCGCCGTGGTGCCCACCGTGATGGGGATCGCCGCGCAGACCGCCCCCAGCGCGTACTCCTGCCGCTCGGTGACCGGCTCCATCGGCCGGATCCGTTCCAGGCGCCGCAGCACCGAGTGGCCGTCACGGACCGTGTACGGGGTGAGGGACTGCACGGGGTAGCGGTCGAGATGGTCACGGCGGTCCCTGTCGTCCAGCTGGGACAGCAGGCACTGGCCGATCGCGTGCGCGTGCCCGGTCTCGCGGAAGCCGGCCCATTCCTCGACCGCCGGTGCGGCGGCCGTGGCGGAGACGCACATGAGCTCGATCTCGCCCTCGCGGTACATCGCGTAGTACACCGGGGCACCGATGGAATCCCGCCACTGGGCGAGCGCCTCGACGATCGTGGAGCGACGTTTCTGCGCGGCGCCGCTGCTGCTCAGCCGTTCAGCGGCCTCGCCGAGGAAGAACAGGCCCCGGTCACGGCGCAGATAGCCCTCGTGGACGAGGGTGCGCAGCAGGTGGTAGGCGGTCGGCAGGGCCAGGCCCGTCTCACGGGCGAGCTGTTTGGCGGGCGCTCCGTGCTCGTGCCGCGCGACGGTCTCCAGCAGGCGCATCGCGCGCTGCACGGACCCGATGAGGGTCGGGGGCTGCTGGGGCTGCGGCTGCTCCGGGACGGTGGACCCGGGCCGTTCCACGGGGGCCGACGAACGCGGCTGCGCCGGGAGGGCCGTCGAGCGGGACGGCTCCCGGGGTACGGGCGGCACGTGCCGTTCTGCGGGTGCGGTGTCAACCGTGGCCAAGGGGTCACTCCCGTAGCGCGAGGGGGCAGCCGTGCGGGAACACGAAGGGGGTGTGCGCCGCCCGCGGGGGCCGGTCCCCGCGTCGATCTCCGGACCTTATCCGCCTGTCACCGCACACGGACGGCTTGTCCGGGAAACTTCCCTCCCGCGAGGGAACCGGCGATTCCCGTTACCGGTCACCGGTGCCCCCTGCCACTCACCAGTCGCTGCGTGAGGACGAACCCGCCAGGAACTTGCGCACGATGTAGATCAGCCCGCCGACCAGGGCCACGAAGATCAGCACCTTGAACAGCAGCCAGACCACGAAGCCGATCACGCTCGCTATCACGCCGCCGAAGACGACCAGAGCGATGACGGGCACCGCGATCCACTTCACCCACCACGGCAGACCCGCGAAGATCTCTCGCATTGCCCTCGTCCTCATCTCTCCGCCGGCGCGGGGCCGGGTCCTGTCGGCGGCCCGCACTCCCCGGTGCGGGCCCTGCCGGTGTTCTGCATTCGATGCTAGAGCCGAGAAGGCGCCCGCGGGGCCCTCGCATCCCTTGTCCTGCCCTGACCGGTCCCCTAGGGAACCCCGAGACGCCGCCTCAGGCTTCCGGGGGAGAGAACACCACGAGGACCCGCAGATCCTCGCTGATGTGGTGGAACTTGTGGGCGACTCCGGCCGGTACGTACACGACGCTGCCGCGGGCCACCTCGGTCGTCTCCAGACCGACCGTGATCGAGGCACGGCCGCTCACGACGAAGTACACCTCGTCCTGGCTGTGCGGCTTCTGCGGGTCGTGCCCGCCGGCGTCGAGCGCGTACAGACCGACCGACATGTTCCGCTCGCGCAGGAACTGAAGGTAGGCGCCCTCGTTGGCGGCTCGTTCCGCCTCCAGTTCGTCCAGCCGGAATGCCTTCATCGTCCTCGCCCGTACTCGTAATCGATCTGGTCTGCCACGATCAGACACATGAAGAATTTCGTAGTCAAGACGATCGCCAACGCGGGTGCCCTGGCGGTCGCCGTGTGGGTGCTCGACAAGATCACCCTTACCGGGGACAGCACCGCCAAGAAGGCCGGCACGCTGATCGTCGTCGCCCTGATCTTCGGCCTGGTGAACTTCCTGGTCAAGCCGGTGGTGAAGGTGCTGACCTTCCCGTTGTTCATCCTGACACTGGGCCTGATCACCTTGGTGGTCAACGCGCTGATGCTGCTGTTGACGTCGTGGGTGTGCGGCAGGCTCCATCTGAGCTTCCACGTCGAGGGCTTCTGGACGGCCGTCCTGGGCGGCCTGATCGTCTCGGTCGTCTCCTGGGCGCTGAACCTGGTCCTGCCGGACGAGGACTGACCCGAGGGGCCGGGAAAGCAGCCCGAGAGAGAAGTGGGCGGCGGGCCGCGCTCGGCCCACCGCAGGACGACAGCAGGCGAAGGAAGGCAGGCCGGCATGAACCACTCCGCTGCGGACGACCCGAACGGCACGCGGGGGCAGCCCCGTTTCCCCACCGGTGCGGGCGACGGCACACGTGCGGTGCGGGCCGGTCTGCCCGAACCGGTCAAGCACGAACCGACGCTGCCGGGGCCGGTGTTCGCCGCCCACTTCCATCTGCCGGGCGATCCCACGGGCCCCTACACCTACGGCCGCGACGAGAACCCGACCTGGACGCTGCTCGAGCGCGCCATCGGCGAGCTGGAGGCACCCGGGCAGGAGGGCGTCGAGACGCTGGTGTTCGCCTCCGGCATGGCCGCCGTCTCGTCGGTGCTCTTCTCCCAGCTGCGCGCCGGGGACGCGGTGGTGCTGCCCAGCGACGGCTACCAGGCGCTGCCCCTGGTGCGCGAGCAGCTTCAGGAGTACGGGATCGAGGTGCGTACGGCACCGACCGGCGGGGACGCCCAGCTCGACGCGCTGGACGGGGCACGGCTGCTGTGGATCGAGTCCCCGTCGAACCCGGGCCTGGACGTGTGCGACATCCGGCGGCTGGTCGAGGCGGCACACGCGCGTGGCGCCCTGGTCGCCGTCGACAACACGCTGGCGACCCCGCTCGGGCAGCGGCCGTTGGCCCTGGGCGCGGACTTCTCCGTGGCCAGCGGGACCAAGCAGCTCACCGGGCACGGCGACATCCTGCTGGGGTACGTCGTGGGCCGTGGCGGCGAGGCCATGGCGGCCGTACGCCGCTGGCGCAAGATCGTCGGCGCGATCCCGGGGCCGATGGAGGCCTGGCTCGCCCACCGGTCGATCGCCACCCTGCAACTCCGGGTCGACCGGCAGAACGCCTCCGCCCTGGCTCTCGCCGAGGCGCTGCGCGGACGCCCCGAGGTGACCGGGCTGCGATACCCCGGGCTGCCCGACGACCCCTCGCACAAGACCGCCGCACGGCAGATGCGGCGCTATGGGTGCGTGGTGTCCTTCACGCTGCCCACGCGTGCGCGTGCCGAGCGTTTCCTCGACGCGCTGCGGCTCGTGGACCCCGCGACGAGCTTCGGCGGGGTGCGCTCCACCGCCGAGCGGCGTGGACGCTGGGGCGGCGACGCGGTGCCGGAGGGCTTCATCCGGATGTCCGTGGGCGCGGAGGACGCCGAGGACCTGGTGGCGGATGTGCTGCGGGCTCTGGAGGAGTCGGCGGAGTCGGCCCACTGACCGCTTCCCGGACAGCAGCCGCTTCCCGGTGGGTCCCTGGTGGACCGCCCCGCGGATCCCTGACTCGCCGTCGGTTCCCGTCCGTTCCCGTCCGTTTTCGTCCTTGTACGGCAGGCGGTCCGAGCCTCCCCCCTCGTGGCTCGGACCGCCTTCGGTTCCGCGCGCAAGAACCGCGCGAACCAGGCTAGTTGACTCTCTGTCAGTGTCCAATCACGGTAGCGACAGAGACCTATCGACATATTTATAGTTGGGCGGGGCCGGGGGGTCGTGTGCGACAGGGCACCAAGAGGGGTGGGCGTGCCATGGATCTGGCGTTGCTGCGCACGTTCGTGACCGTGCACCGCGCGGGCTCCTTCACCCGCGCCGCGGCGCTCCTCGGCCTCTCCCAGCCGGCCGTCACCTCACAGATCCGCACGCTGGAACGGCAGTTGGGACGTCCCCTGTTCCTGCGCAGGGCCCGTGGTGTGACGCCCACGACGATCGGCGACGAGCTCGCACACAAGGCCGCGCCGCACCTGGACGCGCTCGTGGAGATCACCGAGACCGGCCTGGACGAAGAGTCCTCCCTGCGCACACTGCATCTGGCCGGGCCGCCGGAGTTCGTCGCGGAACGGGCCCTTCCCGCACTGACCGGGCTGACCGGCGACGACGGTCAGGGCTTCGCGCTGCGCACCTCCTTCGGGACCGCCGAGGAGGCCCTGGCCGGACTGTCCGCCGGACATCACGATCTGGCCATCAGCACGGCCCGGCCGCGCGGCGGGCTGCTCACGGCGGCTCCGCTGTGCGACGAGGAGCACGTCCTGGTCGCCGCTCCGCGCTGGGCCGAGCGGATCGCCCCGGCGACACCGCGCCACACGGTCGCGCCCGCCCTGGAGACCATCCCCGTGATCGAAGTCCACGAGTCGCTCCCCTTCACCTCCCGCTACTGGGGCTCGGTCTTCGACACCCGGCCCGCGGCCTCCGGCACGGTGATCGTCCCCGATCTGCGTGCGGTCCTCGCCTGCGTGGTGGCGGGCGCGGGGCTCGCGGTGCTGCCCCGGTATCTGTGCGCGGCCGCCCTGGGGCGGGGCGAGATCGTGCCCCTGCATGAGCCGGCGGTACCGCCGCTGCGCACCTACTTCCTCGCGGTCCGCGCCGGAACGCTGGCGCTGCCGCACATCGCGCGGGCCCATGAGTGGCTGCTGCGGGCGGCGGCCGCCTGGTACTGAGCGAAAGAGAGGGGCGCGGAGTGAGACCGAGGCGGCGTGCAATGTTTCACGTGGAACCAGCCGGGCCACATTTCCCCCATGACCGTCCGACCCGTGGTCAAGCGCACCGCACGCGCCGTTCTCCTCGACGGTGACGACCTGATCCTGATCAAGCGCACCAAGCCAGGTGTCGATCCCTACTGGGTCACTCCCGGGGGCGGGGTCGAGCCCGGAGACGCGACTGTCGTCGACGCCCTGCACCGCGAGGTGCACGAGGAACTCGGCGCCAAGATCGTCGATGTGGTGCCCTGCTTCGTGGACACCGTGGAGCACATCGGCGAGGACGGCGGCGCGACCGGTGTGAAGGTTCAGCACTTCTTCGTCTGCCGGCTGGAGTCCATGAACCCCGCCCACCGGCATGGCCCCGAGGTGGACCAGCCCGCCGGGGAGTACGAGATCGTGCGTGTGCCGTTCACCCGGGTCGGCATCGCCTCCGTCCACCTGGTCCCGCTGTCGCTGCGCCACTACCTCGACGGGAACATCGAAGGCGTGCGGGCCATGCACGCTCCCGACCTCGGCTGAGACACCGATCGGCCCCGCGTGGCCAAAAGCACGTATGTGTGATCCCAAACAGGTGGACGCCGAGGGGGTCCTTCGGACAGCCTGACCTGCGTGTCGACTCCTTCTCCCGCGCATTTCCCCATCCGCCGCCTGACGCTCCGCGATCTCACCGCCTGCGCCGACTTGTCCGAGAACCGGGGATGGCCGCGGGAGGAGCACAAGTGGAGCTTCCTCCTGACGGCCGGGACGGGCTACGGCATCGACGACCTGGCCGGAGGGCTCGTCGCCGCGTGTGTCGTGAGCGAGTACGGACCGCAGGGCCGCCCGGATCTCGGCGCCATCGGCATGGTCCTGGTCGCCGAACGACATGCCCGCCAGGGAATCGGACGGCGGATGATGCGCCATGTCGTCTCGTCGATGGGCAGCACCCCCCTCACCCTCCACGCGACACCGTTCGGCCGCCCGCTCTACGAAGAGCTGGGGTTCAAGGTCACCGGCAGGGCGGAGATGGTGGTCGGGCACTTCTCTCCGGACGGGCCGGACGAGCCGCGATCTCGTATCGCCACGCGCGCGGCCACCGCGGCGGACCTCCCGGGCATCCTCCGGCTCGACGAGGAGGTGTTCGGCGTCGATCGGACCCCGGCCATCACGCGACTGCCCGCGTTCGCCGACCAGTTGCGCGTCGCCGAGGAACGCGGCCGGATCATCGGGTACGCGGCGGCCTGGCCCAACATGGACACCCATGTCGTGGGCCCCCTGATCGCCCAGGACACGGAGACGGCCAAGGCCCTGATCGCCTCCCTTGCCGCCGGAACCGACCGCCGGCTGCGTACCGACATCGACGTACGCCACGAGGAGCTGCTGTCCTGGGTGACGGAACGCGGGCTGGCACCGGTGTCCAGCAACGACGTCATGATGTACGGCATCACGGAGCCGCCCGGGGACTGGACCCGCCGGTTCGCTCCGCTCACTGTCGCGGCGGGCTGAGAGACGAGCTCAGTAGTTGCAGGCACGCGATATCTTTAAAGGCCGTCTATTGCTGCGCTGCTCTATCCTGGACTCAGCCGCTCCGGGACGGAGGAGACGCCCATGACAGCGACGGATCCCGCGCTGACCGCCCTTGCCCAGGGCTGGTCCGCGCTCGCCCTGCTGCACGGCAGGATCGAGACGCGCATCGAGCGAGCCCTGCAGGCCGGGCACGATCTGAGCGTGCGCGAATACTCCCTGCTCGACGTGCTCAGCCGGCAGCACGACGGCGAGGGCGGCCATCTGCAGATGAAGCAGGTCGCGGACGCGGTTGTCCTCAGCCAGAGCGCCACCACCCGTCTGGTCACCCGGCTCGAGGACCGCGGTCTCCTGGAGCGCTACCTGTGCCCCACCGACCGCCGCGGCATCTACACCAATGTCACCGAAGCCGGCCTCAAGCTCCTGGCGGAGGCCCGGCCCACCAACGACGGGGCCCTGCGCGAGGCACTCGACGAAGCCGCGAAGAACCCGGATCTGGCACCCCTGGTCCGGGCCGTCGAGTCCCTGCACGCGACCGCCCCGGCATAGCCCCGGCGGGAACCGCACCACCGCATAGGGTGCGGACCATGGAAGATCTCGCCATACGAGCCGCTGTCGCCGCCGACGTTCCCGCCATCGTGGCCATGCTCGCGGACGACCCACTGGGGGCACGGCGCGAGTCCCCGGACGACCTCGCGCCCTACCTGGCCGCGCTGGAGCGGCTCAGCACCGATCCCCACCAGCACCTGATGGTCGCCGAACGGGAGGGCCGTGTCGTCGGCACGCTCCAGCTCACGATCATTCCGGGCCTGTCCCGGCGCGGCTCCACCCGGTCGATCATCGAAGGCGTCCGCATCCACGCGGACGAGCGCGGCAGCGGGCTGGGCACGCGGCTCATCGAGTGGGCCGTCGACACCTCACGACGTGAGGGCTGCCAGTTGGTCCAGCTCACTTCGGACAAGACCCGCACCGACGCCCACCGCTTCTACGAGCGGCTGGGCTTCGAAGCCTCACACGTGGGATTCAAGCTCCCCTTGTGAGTACGACGAAGACAAACAAGCCGAGGGGTGGGCGTTTCACGTGAAACGCCCACCCTTTGGTCGTGGGGGCCTTCCTGGCGCTATCCGATGCCTCGCCACCCCTCCGGGTCCACACCGCCGGGCACGGAAGCCTCCACGTCGTACGGCTGACGCGTGAACACGAACGACCCGAGGTCCAGATGGTCCACGGACCCGTCCGGCCGCCGCACCACGCGCAGCACCTCTCCCGCGTAGTAGCCCTCCAGCCCCGTCCAGGTCCCGTCACCGTTCGCCCGGAACCGCGAGCGCCGGCCGTTGCCGGACAGCGGCTCCAGCGAGGCGAGCCCGTCGGCCGTCAGCCGCAGGCCGAAGCCGTACGTCCCCCAGTACCACTGCCCCGCCAGTTCCAGCACCGACGGCTCAACCTTCCGCAGCGGCCGCCAGGGCTCCGGGATCCGCGGCTCGGCGTCGGCGACGATCCGCACGAGGTCGGCCGCCACCGTGGCGAGGGCCGGCCCGGACGTGCAGTTCGCCAGCACCACCGCGGCCACGTCGTCCTCCACGCCGATGGTGAGCGAGGCCAGAAAGCCCGGGAGCGACCCACCGTGCCCGACGAGGAGCCGCTCGCCCCACCGCCGCACCTCGAGCCCCAGACCGTACGCGTACCCGGACGCCACGTCCGCCGCCTCGGGCGGCGCCGCCGGAGTCCTCATCTCGCGAAGCGACCCGGCGCTCAGCACCCGGTCGTCCCCCTGCACCAGGAAGGCGGCGAAGCGGGCCAGATCCCCTGTCGTGGACCACAGTTGCCCGGCCGGAGCCATCCGCCCGAGGTCCTCGGCGGGCTCGGGCAGCAGCACATCGGCCCAGGGATGCACCGCCCAGCCGCCCGCGTGCGGCGCCTCGGGACGGGCACCCGTGCGGTGCAGACCCAGGGGTTCGAGCACTTCCCGCCGAAGAACCTCCTCCCAGGGAGCGCCCCGCAACTCCTCGACGAGCGCGCCCAGCAGGGTGTAGCCGGGATTCGAGTAGTGGAACCGCCGGCCGACCGGATGCCGCAACGGCTCCTCGCCCAGCACATCGGCCAGTTCGGGACGCAGGGCGCCCGGTGACCTCTCCCACCAGGGCGCCGGCGACTCGGCGGCCAACCCGCCCGTGTGCGCCAGCAGTTCAGCCACGGTCGCCTCCCCCGCACCGGTGCCCGGCAGATGCTTCTCCAGCCGATCCGCGAGGTCGAGCAGGCCCTCGTCGCGCAGCCGCAGAACGAGAACGGCGGTGAAGGTCTTGGTGATCGAGCCGATGCGGTACTGCGTGTTCTGGTCCGGTGCGTGTCCGTCCACCGACGTCCGCGCACCGGACCAGACCGTCCGCCCCTCCCGCACGACCGCGGCGACGAGCGACGGCGCCCGCCCCTCGGCCTGGGCCACGGCGATCCGGTGCAGCAACGCCCGGCGAGTACTGGGAAGCAGGTCGTCCTGAGATGTCGTCATGCCCTCAGTCCACCCGGAGCACCGGGCACACGTCGAGCACATTTCTCCGGACGTGCTCATCCGGGTCCTGCGGCTGCCGGCGGTCTTGCCGCCGCCCCGGCCCTGGCTGCCGCCGATCTCCTCGCGAGGGCGAGGTCGAGATCAGGCGGCTTGCCCGTGTCGGCCGAGTACACCACGCTGAGCCCCGAGCACGAGGACTACCGGCGAGCCCGGATCGCGCACCGATGAGTTTCCCGAGCCGCGCCGGTCTATACGACGGACACCCACGGACGGAAGGCTGGGCCATGCGGAAACTGATCTACGGCATGAACCTGACTCTGGACGGCTACATCGCCGCGGCCGGCGACGACATCGGCTGGAGCGGACCGCCGAGCCACGAGCTGTTCCAGTGGTGGCTCGACCACGAGCAGGCGAGTGGCCTGTCGCTGTACGGGCGCAAGCTGTGGGAGACGATGAGCTCCTACTGGCCGACCGGCGACCAGCAGCCCAACGCCACTCCGGCGGAGATCGAGTTCGCGCGGAACTGGCGAGACACGCCGAAGGTGGTGTTCTCCTCGACGATCGACAAGGTCGACTGGAACACCCGCCTGGTCACCGGCGACGCGATCGACGAGATCACCCGGCTCAAGGCCGAGGACGGCGGCCCAATGAACATCGGCGGCGCAACGCTTGCCGGGGCGGCCATGCGCGCCGGGCTGATCGACGAGTACGTGATCGCCGCCCATCCGGTCCTGGTGGGCGGCGGCACGCCGTTCTTCACCACGCTGGACAGCTGGGTGAACCTGAACGTGGTGGAGACGCGGACGTTTCCCGGCGGCGTGGTCGTGACCAGGTACGAGACGAGGCGCTGAGCAGCTTCCCGCTGTCTCACGCCACAAGCCGCCGGATCAGGTCTGTGCCATGTCCACGAAGCGTGAGTAGTGGCCCTGGAAGGCGACCGTGATGGTCGCGGTCGGGCCGTTTCGGTGCTTGGCGACGATCAGGTCGGCCTCGCCTGCGCGCGGCGACTCCTTCTCGTATGCGTCCTCGCGGTGCAGCAGGATGACCATGTCGGCGTCCTGCTCGATGGATCCCGACTCACGCAGGTCGGAGACCATCGGCTTCTTGTCGGTGCGCTGCTCGGGGCCACGGTTGAGCTGCGAGAGCGCGATGACCGGGATCTCCAGTTCCTTGGCCAGCAGCTTGAGGTTACGGGACATGTCCGAGACCTCCTGCTGCCGGCTCTCGGCACGCTTGGAACCGCCGGACTGCATCAGCTGGAGATAGTCGATCACGACCAGCTTGAGGTCGTTGCGCTGTTTCAGGCGCCGGCACTTGGCCCGGATCTCCATCATCGACAGGTTCGGGGAGTCGTCGATGTAGAGCGGAGCGGCCGAGACGTCGGGCATCCGGCGGGCCAGCCGCGTCCAGTCCTCGTCGGTCATCGTGCCCGAACGCATGTGGTGCAGGGCGACCCGGGCCTCGGCGGACAGCAGACGCATCGCGATCTCGTTGCGCCCCATCTCCAGCGAGAAGATGACGCTGGGCAGGTTGTTCTTGATCGACGCCGCCCGCGCGAAGTCCAGCGCGAGCGTCGACTTGCCCATCGCGGGTCGCGCGGCGATGACGATCATCTGGCCCGGGTGCAGACCGTTCGTCAGCGAGTCGAAGTCGGTGAACCCGGTGGGCACACCGGTCATCTCCCCGCTGCGTGAGCCGATCGCCTCGATCTCGTCGAGCGCGCCCTCCATGATGTCGCCCAGCGGCAGGTAGTCCTCGCTGGTGCGCTGCTCGGTGACCGCGTAGACCTCGGCCTGGGCGCGGTTGACGATCTCGTCGACGTCGTCGTCGGCCGCGTATCCCATCTGGGTGATGCGCGTACCCGCCTCGACCAGGCGGCGCAGGATCGCACGCTCGTGGACGATCTCGGCGTAGTACGCGGCGTTGGCCGCCGTCGGCACCGTCTGTACGAGCGTGTGCAGATACGAGGCACCACCGACCTTGTTGATCTCCCCGCGTCTGGTGAGCTCGGCGGCGATGGTGATGGGGTCGGCCGGCTCGCCCTTGGCATAGACGTCGAGGATCGCCTGGTAGATCGTCTCGTGGGCCGGCTTGTAGAAGTCGTGGCCCTTGAGGATCTCCACCACGTCGGCGATGGCGTCCTTGGACAGGAGCATGCCACCGAGCACCGACTGTTCGGCGTCGAGGTCCTGCGGGGGAACGCGTTCGAAGGCGGAGCCCCCGTCGTCCCACGTGCCGTTCTCCCGGCCGCGGTCGTGCTGGTCGTCCCGGCCGCGGTCCGTGTCGGGGCGCCGGCGGGAGGCGGGCAGACGATCACTTGGGCCGCTGTCGGCCCACGGGTCGTCCAAGGGCTCGGAAATGCTCACCGAGCAGCCTCCTCCCGTCCGCCGAGCGGACCTCGCCGTGCCCCTCTTTTGTACGGGACGGCACTGACAAAATGAGAGGCCCAACTCCGCTTCAGGCGCGTCAGGTTTATGACGCTTTGGAAGCCGGCGGACGGAGCGGGCGCCGGACCACGGTAGGGCCCAGGACGGCGTCAGCCAATCTGGTTATCCACAGGCCATGTGGACGACCGCCCCGATGCTGTGGAGAACTCGCCGAAACCTGTGCACGAGCCGGTGGACAGCCCTGTGAAAAAGCACTCGGCACCACGCACGGACCCCCTCTGACCTGCCACTTTCCCATCCACCGGCTGTGCAGAAGAAAAACTTTCCCAGTCGGACCAAGATCGCCTCGAACGGTACGCACAAGCGAACGCCACCCAAGCCCAAGTAAGGACTGCACAGGCTTTGCATCTCTTACCTGTGGACGATTACATTAGTGCTCATGACACAGGCCCCCGCACGCCGCCCGGCCACCCGGCGCCGGCACGACCGAGAGATCGTCGCGCTGGCCGTTCCGGCCTTCGGCGCGCTCGTCGCCGAACCGCTCTTCGTGATGGCCGACAGCGCGATCGTCGGCCATCTCGGCACGGCGCAACTCGCTGGACTCGGCATCGCCTCGGCCCTTCTGACCACCGCCGTCAGCGTCTTCGTCTTCCTCGCCTACGCCACCACGGCGGCGGTCGCCCGCCGCGTCGGCGCGGGTGACATCCCGGCCGCCATCCGCCAGGGCATGGACGGCATCTGGCTGGCGCTGCTGCTCGGGGCCGCCGTCATCGCGGTCGTCCTGCCCACCGCTCCCGCCCTGGTGGACCTCTTCGGCGCCTCGCCCACAGCGGCGCCCTATGCGACGACCTATCTGCGCATCTCCTCACTCGGCATTCCGGCCATGCTCGTCGTGCTGGCCTCGACCGGAGTCCTTCGTGGACTTCAGGACACCCGGACACCGCTGTATGTGGCCGTCGCCGGGTTTGTCGCCAACGGCGTCCTCAATGTCGGGCTCGTCTATGGAGCCGGGCTCGGCATCGCCGGTTCGGCCTGGGGCACCGTCATCGCCCAGTGCGGCATGGCGGCGGTCTACCTCTGCGTGGTCGTCCGTGGAGCCCGCCGGCACCATGCCTCCCTGAGGCCCGACCGCGCCGGCATCAGGGCATCCGCACAGGCCGGCGCCCCACTGCTCGTCCGTACGCTCTCCCTGCGGGCGATCCTGATGATCGCCACAGCCGTGGCGGCCCGCCTCGGTGACGCGGACATCGCCGCCCACCAGATCATCCTGTCCCTGTGGAGCCTGCTCGCATTCGCCCTCGACGCCATCGCGATCGCTGGACAGGCCATCATCGGCCGCTATCTCGGCGCCGACGATCCCCAGGGTGCTCGCGAGGCCTGCCGGCGCATGGTGCAGTGGGGAACAGCCGTCGGATTCGCCCTGGGGTTCATGGTGATCCTGAGCCGACCGCTCTTCCTGTCACTGTTCACCAGTGACGCCCTCGTCAAGGACACGGCACTGGGAGCACTGCTCCTGGTGGCGTTCTCCCAGCCGATCTGCGGCGTGGTCTTCGTCCTGGACGGTGTGCTGATGGGTGCGGGGGACGGTCCCTATCTCGCCGGGGCCATGCTGGTGACCTTGGCGGTCTTCACACCTGTGGCCCTGCTCGTGCCCTTTCTGGGCGGCGGGCTCACCGCGCTCTGGGCGGCCATGACGTTGATGATGGCGGTGCGGATGCTGACGCTGTGGCTGCGTTCCCGCTCGGGCCGCTGGATCGTCACAGGAGCGACACGCTGACTGTTTCACGTGAAACACGATCGGATGTCACGTTTCACATGAAACGCCGCTGCCGCTGCGACCTCAGTCGCGAGGAAGGGGCCGCATCGTCGACGGATGCGGCCCCTTCTTCACTGCTCAAGCAGAGCGGAACGCCTTACGCGGCGACAACCTCGATGTTGACCTTGGCGGCAACCTCGGGGTGAAGACGCACGGACGTCTCGTGACCGCCCAGGGACTTGATCGGCGCGCCCAGCTCGATGCGGCGCTTGTCGACCTCGGGACCGCCGGCGGCCTTGATCGCCGAGGCGATGTCGGCCGGGGTGACGGAACCGAACAGGCGGCCGGAGTCGCCGGAGCGAACGGCCAGACGGACCTTCACGCCCTCGAGTTGGGCCTTGATCTGGTTGGCCTGCTCGATGGTCTGGATCTCGTGGATCTTGCGAGCACGACGGATCTGCTCGACGTCCTTCTCGCCGCCCTTGGTCCAGCGGATAGCGAACTTCCGCGGGATCAGGTAGTTGCGAGCGTAGCCGTCCTTGACGTCCACGACGTCGCCCGCGGCACCGAGGCCGGAGACCTCGTGGGTGAGGATGATCTTCATGTTTGGCTCACCCTTCCCTTAGCGCGCGGTGGAGGTGTAGGGCAGCAGCGCCATCTCACGGCTGTTCTTGACGGCCGTGGCGACGTCACGCTGGTGCTGCGTGCAGTTGCCGGTCACGCGACGGGCACGGATCTTGCCGCGGTCGGAAATGAACTTCCGCAGCATGTTCGTGTCCTTGTAGTCCACGTACGTGACCTTGTCCTTGCAGAAAGCGCAGACCTTCTTCTTAGGCTTGCGCACAGGCGGCTTCGCCATGGTGTTTCTCCTGTGTGATCAAGAAGTTGGGGTACGGCCCGCCTAGAAGGGGGGCTCGTCCGAGTAGCCGCCACCGCCACCGGAGCTTCCGCCCCAGCCACCGCCGCCGCCCTGGTTGCCACCGGCGGAAGCACCGGTCGCCCACGGGTCGTCGGAGGGAGCACCGCCCTGCTGGCCGCCACCGGGGCCACCGCCCCAGCCGCCGCCACCCTGGCCGCCGCCCTGGCCGCCACCGCCGCCGTAACCACCCTGGCCACCGCGGCCCGAGGTCTTGGTGACCTTGGCCGTGGCGTTGCGCAGGCTGGCACCGACCTCGTCGACGTCCAGTTCGTAGACCGTGCGCTTGACGCCCTCACGGTCCTCGTAGGACCGCTGCTTCAGCCGGCCCTGCACGATGACGCGCATGCCTCGCTGGAGCGACTCGGCGACGTTCTCCGCCGCCTGACGCCAGACCGAGCAGGTCAGGAAGAGGCTCTCGCCGTCCTTCCACTCGTTCGTCTGACGGTCGAAGGTGCGGGGAGTGGACGCGACGCGGAACTTCGCGACCGCCGCACCGGACGGGGTGAAGCGCAGCTCGGGGTCGTCGACAAGATTGCCGACGACCGTGATGACGGTCTCGCCTGCCATGGGGGAACCTCTCGGCGGGTTTGCTCTGGCTGCTTGCTACTCGAATCCCGAGATCAGCTGAGCGAAGGGCTCAGTGCATCTCGGGGCGGAGGACCTTGGTCCGGAGGACCGACTCGTTCAGGTTCATCTGGCGGTCGAGCTCCTTGACGACCGCAGGCTCGGCCTGCAGGTCGATGACCGAGTAGATGCCCTCGGGCTTCTTCTTGATCTCGTACGAGAGACGACGACGGCCCCAGGTGTCGACCTTCTCGACCTTTCCGCCGCCGTCACGGACGACGGAAAGGAAGTTCTCGATCAGCGGGGAGACAGAACGCTCCTCGAGATCGGGGTCGAGGATGACCATCACCTCGTAGTGACGCATGTGGAACCCACCTCCTCTGGACTCAACGGCCACGGTCGTTCCGTGGCAGGAGGGTTGTGATGCGTACGCAACAGTGCTTGCAGTACATCAGCCGCCACTGACAACGAGGGCCGCTGACGGACTCTCCAGATTGGCCGTGGCTCAGCCTGGGCAGACACCGTGCAGAACGTACAGACTACCCGCACACCTGCTTCCGGTTGAAATCGGGGCGTCGGACCCGTCAACCTGGACACCTCGGGTGTGCACGGCGCTAGGATGCGCCGCTTTTCGCTGGAGGTGCCCCATGGCACAGACGATGCGACCGAACACCGCCGCGGGCGGCGGCCTCTTCGCCACCGACGGCAAGTCCCACCCGGTCCAGGACACCCTGCTCGTGGTGACCCTGGTACTGGGCGTGCTGGCGTTCATCACCGGGCTCCTCTTCCACAGCCTGCACCTGCTGAGCTCCTGGGCCGGCCTGGCGGGGATCCTCACGGGCGCGTACGGCCAGTGGATCTCCGTGACGACGCGCGAGCGCTTCGGGCTGGTGCTCGGCCTCGGCGCCTCCGCGGTCGGCTTCTACCTCGGCCTGGCGCACGGCGGCCTTTTCGGCGGCCTTTTCAGCTGAGACCGGGCACGCCCGGCCGCTGCTCGGGGACGGCGTCCGCCGGACACCGCGGACGCCGCCTGTAAGACCGCACGGCCGACGCCACGGCTCTGAACGGGCCGGGCCGAAGGTTGCGTGCGGCCAGTCTGCGCGCTCCCGGGGCGCAGTAGGCTTCGGCGCGAGAGCCGGAGCCCCTGTACCCATGGGGACAAGCCAGCCCGAGGAGCGCCCCGAATGAGCCTGACCCTGAGGACCATCAGTCGAGAGCAGCATCTGGCCTACATCCAGAACCTGCCCGCGGCGAGTCACATGCAGGTCCCGGCCTGGGCAGAGGTCAAGGCGGAGTGGCGCTCGGAGAACCTGGGCTGGTTCGACGAACGAACCGGCGAACTGGTCGGCGCGGGTCTCGTCCTGTACCGCCAGCTGCCCAAGATCAAGCGGTATCTCGCCTATCTGCCCGAAGGCCCGGTCATCAACTGGTTCGCGCCGAATCTCGACGACTGGATCCAGCCGATGCTGGCGCACCTGAAGCAGCAGGGCGCCTTCTCGGTGAAGATGGGCCCGCCGGTGATCATCCGCCGCTGGAACGCCGAGACCATCAAGAAGGGCATCCAGGACTCGGACGTCAAGCGCCTGCGCGATCTGGAGGCCGACTTCATCGAGCCCCGCGCCTTCGAGGTCGCCGACAAGCTGCGCCGTATGGGCTGGCAGCAGGGCGAGGACGGCGGCGCCGGCTTCGGCGACGTGCAGCCCCGTTACATCTTCCAGGTGCCGCTCGCCAACCGGTCCCTGGAAGAGGTGCACAAGAACTTCAACCAGCTCTGGCGCCGCAACATCAAGAAGGCGGAGAAGGCCGGGGTCGAGGTCGTCCAGGGCGGCTACCAGGACCTCGAGGAATGGCAGCGGCTGTACGAGATCACTGCGGTGCGCGACCACTTCCGGCCCCGCCCGCTGTCGTACTTCCAGCGCATGTGGACGGCCCTCAACACCGAGGACCCCAACCGCATGCGGCTGTACTTCGCCCGGCACAACGGCGTGAACCTGGCGGCGGCGACGATGCTGATCGTCGGCGGGCACGTCTGGTACTCCTACGGCGCCTCCGACAACATCGGCCGTGAGGTCCGGCCCTCGAACGCGATGCAGTGGCGGATGCTGCGCGACGCCTACGCGCTCGGCGCCACGGTCTACGACCTGCGCGGCATCTCCGACTCCCTGGACGAGACCGACCACCTCTTCGGTCTGATCCAGTTCAAGGTCGGCACCGGCGGCCAGGCCGCCGAGTACCTCGGAGAGTGGGACTTCCCGCTGAACAAGCTGCTCCACAAGGCGCTCGACATCTACATGTCGCGCCGCTGACCCGGCGCCCTTCGCTTCGACCCCGTCGACGCCTTCCATACTTCTGATACACCGCATCCACGAGAGAGGTTCCAGGTCCGGCCATGGCGCTCACGCTCTACGTCGACACCGCGCGCTGGCGGGCGCACCACAAGCACGTGCAGGAGCAGTTCCCCGGGCTGGTCCCGGTCTGCAAGGGCAACGGCTACGGATTCGGGCACGAGCGGCTGGCGGAGGAGGCCACCCGGCTGGGCTCCGACATCCTCGCCGTCGGCACGACCTACGAGGCCGCACGCATCAAGGACTTCTTCGGCGGTGACCTGCTGGTGCTGACGCCGTACCGCCGCGGCGAGGAACCGGTGCCGCTGCCCGACCGCGTGGTCCGCTCGGTGTCGTCGATCGACGGGGTGTACGGCCTCGTCGGGGCCCGTGTCGTCATCGAGGTTATGTCCTCGATGAAGCGGCACGGCATCAGCGAGCAGGACCTGCCGCAGTTGCACGCCGCCATAGAGAACGTCCGGCTGGAGGGCTTCGCCATCCACCTGCCGCTGGACCGCACGGACGGCTCGGACGCGGTGGAGGAGGTCATCGGCTGGATGGACCGGCTGCGCGCGGCCCGCCTGCCGCTGCACACCATGTTCGTCAGCCACCTCAAGGCGGATGAACTTGCCCGGTTGCAGCAGCAGTTCCCGCAGACGCGTTTCCGTGCCCGCATCGGCACGCGGCTCTGGCTGGGGGACCACGACGCCACCGAGTACCGGGGCGCGGTCCTGGACGTCACGCGGGTCGGCAAGGGCGACCGTTTCGGCTACCGCCAGCAGAAGGCGGCCTCGGACGGCTTCCTGGTGGTCGTGGCGGGCGGTACGTCGCACGGGGTGGGCCTGGAGGCCCCCAAGGCGCTGCACGGCGTGATGCCGCGCGCCAAGGGCGTCGCCCGCGCCGGGCTGGCCACGGTGAACCGCAACCTCTCCCCGTTCGTCTGGAGCGGCAAGCAGCGCTGGTTCGCGGAGCCGCCGCACATGCAGGTGTCGATCCTGTTCGTCCCCTCGGACGCGCAGGAGCCCAAGGTCGGCGACGAGCTGGTGGCCCATCTGCGCCACACCACCACGCAGTTCGACCGGCTCATGGACCACTGAGCGGCGGTACCGGGACTCGTTCTCGCACGAAGGCCGTGTCGGGCACTGCCGGACACGGCCTTTCGCATGACCTCCTGAAGCGGTGTTCGCTCAGAGCGAACCGCTCCGGGGCGCGGCCGGGCCCTGTCCGCCCCACTCCACCTGCGGTCCGCCGAAGTCCGCCTCCTGCGGTGGACGGGCCCGGGTGCCCAGCACGAAGACGTCCTCGGCACCGTCGAGGACACCGCCCGAGGGGTCGTCGTCGCCGGCCCGGCGCAGCACGTCACGCTCCGGCATGAGGATGTCGCGCACGACGACCGCGCACAGGTACAGCGTGCCGAGCAGGTGCACGGCGATCACCCAGTGGTAGCCGTCGGTCGGCAGACCCTTGTGGGCGTCTCCGCTGGTCGTGTACGCGAGGTACATCCAGATCCCGAGGAAGTACGCGGCCTCGCAGGCCTGCCAGATCAGGAAGTCGCGCCACTTGGGGCGGGCCAGCGCGGCCAGCGGGACCAGCCACAGGACGTACTGCGGCGAGTAGACCTTGTTGGTGACGATGAAGGCGGCCACGATCAGGAAGGCGAGTTGGGCGAAGCGCGGGCGGCGCGGGGCGTACAGCGTCAGCGCCGCGATGCCGAGGGCGCACAGCACCACCAGCAGCGTGGCCGTGGTGTTGACGAAGTCGGTGCTCGGCGGACTGGTCGAGTTCTGGGCCCAGATGAGCCAGAAGGAGCCGAAGTCGACGCCCCGGTCATGGCTGAACCTGTAGAACTGCCACCAGCCCTCCGAGGCGAAGGCCATCACCGGCAGGTTCACCACCAGCCAGGCGGCGACGGCGCCCGCGAGCGCCCTGCCGAAGTCCCGCCACTTCCCCGCCCGCCAGCACAGCACGAACAGCGGGCCGAGCAGGAAGACGGGATAGAGCTTGGCGGCCGTGGCGAGGCCCAGCAGGACGCCGAAGGCGACCGAGCGCCCCCGGGACCACATCAGCATCGCGGCGGCCGTCAGGGCGACCGCCAGCAGGTCCCAGTTGATGGTGGCGGTCAGCGCGAAGGCCGGCGCCAGGGCGACCAGCAGCCCGTCCCACGGCCGCCGGGCGTGCGTGCGCGACACACAGACGGCGATGACGGCCGCGCACACCATCAGCATCCCGGCGTTGACCATCCAGTACCACTGTTCCTGGTGCTGGATGCTGCCGCTGTGCGGGGTCAGCCAGGAGGCCACCTCCATGAAGACCCCGGTCAGGACGGGGTACTCCAGGTACGGCATGTCGCCGGGGAGCCGGTCGAAGTAGGGCACGAGGCCCTCGGCGAAGCCGCGGCCCTGGTAGAGGTGCGGAATGTCCGAGTAGCACGCCTTCGTGTACTGGGAACTCGCGCCGAAGAACCAGGCGCCGTGGTAGCAGGGCACCTTCTGGACCAGGCCGAGGGCGAACATGCCGATCGCGACGAGCGCGACGACCCGTACGGGGGTCCACCAGGACTTCCCGAGCAGGGCCCGCCTGCCGACGGGGCCGCCGATCAGCTCGCTGCCGGCCGCCGCGACCTCGTCCTCCTTGGTGGGCCGCACCGGGTCCGGCTCGTGCACGCTCGCTTGCGTCGATTCAGCACTGGGCATGAGGCACATCCTGCCGTACGACCCTGGGGCATGTGCCCGGTCGGCACCGCGGAGGGCGCAACGGTGCGTCCGCCTCGCCGAGGCCGCACCCGAAACGCCCCCTCACACGAACGAGCGCGCGCCCCGACCATCGGCCGGGGCGCGCGCTCGCTGGGGATCAACCGCCGGTCGGCCCTGAGAAGAGACCGCCGCCTCCGTTGCCGTTGCCCCGGTTGCCGCCGCCTCCGTTGCCATTGCCGTTGCTGCCGTCCGACTCGGTCGGCGAGGGACTCGTGTCGGTGCCGCCGTCCACGCCGCCGTCGCCGGTCTGACCGCCGGTGTTGTCACAGCCGAAGAAGCCGCAGCGGCTCCGGGTCGGCGAGGGAAGCGGGTCGGGCTCGGACTGGGTGGGCGTGGGCGAGGGAGTCGGGCTCTCCTCCGCGGTCTCGGTGGCCGTCGGGGTCGGAGTCGGCGAGGGTGCGCCGATCCCGTCCGCGATCTCGCCGATCTTCTCGGCCTTGGGGAAGCCGGGGTCGTTCTTCCCCTCCAGGGCCGCCTGCATGTACTCGGTCCACACCTGGGTGGGGATGTCACCACCGTGGATCGAGTCCTTGCCCGCCGTGCCGTTCATGGAGAGCAGACTGTGGGTCTTGGGCTCCTCGCGGAACATCGTCACCGCGGTCGAGAGCTGCTGGGTGTAGCCGACGAACCACGCGGACTTGTTCTTGTCGGTGGTACCCGTCTTGCCCGCGGCCTTGCGGCCCAGGGCGAGCGCCTTCGTACCCGTGCCGTTCTCGATGACGTTCTCGAGGACGTCGGTGACGTTGTCGGCCACGGCCTCGGGCATCGCCTGCTTGATGCGCGGCTTCTCGAAGCCGGACATCTCCGAACCGTCGTGCTTGACCATCGTCACCGAGTACGGGTCGGCCTGCTTCCCCGAGGCCGCGAACGTCGCGTAGGCGTCGGCCATGCGGATCGCGCTGGGAGTCGACGTACCGAGGGCGAACGACGCGTTGAGGTCGGCGAAGCTGTCCTTCAGGATGCCCGACTTCTCCGCCACGTCAGCCACGTTCCTCATCCCCACGTCCATGCCGAGCTGGACGAAGGGAGTGTTGATGGACTGCTCCATCGCCTTGCGCAGTGTGATGTAGCCCCACGGATGGGGACTCTCGTTCGCCTGGAAGAACGGCGTGTTGTCCTTCTTGAGGACGAAGGATCCGTCGTTGTTCCTGATCTTCAGGTGGTCGTTACCGTTGTACTTGCTGAGCGGTGAGACCCCGACGCCATCGGTCTTGTAGGTGCCGTACTGCATCGCCGCGGCGAGCACGAACGGCTTCCACGTCGAGCCGACGGGGACGCCCGAGGTGTCCGCGTTGTTGGTGAAGTGGCCGTTCTCGAAGCCGACGCCACCGTAGAGGGCGACGATCGCACCGTCGTCGGGCTTCACCGACGCCGCACCGAACTGGACATGCTTGTCCAGCTCGCGCTTCGGGTCGATGTTCTCCTTCTCCACCTTCTTCACGGCCTTGGCCAGCGCGTCGACCTTGTCCTTCTCGAAGGTGGTGTAGATCTGGTACCCGCCCCGGTCGAACTGCGCCTCCGTGAGCTCGGAGTGCTTCAGGACGTACCGCTTCGCCGCGTCGACGAGGTAGCTGACCTGCCCGGTCATACCCTTGACCGCCTTACGGCCCTGAGGCTCGGGGTACTTCTTGATCGCCTCCTGGTACTGGGCGTCCGTGAGGTGATCCTCCAGATCGGACTTGTGCATCTGCTCGAGGATCCAGCTCCACCGCACTTCCGAACGCTTGTGGTTGGCCTCGGCGGTGGCCGTGGAGTCGAGGTTCTCGTTGCCCGCCGGGTCGTAGTACGTCGGGCCCTTGAGCAGAGCGGCGAGTACGGCGCATTCGCTGGGCGTGAGTTTGTTCGCGTCCTTGCCGTAGTACGTCTGGGCGGCGGCCTGGATGCCGTACGCGCCCCGGCCGTAGTACGAGGTGTTCAGGTATCCCTGGAGGATGTCGTCCTTGGAGAGCTTCGTGCCCACCTTGATCGAGATGAACATCTCCTTGAACTTCCGGGAGACGGTCTGATCCTGGCTCAGGTAGGTGTTCTTCACGAACTGCTGGGTGATCGTCGAACCGCCCTGCGTGTCACCGCCCGTCGCCATGTTGGCCAGCGCGCGGACGATACCCATCGGGTCGACACCCGAGTCCTTGTAGAAGCTCTTGTTCTCGGCCGAGATCACCGCGAGCTGCATGGCTTTGGGAATCTTGTCGATCGTCACGTTCTGCCGGTTCTGACCGCTGCCGGTGGCGACCATCTGCTGGCCGTTGGCCCAGTAGTAGACGTTGTTCTCCGACACCGCCGCGGCGTGCGCCTCACTGGGCACGCTCACCATCGCGTACCCGACGCCGGCGACGGCCACGATGCTGCCGACGAAGCCGATGCACAGCCCGGAGACGAGCCTCCAGGACGGTATCCAGCGGCGCCATCCGTCCGCTCCCGCGCGCGGGTAGTCGATGAACCGCTTCTTGGCGGGCGTCTCCGGCCGCCCCCGGCCGCGTCCGGGACCGTCCGGCCGGCCACGTCGGCCGCTGTTTCTCTGCGCTGCCCGCCGGGCCTCGGCACGGCTGCCGTACGGGCGCTCTCCACCTCCCGCGCCATGTGAACCGGAATCGGCAGGAGATCCGGTGGCGCCTCGCGGTGCCGCTCGGCGGCCGGAGGACGAGCCGGACTGGCCACGTCGGGCCGCGGCGCGTCCGCCTCCCTGCGGCTGCGGCGGTTTGCGACGGTGCTCGCTCATCGAACGATTACTCCTCGGGCAGGCGCGCTCTTGCACGCCTGGAGACGGCGGCTGTTTTCCGGTCCCCCCGAAGTACGGATGTGGTCGGTCACACATTCACCCGTACCGCACCGAGGACAAGGACGTTCCCCACGCGTCACTCGGTTCCCGGCGGTCTGCATGGCGCACAGACTACGCACTGGCAAAACCCGTTGAGCCCCGAAGTTCACCCCAAACCAGGCAACTTGCCTCCGACCGACCGGCGATGTGACCCCGCTCACCCCACCCCCTCTTGTCGCATCCGGGGCTGGGATCTATCGTCGTGATGTATCGAGTCGATACATCAGCGCGAGATAAGCATCGTCACGGCACCCGGAGCGGCCCCCGCCGCCACCGGATCCACGGCAGAGAGGAGGCGACGATGGGCCGGCGTTCCGGCATCCTCGAGTTCGCCGTACTCGGCCTGCTCCGTGAATCCCCGATGCACGGCTACGAGCTGCGCAAACGACTCAACACGTCACTGGGTGTGTTCCGTGCGTTCAGCTACGGGACGCTCTATCCCTGCCTCAAGACGCTGGTCGTCAACGGCTGGTTGATCGAGGAGCCTGGGAGCGCTCCTGAGGACGCCGTCTCCGCCGCGCTCGCGGGCCGCCGCGCCAAAATCGTCTACCGATTGACGGCCGAAGGTAAGGAGCACTTCGAGGAGTTGCTCTCGCAGACGGGCCCCGACACGTACGAGGACGAGCACTTCGCCGCGCGCTTCGCCTTCTTCGGGCAGACGTCGCGCGACGTACGCATGCGCGTACTGGAGGGCCGCCGCAGCCGGCTGGAGGAGCGTCTGGAGAAGATGCGTGCCTCCCTGGCGCGCACCCGGGAGCGCCTCGACGACTACACACTCGAGCTCCAGCGCCACGGGATGGAGTCCGTGGAGCGCGAAGTGCGCTGGCTGAACGAGCTCATCGAGAGCGAGCGGGCCGGGCGGGACCTCAAGGGTTCCGTCTCCGGGGAACCCGCGTCGCTGGACACCACCACTGGAGCGACGGGCGGCCTGCCCCGGTCCGGGGACTCCTCCCGGCCGGATACGCCCGACGACACCGCCACGTGAGGTCCCGTCGGGGCTTCACCGATTACACACAGGGAGCAACCGGAATGGGTTCGGTTCGCGTAGCCATCGTCGGCGTGGGCAACTGCGCCGCGTCGCTGGTGCAGGGCGTCGAGTACTACAAGGACGCCGACCCGGCGTCCAAGGTCCCGGGCCTCATGCACGTGCAGTTCGGCGACTACCACGTGCGTGACGTCGAGTTCGTCGCCGCCTTCGACGTCGACGCGAAGAAGGTCGGCCTGGACCTCGCGGACGCCATCGGCGCCTCCGAGAACAACACCATCAAGATCTGCGACGTGCCCACCACCGGTGTGACGGTTCAGCGCGGCCACACCCTCGACGGTCTCGGCAAGTACTACCGGCAGACCATCGAGGAGTCCGCCGACGCCCCGGTCGACGTCGTCCAGATCCTCAAGGACAAGCAGATCGACGTCCTGGTCTGCTACCTGCCGGTGGGCTCCGAGGACGCGGCGAAGTTCTACGCCCAGTGCGCCATCGACGCCAAGGTCGCCTTCGTCAACGCCCTCCCGGTCTTCATCGCCGGCACCAAGGAGTGGGCGGACAAGTTCACCGAGGCGGGCGTGCCGATCGTCGGCGACGACATCAAGTCGCAGGTCGGCGCGACCATCACGCACCGCGTCATGGCGAAGCTGTTCGAGGACCGCGGTGTCATTCTGGACCGCACCATGCAGCTGAACGTCGGCGGCAACATGGACTTCAAGAACATGCTGGAGCGCGACCGGCTGGAGTCCAAGAAGATCTCCAAGACCCAGGCCGTCACCTCCCAGATCCCCGACCGGGACCTCGGCGAGAAGAACGTCCACATCGGCCCGTCCGACTACGTGGCCTGGCTCGACGACCGCAAGTGGGCGTACGTCCGCCTCGAGGGCCGCGCCTTCGGCGACGTCCCGCTGAGCCTGGAGTACAAGCTCGAGGTCTGGGACTCCCCGAACTCCGCCGGTGTCATCATCGACGCCCTGCGTGCCGCGAAGATCGCCAAGGACCGGGGCATCGGCGGTCCCATCCTGTCGGCGTCCTCGTACTTCATGAAGTCCCCGCCGGTGCAGTACTTCGACGACGAGGCCCGCGAGAACGTGGAGAAGTTCATCCGCGGCGAGGTCGAGCGCTAGAGAGCGCTTCACAAAACCGCTCCTGCCAGGGCTGTTGGGCCCCCGTCCGTGTACGCCGCGCGTGCACCCGGGGGCCCTCCCACATGTGAGGCTGTGCCCCATGGCCGTCGTCCGTGACCTGCGTGTCCTGCTGCGCCTGAGGAACTTCAGACGCCTGCTCGCCGTGCGGGTGCTCTCCCAGAGCGCCGACGGCGTCTACCAGGTCGCGCTCGCCACCTACGTCGTCTTCTCCCCGGAGAAGCAGACCTCGCCCGCCGCGGTCGCCTCCGCGATGGCGGTGCTGCTCCTGCCGTACTCGCTGGTCGGCCCCTTCGCCGGCATCCTGCTGGACCGCTGGCGCCGTCGCCAGGTCTTCCTCTACGGCAACCTGACGCGTGCCGTGATGGCGACCGTTACGGCCGTGCTGATGGTCGCCGCCGTGCCGGCCTGGCTGTTCTACGTCTCCGCGCTGTGCGTCACCGCCGTCAACCGCTTCGTGCTCGCCGGGCTGTCCGCCGCGCTGCCGCGCGTGGTCGACGCCGAGCGGCTGGTGATGGCCAACTCGCTGTCGCCGACCGCCGGCTCACTGGCCGCGTTCGCGGGTGGCGGCCTCGCGTTCGTCGTGCGGCTGGTGGGAGCGGACTCCGACGCGGCCGTGGTGCTGCTGGGGGCCGCCCTGTATCTGTGCGCGGCCCTGGCCTCCCTGCTCATGGCACCGGATCTGCTCGGGCCCGACCGCGGACCGCGGCGGCCACGGCTGGCGGCGACGCTGAACGTCACCGCGCGCGAGCTGATGGCGGCCGTACGGCACCTGGCCGCGCCGTCTCGGCGGCAGGCGGCGTGGGCACTGGCCTCGATGACCCTGATGCGTTTCTGCTACGGGGCCCTGACCGTCCTGGTCCTGATGCTGTGCCGCTACGGCCTGACCTCGAACACACGGGAGGGACTGCGTCTGCTCGGGCTGGCGCTGGCCCTCTCCGGCGCCGGGTTCTTCGCGGCGGCCGTGATGACGCCTTGGGCGGCGGGCCGGCTCGGACCTGCCCGCTGGATCGCCGTGTGCGCCGGGTCCGCCTCGGTTCTCGAGCCCGCCCTCGGCCTGCCGTTCGCCACCGGCCCCCTGCTCGTCGCGGCGTTCGTGCTGGGGCTGACCACCCAGGGCGCGAAGATCGCCACGGACACGATGGTGCAGTCCGCAGTCGACGACGGTTTCCGCGGCCGGATCTTTTCGGTGTACGACGTGCTCTTCAACGTGGCGTTCGTCGGCGCCGCGGGGGTCGCCGCGCTGATGCTGCCATCGGACGGCCGCTCGGCCGTGCTCGTCGTGATGGTCGCCGTGATCTATGGGGCGGTTGCGGCCGCTATGGCCCACCGAAGCAACTGCCCTTGAGCCTTACCCCCTTTACCGCCAAGGCTCTGAAAAACCTCAACTCCGTTGCGTTTAAGGGACCGCACCAAGGAACATCAACCTACGTGGACATGACCAGTCCATACGGCAACAAGTAGACCGCAGAAGACGGGGAGCGCACATGAACAGGCGAAGCATACGCAGGCTGGCAGTAGGATTCGGCACGTTCACGCTTTTGGCAGGATCCACTACGCAGGCGCTGGCCACCGACCTGGTGAAGACTGATACGACGAGCACCCCGGCCGCCTACGCCGACTACCTCCGTCACTCGAACGAAGACGGAGCAGCACAGGCAAGCAAGGCCTTCGATGCTCTGTCTCCAAACGAGCAGAAGCAGTTTGTCACCCACCTCCACGACCCGGCTCTGTTCGCCTCCTTCCTGAATCAGCCTGTGAAGCAAGAAGAGGG
Organism: Streptomyces sp. NPDC014889; assembly: GCF_043081205.1. Taxonomy (NCBI): domain Bacteria; kingdom Bacillati; phylum Actinomycetota; class Actinomycetes; order Kitasatosporales; family Streptomycetaceae; genus Streptomyces; species Streptomyces sp. NPDC014889. Next base: position 223,169 of record NZ_JBIBWH010000002.1, read on the forward strand.
AATCACCGCCTCCACGTACAACAGCAGCCATACGACCACAGTGAAGGGGGGAGACGTCACCTTCGTGTCGCGGCGTGACATCACCGCAGCGACGTCGACGGCTAAGCCCCTCCCGAAGGGCAATCACTGGGCAAGCTATACCCAGGACCTCAAGATCAAGGGAATCACCGTGCTCAAGCTCAAGCTCTCGGTGAACTTCCACAGTAATGGAAAAGACGTCACCAAGGTCAATTACGCCGAGGCGTCCAAGAAGAATCTGAGTGGCCTAATCAAGGTCGCCCACGACAGTCCGAAGACATGGCTCGGCCAGTGGAAGCTCTGCAAAAAGGGCAAGCCGTGCAGTCACGGCCACCTCGCTGGCGCATCAGTTGTGTGGGAGGGCACCGTCTCTGGTCCGTCTTATGAGTTCCAGGTAGACAAGAAGCAGACCATGGAGGCCAACGTCTACGGTTCCGTGACGTACAAGACCTTCAAGAACGCGTAGCCGGTCAGCCTGTCGGCACCCAGCGAAGGGGCGATGTTTCACGTGAAACATCGCCCCTCGGTGTTGCCCGGGCTCGTGTTTCACGTGAAACACGAGCCCTCTTCACACGGCCTCAGCCCTGCTCCTCCTGCTCGACCCACCACTCCTTGAGGGCCGCCACCGCGGCGTCGTGGTCCATCGGACCGTTCTCGAGCCGCAGCTCCAGCAGGTACTTGTACGCCTTCCCGACGGCCGGTCCGGGCTTGACGCCGAGGACCTCCATGATCTGGTTGCCGTCGAGGTCCGGGCGGATCGCGTCCAGCTCCTCCCGCTCCTGGAGCTGGGCGATGCGCTCCTCCAGACCGTCGTACGCCCGGGACAGTGCGGCCGCCTTGCGCTTGTTGCGGGTGGTGCAGTCCGAGCGGGTCAGCTTGTGAAGGCGGTCGAGCAGCGGGCCCGCGTCGCGGACATAGCGGCGGACAGCCGAGTCCGTCCACTCGCCGGTGCCGTAGCCATGGAAACGCAGATGGAGTTCGACCAACTGCGAAACGTCCTTCACCAGCTCGTTGGAGTACTTCAGCGCGGTCATACGCTTCTTGGTCATTTTCGCGCCGACCACCTCGTGGTGGTGGAAGGAGACCCGGCCGTCCTTCTCGAAGCGACGCGTGCACGGCTTGCCGATGTCATGCAGAAGGGCGGCGAGGCGCAGCGTCAGATCGGGCTCCTCCTCCAGCGCCATCGCCTGCTCCAGCACGATCAGCGTGTGGTCGTAGACGTCCTTGTGCCGGTGGTGCTCGTCGCTCTCCAGGCGCAGGGCGGGCAGCTCGGGCAGGACATGGCCGGCCAGACCGGTGTCGACGAGCAGGGTCAGGCCCTTGCGCGGGTGGGCCGACAGGATCAGCTTGTTCAGCTCGTCCCGGACCCGCTCGGCCGAGACGATCTCGATACGTCCCGCCATCTCCTTGATCGCCGTGACGACCTCGGGGGCGACATCGAAGTCGAGCTGGGCGGCGAAGCGCGCGGCCCGCATCATGCGCAGCGGATCGTCGGAGAAGGACTCCTCGGGTGTGCCCGGGGTGCGCAGCACACGTGCCTCGAGGTCGCCGATCCCGCCGTGCGGGTCGATGAACGTCTTCTCCGGCAGCGCCACGGCCATGGCATTCACCGTGAAGTCACGGCGGACGAGGTCCTCCTCGATGGAGTCGCCGTACGCCACCTCGGGCTTGCGTGAGGAGCGGTCGTAGGCCTCGGACCGGTAGGTGGTCACCTCGATCTGGAAGCACCGGTCGACGTCCCCGACGCGGGCCTGCTTCTGCGCCCCGACCGTGCCGAAGGCGATTCCGACCTCCCAGACGGCGTCCGCCCAGGGCCGCACGATCTTCAGTACGTCCTCGGGGCGGGCGTCGGTCGTGAAGTCCAGGTCGTTGCCGAGCCGGCCGAGCAGCGCGTCCCGGACCGAGCCGCCGACCAGGGCAAGAGAGAACCCGGCCTCCTGGAAACGGCGTGCGAGGTCGTCGGCGACAGGGGCCACCCGCAGCAGCTCGCTCACCGCGCGCTGCTGCACCTGGCTCAGGGCAGGGGAAGTGTGTTCGTTGGCGTTCGGCACAACAGAAAAGGGTACGTGGCCCGGGCGCCGGAGCGCGCCGTCATTGTTCGGCGCCGGCCTGGGCCGGTGCGGCAGCGACGTCATGCGGGGCACCCCGGCAGACCCCCTCCTCCATCTGCTCATCCGCTCCTTATTACCTGCTCAACCCATGCCTTTGTGACGGAACAAACAGCATCCTCGGATACGGGCACATCCAGGGCGTCCACCCGCGTCCAGCGATCTTGTGACCGCCTCCGAGGCACATCCCCTCGGCGCACATCGTTACCATGCGGGGACGCACATTCCGACGACCACTGACGACGAGGGACGGGCGAGCGCGTGGCCGAGGCGGCAGACTTCCAGGGGACCAGTCCCTCACCTGCCCGCCGAAGGCTGCGGCGTGCCGGGGCGCTGCTCGCCGGAGCACCGCTGCTGGCCGCCCTGCTCCAACTGCCCGCGGCACCGTCCGCACACGCCGCCGGGCAGGAGTCCCCGCAGACCGCGTCGGGCTCGCGCACGGTCGCCGTCTCCGTCGACTCGTTCAGCCCCAGCGCCCCCTCGGACGGGGACACGCTGACCGTCTCCGGCACGGTGACGAACAAGAGCAAGCAGGCCGTCACCGACGCCCACGTGGGTCTGCGGTTGGGCCCGGAGCTGAACACCCGCTCGGCGATCGACACCGTGGCTCAGCGCACCCAGTTCGATCCGGGCGCCGACGGCCCCGAGGTCGGCGACAAGTACGTCCAGAAGTTCACGCAGCTCGCTCCGGGCGTCGCGGAGCACTTCAGCATCTCCGTGCCGGTCGACAAGCTGAACCTCGGCACGAACGGGGTCTACGAGTTCTCCGTCTCGCTGTCCGGCCAGACGTCCGTCCAGCCCTGGGAGCAGGTCCTGGGCATCCAGCGCACGTTCCTGCCGTGGCAGCCGAACGACGCGGGCGCGAAGACGAAGACGACCTACCTGTGGCCGCTGGTGTCCAGTGTGCACATGACGGCCGAGACGAGCCCCGGAGCACTGCAGACGCCCGTCTTCCTCAACGACGACCTCGCCAAGGAACTCTCGCCCGGCGGACGCCTGGAACGGATGCTGTCACTGGGCAAGGACCTCGACGTCACCTGGGTGATCGACCCGGACCTGCTGGCGTCCGTCGACGCCATGACCCGCACCTACCGCGTCCAGGGCGCCAACGGCACGGCTGTGCCGGGCACCCACCAGGACGTCGCCAAGAAGTGGCTCTCCGGACTCCAGCAGGCGGTGACCGGCAAGGACGTCGTGGCACTGCCCTTCGCCGACCCGGACCTGGCCTCCCTCGCCCACCACGGCACGAGCGCCACCGGCTCGCTGAGCCAGCTCAAGGACGCCACCGACGTCGCCGCCAGCACGGTGGAGACGGTGCTCCACGTGAAGCCGAGCACGGACTTCGCCTGGCCCGTGGACGGCGCCGTCGACCCGTCCATCGTCAAGGTCGCCACCTCCGCGGGTGCCGACAAGATCATCACACGCAGCGACAGCCTCCAGGAGACCGGCGGGCTGCCCTACACGCCCTCTGCCGCCCGCCCGATCGGCGGCGGCACCACGGCGATCGTCACGGACGCCCGCCTGTCGACGGCGTTCGAGGGCGACCTGACACAGGCCGGCGCCTCCACGCTCGCCGTGCAGGAGTTCCTCGCCCAGAGCCTGGAGATCGACAACCAGACGAGCCGCCGGCGCAGCATCGTCGTGGCCCCGCAGCGCATGCCCAGCGCGAGCCAGGCTCAGGCCATGGCGCAGGCGCTGACGGCACTCCAGCAGAGCAACTGGTCGCAGTCGCAGGACCTGGCCGCGGCCGCCGCGGCCAAGCCGGACCCCGGCGCCACCACGAAGATCCCGTCCGGCGCGGACTACCCCTCCTCGCTGCGCAGGAAGGAACTGAGGCCTGCCGCCTTCAGGGCGATCGCCAGGACGCAGGACAAGGTCGACAACTTCCGGGTCGTCCTGACCGACCCGTCCCGGGTCGTCACGCCCTTCGGGCGGGCCATGAACCGGGAGATGGCCACGTCGTGGCGCGGCCGGTCCGGCGGGGCGACGGACTTCCGGGACGGCGTGGAGGCGTATCTCGACGACCTCTCCGAACAGGTCAAGCTGATCGACAAGTCGGAGACGAAGCTCTCCGGCCACAGCGCCACGATCCCGGTGACCGTGCAGAACAACCTGGTGCAGGGCGTCGACCACCTGGTGCTGCGGCTCACCTCGACCAACCCCACCCGCCTCAAGATCCGCGGCAAGGCGTACTCGGAGCAGCCCGTCGCGGTCTCCGGCGGGCACAGCCAGTCCGTGAAGTTCACCACGTCGGCCAACGCCAACGGCCCCGTGACGGTGGTGGCCCAGCTCTACACGCAGGACGGCCGGGAGTACGGCGCGCCCGTCACCTTCGACGTGAAGGTCACGGAGATCACGGCCACGGTGATGCTGGTCATCGGCGGCGGTGTCCTGCTGCTCGTCCTCGCCGGCTTCCGCATGTACACCCAGCGCAAGCGCGCGGCGGCCAACCAGGCCGCTCAGGACCCCCAAACGGCCGAGAACGCCGAGAACGCCGAGAACGCTGAGAACACCGACAACGCCGAGGAAGCGCGTGGCGGCGAGGACGGCGACGGACAAGCCGGTGACAGCGAGGACGGGCCGGAAGGCGCCGGGCCCGAGAACCCCGAAGGCGCCGCCGCTCGTCCCACGGAAGGCACGGAAGAGTCCGGCTCCCGGTCCCGGGCGGACGACCCGGAGCAGCCGAGTGACCCGACACCGGACACCGCAGCGGAAAGCGCAGACCCGTCCGGCACGGGTGAGAAGGTGGACCGTTGAGGATGTCGTGGCCCGGAGGGCCCGGGACGATGAGGTGGGGTAAGCATGAACGCGCCGTACGACGGTGACCGCGGCCAGGCCGTGGGCGGCTCGGGCCACCCCGACGCGCCGCCGCCCGGAAACGGCCGGACGCCGCCGCAGCAGCCTCCCGTGGACCCGTACCTCCAGGACGCCTACGACGACGACCCCTACCGGGCACAGGACCTCACGGCCCAGGACCCGGTCGGTGAGGCGCTGTACGACCGCGCCGCGCACCCCCCGCCTCCCCCGGGCACGAACGGGCCGCAGCAGCCGCTGTACGGCCGCCCCGCACAGTCGCCCCACGCCCCCGACCCGCGCGTGTGGGCGCCGACCCCGCCGCCGGAGCCGTCGGGCACCACCCAGTACCTGCCGCACGGCGAGGATCCCCGCACCACTGAGTTCGTCGGCGTCGACGACCTGGTCAGCCATTCCGGCGAGGACCGCCACGAGCCGGACGCCTTCGCCCATCTCTTCCGCGACCAGCAGCAGGGCGGTCCGGACATGCGCCAGGGCGGCTACGGCCACCAGGGTCCGGGGCAGCACGGCTACCGGCCACCGCAGGACATGGGCGGACGCCCGCAGATGGCCGTCCCCTCGGTTCCCGGCCCCGCCCCGGCCCCGGCCGCCGGTCAGGGACCGATGGGGCCGTACGCGCCCGCACCGGCCGTCGCCGAGGCCCCCGCCCCGGCGGCCGAGCCCGCCCCCGCTCCGGCGGCGAAGAAGGGCGGGAAGGCCTCGGGACTGCTGAAGTCGAGCGCCGTCATGGCGGCCGGCACGATGGTCTCCCGGCTCACCGGGTTCATCCGCTCGGCGATGATCGTGGCCGCGCTGGGCACGGCCCTGCTGGGCGACACCTTCCAGGTGGCCTACCAGCTGCCGACGATGATCTACATCCTGACCGTCGGCGGCGGTCTGAACTCCGTGTTCGTCCCCCAGCTCGTCCGCGCCATGAAGGAGGACGACGACGGGGGCGAGGCGTTCGCCAACCGGCTGCTCACCCTGGTGATGGTCGCACTCGGCGCGCTCACCGCCCTCACGATGTTCGCGGCGCCGCTCCTGGTCCGGATGCTCTCAAATCCGGTCGCCAGCAATCCGGCGGCCAACGAGGTCGGCATCACCTTCACCCGGTACTTCCTGCCCTCGATCTTCTTCATGGGCGTCCATGTGGTGATGGGGCAGATCCTCAACGCCCGGGGCAGGTTCGGCGCGATGATGTGGACGCCGGTCCTGAACAACATCGTGATCATCTTCACGCTCGGCACGTTCCTGTGGGTCTACGGCACATCCGCGAACTCCCACATGACCGTCACGAACATCCCGCCGGAGGGCCAGCGCCTGCTGGGCGTCGGCGTGCTCCTCGGCCTCGTCGTGCAGGCGCTCGCGATGATCCCCTATTTGCGCGAGACCGGGTTCAGGATCCGTCTGCGCTTCGACTGGAAGGGGCACGGCCTCGGCAAGGCCGCCATGCTGGCCAAGTGGACGGTCCTCTTCGTCCTCGCCAACCAGGCGGGCGCCCTGGTGGTCACCCAGCTGGCCACCGCCTCGGTGGCCAGCACGCACATCGACGGCACCGGCTTCAGCGCCTACGCCAACGCCCAGCTGATCTGGGGACTGCCCCAGGCCATCATCACGGTCTCGCTGATGGCGGCCCTGCTGCCCCGCATCTCGCGCTCGGCCGCCGAGAACGACGCCGGCGCGGTCCGCGACGACATCTCGCAGGGTCTGCGCACGACGGCGGTCGCCATCGTGCCGATCGCCTTCGGGTTCCTCGCCCTGGGCATCCCGATGTGCACGCTGATCTTCGGCTCCTCGGGCACCGCGGCCGCCACCAACATGGGCTACATGCTGATGGCCTTCGGACTCGGCCTGATCCCGTACTCCGTGCAGTACGTCGTCCTGCGCGCCTTCTACGCCTACGAGGACACCCGCACGCCCTTCTACAACACGGTCATCGTGGCCGCGGTCAACGCGGGTGCCTCGCTCCTGTGTTACTTCCTGCTCCCGGCCCGCTGGTCCGTGGCCGGCATGGCGGCCGTGTACGGTCTCGCGTACGCGATCGGCGTCGGTGTCGCCTGGCGCCGGCTGCGCCAGCGGCTTGGCGGCGACCTCGACGGCTCCCGTGTGCTGCGGACGTACGCGCGACTGGGCATCGCCTCGGTGCCGGCGGCACTGATCAGTGGCGCGGCCTGCTACGGCATCGGCCACACGCTGGGCCAGGGCGCCTTCGGGTCGTTCGTCGCGCTGCTGGCCGGTGGCGCACTGCTGCTGGGAGTCTTCTTCGTCGCCGCCCGCCGGATGCGCATCGAGGAAATCAACGGGCTCGTGGGTATGGTCCGCGGGCGCCTGGGGCGTTGAGTCGGGGGTAGGCGCACAACCATCGTCCGCAGCTGTGTGTCGTGCATAGCGCCGGACTGTGGGCACAATTGGATTCGGCGTCGGACAGCGCGCGATGGATGGGGAGGCAGGAGCGACGGTGGCGGAACGGATCACGGCTGCCGTCGACGTGGCAGACAACAGCGGCGAGCAGTCGCTGACCGCCGAGGCGGACCAGTCCACGTCCGACGGGGTGGCCCAGCACCGGGAGCGGGGCACGGAGAACGACGAGGCACAAGGGAGCGACAGGACGGACAGCCCCGGGAGGAAGGCCGCACCGCCCGATCTTCACAGCGGTCACAAGCTGGCCGGACGCTACCGCCTCGAGGAATGCGTCACCCGTCTGGACGGATTCAGCAGTTGGCGCGCCGTCGACGAGAAACTCCGTCGCGCCGTCGGCGTGCACATCCTGCCCGCGGACCACGCGCGAGCCCGGTCCGTGCTGGCCGCGGCCCGCTCGTCCGCACTGCTCGGCGATCCCCGCTTCGTGCAGGTACTCGACGCCGTCGAGGAGAACGACCTCGTCTACGTCGTCCACGAGTGGCTGCCCGACGCGACGGAGCTGACCACGCTTCTCGCCGCGGGCCCTCTGGAGCCGCACGACGCCTATCAGTTGGTCAGCCAGATCGCCTCCGCCATGGCCGCCGCGCACCGCGAGGGCCTGGCCCATCTGCGTCTGAACCCCAACGCCGTACTGCGCACCTCCACCGGTCAGTGGCGGGTTCGCGGCCTCGCCGTGAACGCCGCGCTGCGCGGCATCAGTTCGGACACCCCGCAGCGCACCGACACCGAGGCGATCGGCGCACTGCTGTACGCGGCGCTCACTCAGCGCTGGCCGTACGAAAACGACGCCTACGGCATGTCCGGCCTGCCCAAGGACATCGGTCTCATCGCTCCCGACCAAGTACGCGCGGGCGTCCACCGCGGCCTGTCCGAACTCGCCATGCGCGCCCTCGTCAACGACGGCGCCACCGCCTCACGGCATGAGTCGGCGTGCACCACTCCGGAGGAACTGGTCAAGGCGATCGGCGAGATGCCGCGCGTCCGGCCGCCTGAGCCGACGTTCACCGCACCGCCGGAGTACCAGGGCACCTCCTACCAGCAGGGCTCCTACGGCCGTCCGGCACCGCGTCCCGGGGTCACCCAGCCGGTCCCGACCCCGCCGCCCCCGCTGCAGAGCCGCACCGGCAAGGCCCTGAAGTGGGCCGTCTCGGCCCTCCTCATCGCCGCCCTGGGCCTCGGCAGCTGGCAGCTCGCGGACGCCCTCCTGGACCACGGCGGCACGTCCGACGACACCCAGACGCAGACCCAGGACGGCAGCGACAAGAACGAGGAGCAGCCGAAGCCGACCAAGCCGCTCCAGATCCAGGGGGCGCAGGAGTACATCGCCAGCGGTGACGCACAGGCTCCCGGAGACGTCGACAAGACGTATGACGGGGACAGCTCCACGTACTGGCGAACCAAGCGCTACAACGACGGCCCCCGGCTCGCTCCCTACAAACCGGGTGTGGGCATCGTCTACGACCTCGGCGCGGACAAGGAGATCTCGACGGCGTCGATAGGGCTGCGCTACGCCGGTGACCACACGACGGTCCATCTCTATGCCACCGACTCCCTGAGCCCCTCCATCGGCGTCGACGGGATGCAGGAGATCGGAACCGCGACCACCAGCGGGTCCTCTCTCACGGTGAAGGCGACCAAGCCGATCAAGACGCAGTACGTGCTCCTGTGGATCACGGACGTGCCCCTGGCACCCAGTGACGGCTTCAGCGGATCCGGCTACAAACAGGCCATCACCGACGTGAAGTTCACGGGCTGACGTCCCACCGAGGGGGAAGGGGTCAGATGGCGGACGGCGCCGGATACGGCGGAGCGAGCGATCAGGAGCTGCTCGCCCGCCATGTGGAGGGCGACCCCGAAGCCTTCGGTGAGCTCGTGCGCCGTCACCGTGACCGTCTCTGGGCGGTTGCCCTGCGCACGCTGGGCGACCGTGAGGAGGCCGCTGACGCCGTGCAGGACGCGTTCGTCTCCGCCTACCGGGCCGCCGGCACCTTCCGCGGCCAGTCGGCCGTCACGACCTGGCTGCACCGGATCACGGTGAACGCCTGCCTGGACCGGGTCCGCAAGGCCGCCTCCCGCAAGACCTCCCCTGTGAACGACACCGAGCGCCTGGAGCAGCTGCTGGAGCCGCACGAGTCGGCCTCGGCGCCCGCCGAGAGGAACGACGTGCAGCGGCAGCTCGTCGAGGCGCTGGAGACTCTCCCCTCGGATCAGCGGGCCGCCTTGGTGCTCGTGGACATGCAGGGCTATCCGGTGGCCGAGGCCGCCCGCATCCTCGAGGTGCCGACCGGAACGGTGAAGAGCCGTTGCGCCAGGGGCAGAGCGAGACTCCTGCCGCTGCTCACCCATCTGCGACCGGGGCGCACCCGTGTGGAGAAGGAATCGGGCGCGGGACGGAACCGGGCCCAGGGGACATCCGTCCCACCGAAGACGGATCCTGGCGGCACGCGCCCCGAGGGCAGAGACGCGCAGGGCACAGGATCAGGCGATTCAGCTGCTGTGAAGGGCGGAGGTGGGCGAGCGTGACTTCCACGACAGACGCGGCCGGGCACCCGGACGTCACGGAGATCTCCGACCTCACCGAGGGCCTCCTCGCCCCCTCCCGGGCCGAGGACCTCCAGCGGCATCTGGACGAGTGCGCGTTGTGCGCCGACGTCCACGCGTCGCTGACGGAGATCCGTGCTCTGCTCGGCGCCCTGCCGGATGTGCCCGCCATGCCGGCCGACGTGGCGGACCGAATCGACGCGGCTCTCGCCGCCGAGGCCCCAGCCACGGGGGCTCCTGTCACCGGTGGCGCGCGTGTTTCACGTGAAACATCGGCCGTGGACCGACCCTCGGGTCGCCCCCGCGCCTCCAGCACTGGCCCGGGTCGCAGGACAGGCATCCGCCGGGGACGCCGGAGGGGCGCCGTTCTCGGCTCCGTCGTCGCCCTCGCCGCCCTGGGGGTGACATCCGTGGTCCTGGCGACGCTCCACGACGACAAGCGGTCCGACACCGCGGCGCACGATCGTCCAAGCGCGTCCGCGGACACCTTCTCCGCGAGCACCCTCAAGAGCGAGGTCGCCGATCTCCTCGCCCGGGAGCAGCAGCCGCGCAGAGACGCCCACACACCCCATGACTTCGGCGTGGAATCCGCTGCCGGTACCGACAGGCCCAAGCTGCTGAAGAGCCCGCCGACCGTGCCCTCGTGCGTACGGCAGGGCATCAACGGCAGCGGCACCCCGCTCGCCGCCCGGGCAGGCACCTATGACGGCAAGGACGCCTATCTCGTCGTGCTGCCCGACGCCTCCGGCGACAGCACCCGCGTCACGGCCTACCTGGTGGACGCGACCTGTGTCCGCCGCCCGGCGATCACGGCCAAGGTGCTGCTGTCGCACTCCTACGCGCGTTCCTGAGCCGGCACGCTCGGTCGTCGCTCCGCACGGCATCCCGTGCACTGTCGCGCCTCCGTGTGCCCCGGCACGCCGGGAATGCATGCCCCTTAGGATCCGTTGGGTGGGGTGAGAGCTGTGAGAGAGGCTCCCCCGGCCGTACGACACAGTCCAGAGACGAGGAATCAAGCCGTGAGCGATGTCCGTAACGTGATCATCATCGGCTCCGGGCCCGCCGGCTACACGGCGGCGCTCTACACCGCGCGCGCGTCGCTGAAGCCGCTGGTTTTCGAGGGTGCGGTCACCGCGGGTGGTGCCCTGATGAACACCACCGATGTGGAGAACTTCCCCGGCTTCCGCGACGGCATCATGGGCCCCGAGCTCATGGACAACATGCGTGCGCAGGCCGAGCGATTCGGCGCGGAGCTCATCCCGGACGACGTGGTCTCCGTCGACCTGAGCGGTGAGATCAAGACCGTCAAGGACACCGCGGGCACGGTGCACCGCGCGAAGGCCGTCATCGTCAGCACCGGCTCGCAGCACCGCAAGCTCGGCCTGCCGAACGAGGACACGCTCTCCGGCCGCGGCGTCTCCTGGTGTGCCACCTGCGACGGCTTCTTCTTCCGGGAGCAGGACATCGCCGTGATCGGTGGCGGTGACACCGCCATGGAGGAGGCCACCTTCCTCTCCCGGTTCGCCAAGTCCGTCACCGTCGTCCACCGCCGGGACACGCTGCGCGCCTCCAAGGCGATGCAGGAGCGCGCCTTCGCCGACCCGAAGATCAAGTTCGTCTGGGACAGCGAGGTCGCGGAGATCCAGGGCGAGCAGAAGCTCTCCGGACTGAAGCTGCGCAACATCAAGACCGGCGAGCTGTCGGACCTGCCGGTGACCGGCCTGTTCATCGCGATCGGTCACGACCCGCGCACGGAGCTCTTCAAGGGTCAGCTGGACCTGGACGAGGAGGGTTACCTGAAGGTCGACTCGCCGTCCACCCGCACCAACCTGACCGGCGTCTTCGGCGCCGGCGACGTGGTCGACCACACCTACCGCCAGGCGATCACCGCGGCTGGTACCGGCTGCTCCGCCGCCCTCGACGCCGAGCGCTTCCTCGCGGCCCTCGCGGACAACGAGCAGAAGGCCGAGCCCGAGAAGTCCACCATCTGAGCCCCCACCACCCCATCGCACGACCAGTTAAGGAGCCCGCTGTGGCCGGCACCCTGAAGAACGTGACCGACGACTCCTTCGAGCAGGACGTCCTGAAGAGCGACAAGCCCGTCCTGGTGGACTTCTGGGCCGCCTGGTGCGGTCCCTGCCGCCAGATCGCTCCGTCCCTCGAGGCGATCGCCGCCGAGTACGGCGACAAGATCGAGGTCGTGAAGCTCAACATCGACGAGAACCCGGGCACCGCCGCCAAGTACGGGGTCATGTCCATCCCGACCCTGAACGTCTACCGGAACGGCGAGGTCGCCAAGACCATCGTGGGGGCGAAGCCGAAGGCCGCGATCGTCCGCGACCTCGAGGACTTCGTCGCCGAGTAGACGCGGCAGGGCCGCCGAGACGGCGGCGATGTTTCACGTGAAACACGAATGGGCCAACCCTGAAGGGTTGGCCCATTCTTATGGGGCAGTGCGTATGGAGCAGTTCGTTTGGGGCGGCTCGCTCACAGCGGCCTCAGCGCCGGTTCCTTCTGCACCGCTCCCAGAAGCCGGTCGATCGCCATCTCCACGTCTTCCTTCCAGGACAGCGTCGACCGCAACTCCAGCCGAAGCCGCGGGTGGGCCGGATGGTGCCGGACCGTCTTGAACCCCACGGCCAGCAGATGGTCGGCAGGGAGCACGCAGGCGGGTTCCTTCCAGCGGGCGTCCCCGAATGCCTCAATGGCCTTGAAGCCCCGCCGCAGCAGATCCTTCGCGACCGTCTGGACCATCACACGGCCCAGACCCTGTCCCTGGTAGCCCGGCATGATGAACGCCGTCATCAGCTGCACGGCGTCCGGAGAGACGGGGCTCGTGGGGAACGCCGTGGAGTGAGGGACGTAGGCGGGGGGAGCGTAGAGCACAAAGCCCACGGGGACGTCGTCGACGTAGACGACGCGGCCGCACGAGCCCCAGTCCAGCAGGACGGCGGAGATCCACGCTTCCTTTTCCGCCGTGGCCGTGCCGGCCTTCAGCGCTGCTTCACCGCTGACGGGGTCGAGCTCCCAGAAGACGCACGCGCGGCAGCGCTGGGGGAGGTCTTGAAGGTTGTCCAGCGTGAGCGGTACGAGCCTACGGCCCATGAAGGCTGTTCCTCGCTTCCTTCGCCCGCGACGCCACGCGCGGCTGTCAGAGCGCTGCGTTCCTTGAGGAGGCTGCCGACGAATCCGCCGACCGCACCCAGCCCCAGGACCGCGCCGAGCATTCCGGTGCGGCTCACCGTTCGCATGCCCTGCCTCCCTCTAGAGGTACCGCCGGGTGGATGCGTCATACCCGAACGCATCGTATCGACGATGCGATTGCATCGATACCGCCTGAAAGCAAAGAGCGGGCCGTGTTCCGGTACACACCGGACACGACCCGCCTGTGCCGATCGATCGAGCAGAACCGTCCCTTGGGACGGGCTCAGCCCTCCGTCTCCTCCTCCGGCTCCTCGCCGTCCAGAAGGCTCTTCTGCATGACCGGGCCCTCGCCCGGTGCCAGCGTGCCGAGGATGCGCTCCAGGTCCTCCATGGAGGCGAACTCGACGGTGATCTTGCCCTTCTTCTGTCCCAGATCGACCTTCACCCGCGTCTCGAAGCGGTCGGACAGACGTGTCGCAAGATCGGACAGCGCCGGAGAGACCCGCCCACCGGCACGCGGGCCCTTGGACCGGGGAGCCGCCGTCGGCCGCGACCCCATCAAGGTCACGATCTCCTCGACCGCCCGAACCGACAGGCCCTCGGCGACGATCCGATGGGCCAGCCGGTCCTGCTCCTCCGAGTCCTCGACGGAGAGCAACGCCCGCGCATGTCCGGCCGAGAGAACTCCGGCGGCGACCCGGCGCTGTACGGCGGGCGAGAGCTTCAGCAGACGCAGGGTGTTGGAGACCTGCGGGCGGGAACGGCCGATCCGGTCCGCCAGCTGGTCATGCGTGCAGTTGAAGTCCCTCAGGAGCTGGTCGTAGGCGGCTGCCTCTTCCAGCGGGTTGAGCTGAGCCCGGTGCAGGTTCTCCAGCAGGGCGTCCAGGAGAAGCTTCTCGTCGTCCGTGGCCCGGACGATCGCCGGAATGGCCGCGAGCCCGGCCTCACGGCAGGCCCGCCAGCGCCGCTCACCCATGATGAGCTCATAGCGCGCGTGGCCGAGCTGCCGGACGACGACGGGCTGGAGGAGCCCGACCTCCTTGATGGAGGTGACGAGCTCGGACAGCGCGTCCTCGTCGAAGACCTCACGCGGCTGGCGCGGGTTGGGCGTGATGGCGTCGAGGGGAATCTCGGCGAAGTGGGCGCCCATCACCGACGCGGTCATCTCGGCCGGGCTGTTCGCCTGCGGCTGCGATGTTTCACGTGAAACAGACGGCAGCGTGGTCACCTTCGCCGCCGCCACCCCCCGATCACCGCGGTCACCGGTCAGCACCGGGACGGCCGTGGACGACGGGGAACCCGCGCCTCCAGCCGTCGCCTGAGCCGGCGGTTTCTCCCCGGTCGGGGCAGCAGGGATCAGCGCGCCTAGACCACGGCCCAACCCCCTCCGTCGCTCACTCACTGAATCCCCTCCACCATGTTCGGATCACCCTGTGCGCCGACGTGGGCGTGCGTGGCGTCGTAGCTGACGCCGACGCCCCTCAGCGCGATTTCTCGTGCCGCCTCCAGATAGGAGAGGGCACCGCTTGACCCTGGATCGTAAGTCAGCACCGTCTGCCCATAGCTCGGCGCCTCGGAGATACGGACGGAGCGAGGAATGCTCGTCCGCAGCACCTCCTCACCGAAGTGGCTGCGCACCTCTTCCGCGACCTGGGACGCAAGGCGCGTCCGGCCGTCGTACATGGTGAGCAGAATGGTCGACACATGCAGAGTGGGGTTGAGGTGCCCCCGGACCAGGTCGACATTGCGCAGCAACTGGCCCAGGCCCTCCAGCGCGTAGTACTCGCACTGGATCGGAATGAGGACCTCCTGGCCGGCGACGAGCGCGTTGACCGTCAGCAGGCCGAGCGAGGGCGGGCAGTCGATGAGGATGTAGTCCAGCGGCTGCTCGTAGGCCTGGATGGCCCGCTGAAGCCGGCTCTCCCGCGCCACCAGGGACACCAGCTCGATCTCCGCACCGGCGAGATCGATCGTGGCGGGGGCGCAGAAGAGACCCTCTACATCGGGGACGGGCTGAACGACCTCGGACAGCGGCCTGCTCTCCACCAGGACGTCATAGATGGAGGGGACTTCGGCGTGATGGTCGATACCCAGCGCCGTGGAGGCATTGCCCTGCGGGTCGAGATCGATCACCAGGACACGGGCGCCGTGCAGAGCCAGCGAAGCGGCAAGGTTGACGGTCGTCGTCGTCTTGCCCACGCCGCCCTTCTGGTTGGCGACCACCATGACCCGGGTCTGTTCGGGCTGGGGCAGACCCTCGCCGGCGCGACCCAGAGCCTCGACCGCCAGTTGGGCAGCACGACCGATGGGAGTGTCGTCCATTGGGGGCGGCGTTTCACGTGAAACATCCTCCCCCATTGATTCGGTACGGGGACCGGGGACCGGATCGGTCATCGGTCCCGCAATGTTGGCGTCGGACCGCAAGGATTCACTCTCCTCGACTTCAGGCTCGCAATGCACAGAGCCTCCCATGCCTTCGGGGTCGCGAACCAGTGAGGCCTGACGTTCTGTGGAGAAATCCACCTCTGTGGACAACCCTGTTCCCTGTCCGAGCGAACCGAGAGGCTTACGGTCGCGAGGTTGGGCCGCAGCGCGGCCACGGTTGATGATGCCGTGCAGCAGTGAGCGACGTTTCACGTGAAACACGATGCACAGCGGCCGTGGCCGGACTGTCGCGACACTCCGACATGCGGAGGTTTGGCAGCTTGTGTGGAGTACGGCCGGCTATCGGCGCCGTCGTGTCCGTCCCGTCCGCGCCGCCTTCGCCCGCTTGGCCGCGAAGCGCACGCCACCCGGGCTCTCCCCGACCTCGACCCGCACGACCGTGGAGCGCGGATCCACCACGCCCTCACCCACATGCAGGATGGACGTCTCCACCGCGCCGAGCTTGCTCAGGGCGGTGGCCGCGCTCTTCAGCTCCTCCTCGGCGGTGTCTCCCTTGAGGGCGAGCATCTCCCCGTAGGGCCGCAGCAGCGGGATGCCCCACGTGGCCAGGCGGTCCAGCGGCGCCACCGCACGGGCGGTCACCACATGGACCGGCGGAAGCTGGCCCATCACCTCCTCGGCACGCCCCCGGACGACGGTGACGTGGTCGAGACCCAGCAGCTCCACGACCTCGGTGAGAAAGTTGGTGCGCCGCAGCAGCGGCTCCAGCAGCGTGATCTTCAGGTCCTCGCGGACCAGGGCCAGGGGAATGCCCGGCAGGCCTGCGCCCGAGCCGACGTCGCACACCGTCACCCCCTCGGGAACCACCTCGGAGAGCACCGCACAGTTCAGCAGATGCCGCTCCCACAGACGGGGTACCTCACGCGGGCCGATCAGCCCTCGCTGCACTCCTGCCTCGGCCAGCAGCTCGGCGTACCGGACCGCATCCGTGAAGCGATCACCAAATACGTCACGTGCCTGCTCAGGTGCAGGGGGGAGCTCCGCTTCCGCCGTCACGGGGACCGTCCTTCCGTACCGCATCGACGCTCACGACGCCGACCATCAGAACTACCAGGCTGACAAAGTACGGCCCCGCCTGCGCAACAGACGGGGCCGGTGGAACGCGGGACCGCTCAGGCGGGAAGCACGACGACGAAGCGCTGTGGCTCCTCGCCCTCCGACTCGCTGCGCAGGCCGGCGGCCTTGACCGCGTCGTGCACGACCTTGCGCTCGAACGGAGTCATCGGCTTCATCTTCACGGGCTCGCCACTGCTCTTGGCCTCGGCGGCGGCCTTCGCACCCAGCTCGGACAGCTCGGTCCGCTTCTTGGCGCGGTAGCCCGCGATGTCCAGCATCAGACGGCTGCGGTCGCCGGTCTCCCGGTGCACGGCCAGGCGCGTGAGCTCCTGCAGTGCCTCCAGCACCTCGCCGTCCCGGCCGACCAGCTTCTGCAGGTCGCGACCGCCCGCGTCACTGATGATCGAGACAGAGGCGCGGTCGGCCTCGACATCCATGTCGATGTCACCGTCGAGGTCGGCGATGTCCAGTAGACCCTCGAGGTAGTCCGCCGCGATCTCGCCCTCCTGCTCCAGGCGGGTCAGGGCGTCCGCGCCCTCGGCAGCGGCGGAGGTGGTGCCTTCCGTCACGGGATGGGCTCCTTCTTACTTCTTGGACGGGGACTTGGGCCGCTGCGGGCCCTTACGCTGTCCGGACTGGGCCTTGCTGCGGGTGCCGTTGCCGGGCTTCGAGGCGGCCTTCTTGCCGGGGGCGGCCGGAGCGTCCTGCGGCGCGTCGGACTTGGTCAGCGACAAGGACTCCGTCGCCTCCTCGGCAGGCTTCGTACCGCCCGACTGACGCTGCGCCTTGCTCTGCCGCTTGGGCTGCTGACGCCGGGGAGCGGTGGCGGTGGCGGTGGCGGTAGTGGTCGTACCGTCCTCGGCCTGCGCGACGGCGGCGCTCTCGCTCTTCATCACGGAGCCGTCGGCCTGGGCCGCGAGGCCCGCCTTGTTCAGACCGTTGATGAACTTGCGCTCGAAGTCGTTGCGGTCACGGCCCTTGACGACGATCGCCTTGACGATGGCCTTCTCCCGCCGGTTGCGGGTCTTGCCATGGTGCGTGACGTGCTTGAAGAGCCGCTCCAGGTACGCGGCCTGGGCCTTGGAACCCGGGGTCGGGTTGTTGTGGATGACGTACATCTGCTGGCCCATGGTCCACACGTTGGTGGTCAGCCAGTAGACGAGGACACCGACCGGGAAGTTGATGCCGAAGACGGCGAACATGACCGGGAAGACGTACATCAGCATCTTCTGCTGCTGCATGAACGGCGTCTTCACCGTCGTGTCGACATTCTTCGTCATCAGCTGGCGCTGCGTGTAGAACTGCGACGCCGACATCAGCACGATCATGACCGCGGTCACGACCCGGACATCGGTCAGCGAGGCACCCAGCTGGGCGACCTTGTCGGCGCTGTCCGTGAACTTCGCGGCGAGCGGGGCGCCGAAGATGTGCGCCTTACGGGCACTGGCGAGCAGCTGATCGTCGATGACGCCGATCGTCTTGCCCGTCGCGATGCCGTTGAGCACGTGGTACAGGGCGAAGAAGAACGGCGACTGCGCCAGGATGGGAAGGCACGAGGAGAGCGGGTTGGTACCCGACTCCTTGTACAGCTTCATCATCTCTTCGGACTGGCGCTGCTTGTCGTTCTTGTAGCGCTCCTGGATCTTCTTCATCTCGGGCTGGAGCGTCTGCATCGCCCGGGTCGCCTTGATCTGCTTCACGAAGAGCGGGATCAGGCAGATGCGGATCAGGATCACCAGGGACACGATGGACAGGCCCCAGGCCCACCCGGTGTCCGGCCCGAAGATCGTCCCGTACACCGTGTGGAACTGGACGATGACCCAGGAGACGGGCCAGGTGATGAAACTGAAGAGGCTGGCAATCGTGTCCACTAATCATGCTCCTTGGGCATGGGGCGAGGTCTCTGCGGCCGGGACCGCCGGCATCTTCCCGTCGGTGGCCGTTTCGGCGGCGGAGGGCCCGCCCCTGCGCGCACGCCAGGCGTCGCGCAGCATTTCGTGCCACCGCGGACGCTTGCGCTGCGGAACATGGTCCACACCGCCGAGCGACCACGGATTGCACCGTAGGATGCGCCACGCTGTGAGCGCCGTTCCCTTGATCGCACCGTGCCGGTCGATGGCCGTGTAGCCGTAGTGGGAACACGACGGGTAGTACTTGCACACCGGCCCGAGCAACGGGCTGATGGTCCACTGGTACAGCTTGATCAGAGCCAGCAGCGGGTACTTCATCGCGCGCCCCCTCCCAGCAGCCGTTGAAAAGCGGCGTCCAGGTCTCGGGCCAGCTGTGCGTGATCGGCGTCGCCCGCACCGGGCAGCGCTCGTACGACTACCAGGCTACCGGGGGGCAGCAAGGCGACTCGGTCACGCATCAGATGGCGAAGTCGGCGCTTCACCGTGTTGCGGACGACCGCGCCACCCACCGCCTTGCTCACGACGAAACCCGCACGCGGCGGGGGAGCGCTCTCCCCTGACGCGTGCGGGTCCGTGGCACCGCTGCGTAGATGGACGACGAGAAGCGGGCGTCCGGCTCGACGCCCTCGTCGTACCGCGGTCGCGAAGTCCTCGCGCCGCCTCAGCCGGTTCTCGGTGGGCAGCACGATGTCATGACCTGACCGGAATCAGGCGGACAGACGGGCGCGACCCTTGCTACGGCGAGACGCGAGAATCGCGCGGCCGGCACGGGTGCGCATACGCAGCCGGAAGCCGTGGGTCTTTGCGCGACGACGGTTGTTCGGCTGGAAGGTGCGCTTGCTCACTCGGGGGCTCCAGAAAGAATCAGTAGTGGCGGGGTGCCGTCCTGGCTGTCACCGTGCGCCCACGAGTAGCTCGCAGTAACGCTCGAGTGCACCGCTTTCCGATCACCCTTGGCGCGATCTGTGCCCTTCGGAGGCAGGCGGCAGCAGCCATCGACAACTCGACCTGGTTACGGTACGCGCGGCTACGCCATCCGGTCAAACCAGCCGCCCGCGAGGGACACTGTCCACAGCCTGGGGACAACGACTTGAACCGCAGCCGTCGCGCTGACTACCGTGACTGGACTCCGATTCGTTCCCATGTCCCCCGCCCCACCCGTTTAGATACCGACCTGTCCCGCACCACACGTGCGTGGGACCTGTGAGAGAGCGTGCCCTGTGGCTGACGTACCTGCCGATCTTGCCGCAGTGTGGCCACGAGTTCTGGAGCAGCTTCTCGGCGAAGGACGCGGACAGGGCGTCGAGGTGAAGGACGAGCACTGGATCCGGCGCTGCCAGCCGCTCGCGCTGGTCGCGGACACCGCCCTGCTCGCCGTGCCGAACGAATTCGCCAAGGGCGTACTCGAAGGGCGCCTCGCCCCGGCCGTCAGCGAGACGCTGAGCCGTGAGTGCGGCCGCCCGATCCGTATCGCGATCACCGTCGACAGCTCGGTCGGCGAGTCCCAGCCCCCCGCGCCCGCCCCGGCACCGCGCTACGAGGACCAGGAGCCGCCCACGGGCCAGGGCGGCGGCTACGAGGGTTACGGCCGGCGCCGGGCGGACGCCCATCGCCCCGCACGCCCCGACCCGTACCAGGGCTCCCAGGGCGACCAGATGCCGCCCCCGCGCACGGGGCAGCCGGCGGAGGGCGGCGACCACCTCCCGACCGCCCGCCCCGCCTACCCCTCGGAGTACGGCGAGTACCAGCGTCCCGAGCCCGGCGCCTGGCCGCGCCGCCACCAGGACGACTACGGGTGGCAGCAGCAGCGGCTCGGCTTCCCCGAGCGGGACCCCTATGCCTCACCGTCCCAGGACGCCTACGGCCATCAGGACGGGTACGGGCCGGCCAAGGACTCCTACGGGCAGGACTACCGCTCCCCGTCGATGGAGCGCCCGCCGTACGACCAGCCGCGCTCCGACTACGACCCGTCCCGCGGCGAGTACGACGCCCGTGACTACGACCAGCGCGACTACGACCAGCGCGACACCGGCCACCGTGAGCCGCCGGAGCCGGCCGGCCCCGGCCCTGTGCACCGTGGCGGCCCGGTGGGCCCGAACCTGCCCGCCACCGGCGCCCCCGGTCCAATGGCGGCGAAGCCCGCACCGGCGGCCGGCCCCGGCGAGCCGACCGCGCGCCTGAACCCCAAGTACCTCTTCGACACGTTCGTCATCGGCGCGTCCAACCGCTTCGCGCACGCGGCCGCGGTCGCCGTCGCCGAGGCCCCCGCCAAGGCGTACAACCCCCTGTTCATCTACGGGGAGTCGGGGCTCGGCAAGACGCACCTGCTGCACGCGATCGGCCACTACGCGCGGAGCCTGTACCCGGGCACGCGCGTGCGTTACGTGAGCTCCGAGGAGTTCACCAACGAGTTCATCAACTCCATCCGCGACGGCAAGGGCGACAGCTTCCGCAAGCGCTACCGCGAGATGGACATCCTGCTCGTCGACGACATCCAGTTCCTCGCGGACAAGGAGTCGACGCAGGAGGAGTTCTTCCACACCTTCAACACCCTCCACAACGCCAACAAGCAGATCGTGCTCTCCAGCGACCGGCCGCCCAAGCAGCTGGTGACGCTGGAGGACCGGCTGCGCAACCGGTTCGAGTGGGGCCTGATCACCGACGTCCAGCCGCCCGAGCTGGAGACCCGCATCGCGATCCTGCGCAAGAAGGCGGTGCAGGAGCAGCTGAACGCCCCGCCCGAGGTGCTGGAGTTCATCGCCTCCCGGATCTCGCGCAACATCCGCGAGCTGGAGGGCGCCCTGATCCGGGTGACGGCGTTCGCCTCGCTCAACCGGCAGCCGGTGGACCTGGGGCTGACGGAGATCGTCCTGAAGGACCTCATCCCCGGCGGCGAGGACTCGACCCCCGAGATCACCGCCACGGCCATCATGGCGTCGACCGCCGACTACTTCGGCCTCACGGTCGAGGACCTGTGCGGCACCTCGCGCGGCCGCCAGCTGGTCACGGCCCGCCAGATCGCCATGTACCTGTGCCGCGAGCTGACCGACCTGTCGCTGCCGAAGATCGGCGCCCAGTTCGGCGGCCGCGACCACACCACCGTGATGCACGCGGACCGCAAGATCCGTGCGCTGATGGCCGAGCGGCGCTCCATCTACAACCAGGTCACGGAGCTGACCAACCGCATCAAGAACGGCTGAGAACACCTGCAACGGCGCTCAGGGCGCCTCCGGGAGCGGATCCCGGAGGCGCCCTGAGTCGTTGTGGGAGTCCGCCGCTGTTCGAATCCGCAGCGGGTTACGGCCGCCCTCCACAGATTCCCCGACTTTTTTCCGTCCACATCCTGGGGACCGGGAAGTTGTCCAGATCGCATCCACAGACTGTGCGGCCGGCTCATGATCCGCCCAGCTCAAAGGCCTGTGGAACGGTGGACGAACGATCTCCACAGACTGTGGACGAAGTGGATGTCCACAGGCCGCCGCCGCAGTTGTCCACCGGCAACCCACAGGCTGGGGGCCGTTGTCCCCAAGATTCGGCTGCTTCTCCACACCCCTGTCCACTGTTCGGCAACGCGATGCCCCCGGTCACCGCGTCGAGTGAAAGCCGTCACACCGAGCTGCGCGGTTGGCATGTGGGAAACCCGGGTAAAGCTGGGGACGCAGCTGGGGAGAACTGCCCTCAGCCTGTGGGCGGGGTGTGCAGAACTTCCCGTTCTCCACAGAGACGGTGAGTTGTCCACCGGTCCCACCCACAGGGCCGGTGGACAAAATTCCCGCGCTGAGCTGGGCAAACGTGGTTATCCACGGTATCCACAGGCCCTACTACTACTCCCAACCAGAGAGAGAGCGGAATCCGTTTCGAAGCGGGGCCTGTGCACAACTCGAGCTCTTGAGCCCGACCGCGCCTCGCAGCGACTTGACCCCGACAGGCGCCTACTGTCAGTGCCGTGCGTCAGACTGGTCCCCGGTGTCCTTCCCGTCCCAGTGGGCGGTGACACCGAGTCGGAGGACTCAGTAGCAACAGCAGGAGGCGGCTTACGGTGAAGATCCGGGTGGAACGCGACGTACTCGCGGAGGCAGTGGCGTGGGCGGCACGCAGCCTCCCGGCCCGTCCGCCGGCGCCTGTTCTCGCCGGCCTGCTGCTCAAGGCGGAGGACGGCCAGCTGAGCCTGTCCAGCTTCGACTACGAGGTCTCGGCGCGCGTGTCCGTGGAGGCCGAGGTCGAGGAGGAGGGCACAGTCCTGGTCTCAGGACGCCTGCTCGCCGACATCTCGCGCGCCCTGCCCAACCGGCCGGTGGAGATCTCCACAGACGGTGTACGGGCGACGGTGGTCTGCGGCTCCTCGCGCTTCACCCTCCACACCCTGCCTGTGGAGGAGTACCCGGCGCTCCCGCAGATGCCGAACGCGACGGGCACGGTCCCCGGCGAGGTCTTCGCCTCCGCCGTGCAGCAGGTGGCGATCGCGGCCGGCCGCGACGACACGCTGCCCGTGCTGACCGGTGTCCGCATCGAGATCGAGGGCGACACCGTCACGCTGGCCTCCACCGACCGCTACCGCTTCGCGGTCCGCGAGTTCCTGTGGAAGCCGGAGAACCCGGACGCCTCCGCGGTCGCCCTGGTGCCCGCCAAGACCCTGCTGGACACCGCCAAGGCACTGACCAGCGGCGACAGCGTGATCCTGGCACTGTCCGGCTCGGGCGCCGGTGAGGGCCTGATCGGCTTCGAGGGCGCCGGACGGCGTACGACCACGCGGCTGCTGGAGGGCGACCTCCCGAAGTACCGCACCCTGTTCCCGACGGAGTTCAACTCCGTGGCCGTCATCGAGACCGCCCCCTTCGTGGAGGCCGTCAAGCGCGTGGCGCTGGTCGCCGAGCGCAACACGCCGGTGCGCCTGAGCTTCGAGCAGGGCGTGCTGATCCTGGAGGCCGGCTCCAGCGACGACGCACAGGCTGTGGAGAGGGTCGACGCGCAGCTCGAGGGCGACGACATCTCGATCGCCTTCAACCCGACGTTCCTGCTGGACGGCCTCAGCGCGATCGACTCCCCGGTGGCGCAGCTGTCCTTCACGACGTCCACCAAGCCGGCGCTGCTCAGCGGCAAGCCCGCGGTGGACGCCGAGGCGGACGAGGCCTACAAGTACCTGATCATGCCGGTGCGCCTGAGCGGCTGAGCGGGCTGCCGACCGGGCGCGTTCTCCACAGGTGGCGGCCCCAGGTCCGGGCATACGTATGAGCGGGTATGCCCACGGATGTGCGCGAGCGTCCGGGTCTAGGCTCGGACGCAGGTACGAAAGTGCCGGAACGCCACGTCGTGAAACCTAAGGAACGCAACTGATGGAGCTCGGTCTCGTCGGCCTCGGCAAAATGGGCGGCAACATGCGCGAGCGGATCCGCCGCGCAGGCCACACCGTCATCGGATACGACCGCAACCCGGACCTCGCCGATGTCCACAGCCTGGAAGAGCTTGTGGGCAAGCTGCACGGCCCGCGCGTGGTCTGGGTGATGGTCCCGGCCGGCGAGCCCACGCAGGGCACGATCGACGCCCTCGCCGAGCTGCTGGAGCCCGGCGACGTGGTCGTGGACGGCGGGAACTCCCGCTGGACGGACGACGAGAGGCACGCCGAGGAGCTGGCCGCCAAGGGCATCGGCTTCGTCGACTGCGGCGTCTCCGGCGGTGTGTGGGGCCTGGAGAACGGCTATGCGCTGATGTACGGCGGCGACGCGGAGAACGTCGCCAAGGTGCAGCCGGTCTTCGACGCGCTCAAGCCCGAGGGCGACCTCGGCGCGGTGCACGCCGGCAAGGTCGGGGCGGGCCACTTCGCCAAGATGGTCCACAACGGCATCGAGTACGCGATGATGCAGGCCTACGCCGAGGGCTGGGAGCTGCTGGAGAAGGTCGACTCCGTGGAGAACGTCCGCGAGGTCTTCCGCTCCTGGCAGGAGGGCACCGTCATCCGCTCCTGGCTGCTCGACCTGGCGGTGAACGCCCTCGACGAGGACGAGCACCTGGAGCAGCTGAGGGGTTACGCGCAGGACTCCGGCGAGGGCCGGTGGACCGTCGAGGCGGCCATCGACAACGCCGTCCCGCTGCCCGCGATAACGGCCTCGCTGTTCGCGCGGTTCTCCTCGCGTCAGGAGGACTCGCCGCAGATGAAGATGATCGCCGCGCTGCGCAACCAGTTCGGCGGTCACGCCGTGGAGAAGAAGTAGTTCACCGGGCCGCCTCGGCGGTCCGCAACGCCGGGGGAGGTCGGCGAACGACCATGCACGTCACGCATCTGTCGCTGGCCGACTTCCGCTCGTACGTCCGGGCCGAGGTGCCGCTGGACCGGGGTGTCACGGCGTTCGTCGGCCCGAACGGCCAGGGCAAGACGAATCTTGTCGAGGCGATCGGCTACCTCGCCACGCTCGGCAGTCACCGGGTCACCTCCGACGCCCCGCTGGTCCGCGTGGGCGCCGAGCGCGCGGTGGTCCGGGCACAGGTGCGGCAGGGCGAGCGGCAGCAGTTGGTCGAGCTGGAGCTGAACCCCGGCCGGGCCAATCGCGCCCGTATCAACCGGTCCTCGCAGGTCAGGCCGCGGGATGTGCTGGGCATCGTGCGGACCGTGCTGTTCGCGCCCGAGGATCTGGCCCTGGTCAAGGGCGATCCAGGGGAGCGGCGGCGTTTCCTCGACGAGCTGGTGACGGCGCGTTCCCCGCGGATGGCGGGGGTGCGCTCGGACTACGAGCGGGTGCTCAAGCAGCGCAACACGCTGCTGAAGTCGGCCGCGCTGGCGCGCCGGCACGGCGGCCGTTCGATGGACCTGTCCACGCTGGACGTGTGGGACCAGCATCTGGCGCGGGCGGGCGCCGAGCTGCTCGCCCAGCGTCTCGACCTGGTCGGCGCGCTGCAGCCGTTGGCGGACAAGGCGTACGAGCAGCTGGCGCCGGGCGGCGGTCCGGTGGTGCTGGAGTACAAGCCGTCGGCGCCGGGCGAGGCGCACACGCGTGAGGATCTCTTCGCACAGTTGACGGCCGCGCTGGCGGAGGTCCGCAAGCAGGAGATCGAGCGGGGCGTGACGCTGGTGGGGCCGCACCGGGACGACGTGGTGCTCAGGCTCGGCCCGCTGCCGGCGAAGGGCTACGCCTCGCACGGGGAGTCCTGGTCGTTCGCGCTGGCGCTGCGCCTGGCGTCGTACGACCTGCTGCGCGCGGAGGGCAATGAGCCGGTGCTGATCCTCGACGACGTCTTCGCGGAGCTGGACAGCCGTCGCCGTGAGCGGCTGGCGGAGCTGGTGGCGCCCGGTGAGCAGGTGCTGGTGACCGCCGCCGTCGACGACGACGTGCCGCACGTGCTGGCGGGTACGCGGTTCGCCGTGTCGGACGGGACGGTGGAGCGCGTATGAGCGGCGAGCGGGACGCGGGCCGGGGAAAGGCGCCCGAGCCGTCGGGCGTGGACCTCGCGCGTGTGGCGCTGCGTGCGGCGAAGGAGGCGGCACGCGCGCGTGGGGACGCGGCGCAGCAGCGCAGGCAGGCGCGGCGTGGTGGTCTGCGTTCCGGGGCGCGGGCGGACGGCCGTGACCCGATGGCTCTCGGTGCGGCGATCAACCGGCTGATCACCGAGCGCGGCTGGGAGGCGCCGGCCGCGGTGGGCGGTGTGATGGGGCGCTGGCCGCAGATCGTCGGCGCGGACCTGGCCAAGCACTGTGTGCCGGACCGGTACGACGAGGACGAGCGGGTGCTGTCGGTGCGCTGTGATTCGACGGCGTGGGCGACGAATCTGCGGCTGCTCGCTCCGACGTTGGTGGCCAGGCTCAACGAGGACCTGGGGCACGGCGCGGTGCGGACGATCAAGGTGTTCGGGCCGGGCGGCGGTGGTCGCCGGTACGGTCCGCTGCGGGTTCCGGGCAGTACGGGGCCCGGCGACACCTATGGGTGACAGACGTCACACAAAGAGGCCCCGGCGGCCCTTTCGGGGCGCGTGACGACCGTCCTTCGTGCACCCGCACGCTCTTGCGAATCCCTACCTGACCCGGGAGTAGCGAAGTGTTGACGCCCGGAAGCGCTGAGTGCCGCTGTGAGCCTCTTGGAGACCCCTTGTACATATCGGGACCCGGCCAAGACCGGTTGAGGGCGCCACATGCGTACTCAGGTACCGGCAAACACCCATCACTGTCGGCGCTACCGGTAGACTGGAAGGCGATCCCGCCCCAATCGTGGGGACCGTCCGGGAAAAGCTGAGCAACGCTGATCAAGGCTTACCAACGCAACATGCCGCAGCCGCTCCGGCAACCCTCCCCCGGAGGGGGCACCCCCAGGAGCCCGGCTCGTGCTGTGCCAGAAAGGGCGCTTCGTGGCCGATTCCGGCAACCCCAACGAGAACATCCCGTCCACCGACACCGGCGCCGATGAGCCGGTGGCCTCTCCGAGCGGTGAGGCCACGGCGGCCTCGTACGACGCCAGCGCCATCACCGTCCTCGAGGGTCTGGACGCGGTCCGCAAGCGACCCGGTATGTACATCGGCTCCACCGGCGAGCGCGGTCTGCACCACCTTGTGTACGAGGTCGTCGACAACTCCGTCGACGAGGCACTGGCCGGGCACGCGGACACCATCGACGTGACGATCCTGGCCGACGGCGGCGTGCGCGTCGTCGACAACGGCCGTGGCATCCCGGTGGGCATCGTCCCCTCCGAGAACAGGCCGGCCCTCGAGGTCGTGCTCACCGTGCTGCACGCGGGCGGCAAGTTCGGCGGCGGCGGCTACGCGGTCTCCGGCGGTCTGCACGGCGTCGGCGTCTCGGTGGTGAACGCGCTGTCCTCGAAGGTCTCCGTCGAGGTCAGGACGGACGGTCACCGCTGGACGCAGGACTACAAGATGGGTGTCCCGACCGCGCCGCTGGCCCAGCACGAGGCGATCGAGGAGACGGGGACCTCGGTCACCTTCTGGGCCGACCCGGACATCTTCGAGACCACCGACTACTCCTTCGAGACGCTGTCGCGGCGCTTCCAGGAGATGGCGTTCCTCAACAAGGGCTTGACGATCAAGCTCACCGACGAGCGCGAGTCGGCGAAGGCCACCTCCGGCGCGGACGAGGCGGGCGCGGACGAGAAGGACGAGGTCAAGGCGGTCGTCTACCGCTACGACGGCGGCATCGTCGACTTCGTGAAGTACCTCAACTCCCGCAAGGGAGACGTGGTGCACCCCACCGTGATCGACCTGGAGGCCGAGGACAAGGACAAGAGCCTGTCCCTCGAGGTCGCCATGCAGTGGAACGGCGGCTACAGCGAGGGCGTGTACTCCTTCGCGAACATCATCCACACCCACGAGGGCGGCACGCACGAGGAGGGCTTCCGCGCGGCTCTCACGAGCCTGATCAACAAGTACGCGCGCGACAAGAAGCTGCTGCGCGACAAGGACGACAACCTCACGGGCGACGACATCCGCGAGGGTCTGACCGCCATCATCTCGGTCAAGCTGAGCGAGCCGCAGTTCGAGGGCCAGACCAAGACCAAGCTGGGCAACACGGAGGCGAAGACCTTCGTCCAGAGGGCCGTCTACGAGCACCTCAACGACTGGCTGGACCGCAACCCGGTCGAGGCGGCGGACATCATCCGCAAGGGTATCCAGGCGGCCACCGCGCGCGTGGCGGCCCGCAAGGCCCGCGACCTCACCCGCCGCAAGGGTCTGCTGGAGTCCGCCTCGCTGCCGGGCAAGCTCTCCGACTGCCAGTCGAACGACCCGACCAAGTGCGAGATCTTCATCGTCGAGGGCGACTCCGCCGGCGGCTCGGCCAAGTCCGGCCGCAACCCGGAGTACCAGGCGATCCTCCCGATCCGCGGCAAGATCCTCAACGTCGAGAAGGCGCGGATCGACAAGATCCTGCAGAACCAGGAGATCCAGGCGCTGATCTCCGCGTTCGGCACGGGTGTGCACGAGGACTTCGACATCGAGAGGCTCCGCTATCACAAGATCATCCTGATGGCGGACGCCGACGTCGACGGCCAGCACATCAACACCCTGCTGCTGACCTTCCTGTTCCGCTTCATGCGGCCGCTGGTCGAGGCCGGGCACGTGTTCCTGTCCCGTCCGCCGCTCTACAAGATCAAGTGGGGCCGGGAGGACGTCGAGTACGCGTACTCGGACCGGGAGCGCGACGCGCTCCTGGAGATGGGCCGGCAGCGCGGCAAGCGGGTCCGCGAGGACTCGATCCAGCGCTTCAAGGGTCTCGGCGAGATGAACGCCGAGGAACTGCGCGTGACCACCATGGACCAGGAGCACCGCGTGCTCGGCCAGGTCACCCTCGACGACGCCGCCCAGGCCGACGACCTGTTCTCGGTCCTGATGGGCGAGGACGTCGAGGCCCGCCGCCAGTTCATCCAGCGCAACGCCAAGGACGTCCGCTTCCTCGACATCTGAGTCGGTCTCAGCTGACCGCACCAGGAAGGATCCTCACCAGCAATGGCCGACGAGAACACTCCAGTCACCCCTGAAGAGGGCGGCGACCTCGCCATGCGCGTCGAGCCCGTCGGGCTCGAGACGGAGATGCAGCGTTCGTACCTCGACTACGCGATGTCCGTCATCGTCTCGCGTGCGCTGCCGGACGTCCGGGACGGGCTCAAGCCCGTCCACCGCCGCGTGCTGTACGCGATGTACGACGGGGGCTACCGCCCCGACCGCGGCTTCTACAAGTGCGCCCGCGTCGTCGGCGACGTCATGGGCAACTACCACCCGCACGGCGACTCCTCGATCTACGACGCGCTGGTCCGCCTCGCGCAGCCGTGGGCGATGCGGATGCCGCTGGTGGACTCCAACGGCAACTTCGGTTCGCCGGGCAACGACCCGGCGGCGGCCATGCGCTACACCGAGTGCAAGATGGCGCCGCTGTCGATGGAGATGGTCCGCGACATCGACGAGGACACCGTCGACTTCACGGACAACTACGACGGCCGCTCCCAGGAGCCGACCGTACTGCCCGCCCGCTTCCCGAACCTGCTGATCAACGGCTCGGCCGGTATCGCGGTGGGCATGGCGACCAACATCCCGCCGCACAACCTGCGCGAGGTCGCCTCCGGTGCCCAGTGGTACCTGGAGAACCCGGAGGCATCCCACGAGGAACTCCTCGACGCGCTGATCGAGCGGATCAAGGGCCCGGACTTCCCCACCGGCGCGCTCGTCGTCGGCCGCAGGGGCATTGAAGAGGCGTACCGTACCGGCCGCGGCTCGATCACCATGCGCGCCGTGGTCGAGGTCGAGGAGATCCAGAACCGCCAGTGCCTGGTGGTCACGGAGCTCCCGTACCAGGTCAACCCGGACAACCTCGCGCAGAAGATCGCCGATCTGGTGAAGGACGGCAAGATCGGCGGCATCGCGGACGTCCGCGACGAGACCAGCTCGCGCACCGGTCAGCGCCTGGTGATCGTCCTGAAGCGGGACGCGGTCGCCAAGGTTGTCCTGAACAACCTCTACAAGCACACCGACCTGCAGACGAACTTCGGCGCCAACATGCTGGCGCTGGTCGACGGTGTGCCGCGCACCCTGTCGCTGGACGCGTTCATCCGGCACTGGGTGACGCACCAGATCGAGGTCGTCGTCCGCCGTACGCGGTTCCGGCTGCGCAAGGCGGAGGAGCGGGCGCACATCCTGCGCGGTCTGCTGAAGGCCCTGGACGCCATCGACGAGGTCATCGCGCTGATCCGGCGCAGTGCGACCGTCGAGGTCGCGCGTGAGGGCCTGATGAGCCTGCTGGAGATCGACGAGATCCAGGCCAACGCCATCCTGGAGATGCAGCTGAGGCGACTGGCCGCCCTGGAGCGGCAGAAGATCGTCCAGGAGCACGACGAGCTCCAGGCCAAGATCAACGAGTACAACCAGATCCTCGCCTCCCCGGTCCGCCAGCGCGGCATCGTCAGCGAGGAGCTGGCGGCGATCGTCGAGAAGTTCGGCGACGACCGCAAGACGAAGCTGATCCCCTACGAGGGCGACATGTCCATCGAGGACCTGATCGCCGAAGAGGACATCGTCGTCACGGTCAGCCGCGGCGGCTACATCAAGCGGACCAAGACCGACGACTACCGCGCCCAGAAGCGCGGCGGCAAGGGCGTGCGCGGTACGAAGCTGAAGGAAGACGACATCGTCGACCACTTCTTCGTCTCCACCACGCACCACTGGCTGCTGTTCTTCACCAACAAGGGCCGGGTCTACCGGGCCAAGGCCTACGAGCTGCCGGACGCCGGCCGGGACGCGCGCGGCCAGCACGTGGCGAACCTGCTGGCCTTCCAGCCGGACGAGGCGATCGCCCAGATCCTCGCGATCCGCGACTACGAGGCGGCGCCGTACCTGGTGCTCGGCACCAAGGCGGGCCTGGTCAAGAAGACGCCTCTGAAGGATTACGATTCTCCTCGCTCCGGTGGCGTCATCGCGATCAACCTGCGTGAGCAGGAGGACGGTTCCGACGACGAACTGATCGGAGCCGAGCTGGTCTCCGCCGATGACGATCTGCTTCTGATCAGCAAGAAGGCGCAATCGATCAGGTTCACCGCCTCCGACGACACCCTGCGTCCGATGGGCCGTGCCACCTCGGGTGTCAAGGGCATGAGTTTCCGCGGTGGCGACGAACTGCTCTCGATGAATGTTGTTCGACCCGGTACGTTCGTGTTCACTGCCACCGATGGCGGGTACGCCAAGCGGACCCGAGTCGACGAGTACCGCGTCCAGGGTCGCGGCGGCCTCGGCATCAAGGCCGCCAAGATCGTGGAGGACCGCGGTTCGCTCGTGGGAGCGCTGATTGTCGAGGAGACCGACGAGATCCTCGCCATCACGCTCTCGGGCGGTGTGATTCGTACGCGAGTCAACGAGGTCAGGGAGACGGGCCGTGACACCATGGGCGTCCAACTGATCAATCTGGGGAAGCGCGATGCCGTCGTCGGTATCGCACGTAACGCCGAGGCGGGGCGCGAGGCGGAGGAAGTCGACGGCGACGTGGCCGTGGACGAGACCGTCGAGGGGGCCGCGACCAGCGGCACGGACGAGGGCGAGGTGTCCTCGGCCGAGTAGCACGAGGAGAGAGTCATCGTGAGCGGAGCCACGGGCGCCGGATCGGCCGGTACCTCCACGGGTACGGGAGCGGACGGCGGCGGCCGTGGCTCCGCCGCGCCTGCGACGGACACGCATACGACCAATCTGCAAGCGATCAAGTCGCCCGCGACCGACGCGCACACGCCCCACACTCATGGATCCCAGGGGGGACCGGTGACGGACACCCGAGGCCCGCAGGCCCAGCAGGCGAATCCCGTGGCCGGTCAGCAGGCGGCGGGTTCGCCGCTGCCGGGTGAGCGGCAGCCGCAGCAGCCCTCCGGGCCGTACCACCCGCCGCAGGCCTACCCGGCGGCCGAGCCCGCCTCCCAGGCGGTGCGCCGGCCGCGTACGGGCGCGCGTACCGCACCGCGCACCCGCAAGGCCCGGCTGCGCGTGGCGAAGGCCGACCCGTGGTCGGTGATGAAGGTCAGCTTCCTGCTCTCCATCGCCCTCGGCATCTGCACGATCGTGGCGTCCGCCGTGCTGTGGATGGTCATGAACGCGATGGGCGTGTTCTCCACGGTCGGCGGGACGATCTCCGAGGCCACCGGCTCGAACGAGTCGAACGGCTTCGACCTCCAGACGTTCCTGTCCCTCCCCCACGTGCTGATGTTCACCTCGATCATCGCCGTGATCGACGTGGTCCTGGCGACGGCCCTCGCGACCCTCGGAGCCTTCATCTACAACCTCTCCGCGGGCTTCGTCGGCGGCGTCGAGCTGACGCTGGCCGAGGACGAGTAGGACCGGGCGACGGCGCCTCCACGGTCCCCCTGTGGTGCCTTGGCGGCGCCTGTCGCAGTGTCGCGAAACGTCCGCTGAAGGTCCTGCGACAACCGATTTTGGGACTGCCCCCCTCGTGCGCTAATCTTCAGGAGTCAGCGCGCGGGACACACACCGCAGAGCGCGGCGGGGCTATAGCTCAGTTGGTTAGAGCGCATCCCTGATAAGGATGAGGCCACAGGTTCAAATCCTGTTAGCCCCACCAGCATGAAGACCCTCAACCGATCACGGTTGGGGGTTTTCGGCGTTCAGGGGCCGACAATCAGCCGTCGGGCCACGTGGTGGGTGGAGGGGCCGGATTCCCCGTCGTGGAGGCGGGGACGGAGACGCGTGCGCCTGGTGCGGGCGTCCTTGCCGAGTGTCGAGGGGGCTTCAGCAAAGGTGTCCGGCGCGGACGGAGAGCCGCTGGACCGGTGGCGGGAATCTGGAGGACGCCGGTGAGGACGCAGGTGAAGCTCCCCGGCCGTGGTGGCCGGGGAGCTTCGCGTTCTGCGGCTGGTGCTGTACGCGAATCGCCGTTACGTCATGGGTGCGGATGGTGCACCGGCCGGGCCGGTGCGGTCCTGTCAGCGCTGGAGGGGGATGGTCGGCCGGGCCGGCGGTTCGGCCGGGAGGCATCGGGGCTCTGCGGCGAGGGAGAAGGCGTCGGTCGGCGGGCGGTGACGGCAGCCGGGGGTTCTTCCGTGGGCCTCGGCGCGAATGCGCTGTTTCATCGTCGGGGGCAGTGACGGGGTGTGGGGCTTGGACAAGGACGACGTCGTCTGGGCCGGCACCGGTGCGGTCCTCTTGGGCGCCGCCTCGGGCTGCGGTGCGGCCGCGGCGGCGGAGGCGGCCGTCGTGGTGATGAGTCCGAGCGCCGTGCAGAGCGCGAGGAAGGCGGTGACGATGGCGGTCCACAGCTTCATGATCTTGTGCTGGTCCATGGCCCCTCACTTTCGGGTTGGGCGATTTGCGTACTTTGCTCATCATGTGTATGAGCGCCGCGAAGTGGTGGACCGACGCTCGTGGCGCGGCGTTCTTCGGATGAACACCACTCGGATGGGCGCATGAGCGGTGAAAAGGTGCGAAGCCGGGAGGAGGGTGGCC
Source organism: Streptomyces sp. NPDC014889 (assembly GCF_043081205.1). Lineage (NCBI taxonomy): Bacteria > Bacillati > Actinomycetota > Actinomycetes > Kitasatosporales > Streptomycetaceae > Streptomyces > Streptomyces sp. NPDC014889. The sequence continues at coordinate 256,524 of NZ_JBIBWH010000002.1, forward strand.
AAAGTGACCGTCCGTACGGGTGCGATCACCCTCCGAGCGGAGCGGTCCTGTCCTCGCCTACTGCGCTCGCGCGCACGGCAGTTGACAGCCGACGCAGGTCACCGATCGGTATCGGCCGGTGTGTATAGTCGGGCGCCAGAGGTCCCCTACGTCAAGGAAAGACGAGGTCGCGCGGTGAAGAAGCTTCTCCTGGTCGCACTGGCCGCCATCGGCGGGCTCCTCGTGTACCGCCAGATCCAGGCGGATCGCGCCGAGCAGGATCTGTGGACGGAGGCGACTGACTCCGTGCCCACGGGTTCGTGAGCACCGACATCCCGAACTGAGCAGGCCCCGACCGCCGTAGCGGTCGGGGTTTTGTGTTGTGGGGCCCCGGGTTGGGGAGGGCCGGTTCTCGTGTTGCGGGGTCGCGGAGGGTGGGGTAGGCGTCGCTTATTGAGACCGCTGTTGCCTGTGCGCCCAGTGAAGGTGCGGATGGCGTAGCGGCCCTCGGGGAATGATGGGCGACGTCCGGAGGGACGGAACGCGAGGGGTGGCGCGGGATGGTACGGCGTGGGGCGGGACGGCAGGCGACGGCAGGGCGCCCCCGGCGTGACCGGCATCCGTTGCGGGGCCTCGCCGTGCGTCTGGCCGTGGCCGCGGCGGCGCTGTGCCTCGCGGCGGCCGCCCCCGGGCCGAGCGCCCTCGCGGCCGGCGAACCGGACCCGTACGCCTTCGCCGACGGCGCCCGGTCCGTCGCGGGAGCCACGAGCACCACCGACGCCGCACGCCTCGAACCGGGCCACACCTACCGGAGCTCCCTGCCGGGCAGTGGCGGGCTCTACTACCGCCTCGACCTGGACGCCGCCTCCACCGCCTACGTCTCCGCCACGGCGGTGCCCGGAGCCGGCACCGAGGTCGCCGCCACCGACGGCCTCAGGATCTCGGTCCAGGACGCCCGCGGCGCCTCCTGCTCCGCGCAGACCGCCCGCTTCGGCCCGAGCCGCAGTCCGCATCCCGTCGCCGTGTGGGGCGCGCGCGAGGTCTCCTCCGGCCGCACCCTGTGCCAGGGCGCCGGTTCGTACTACGTCCTCGTTGAACGCGTCGGCGCCGAGGGATCCTCGTCCGGCACCTGGCCCCTGGAACTCGCCGCCGTCTCGGAGCCGCCGCTGAAAGGCGCCGCGGCCACGAGCGCACCCGGGTCCTGGAACTCCGCCTCGCCCGAGCCGGTCACCGGCCAGGCGGCCGAACGGGCCGGCGGCGCCGGGTTCGCCGGGGCGAGCACGGTCGGGCAAGGCGTGTGGCGCACCCGGATCCGGCCCGGCCAGACCCTCTTCTACCAGGTCCCGGTCGACTGGGGACAGCAGTTGAACGCCGGCGCCGAACTGGGCAGCTCCAGCGGCGGCAGCGGCTACGTGAACGGTGCGCTGACCCTGTCGCTCTACAACCCGGTGCGCGGATACGTCGAGGAGGCGTACGCCGGTTACAGCGGCCGGCAGACGTCCGCCGTCCTCGCACCCGTGCCGCCGGTCGCCCACGCCAACCGCCACGGCATCACCGCCCAGGTCAAGGGGATGCGGTTCGCCGGCCTCCACTACCTGGTCGTGCACCTCGCCGCCCAGACCGCCGACTCCTTCGGTGAGGGGCCCTACGGTCTGGTCCTGCGCGTACGGGTGGACGGCACGGCCCAGCCAGGGCCGGACTACGCGGGCCGGCCCGAACCGGAGCAGCTCTTCGAGGTCACCGCCCACGACCGGGCCGCGGCGGCCCCGGCCGGGGCGGCGGACCGCTCCGCGGCGCTCCGGGCGCTCGCCGTGGGCGGGATCGGCGCGGGAACGGTCCTGCTGGCCGTCCTCGGGGTGTGGACCGTGCTCGCCCGGCGCAGGGCCGAAGCCCCGTAGGGCGGCCCGTGGCGCGCCTTACAACCGGCTCAGCGCCCAGAAACCGACGGCGTAGCAGGTCAGCGCGAGAAGCAGCAGCGGGATCGCCACCGCCTTGGGCGGGCCCGGGCGGCGGGGGCGTCCGGCGCGGTGGCGCGAGCTTCCCCGCGCCGGAACGGGAACACGCGGGTCCTGGGCGGTGTACGAAGCAGTGGAGACATCGGCGCGCTGCCGCGGCTCGGGGGAGGACGGCACCTGGGTGGGGTCGTGAGGGGAGACGTGGACCGCGGGCGGGGCCGTGGGTGCCGGGGGGACGGCCCGCGGGGGCACAGCGGGGGATGGAACAGCCTGCGGGGGAGCGGCCTGGGGCGGCGGGACCTCCAGTGCCGGGGCGGCGGTCCGAGGCGGTGGCAGGTGGAAGCTGCCCGTGTCGGACATGGTGGAGGGCTGGGGCGGCCCCGGCGGCACACCGCTGCCGGCCGCCTTCGGCCCCGTCCCGGTCCCGACCCGGGGGTCGGGACGCGGATCCGGCACGCCCCCGGCACCGGGAGCCCCGGAACCAGTGTCCGAACCGGCGGAAGCGGACGCCGCCGCCTGCCCGACCGTCACCCCAGGGCTCCGGGTGAGTGGACCCTCGGGTCCGAAGCTCGGTGGCAGCGGGCCGAGTTGGTCGAAGATCTCGATCAGTTCGTCGTCGGGACCCGGCTGCGGCAGGAGCTCGGCGCACGCGACAAGAGCCTTGCGCGCGCCCGTCGCCGTACGGAACCTGGCCTGCGGATCGGGTTGCAGCAGGGTGGCCACGACCTGCCACAGCGGTTCGGGAACGCCCTTGGGCGCACCGGGAGTTCCATGCTCGGCGAAATGCTCCACGAGCGCTCTGGCGTCCGGCTTGGCACCCTGGAGCAGGTAGAGGGCGACCAGACCGGTGGCGAACAGGTCGGCGGGGAAGTCCGGTTCGGCGCCCATCATCTGCTCGGGAGCGAGGTAACCCGGCGTCCCCACCACCAGGTCGGTCTCCGTCAGCCGGGGTTCGCCCAGCCGCATCGCGATGCCGAAGTCCGACAGCAGCAGCCGGGGCCGGCCGGTCCCGGTGGCCTCGAGCAGGATGTTGGCGGGCTTGATGTCGCGGTGCACGACACCCTCCGCGTGCACCGCGGCGAGGCCCGACAGCAACTGGTCGAGCAGGGTGCGGACGAACGCCGGGGGCAGCGGACCGTAGTCCCCGACCAGGTGGACCAGGGAGCCGCCGGCCACCAGGTCCATGGTGAACAGGACCTTGTCGTCGTCGGCGGCCCAGCTCGCCGGTGCGAGCACATGGGGGTGGTCGATCCGCAGCGCCTGCTCCCGCACGAACCGCAACAGGGAGTGCGCGTCGCGCTGCTGAAGGACCTTGGCGGCCACGTACCGGCGACGGCGGTGGTCCCAGGCCCGCCAGACCGCGCCGACTCCACCGCGCCCGATCGGGTCGGCCAGCTCGTACCGGCCGGCGAAGACCTCACCCATGGCTGTGCGTCGCTCCTCCCCCTGCGGCTGTCCCCCTCGCATCCCCCCGACGCGCGATACGACTCCCCGGGGGCGTCAGTTCTGGTGGGACTGGTAGTGCGCGACCGCGTCCGAGGTGCGGCCCGCGCCGTACACCCGGAGGAATTCCGCCAGTTCGGGGTGGGTGGGGGCGAGGGTGTTCGCGGCATCGATGATGTCACCGGCCGCCGCGACCGAGCGGAGCAGCGACTGGATCTCGCGGACCACCCGCTTGACCGTCGGCGCCCCCGAAGTGTTCGACATCTGCGTGGAGTTGCTGAGCACCGAGCCGCCCTGCGACCGCTTGATCTCGTCCATGCGCTCGGTCGCCTCGGCCGCGCTGACACTGCCGTCCGCCACCTGGGCCGCCAGCTCCTGGAGCAGCTGCACCCGTTGGACCACCGCCGGATTGCCGATCTTCGCGCGCTGGCCGCTCATGAGCTGCGACAGCATCGGGGCGGACAGTCCCAGAACCCCCGCCAGCCGGGCCTGGTTGAGCCCGAGGTCGTCTATGAGCTTACGGAAGAGCGCCCCCAACGGCTCCCCGTACCAGTTCCGCTGCAGTTCCCGCGCTTTTGCGGTGGCTTCCTGCTGTGCGGCGTCCATTGCGTCTCCCCATCGCTTCCCCAAATACCGCGGTTCGCTGTAGCGAACCACGCGGAGCATCTTACGGAGAGTGGTCGGCCGCGGGGAGCCCCCATCTTTTTGCGAGATCCGGGGGGTGACCCGGTACTCTGGTCTGCGGCACCCGACCGGTGGACGGATCTTCCGGCCGGATGTCGGCATCCGGGGCCTTAGCTCAGTTGGTAGAGCGCTGTCTTTGCATGGCAGATGTCAGGGGTTCGACTCCCCTAGGCTCCACCGGTGAAATGCCCTCCGACCTGCGAAAACGCGGCTTCGGGGGGCATTTTTCGTGAGCCGCGCGAACACGGCGAGAGCCCGCCCGACCTGTGGGAACACCGGTCGGGCGGGCTCTTTCGTCGGTGGCGGAGGGTCAGCCCTGCTCGTCGCGGTCGGCCGCCTCCTCGTCCTGCTTCGCCTGGACCTCGGGGTCGAGGACGGACTGGCCGGTGCCGTCCACGGACGTCAGCCGGCCCGACTCGGGCACCTCCGTCGCGGCCGGCGGTTCCACCAGCCAGTCGGGGTTGGCCTGCTTGTCCCACCACTTCCAGGCGGCGAAGGCGCCGCCGGCGAGCGCGCCCGCCAGCGCAAGCAGCTTCACCACACGGCCGGCCCGCGCACGCCGCTGGTGCGTGCGGGCCAGCTTCTGGATCTTCCGGGCCGGGACCTGACCGCGCAGCGCCACCAGCGCGGCGGCACCGCGCGCGGCGGCCTCGTCCGCGACCGGCGTCGCCGCGGCCAGCGCCTGCTCGATCCGCGGCCGGGAGTACTCGGCGGCCTGCCGAGCGGCCCGGCGGGTCCGTTCGGCGGCGTCCTGGGCGGCCTGATCGACCTTGGGCGGCACATGGGCCATGGCCTGCGTACGGGCCTGCTCCAGTCGGGGTGCGACATAGGCGCCGTACTGGACGCGGGCCTGGTCGGCGGCCAGCGTCACCTTCGGCGCGAGCCGTACGCGTGCCTCGTGTGCGTAGTGCGCGGCCCTTTCCCTGGCCGTGTCGGCGTAGGGCGCCACCACTTCCGCGGCGTGCAGCACGCTGTCCTTCGCCGAGCCGGTCGCGGCGCGCACGCTGTTGATGCGGGTCACGGGTTCCTCCTCCTCGGTGGCGTACGGTAATTCGACTTTCCACCCTTTTACGGATCATGCCTGCCAACGGGCCCGGCGGCATGTGCGACCGGGCATCCGGGTCACGAGTGACGACCGTGGTCACCGCGCCGGCCCTGCCGATCGGGAGTCCGCCCGTAGACGGCCACGTGCGGCAGGGGATCAGTCGTGGGGGATGAATACGGAGCAACAGGAGCTTGTCGTCGACAATGCCACGGATCGCCGCGCCGCGCTCCCGCCCGGGAGAAGCAGCCCGGTTTTCCGCAACCGAATCCGGCGGATCCGCCCGAGGAACCGACCGCCGGGCGACGCACGGCACGGGCCGTGCGAGGATCGGGGAGTCACAGGAAGACAACGGAAGGCAGATCGTGGCTGAGCAGCTCTACGCCACCCTGAAGACCAACCACGGCGACATCGAGGTCCGGCTCCTGCCGAACCACGCTCCCGAGACGGTCCGGAACTTTGTCGAACTCGCCACTGGCGAGCGTGAGTGGACCCACCCCGCCACGGGCGAGAAGTCCAAGGCGAAGCTCTACGACGGCACGGTCTTCCACCGGGTGATCAGCGGTTTCATGATCCAGGGCGGTGACCCGCTGGGCAACGGCACCGGCGGTCCCGGCTACCAGTTCAAGGACGAGTTCCACCCGGACCTCTCCTTCGACAAGCCCTACCTGCTGGCCATGGCCAACGCGGGTCCGGGCACCAACGGCTCGCAGTTCTTCATCACCGTCGCTCCGACGGCCTGGCTGAACCGCAAGCACACCATCTTCGGCGAGGTCACCGACACGGCCGGCCAGAAGGTCATCGACTCCATCGCGGCCGCGCAGACCAACCCGCGCACCGACCGGCCGCTCAAGGACGTCGTCATCGAGTCGGTCGTCGTCGAGACCCGCGAAGGCTGAGTGAAGGGCTCGTCCCGACAGCTCCGCGAGGGAACCAAACGCCCCGCTTGTCCGTAAGGATGGGCGGGGCGGTGCGTTGCCCACGAGCAGCCGCGGCCGTGCTTCGCGGAGGACCAGCAGGACGAATCGAGGGGAACCCCATGGACCAGGCACCAGGCAGCCCGACGGGCCAGGACCCGGCGGACCAGAACCCGCCGGACGCCCACCGCCTGCCGGCCTGCTACCGCCATCCGGGTCGCGAGACCGGAATCCGCTGCGCCCGCTGCGACCGGGCGATCTGCCCCGAGTGCATGGTCGACGCGTCCGTGGGCTTCCAGTGCCCGGACTGCGTCCGCGGCGGCTCCGGCACCGGCCACCCGCCCGCCGCGACCCGGCCCCGCACGCTGGCCGGCGGCACCATGACCGCCGACCCCCGTCTGCTCACCAAGATCCTCATCGGGATCAACGTCGCCGTGTTCATCGCGGTCAACGTCGACTCCTCGCTCCTGGGGGATCTGGTCCTGCTCGGCGCCTGGCCGCCGGCGCCCTTCACCCCCACCTCGGGTGTCGCGGACGGCGAGTGGTACCGCCTGGTGACCTCCATGTTCACGCACCAGGAGATCTGGCACATCGGCTTCAACATGCTGAGCCTGTGGTGGCTGGGCGGCCCCCTGGAGGCGGCCCTTGGCCGACTGCGCTATCTGTCGCTGTACTTCGTCTCCGGGCTCGCGGGCGGAGCGCTGACGTATCTGCTCGCCTCGCCCGACCAGGCCTCGCTCGGCGCCTCGGGGGCCGTCTTCGGCCTGTTCGGCGCCACCGCGGTGCTGATGCGCCGGCTCAACTACGACATGCGGCCGATCATCGTCCTGCTGGTGATCAACCTGATCTTCACTTTCACCCCGGGCTTCCACATCGCCTGGCAGGCGCACATCGGCGGTCTGGTCGCCGGTTTGGTGGTGGGGTACGCGATGGTGCACGCTCCCCGCGAACGGCGGAACCTGGTGCAGTACGGCACCTGTGCGCTGGTGCTGGCGGTCGTCGTCGTGTTGACGCTGCTCAGAACGGTTCAGCTCACCTGAGAGCGTCCGTTGTCCACAGCCGGTGTCGGATCTTGTGCATAGCGTGCGGGAACGCGTGTGCCCCCTGCCGATGACCTGTGTTGCCGCAGGTCAGGCAGGGGGCGTGCGCGTTCTGGATGAGCAGTGTGACAGTCATACCGGTGTCAACGGCAGGCGGGTTATCCACAGATCATCAGCGTTTTCCCCAGGCCGCATGTGGAAATTTTCACCGGCCTGTGGATAACTCAGCGGACAGTCGTGGGCAGTGCTGCGTTCACCGGCAGGACGACGTCACTTCCACTGCGTGGAGACGGCGAACCCGGCGGCGATGAAGCCGAAGCCCACGACGATGTTCACGTTGCCGAGGGCCTCGATGGGCAGTGAGCCGTCCGTCACGTAGAAGACGACGATCCAGGCCAGGCCGATGAGGAACAGCGCCAGCATGACGGGCGCGACCCAGCCGCGGCCCTCCAGCTTGATGCTCGCCGCCTGCTTGGCGGGCGGCGGCGTGTAGTCGGCCTTCTTGCGGATACGTGACTTCGGCACGAGGGTCTCTCCTGTCGATGCGCTGGTGGCCGCGCAGGGAACTGGGCTGGCTCCGGAGCAGCGTACAAGGGCACACTGAGCACTCCCCCGGACGTCCGTTAGCGTAGTGCTTCCGCGGCGCCGAAGGAGATAAGGGTACGTTGAGCAATTCCGCCGACTTCCCGGGGACGGGTGCCGGCCCGGCCCGCACGCGCCGCCCGAGGCCCGTGCGGATCATGACCGTGGCCGTCTTCGCCCTCGCCGGGTTGATCTTCTTCACCAGTTTCAACACGGCCAAGGGCACCAACATCCGCACGGACACGTCCCTGCTGAAGCTGTCCGACCTCGTCCAGGAGCGCAGCCGGAAGAACAAGGAACTCGACGAGTCCAACGCCGCCCTGCGCGACGACATCGAGTCCCTCGCCGCGCGCGACGACGGCGGCAAGCCCCAGGACGGCAGGCTGACCGGCCTGGAGAAGGGCGCGGGCACACAGAAGCTCAAGGGCAGGGCGATCACCGTCACGCTCAACGACGCCCCGCCGGACGCCACCGCGAAGCTCCCCGGCTACCCCGACCCGCAGCCCGACTACCTGGTGATCCACCAGCAGGACCTCCAGGCCGTGGTCAACGCGCTGTGGAACGGCGGCGCCCAGGGCATCAAGGTGATGGACCAGCGGCTGATCTCCACCAGCGCGGTGCGCTGCGTGGGCAACACGCTGATCCTCCAGGGCCGCGTCTACTCGCCGCCGTACAGGATCACGGCGGTGGGCGATCCGGAGAAGCTGCAGAAGGCGCTCGCGGACTCCCCGGCGATCCAGAACTACATGGTGTACGTCAACGTCTACGGCCTGGGCTGGAAGGTCACCGACGACGGAACGGCGACCCTGCCCGGCTACTCGGGCACGGTGGACCTGCACTACGCGAAGCCCGTGAAGTAGGCGCGTCGGTCGCACTGGTGAACCAAACGGCCTGGTTCGCGTATCGGATCGACAAAGGGCCGTACAAAACAGGGTCCGCGGTCGTTGAGGTGATCGACGCTGTTGCCACGTACGTCCGGGCGCAGGCGGTTTCCGCACGGCTCGCGGAGGCCGGGAAACCTCGGGCGCCGCGCCGTTAGTCTGGTGGCGTACGGCGTGAGTCTGGTGCCGTGGGAGACGGAAGGGACGGCATGTACGGCTGGATCTGGCGGCATCTGCCGGGGAACGTGTGGGTGAAGGCCCTGATCTCACTGGTGCTCGTCCTGGCCGTGGTCTACGCCCTGTTCCAGTACGTCTTCCCGTGGGCCGAACCGCTGCTTCCCTTCAACGATGTGACGGTGGACAACCAGTGAGTGCGCGGATTCTCGTCGTCGACAACTACGACAGCTTCGTCTTCAACCTGGTCCAGTACCTGTACCAGCTGGGGGCCGAGTGCGAGGTGCTGCGCAACGACGAGGTGTCGACGGCGCACGCGCAGGACAGGTTCGACGGCGTGCTGCTCTCACCGGGGCCGGGCACGCCCGAGCAGGCCGGTGTCTGCGTGGAGATGGTCCGGCACTGCGCCGCGACCGGTGTCCCCGTCTTCGGCGTGTGCCTGGGCATGCAGTCGATGCAGGTGGCCTACGGCGGTGTGGTGGACCGCGCGCCCGAGCTGCTGCACGGCAAGACCTCGCTGGTGGAGCACGAGGGCACGGGCGTCTTCGCGGGCCTGCCCTCGCCCTTCACGGCGACCCGCTACCACTCCCTGGCCGCCGAGCCGGCGACCGTGCCCGACGAGCTGGTGGTCACGGCACGCACCCACGACGGCATCATCATGGGCCTGCGGCACCGTGAACTCCCCGTCGAGGGCGTGCAGTTCCACCCCGAGTCGGTGCTGACCGAGCACGGGCACCGGATGCTGGCCAACTGGCTGGCGGAGTGCGGCGACAAGGAGGCCGTGGCGAGGTCGGCGGGGCTCGCCCCGGTGGTGGGCAGGGCCACGGCGTGACCGCGCTGCGCCCCGAGCGCGAGACGGACACCTCGTACGGGCAGCAGTCGTACGGGGGGCCGGACGCGTTCGAGGAGTGGTACGGCGCCGGAGCGCAGGGCGTGCCCCAGGACCCCTACGCACCCTCCTACGGACCTCAGGCGGCGACGCCCCAGCAGAAGAACGTGCCCCAGTCGAGCGCGGCGCCCCAGCAGGGCGCGGCGGGGGCGTCGTACGGGTCCTCGGGCGACGCGACGGCGTATCTGCCTCCCGTCGACGAGGAGACGATGGCGCTGCGGATCCCGGAACCGCCGCCTGGCGCGTCTTCCGGGGCGCGGGCCGCCGAACCCCCGCCGGGTGGGCGCGCGGCCCGCAGAAAGGCCGCCAGGCGCCGTCACGGCCGTCGTGGGGCCGAGGGCGGCCCGGTACCGGAGGAGGAGAGCCCGGCGGACCGGCCGTCGGCGCCGCTGTCCCGGGTGGAGGCGCGGCGGCAGGCGCGGGCGCGCAGGGCGAGCCCGGCCGTGATCGCGAGCCGCGTCATCGGCGAGCTGTTCATCAGCACCGGTGTGGTGATGCTGCTCTTCGTCACCTACCAGTTGTGGTGGACGAACGTCAGGGCGCACGCGCAGGCGGGCAGTGAGGCGCACCAGTTGCAGGACGACTGGGCGAGCGGCAAGCGCAGCCCCGGGACGTTCGAGCCGGGGCAGGGCTTCGCCCTCCTGCACATCCCGAAGCTGGATGTCGTGGTCCCCATCGCGGAGGGCACCAGCAAGGCGAAGGTCCTGGACAAGGGCATGGTCGGGCACTACGGGCAGGGCGACCTCAACACGGCGATGCCGGACGCGAAGACGGGCAACTTCGGGCTGGCGGGCCACCGCAACACGCACGGTGAGCCGTTCCGGTACATCAACAAGCTCTCGCCGGGCGACCCGATCGTCGTGGAGACGCAGGACACGTACTACGTCTACAAGATGGCGTCGATCCTGCCGGTGACCTCGCCGGCCAACATCAGCGTCCTCGATCCCGTTCCGAAGGGATCGGGCTTCACCGGGCCCGGCCGCTACATCACGCTGACCACCTGCACACCGGAGTTCACCAGCAAGTACCGGATGATCGTCTGGGGCAAGATGGTCGAGGAACGGCCGCGCAGCAAGGGCAAGCCGGATGCGCTCGTCAGTTAAAGGGCGGATGAACAGTGGCAGCGACCACGGACGACACGGCAGGGCACACCGAGGGCCGCGAAGGGGACGGTGACGCGTCGGGCGCCCGCCGGGGGCGGCGCCCCCGGGGTACCGGCCCGCTGGCCCTCGCCGTCAGCGTCTTCGGTGAGCTCCTCATCACGGCGGGTCTGGTCCTCGGCCTGTTCGTCGTCTACTCCCTGTGGTGGACGAACGTCCTGGCGGACCGCAAGGCCGACCGGGAGGGCGGCAAGGTCCGCGACGAATGGGCCCACTCCGTGCCGGGCGGCCCCGGAGCGCTGGACACCAAGGACGGCATCGGCTTCCTGCACGTGCCGTCCATGCACAACGGCGAGGTCCTGATCAAGAAGGGCACGTCGGCGGAGGTGCTGAACGACGGGGTGGCCGGCTACTACGTGGATCCCGCCAAGGCGACCCTTCCGACGTCCGGCAAGGCCGGCAACTTCACCCTCGCCGCCCACCGGGACGGCCACGGCGCGAAGTTCCACAACATCGACAAGGTGCGCGTGGGCGATCCGGTCGTCTTCGAGACCAAGGACAAGTGGTACGTCTACAAGGTCTACGACATCCTCCCGGAGACCTCCAAGTACAACGTCCAGGTCCTGTCCTCGGTCCCCGAGGAGTCGGGCGTCAAGAAGGCCGGCCACTACATCACCCTGACGACCTGCACCCCGGTGTTCACCTCCCGCTACCGGTACGTGGTCTGGGGCGAACTGGTCCGCACGGAGAAGGTGGACGCCGAGCGGACTCCGCCGGCGGAACTGCGGTGAGCTGACCTGGCGTACCGCAGAGCCCCGGTTCCCCTCGCAGGAGGGGAACCGGGGCTCTGCGTGTCGGTGGGGCGAGGTCAGCCGCCGAAGAAGCCGCCGTTGCCGTTGCCGTTGTTACCGCCGCCTCCGAAGGCGGTCAGCGTGATCGGCGTGCTGCCGGGGTCGTCGACCTCTTGGCCTTCCGGCGGATCCTGCTTGAAGACCAGGGCGTTGTCGTCCTGGTTGCTTCCCTCGGCGAACTGGATCTGGGTGAAGCCGTTCTGCGCCAGAAGCTGCTTGGCGTCCGCCAGGCGCAGGCCTACGACCTTCGGCACCCGTGCCTTCTGCTGCTGGAGCTTGCCGATCCTGATGGTCACCTTGGAGTTCTTGTCGACCGACTCATTGGCGCCCGGAACGGTCGAGGTGACCTTGTTGTCCTGGTTCGGGTCCGTCACGGGCGTGGGGTCCTCGACGCACTCGCCCTTGAGGTCCTTCTGCTCCATCTGGGCCACAGCTTCGTCGCAGGTCTGGCCGGTGACGTCCGGGACCGTCGACTTCGCCACGGGCTTGGCGATGGTGAGGGTGACGGTGGAGCCCTTCTCCACCTCCGTGTCGCCCTTGACGTCCTGGGCGATGACGACGCCGGGCTCCTGGTTGGACTCCTGGGTCTCCTTCTCGACGTTGAGGCCCGCGTCCTTCAGCTGGGACTGCGCCGCGTCGAAGCTCAGGCCGAGGACACTGGGCACCGTCACCTTCGGTGCCCCGGTCGACAGCACCAGGTTGACCGTGTCGCCCTTCTTCATGTCCTCGCCGGACTTGAGGTCCTGCGAGCAGACCTTGCCCTTGGGCTGGTCGTCGCAGGTGTCCTGGGTGAAGGCCACTTCGATGCCGGCGTTGTCGGCCGAGTTCTGCGCCTCGGTCTTCGTCTGGCCGATGAAGTTGGGCACGGTCAGCTTGTCGTTGCCGGCGTCGTTCCCGCTGAAGGCGTACATGCCGATGAAGATCGCGCCGACGAGGACCAGGAGGCCGGCGACGATCAGCATGATCGTCGAGGTGTTGGACTTCTTCTGACGGCGCCGGTCGGGGCGGTCGTCGTAGCCGAAGCCGCCGTCGTCCGGGTTCATGGGCGGCAGCATCGTCGTCGCGCCCGCGGCTCCGGCGTCGGGGCGCAGGGCGGTCGTCGGCTGGTCGTCGGGGTAGCCGCCGTAGCCGACCGCGCCCATGGCGGCCGTGGCCGCGACCGGCTGGCCGTCGAGGCAGGCCTCGATGTCGGCACGCATCTCGTCGGCCGACTGGTAGCGGTAGTCGGGGTCCTTGACCAGTGCCCGCATCACGATCGCGTCCATCTCGGGCGTGATCTCGGGATCGAAGACGCTCGGCGGCTGCGGCTCCTCGCGGACGTGCTGGTAGGCCACCGCGACCGGGGAGTCGCCCACGAAGGGCGGCCGGACCGTCAGCAGTTCGTAGAGCAGGCAACCCGTCGAGTACAGGTCCGAGCGCGCGTCGACCTGCTCGCCTTTTGCCTGCTCGGGAGACAGGTACTGGGCGGTGCCGATGACGGCCGCGGTCTGGGTCATGGTCATGCCGGAGTCGCCCATGGCGCGGGCGATGCCGAAGTCCATGACCTTGACCTGGCCGTTGCGGGTCAGCATGACGTTGGCCGGCTTGATGTCGCGGTGGACGATGCCGCTGCGGTGGGCGTACTCCAGGCCCTGGAGGATGCCGATGGTCATCTCCATGGACCGCTCCGGCAGCAGCTTGCGACCGCTGTGCAGCAGCTCACGGAGCGTGGAGCCGTCGACGTACTCCATCACGATGTACGGGATCGAGACCCCGTCGATGTAGTCCTCGCCCGTGTCGTAGACCGCGACGATCGCGGGATGGTTGAGCGAGGCGGCCGACTGGGCCTCCCGGCGGAACCGGGCCTGGAAGGAAGGGTCGCGCGCCATGTCGGCGCGGAGCGTCTTCACCGCCACGGTGCGTCCCAGCCGGGTGTCATGCGCGAGGTACACCTCCGCCATGCCACCACGGCCGAGCACATGGCCCAGCTCGTACCGGCCGCCGAGGCGACGCGGCTCTTCCATAGCTACCTACCAGCCCTCTCCGTCGGTCCCGACCGGCACCCTTGTGCCGCCGGAGGCTGCTGTCCGGGCCTACCGTACCCGGCTCGCTCTGTGTGACCTGGCCAAGCCCGTCACCCGATACAGGACCGGTATCGCAACGTGCACCGATGTGAAGGAGACGTGACGGGGCTCACTGCCTGGCGCGGATGACCGCCTCCATGACGTTCTTCGCGATGGGCGCCGCCAGGCCGCCACCGGAGATGTCGTCGCGGTTGGCGTTGTTGTCCTCGACCACCACGGCCACGGCGACCGGCGAGCTGCCGTCGGCGAGCTTGGCGTAGGAGATGAACCAGGCGTACGGCTTCTCGCTGTTGTCGACGCCGTGCTGGGCGGTACCGGTCTTGCCGCCGACCGTGACGCCGTTGATCTGCGCCCTCTGGCCCGTGCCGTCCTTGACGACGGTCTCCATCATCGACTGCAGGATCTGGGCGTTCTGCGAGCTGAGCGGCCGGCTCAGCTCCTGCGGCTCCGTCTGCTCCAGGGTGTCCACGTTGGGCGACTGGAGCTTGTCGACCATGTACGGCTTCATCAGCTTGCCGTCGTTGGCGACGGCGGAGGCGACCATGGCCATCTGGAGCGGGGTGGCGGCGGTGTTGAACTGGCCGATGGAGGACAGGGCCGTCTGCGACGCGTTCATGTTGTCGGAGAACACCGAGGCGTTGCTGCGCACCGGCGTGAACTGCTCGCTGTCGAAGCCGAACTTCTTCGCCTCCTCGAGCATCTTGTCGTTGCCGAGGTCCGCGCCGATCTTGCCGAAGACGGTGTTGCAGGACACCCGCAGCGCCACGCGCATGGTGGCGTTCTCGCAGGGGATGTTGCCCTCGTTCGGCAGCGGCGTCGTCGTGCCCGGCATGATCCACGGCAGCGGCGACTTGGTGGCCTCGTCCGCCGACTTGTACAGGCCGTTCTCCAGCGCGGCGGCCGCGGTGACCACCTTGAAGGTGGAGCCCGGCGGGTAGGTCTCGCGCAGCGCCCGGTTCAGCATCGGGTCGTTGGGGTCGGCCGACTTCTGGAGCTTGTTCCAGGCCTCGGCGTCCTTGTTGGAGCTGCCGGCGAACGACGACGGGTCGTAGGACGGGTAGGACGCCAGGGCGAGGATCTTGCCGGTGGCGGGGTCGAGGGCCACCGCGGCGCCCTTGCCGCCGACCTTCTTCAGGCCGTCGTAGGCGGCCTTCTGCGCGGCCGCGTTGAGCGTGGTGACCACGTTGCCGCCCTGCTTGGGCTTGCCCGTGATCATGTCCAGGGTGTTGCGGAAGAACAGCCGGTCGTCGTTGCCGGTGAGGATGCCGTCCTCGACACTCTCCAGCTTGTCGGCGCCGTAGGACTGTGAGGCGAAACCCGTGACGGGCGCCCACATGGGGCCGTCCTTGTACGTGCGCTTGTACTTGAGGTCGTTGAGCCCGTTGCTCTTGGTCTCGACCGAGCCGGTGATCGGGTTGCCGCCGACGATGATGTCGCCGCGCGGGGTGGCGTATCGGGCGATGGTGACGCGGCGGTTGTGCTTGTCGTTCTTGAGGGTGTCCGCCTTGACGTACTGGATCCAGTTGTCCCGGATGAGCAGGGTGAGGATGAGGAGACCGCAGAAGATCGCGATTCGGCGCAGGGGCTTGTTCACGGGCGGACCACCTGGGTCATTTCGGCGTCGGGGTTGGAGGCGGGTGCGGGCGCCGGTCTGCGGGCGGTGTCGCTGATCCGGATAAGGATGCCGATCAGGGCCCAGTTGGCGAGCACGGAGGAACCGCCGTACGCCAGGAAGGGCATCGTCATACCGGTGAGCGGGATGAGGCCCATCACGCCGCCGGACACGACGAAGACCTGGAGGGCGAAGGCGCCGGACAGTCCGATGGCGAGCAGCTTGCCGAAGGGGTCGCGGGCGGCCAGCGCGGTGCGCACGCCGCGTTCCACGATCAGGGCGTAGACGAGCAGGATCGCCATGAGGCCGGCCAGGCCCAGCTCCTCGCCGAAGGTGGCGAGGATGAAGTCGGAGTTGGCGGCGAACTTGATGAGGTCGGAGTGGCCCTGGCCGAGGCCGGAGCCGAGGGTGCCGCCGGAGCCGAACGCCCACAGCGCTTCCATGGACTGCTCGGAGTGGCCGCTGACGCCCTTCTGGCTGAGCGCGTACTCCTTCATCGGGTCGAGCCAGGCCTGGACGCGCTGCTGGACGTGCGGTTCGAAGCTGGCCACGCCGACGGCGCCGACGGCGGACATCAGCAGACCGAAGACGATCCAGCTCGTCCGCTCGGTGGCCACGTACAGCATGACGACGAACATGCCGAAGAACAGCAGCGAGGTGCCGAGGTCGGTCTCGAAGACCAGGATGAGGATCGACATCACCCAGACGACCAGGATGGGTCCGAGGTCGCGGCCGCGGGGCAGGTACAGGCCCATGAAGCGGCGGCTGGCCAGGGCGAGCGCGTCCCGCTTCACCATCAGGTAGCCGGCGAAGAAGATGGCGAGCACGATCTTGGCGAACTCACCGGGCTGGATGGAGAATCCGGCGACCGAGATCCAGATCTTGGCGCCGTAGATGTCGGCGCCGAGGCCCGGCACGAGCGGCAGCAGCAGCAGGATCAGCGCGCCGACCATGGAGATGTAGGTGTAGCGCTGAAGGGCGCGGTGGTCCTTGAGGAAGATCATCACGACCACGAACAGTGCGATGCCCAGCGCCGTGTACAGCAGCTGACGGGGCGCGGCCGTTCCCGCCTGGTCGATGGCCTGCAGCAGTTTCGACTGGTCCAGGCGCCAGATGACGACCAGTCCGAGCCCGTTCAGCAGCGTGGCCAGCGGCAGCAGCAGCGGGTCCGCGTACGGGGCGAACTTGCGGACGACGAGGTGCGCGACGCCGGCCAGCAGGCCGAGGCCCAGGCCGTAGCTCAGCAGACCCGCGGGCACCTGGCCGTTGAGGGCCAGGCCCACGTTGGCGTAGGCGAACACCGGGATGGCGACGGCGAAGGCCAGCAGCGCAAGCTCGGTGTTGCGGCGGCTGGGCGCGCCGATCGCGCCGATCGTGGACGTGTGTTGCGTCGACGGGTTGGTAGTGCTGCTCATCGTGTGACAGGGCCTCTCACGGCTTGCCTACTGCTTACCGCACAGCGAGACGACCTTCTGCTCTTCCTCCGAGAGAGTGGGGCCGGGGCTGGGAGTGGACGCGGTGGCGGACGTGGACGGGGAGGACGGGGACTTGGCCGTCGACGACGGGTTCGGCGCCGGTGTCGCCTTGGACGTGAAGGCGGTGCGGGTGGTTCCCGTGGTGGCGTCGGTGCCGGCGGTACCGCCCGCCCGGCCCTCCTCCGTCTTCGCGCCGTTCTTGTCCTCGGCGGTGCGGCGCTGGGCCTCCTTCTTGCACGCGGAGGCCTGCACGGACAGCTCGTCGACCTTCTTCTGGGCGTTGGCCAGACCGCCCGCCGTGATCGTCGCTCTGACCTGCTGCTGCTGGTAGGGCGGCAGGTACTTGAGTTCGATCTCGGGGTGGTCGGTGTGGACCTTCGACAGCTTCAGCCAGGCCAGGTCCTGGCTGATGCCCCGGTACAGGGCGACGTGCTCCTCGTTGGCGCCGACGAAGTACTGCGTCTGCGTCCAGCGGTAGCCGCCGTAGAGGCCGCCGCCGAGGACCGCGAGCGTGAGCACGCTGTAGAAGGAGCGCTTGAGCCACCTGCGGCTCTTGCGGGGTTTGACGAAGTCGTCCTCGCCGTAGTCGCCGAAGCCGCCCGCGGGGGCGTAGCCGGCGGTGTCGCCGCCGGAGCCGGGCGGGCCGAACTCGCCGCCACCGCCGCCCTGTCCGGGCACCTGGCGGCCGAGGCCCGAGGCGCGTCCGGCGGGGGTCTGCATGATGCCGTTGTCGTGCAGGTGGTTCTGGTTCTCGGCGACCGCGCCGACCACGACCGGGGTGTCGGAGAGCTGTCCGGCGAGGGTGTCGCCGGTGTCCAGGTCGAGGACGTCGGCGACGATGACGGTGATGTTGTCGGGGCCGCCGCCGCGCAGCGCGAACTGGATCAGTTCCTGCACGGTCTCCTGCGGGCCCTGGTAGCCGGCGAGGGTCTCCTCCATCGTCTGGTGGGAGACGACGCCGCTGAGGCCGTCGGAGCAGATCAGGTACCGGTCGCCGGCGCGCACCTCGCGAATGGAGAGGTCGGGCTCGACGCGTTCGCCACTGCCGAGGGCGCGCATGAGCAGGGCGCGCTGCGGGTGGGTGCTGGCCTCCTCCTCGGTGATGCGTCCCTCGTCGACGAGGCGCTGCACCCAGGTGTGGTCCTGGGTGATCTGGGTCAGCACGCCGTCGCGCAGGAGGTAGGCGCGCGAGTCGCCGACGTGCACCAGTCCGAGGCGCTGGCCGGTCCACAGCAGGGCGGTGAGCGTGGTGCCCATGCCCTCCAGCTGGGGGTCCTCCTCGACCATGGCGCGCAACTGGTCGTTGGCGCGCTGTACGGCGGTGCCGAGCGAGGTGAGGATGTCGGAGCCGGGGATGTCGTCGTCGAGGGCGACGATGGTGGAGATCACCTCGGAGGAGGCGACCTCGCCGGCGGCCTGGCCGCCCATTCCGTCGGCGATCGCGAGCAGGCGCGGGCCGGCGTAACCGGAATCCTCATTGCCCTCGCGGATCATGCCTTTGTGCGATCCGGCGGCGAAGCGCAGTGACAGACTCATGCGCACCTCGCCCGTCGGCTCCGGGTACATCCGCACGGTGCCCACCCTCCGGTCGGGAGCGCGCCGAGGCCCGGGGTGCCGGCCGCCGCTGCGTGCTCGCTCCGCTCGCTCATTAGTCGTACTACTTCCGCAGCTCGATGACGGTCTTGCCGATGCGGATCGGCGCGCCCAGCGAAATCGGTGTGGGGGTCGTCAGCCGGGTCCGGTCCAGGTATGTGCCGTTGGTGGATCCGAGGTCCTCGACGATCCACTGGCCGTCGCGGTCCGGGTAGATCCTGGCATGGCGGCTGGAGGCGTAGTCGTCGTCCAGCACGATCGTGGAGTCGTGCGCGCGGCCCAGGGTGATGGTCTGGCCCTGCAGCGCGACGGTGGTGCCGGTGAGGATGCCCTCGGTCACCACGAGTTTGGTCGGGGCGTTGCGGCGCTGGCGGCCGCCGCCCTGCTGACCGCGCTGCTGCGGCGGTGCCGCGGCCTGGCGCGCGGCCTGCTGCGGCCGGGCGGGCTCCCTGCGGGACCCCCGCTGGGTGACGCGCGTACCGAACAGGTCGCTGCGGATGACCTGCACGGCCACGATCACGAACAGCCACAGTACGGCCAGGAAACCCAGCCGCATGACCGTGAGGGTCAGCTCTGACATTGCCCCCGCTTCACCCTTCGGCTTGCCGGTAAATGATGGTGGTGCTGCCCACGACGATCCGCGAGCCGTCGCGGAGCGTAGCGCGGGTGGTGTGCTGCCCGTCCACCACGATGCCGTTGGTGGACCCGAGATCCTGGATCGTCGAGGGCGTTCCGGTCCGGATCTCGCAGTGCCGGCGGGAGACGCCGGGGTCGTCGATCCGTACGTCGGCCTCGGTGCTGCGGCCGAGCACGAGGGTCGGGCGGGAGATCTGGTGGCGGGTGCCGTTGACCTCGATCCAGTAGCGGGTGCGGCCGCCGGCCGCCGGGGCGGGCGCGGGCCGCTGGGCGGCCGGCGGGTAGCCGTAGCCGCCGGGGCGGGCGCCGGGCGGCGGCGCGGCCGGCATGGGCGGCGCCGCCGAGGGGCCCGCGGCGGGCGGGTAGCCGTATCCGCCGGGGGCGGCGGGACGGCCTGCCGGGCCGGCCGGGGGGGCCTGGGGCGCCTGCTGGCTGCTGGTGGAGGCGAGCGTACGGCTGCGCACCCGGTAGAGGCCGGTGTCCAGGTCCTCCGCCTTCTCCAGGTGGACCTTGATCGGTCCCATGAAGGTGTAGCGCTGCTGTTTGGCGTAGTCGCGCACCATGCCGGCCAGCTCGTCGCCGAGCTGGCCGGAGTAGGGGCTCAGCCGCTCGTAGTCGGGCGCGCTGAGCTCCACGATGAAGTCGTTGGGTACGACGGTGCGGTCGCGGTTCCAGATCGTCGCGTTGTTGTCGCACTCGCGCTGGAGCGCGCCTGCGATCTCGACGGGCTGGACCTCGGACTTGAAGACCTTGGCGAAGGTGCCGTTGACCAGACCTTCGAGACGCTGCTCGAACTTCTTCAGGACTCCCATGGGGCACCTCCTCCGTAGTTGCCGTCGCTGCGGGTCTTGCCGTCGTGCTGCGTATTGCCTGCCTGGTACTGCTTACTGATCGTATCCACGCGCCGGTGAATCGGCTGGTTCCCCCTGTCGGCCCTGTCGGCGGGTGTCGACGCCTGTCGCGTGCCCGGTGTCGCTCGGTACTTCTGCCCAGGATCGTAGAGGGGGTCGCAGACCAGTGTCCCGCACCCGGCGACCGACCTTGCCCGGCTCGGGGGCAGACGGGGGTGACCGGTACGAGGTTGATACGTGAACGGGTGCCCCTCGACATGGAACGGGACGCTGTCCGGACGGCCCGGCCGGGGCCGGCGGGCCGCCGCCGCGGGCGCACCGGCAGCGGGCACAGCCGGGCGCCTGCCCTGGGGAAAGGGATGTGAATCCACCGTCCGGGGCGTGCTAATGTTCTGCGTGTCGGAAGGCGCCGGCCCCCAGGGGGACGGAGCCGGAGGACACACCCAATGCGCGGGTGGCGGAATAGGCAGACGCGCTGGATTCAGGTTCCAGTGCCCGCAAGGGCGTGGGGGTTCAACTCCCCCCTCGCGCACCATGAGATACCGATGGACGGGTCTCCGCCAGTGACGGAAGTCACGGTGGGGGCCCGTTTCTCGTTGTGCCGGCGCATGTGAGGGAACGCACACGGCGGGCGGCTCGCGGGCGCGTGAGGTATCTCACGTGGTGGGCGGGTGCCTCGGGGGCCCGGCGGTGCCAAGGGGCCAACGTCGGCTGTTGGGGCACTAGTCTGGTCGGGTGACGACCCCGGAAGCTGAGCAGGGTGACGTCGCCGGGGCGGACCGGGCGACGTCCGAAGGCGCTTCGGCGCGGCCCGAGGAGCGGTTGGAGCGGGCCGTGCGGGCCGCCGAGCAGGCGCTCATCGAGTTCGAGATCGCGGTGGAGACCT
Source organism: Streptomyces sp. NPDC014889 (assembly GCF_043081205.1). Classification (NCBI taxonomy): domain Bacteria; kingdom Bacillati; phylum Actinomycetota; class Actinomycetes; order Kitasatosporales; family Streptomycetaceae; genus Streptomyces; species Streptomyces sp. NPDC014889. The sequence continues at coordinate 277,177 of NZ_JBIBWH010000002.1, forward strand.
TCCGCGTGGAGGTCGAGAACTTCGCCCGCCTGCACGAGCAGAGACTCGGACCGCTCTACGCCCGGCTGGAGGAGCTGAAGGTCCTCACGGCCGAGGCCCGGGCCGCGCGCACCGGTGACCCCGAGGACCTGCGCAAGGCGCAGGAGGCGCGGGCGGAGCTGCAGCCGATCCCCGGGGTCGACGAGCTGCTGAACGGCTGGATGGACTCCGGCGGTCTGTACCCGGAGGCCGTGGCGATGCTCACCGACATGCCGGTGCGGCCGCCGCAGCGGGTGCGCCCCAGCGAGGAGGCCCGCCGGCTGTACCGCGAGCTGGCCCGCAAGGCCCACCCCGACCTGGTGCAGGAGGACGACGAGCGCAAGCGGCGCGAGGACTTCCTCACCCGGGTCAACGCCGCCTACGCGCGCGGCGACGAGGACGAGCTGCGGGAGCTGGGCGCGGAGTGGGCGGCAGGACCGAAGCCCAAGGAGCAGCCGCCGAGCCGCAGCGAGGAGCTCTACGCCCGCCTCGAATGGCTCGCGCAGCGCAAGGAGGTGCTCACGCTGGTCGCCAAGGGACTGGAGGACGGCGCGATCGCCGGGATGCTCCGGCTGGCCCCCGACGACCCGGACGGTCTCCTCGACGAGGTCGCCGAGCAGCTGCGCAAGGAGATCACGGAGCGGGAGGCGGAACTGGCCGAGCTGGTCGGCCAGGAGTGACCCGCGTCACCCGCGTCTCGGTGCGTGATCGGGGGGCGGGTCCGTTCCGGACCCCTCCGGCGCGCTTCGGGTAGCGTCGCAGCATGCATTTCGGAGCTGGTGTGCCCACGGTCGGCGTTCAGGACCTCGAGGACGGCGACTTCCTGCTGGACGTCCGCGAGGACGACGAGTGGCGGGCGGGCCACGCCGAGGGGGCGCTGCACATCCCCCTGAGCGAGTTCGTGGCCCGGTACGGCGAACTGACCGAGGCGGCGCCCCAGGACGGGCGGATCCATGTGATCTGCCGCTCCGGCGGGCGGTCGGCCCAGGTCGCCATGTACCTGGTCCAGCAGGGAGTCGACGCGGTGAACGTCGACGGCGGCATGCAGGTGTGGGCCGCCTCGGGCCGGCCCGTGGTGACCGACGAGGGGCGTCCCGGCCAGGTGGTGTGACACCGGACCCGAGCCTGAACCACGAGTACCGCAGGGGTACCTGACGTCGTGTCGGACGCGGGACGGGCGGGACGCGCGTGAGAGCCCGGTACGCCCCGGGGGTGTGCCCGGAGGGCGGCCCTGAGTACCGTTCCGGTACGGCGCCGGCAAGCGGTGCCCGCGGCGGTACGGCGCCCCGCGGCCGGGCGGCGGCCGAAGGACGGACCGGGAGCGGAAACGGGGCGGGATGAACGCGCACGACGACGACTCGACCGCCTCACGCGCCCCCGGCCGCCCGGGCGCCCGGCCGGACGAGGCGTCCCGGACCGCCGTCGGGTCCGCTGACGGCCCGGACGGCCCGACGAACGCGCCGGACGGCCCGGCGGACGGCCCGGACGGGAACGCCCAGACCGTCGCAGGTCAGGGCCGGGACGCCCAGGCCTCCGTCCACCTCCCTGCTCCCCGCTCGGCCCCGACTCCCGCCCCCATACCCGGGGTGCCTGCTCCCGTCCCCGAGCCCGAGCCCGCTCCCGCCCCCGGCGATCCGGCGGCGCCCCCCGCTGGTGTCGCCGCGTTGGCCGTGCCGTATCAGGTGGGTGCGTTGCTGGCGCTCGCGGCGGTCGCCGTCGCGGTGTGCGTGCACCTCGGGATGGTGTTCCTGCACATCACGCCGTCGAACACGGTGAACAGGCAGCACGCCGAGGCCGTCGACGGGTGGATCTACCCGGAGTTCGAGCAGAACTGGAAGCTGTTCGCGCCGAACCCGCTCCAGCAGAACATCGCCGTCCAGGTGCGCGCGGAGGTCGGGACGCCGGACGGCGGCACTCGTACCACCGGCTGGTACGACCTGTCCGCCGAGGACGGCCGGGCCATCGACGGCAATCTGCTGCCCAGCCACACCCAGCAGAACGAGCTGCGCCGCGCCTGGGACTTCTACGGGTCCGCCCACGACGCCGACAACCGTGCGGTGGGCCTGCGCGGCGCCCTGGCCGAGCAGTACCTGCGCCGCATCGTGGTGCTGCGCCTGGAACGCGGTGACGCGGCCGGCGCGGGCGGCTCCCTCGAACGCGTCCAGGTCCGCAGCCGCACCAGCAACGTGCCCCCGCCCCCGTGGAGCGACGAGAAGGCGACGGGCAAGCCGGCCTACCGCACGCTGCCCTGGTGGACGGTGCCGGCCGGCGAGGCCCGGGGAGGCGTGCGGTGAACCGTCTCGCGCCGGCGCTCTCGCGCGGGATCGCCCGGGTCACCGAGTCGGCCCTCGGCCCCTACCAGACCGCCGTCATACGCATCGGCTTCTCACTGACCTGGCTGCTGTTCCTGCTCCGCGAGTTCTCCCACCGCCATGAGCTCTACGGCCCCGACGGCCCCTGGAGCTGGAACCTGGCCCAACAGCTGACCTCGGACAACGGCGCTTTCACGGCCCTGCTGTGGTTCCGCGGCAGCCTCTGGTTCGAGACCTGCTACGCGCTGGCCGTGCTGGCGAGCCTGCTGCTCGCGCTGGGCTGGCGCACCCGCACGACGTCCGTGCTCTTCATGGTCGGCGTGCTCTCAGTGCAGAACCGCAGCGTCTTCGTGGGCGACGGCGGCGACAACGTGCTCCACCTGATGTCGCTGTACCTGGTGTTCACCCGCTGTGGCCAGGTCTGGTCGCTCGACGCGCGCCGGGCCGCGCGGGTACGGGCGGCACACGCGCGCGGGGAGCGGGTGCCCGACCGGGCCGGCCCCCTCCTGTGGGGCGTGCTGGGACTGTTCCTGGCCGTGGTCACCGCGGCGGGCCGGACGCAGGGCGAGCCGTTCGTGCCCGTCCTGCTGTGGACGGTGTGGCTGGGCCTGGCCCTGTGGTGGGCGGTCGGGCGGTGGGCGCGCTCGGCGCAGCCGCGGATGCTGCTCGACGTCGTCGCCCGCGTCGTCCACAACGGCGCCCTGCTCGTGATCATGGCGGAGGCCTGCCTGATCTACGCCACGGCCGGCTGGTACAAGATCCAGGGCTCGCGCTGGCAGGACGGCACCGCCGTCTACTACCCGCTCCACCTGGACTACTTCTCGCCCTGGCCGGCCCTGGCCGGTCTGCTGTCCGCCAGCGGCACGCTGGTGATGCTGGTGACCTACGGGACGGTGATGGCGCAGGTCGCCTTCCCGTTCACGCTGTTCGACCGGCGGGTGAAGAACGTCCTGCTGGCGGTCATGATGACCGAGCACGCCGTGATCGCGGTGGTGCTGGGCCTGCCGTTCTTCTCGCTGGCGATGATCGCGGCGGACGCGGTGTTCCTGCCGACCTCCTTCCTGCGCCGCCTGGGCGGTCTGGCGGCACGCGCGCGTACGCGGCTGCGGCGGGGCGGGGACCGGCCCGCCGCGAAGGATCCGCGCTCCCCGGAGGACACCGGGCCGGCCCGCGTAGGCTTCCCGGCATGAACGACCCCGTACGCGCCTGGCACCGGCTGGCCGGCGGCTCCGTGCTGCTCGACGGTTTCCACGCCCTCAAGCACGCCCTGCGCTTCGGGGCCGAGGTGCCGGTGGCCGTCACCGCCGACCGGCACGCGGCGCTCGCCCTCGCCGACGAACTGGCGCCGGACGTACGGGACGCGCTGGACGCGCTGCTGAGCGAGGTGCCGCGGCAGACGTACGCCTCCCTGGTGCCGCGCCCGCATCCCACCGCCGTGGCGGCCCTCGCGGTACGGCCGTCCCGCGAGGCCAACCTGCGGAGGCTGGCGCACGCGCCCCGCAGCGCGCCGGTCGTCGTCCTGGACCAGCCGCGCAACCTGGGCAACGCGGGCGCGGTGATCCGCCTGGCCGCCGGTTTCGGGGCGACCGGAGTGGTCACCACGGGCACCCTCGACCCCTGGCATCCGACGGTGGTGCGCGGCGGGGCGGGGCTGCACTTCGCGACCGCGGTGGAGCGGCTGGACGTCGGCGAGCTCCCGCGCGGACCGCTGTTCGCGCTCGACCCGGAGGGCGAGGACATCCGCGGGGTGAAGCTGCCCGACGACGCCGTGCTCGCCTTCGGCTCCGAGCGCAGCGGCCTGTCCGCCGGGCTGCGCTCGCGCACCGACCACCTGCTGGCGCTGCCGATGCGCCCCCAGGTCTCCAGCTACAACCTCGCCACCAGTGTGGCGATGACGCTGTACCACTGGAGCGCCACCGGGGGCGCACCCGCGTCCTGAGCGGGCCTGATCCGAACGAAAGGCCCTACGCCTCCCGGCGGACCTCCACCACGCGGAAGCGGTTGGCGACGAACGCGCCGTCGGTGAGGGCCGCGTTGGCCGCCGGGTTGCCGCCGGAGCCGTGGAAGTCGGAGAAGGCGGCGGTCTGGTTGACGTACACCCCGCCGGTGAGGTTCAGCGAGAGCTGGGCGGCCTCCTCCAGGCACACCTCCCGCACCGCCTGGTCGACCTCCTCGTCGGTCGTGTACGCGCCCACCGTCATCGCGCCCTTCTCGCGGATGGTGCGGCGCAGCAGCTCCACCGCGTCGGCGGCCGAGTCGACGGCGACGGCGAAGGAGACGGGGCCGAAGCACTCGCTCATGTAGGCGGCCTCGGCGTCCGGCTTGGCGCCGTCCAGCTTCACGATCACCGGCGAGCGGACGACCGCGCCGGGGAAGTCCGGGTTGGTGATCTCGCGGGAGGCGAGGGCGACCTCGCCGAGTCCCGCGGCGGCCTCCAGGCGGGCCTTGACGTCCGGGTTGACGATCGCGCCGAGCAGCGCGTTGGCGCGCGCGTCGTCGCCGAGGAGGCCGTCCACCGCCTTGGCGAGGTCGGCGGTCACCTCGTCGAAGGACTTGGGGCCCTCGTCGGTGCGGATGCCGTCGCGCGGGATCAGCAGGTTCTGCGGGGTGGTGCACATCTGGCCGCTGTAGAGGGACAGCGAGAAGGCCAGGTTGGCGAGCATCCCCTTGTAGTCGGCGGTGGACTCCACGAGCACCGTGTTGACGCCGGCCTTCTCGGTGTAGACCTGCGCCTGGCGGGCGTTGGCCTCCAGCCAGTCGCCGAAGGACGTCGAGCCCGTGTAGTCGATGATCCTGATCTCGGGGCGGGTGGCGAGCGTCTTGGCGATGCCCTCGCCGGGCCGCTCGGCGGCGAGCGCGATCAGGTTCGGGTCGAAGCCGGCCTCGGCGAGCACCTCGCGGGCGGTCTTCACCGTGAGCGCGAGCGGCAGCACCGCGCGCGGGTGCGGCTTGACCAGGACGGCGTTGCCGGTGGCGAGGGAGGCGAACAGGCCCGGGAAGCCGTTCCAGGTGGGGAAGGTGTTGCAGCCGATGACCAGCGCGATGCCGCGCGGGACGGCGGTGAAGTGCTTGGTGAGGGCGAGCGGGTCGCGCTTGCCCTGCGGCTTGGTCCACTCGGCGGTGTCGGGGGTGCGCACCTGCTCCACGTACGCGTACGCCACCGCCTCCAGGCCGCGGTCCTGGGCGTGCGGGCCGCCCGCCTGGAACGCCATCATGAAGGCCTGTCCCGAGGTGTGCATGACCGCGTGCGCGAACTCGTGCGTCCGGTCGCTGATCCGCTTGAGGATCTCCAGGCAGACCACGGCGCGCGCCTCCGCGCCCGCGTCCCGCCACTCCCGCTGGCCGGCCTTCATGGCGGGCAGCAGCACGTCGACGTCCGCGTGCGGGTAGCTCACGCCCAGTTCGATGCCGTACGGCGAGACCTCCCCGCCCACCCAGTCGTCCGTGCCGGGCTGGCCGAGATCGAGTCGGGTGCCCAGGACGGCGTCGAAGGCGGCCTTGCCGGCGGCCGCGTCGAGGCTGCCGTTGTCCCCGTAGGCCTTGGGGTGCTCGGGGTGGGGCGACCAGTACGCGCGGGTGCGGATCGCCTCCAGCGCCTGGTCCAGGGTGGGCCGATGCCTGGCGATCAGCTCGTGTGCGGTCAGTTCGGCGGCCATGCGGGACCAACTCCTCGTCTCAAGAGCTCCTCGTCGAGCCCGTGATCTGGCATCTCCATGGTCACGGCCATGGGCAGGGACAGGCGGTCAGAGTTAGAGTAACCGAACGATCGGTCGGTACAAGGGGTCCGCCGCATCCGTGGACGGCGCCGTGCGGGAGGATCGCGCACATGACAGCACTCGACCTCAGCAGTCCCGTGGCCGTCGTCGGCACCGGCACCATGGGCCAGGGCATAGCCCAGGTCGCGCTGGTCGCGGGCCACACCGTACGCCTGTACGACGCCGTGCCCGGGCGGGCCCGGGAGGCGGCCGCCGCCATCGGCGCCCGGCTCGACCGGCTCGTCGAGAAGGACCGCCTGACCGGCGCCGAGCGGGACGCGGCCCGCGCCCGGCTCCTGGCCGCCGACGGCCTCACGGAGCTCGCCGACTGCGCGCTGGTCGTCGAGGCCGTCCTGGAGCGGCTCGACGTCAAGCAGGAACTGCTCAAGGAGCTGGAGGGCATCGTCGGCGACGACTGCCTGCTCGCCACCAACACCTCCTCCCTGTCGGTGACGGCCGTCGGCGGTGCGCTGCGCGTCCCGGGCCGCCTCGTGGGCCTGCACTTCTTCAACCCGGCCCCGCTGATGCCGCTGGTCGAGGTGGTCTCCGGGTATGCCACCGACGTCACGTCGGCCACGCGCGTGTACGAGACGGCCCGCGCCTGGGGCAAGACCCCCGTGGCCTGCGCGGACACCCCCGGCTTCATCGTCAACCGGATCGCCCGGCCCTTCTACGCCGAGGCCTTCGCGGTGTACGAGTTCCAGGCCGCCGACCCCGCCACCATCGACGCCGTCCTGCGCGAGTCGGGCGGCTTCCGGATGGGCGCCTTCGAACTGACCGACCTCATCGGGCAGGACGTCAACGAGTCCGTCACCCACTCGGTATGGCGGTCGTTCTTCCAGGACGTGCGCTTCACGCCCTCGCTCGCCCAGCGGCGCCTGGTCGAGTCCGGCCGGCTCGGCCGGAAGAGCGGCCGGGGCTGGTACGACCACCGCGACGGCGCCGAGCGCCCCGAGCCGCACACCGCGGAACAGGAGGCGCCGCCCGCGCACGTGGTCGCCGAGGGGGACCTCGGGCCCGCCTCGGAGCTGCTCGCGATGATCCGGGAGGCGGGCATCCAGGTGCGCGAGGAGGACGAGGACCACGGCACCCGCCTGGTGCTGCCGAGCGGCGGCCAGCTCGTGCTCGCCGACGGGCAGACATCCGTGGAGTTCAGGGACGTCGTCTACTTCGACCTCGCCCTCGACTACCGCAGGGCCACCCGGATCGCCCTGTCCGCCTCCCAGGACACCTCCCCGCGGACCGTCGCCGAGGCCATCGGCCTCTTCCAGGCGCTCGGCAAGAAGGTCAGCGTCATCGGGGACGTTCCCGGCATGATCGTCGCCCGCACGGTCGCCCGGATTGTCGACCTGGCGCACGACGCCGTCGCCAAGGGCGTGGCCACCGAGGAGGACGTCGACACCGCGATGCGCCTGGGCGTCAACTACCCGCTCGGGCCCTTCGAGTGGAGCCGCAGACTCGGCGGGACCTGGGCCTGCTCCGTGCTGGACAACCTGCACGAGTGCGAGCCGTCCGGCCGCTACGCGCCGTCGCTCGCGCTCTACCGCCACGCCTACGCCACCGACAAGCGGGAGGGCACCTCATGACCACCGCCAGGCGCGACACGTACACCCCTCAGACGCTGCTGTCCGTGGCCGTGCGGGTGTTCAACGAGCGCGGCTACGACGGCACCTCCATGGAGCACCTGTCCAGGGCGGCCGGCATCTCCAAGTCGTCGATCTACCACCACGTCGCCGGCAAGGAGGAGCTGCTGCGCCGGGCGGTCAGCCGGGCCCTGGACGAGCTGTTCGGGATCCTCGACGAGGAGCACGCGCGCACGGGGCGTGCCGTCGAGCGCCTGGAGTACGTGGTGCGGCGGATGGTCGAGGTGCTCATCGGCGAGCTGCCCTACGTGACGCTGCTGCTGCGCGTGCGCGGCAACACCGAGACCGAGCGCTGGGCGCTGGAGCGGCGCCGCGACTTCGACCACCGCGTGGCCGATCTGCTGAGGGCGGCGGCCGAGGAGGGGGACGTGCACGCCGACGTGGAGGTGCGGCTGGCGACCCGGCTCGTCTTCGGGATGATCAACTCGATCGTGGAGTGGTACCGGCCCGACGGGCGCGGCATGTCGGAGCGCGAGGTCGCCGACGCGGTGACGCGGCTGGTGTTCTCGGGGCTGCGCGGGGACTGACCCCGCACCGGCCTCACCCCTGGGGCTCCAGGTCCTCCTCCTCGAACACCAGGAGCGTGCGCGTGCTCAGCACCTCGGGGATGGCCTGGAGCCGGGTGAGGACCAGCTCCCGCAGCGCCCGGTTGTCCGGGGCGTGCACGAGCAGCAGGACGTCGAAGTCGCCGCCGACCAGCGCGATGTGATGGGCGCCGGGGAGCTGCCTGAGCTGCTCGCGCACGGTGCGCCAGGTGTTCTGCACGATCTTCAGCGTGACGTACGCGGATGTGCCGTGGCCCGCGCGTTCGTGGTCGACGCGGGCGCCGAAGCCGCGGATGACGCCGTCCTCGATGAGCCGGTTGATCCGGGCGTAGGCGTTGGCGCGCGAGACGTGGACCCGTTCGGCGACCGACCGTATCGACGCGCGCCCGTCCGTCTGGAGCATGCGCAGGATGTCCTGGTCGATCGCGTCCAGCGGGCGCGGCGGCGGCAGGGCGCCGTCCCTGCTCTCGGCGGTCCCGGCGTTCTCGGCCATTTGTTCAGGTGCCATGTCCCCCCGCCTTTCCGTTGTGGACGTAGTGCGTACATCTCAGGTTGTGGAGAACCGTTTGTCCACAGCCTGGGCCCGCCTGTAGCCAAAATGTGCCGGCGACCGAACAATCGGTAGGTGGGGCGCGTCACAGCCGACGCGCCCTTCGTAGCCGCTCCCACGAGGAGGTGCCGTCATGACGGTCATGGAGCAGCGGGGCGCGTACCGGCCTTCGCCGCCGCCCGCCTGGCAGCCCCGTACCGACCCCGCGCCGCTGCTGCCCGACGCGGAGCCCTACCGCGTCCTGGGGACGGAGGCGGCCGCGAAGGCCGATCCGGAGCTGCTGCGGCGTCTGTACGCGCAGCTGGTCCTGGGCCGCCGTTACAACACGCAGGCCACCGCCCTGACCAAGCAGGGCCGCCTGGCGGTCTACCCCTCCAGCACCGGTCAGGAGGCCTGCGAGGTCGCCGCGGCGCTGGCCCTTGAGGAGCGCGACTGGCTCTTCCCGAGCTACCGCGACACGCTCGCCGTCGTGGCCCGCGGCGTGGACCCCGTCGAGGCCCTGACGCTGCTGCGCGGCGACTGGCACACCGGCTACGACCCCTACGAGCACCGTGTGGCCCCGCTGTCCACGCCGCTCGCCACCCAGCTCCCGCACGCCGTCGGCCTCGCGCACGCCGCCCGCCTCAAGGGCGACGACGTGGTCGCGCTGGCGATGATCGGCGACGGCGGCACCAGCGAGGGCGACTTCCACGAGGCGCTGAACTTCGCCGCCGTCTGGCAGGCCCCCGTCGTCTTCCTCGTGCAGAACAACGGCTTCGCGATCTCCGTCCCGCTCGCCAAGCAGACCGCGGCTCCGTCCCTGGCCCACAAGGCCGTCGGGTACGGCATGCCGGGTCGCCTGGTCGACGGCAACGACGCCGCCGCCGTGCACGAGGTGCTCGCCGACGCCGTGCGGCACGCGCGCGCGGGGGGCGGCCCCACCCTGATCGAGGCGGTGACCTACCGCATCGACGCCCACACCAACGCCGACGACGCCACCCGCTACCGCGGCGACGCCGAGGTCGAGGCCTGGCGCGAGCACGATCCGGTCCAGCTCCTGGAGCGGGAGCTGACCGGGCGCGGCCTGCTCGACGAGGACGGCGTCCGCGCCGCCCGCGAGGACGCCGAGGCGATGGCCGCGCGGCTGCGCGAGCGCATGAACCAGGACGCGCCGCTCGACCCCATGGACCTGTTCGCCCACGTCTACGCGGAGCCGACCCCGCAGCTGCGCGAGCAGCGCGACCAGCTGGTCGCCGAGCTCCAGGCCGAGTCGGAGGAGGGTACGGCCCGATGACCACCGTCGCGCTCAAGCCGGCCACCATGGCCCAGGCCCTCACGCGCGCGCTGCGCGACGCGATGGCCGCCGACCCCGCCGTGCACGTCATGGGCGAGGACGTCGGCACCCTCGGCGGTGTCTTCCGCATCACCGACGGCCTCGCCAAGGAGTTCGGCGAGGACCGCTGCACGGACACCCCGCTGGCCGAGGCCGGCATCCTCGGCACCGCCGTCGGCATGGCCATGTACGGGCTGCGTCCGGTGGTCGAGATGCAGTTCGACGCCTTCGCCTACCCGGCGTTCGAGCAGCTCGCCAGCCATGTCGCCAAGATGCGCAACCGCACCCGCGGCAAGATGCCCCTGCCGATCACCATCCGCATCCCCTACGGCGGCGGCATCGGCGGTGTGGAGCACCACAGCGACTCCTCCGAGGCGTACTACATGGCGACTCCGGGGCTCCATGTCGTCACGCCCGCGACCGTCGCCGACGCCTACGGGCTGCTGCGGGCCTCCATCGAGTCCGACGACCCGGTCGTCTTCCTGGAGCCCAAGCGGCTGTACTGGTCGAAGGACACCTGGAACCCGGACGACCCGCAGACCGTCGAGCCGCTGGGCCGCGCCGTGGTGCGGCGCACCGGCAGGAGCGCCACGCTGATCACCTACGGCCCGTCCGTGCCCGTCTGCCTCGAGGCCGCCGAGGCGGCGCGGGCCGAGGGCTGGGAGCTGGAGGTCGTCGACCTGCGCTCGCTGGTCCCGTTCGACGACGAGACGGTGTGCGCGTCGGTGCGGCGCACCGGGCGCGCGGTCGTCGTGCACGAGTCGACCGGGTTCGGCGGCCCGGGCGGGGAGATCGCGGCCCGGGTCACGGAGCGCTGCTTCCACCACCTGGAGGCGCCGGTGCTGCGGGTGGCCGGGTTCGACCTTCCCTACCCGCCGCCGATGCTGGAGCGGCACCACCTGCCCGGCGTCGACCGGATCCTGGACGCCGTGGCGCGTCTGCAGTGGGAGGCGGAGAGCTGATGGCACAGGTGCTGGAGTTCAGGCTCCCCGACCTCGGGGAGGGGCTCACCGAGGCGGAGGTCGTCCGCTGGCTGGTCGAGGTGGGCGACGTGGTCGCCATCGACCAGCCGGTCGTGGAGGTCGAGACGGCCAAGGCGATGGTCGAGGTGCCCTGCCCCTATGCCGGCGTGGTCACCGCCCGCTTCGGCGAGGAGGGCACGGAACTGCCCGTGGGAGCGCCCCTGCTGACGGTGGCGGTCGGGGAGCAGGACGCCGGTGGGACCGGTGGCGACACCGAGAGCTCCGGCAACGTCCTGGTCGGCTACGGCACGGGCGCGCCTCCGGCGCGCCGCCGCAGGGTGCGCCCGGCACCGATGGCGCAGGGCTCGCGCCCGGGTACGAGCGCCGCCGCGGCGCCTTCGGCGCCCGCGGCACCGGCCGCCAACGGGACCGCGCGGACGACGGGCGCCCCGGCGGCCGCGGTGGCCGGGCGGCCCGTCGACGGTCCGGTCCCCGTGATCTCGCCGCTCGTGCGCCGCCTCGCGCGGGAGAACGGCGTGGACCTGCGGCAGCTGACGGGCTCCGGGCCCGAGGGGCTGATCCTGCGCGCGGACGTCGAGGACGTGCTCAGGGCCGACGCGGCACAGGGCCACAGCGTCGGCGCACCGGCCGCTCCCGCGACTGCGCCCGCTGCCGGGCCGGCGCAGGGCTCCGGCTCCCGCGTTCCGCTCAAGGGGGTGCGCGGCGCCGTCGCCGACAAGCTCTCCCGCAGCCGTCGCGAGATCCCGGACGCGACCTGCTGGGTGGACGCCGACGCCACGGAGCTGATGCGCGCCCGGGCCGCCATGAACGCCTCCGGCGGACAGAAGATCTCCCTGCTCGCGCTGCTGGCCCGGATCTGCACGGCCGCCCTCGCCCGCCATCCCGAGCTCAACTCGCGGGTCGACCTGGAGGCCAGGGAGATCGTCCGGCTGGACGCCGTGCACCTCGGCTTCGCCGCGCAGACCGAACGCGGACTCGTCGTCCCGGTCGTACGCGACGCGCACACGCGGGACGCGGAGTCGCTGACCGCCGAGTTCGCCCGGCTGACCGAGGCGGCCCGCGCCGGCACCCTCACCCCGGCCGAACTCACCGGGGGCACCTTCACGTTGAACAACTACGGCGTGTTCGGCGTCGACGGCTCCACACCGATCATCAACCACCCCGAGGCCGCCATGCTCGGGGTCGGCCGCATCGTCCCCAAGCCGTGGGTGCACGAGGGCGAGCTGGCGGTGCGGCAGGTCGTCCAGCTCTCGCTGACCTTCGACCACCGGGTGTGCGACGGCGGTACGGCGGGCGGTTTCCTGCGATATGTGGCCGACTGCGTGGAACAGCCGGCGGTGCTGCTGCGCACGCTGTGACGACAGTGTCCCGCCCGCGTTCCCCTTGATCGCGGGCGGGACGCATACTCGTGGGGTGACCTCCTACGAGCCCCTCGCTCACGACGCAGTCGTGCTCGCCGGAGGAGCCGCCCGGCGGCTCGGCGGCGCGGACAAGCCCGGCCTGCGCGTCGGCGGCCGCGCCCTGCTCGACCGTGTGCTCGACGCCTGCGCCGACGCGCACACGACGGTGGTGGTCGCCGACCCCCGCCCCACCGCGCGGCCCGTGCGCTGGACCCGCGAGGAACCGGCCGGCGCCGGACCACTCGCCGCGCTCGACGCCGGGCTGCGCCACACCACGGCGGACCATGTCGTGGTTCTCTCCGCCGACCTGCCGTTCCTCGAACGCGACACGGTCCGGCGGCTGCTGACAGCCCTGCGGGCCGGCCGGACCGACGGCGTGCTGATCACCGACTCCGACGGCCGTGACCAGCCCCTCGTGGCCGCGTACCGCGCGCAGGCGCTGCGCCGCGCGCTGGCCGCGCTCGCCCGCACCGCGTCCGACGGCCCCGACGAGGGCGGGGCCCTCACCGGGCTGCCACTGCGCCGGCTGACCGCCGCACTCGACCTCACCCGCGTCCCCGACGACGTCGCGTCCTTCGACTGCGACACCTGGGACGACATCGCCATCGCCAGGGCACGCATCAGGGAGCATGGGAACGTGTTGGACGAATGGATTTCCGCAGTCAAGGATGAGTTGGGCATCGAGCTGGACGTCGACATCCGCGCCCTGCTCGACCTCGCCCGGGACGCCGCCCACGGCGTGGACCGGCCCGCGGCACCCCTGACCACCTTCCTCGTCGGGTATGCGGCCGCGCAGGGCAAGGGCGGCCCCGAAGCCGTCGCCGAGGCCTCCCGCAAGGCCGCCGCCCTCGCCCGGCGCTGGGCCGACGAGACCACCGGCGGGCCCGGCGTGGCGCCCGACGCCAGGCCCGACACCCGCCCGGACGTCTGATGCCCGCTCGTGGCGCGCGGGTCGGCAAGGATGCCGAGACCGCCGAGGACGCCGAGGATTTCGATGTGGAGGAGGCGCTCGCCCTGGTGAACGAAGGCAGCAGCCGGCGTGCTCCTGAGCCCGGCCGGGGCCGGGCGGCACACGGCGGCTCCCCCACGTCCGCCTCCCGTGAGGAGCACGGGAGCGCCGCGGCCGGTCCCGGCACCCCGCACACCGCGCACTCCGGGGAAGCCCACCGCCAGGTCATCGCCTGGCCGCAGGCCCGCGAGACCGCCGCCCGCGCGGCCCGCGCCGGCGCCCGCCGCGCCCCCGTCCCGGTGCCCCTCGACGCCGCCCTCGGGCTGGTCCTGGCCGCGCCCCTGACCGCCCTGTGCGACCTGCCTTCCTTCGACACCTCCGCCATGGACGGCTGGGCGGTCGCCGGCCCCGGCCCCTGGGACGTACGCGACAAGGGCGTCCTGGCCGGGCACGACGAGCCCGAGCCCCTGACCGACGGCGAGGCGGTACGGGTCGCCACCGGCGCCCGCGTCCCGCAGGACACCACGGCCGTGCTGCGCAGCGAACACGGCCGCACCGACGCCAAGGGCCGGCTGTACGCCACCGAGGAGTCCGGGCACGGCAAGGACATCCGCCCGCGCGGGCAGGAGTGCCGCAGCGGGGACCAGTTGCTGCCCGTCGGCACCCTGGTGACCCCGGTGGTGCTCGGTCTGGCCGCGGCCGCCGGGTACGACACCGTCACCACGGTCCCCCGTCCCCGCGTCGACGTCCTGGTGCTTGGCGACGAACTGCTCACCGAGGGCCTGCCGTACGACGGACGGATCCGGGACGCGCTCGGCCCGATGCTGCCGCCGTGGCTGCGGGCGCTGGGCGCCGAGGTCACCGGCGTGCGCCGGATCGGCGACGACGCCAGGGCCCTGCACAAGGCGATCACCGGGTCGAAGGCCGACGTGATCGTCACCACCGGGGGAACCGCCGCCGGACCGGTCGACCACATCCACCCCACCCTGCGCCGCATCGACGCCGAACTGCTGGTGGACGGCGTCCAGGTGCGCCCCGGCCACCCCATGCTCCTGGCCCGCACCAAGGAGAACCAGCACCTCGTCGGCCTGCCCGGCAACCCGCTCGCGGCCGTCTCGGGACTGCTGACGCTCGCCGAACCGCTGCTGCGCACGCTGGCCGCGCGCCCCGCGCCGGAGCCGTACACGCTGCCGCTGACGGACGTGGTGCACGGGCATCCGGACGACACCCGGCTCGTGCCCGTGGTGCTGCGCGGCGACCACGCCGTTCCGCTGCACTACAACGGCCCCGCCATGCTGCGCGGCGTCGCGGCGGCCGATGCCCTCGCCGTCGTACCGCCGGGTGGTGCCCGGCCGGGCGAGGAGGCCGAACTCCTCGACCTGCCCTGGGCCGCCGCCGGAATCGGGGTGTGTTTCACGTGAAACTTCCGGGCCATGACGCGATCGCCCGCCAGGCGGACGAGCATCTCGTGACCCATCGGGTGAAGCTGCCCCGAAAAGTGGTGGAGCGCCCGATACGTCAGGTCGGCAAACGGCTGTTCCTGGCGGTGCTGGTGCTGCTCCTGACGGTCCTGATCGTCTATGTCGACCGTGAGGGATACCAGGACAGTGCCAAAGAAGCCCCGGTGGATCTCATCGCCGCGGCGTACTACGCGACGGTGACCCTCTCCACCACCGGATACGGGGACATCACCCCCGTCAGCGACAGCGCGCGCCTCACCAATATCTTCGTCATCACCCCGCTGCGCGTGATCTTCCTGATCATCCTGGTCGGCACCACGCTCGAAGTCCTCACCGAACGCACCCGTGAGGAATGGCGTCTGAATCGCTGGAGGTCCACTTTGCGCGATCACACCGTCGTCGTCGGATTCGGCACGAAGGGGAGGTCGGCGCTCCAGACCGTCTGTGCGGCCGGACTGAAGAAGCAGCAGGTCGTCGTGGTCGACCCCAGCGCCAAGGTGGTCGACGCGGCCACGGCGGAGGGCTACGCGGGCGTGGTCGGAGACGCCACCCGCAGCGAGGTGCTCATGCGGGCCGAGGTACAGCGGGCACGGCAGATCATCATCGCCACCCAGCGGGACGACACCGCCGTGCTGGTCACGCTGACGGCCCGGCAGATCAACCGGGCGGCGAAGATCGTCGCGGCGGTGCGCGAGGAGGAGAACGCGCCACTGCTGAAGCAGTCCGGTGCCGACGCCGTCGTCACCAGCGCGAGCGCGGCGGGGCGGCTGCTCGGGCTGTCCGTGCTCAGCCCGGCCGCGAGCATGGTCCTGGAGGACCTCATCCAGCAGGGCAGCGGCCTGGACATCGTCGAACGGCCCGTCATAAAGGCCGAGGTGGGCCAGGATCCACGGGACATGGACGACCTGGTGGTGAGCGTCCTGCGCGGGCACCGGGTACTGGGATACGACGACCCGTCGGTGCGGGAGCTGGAACTGACCGACCGTCTGATCACCATCGTCCGGGCCACACCGGGCACGAAGGTCACCCCGGACATCCGGCCGCTCCGCCAGGACTGACGCCGCCGCGGGCGAAGCAGTAGCGTCGGGCCCATGCATGCGATCACGATTCCCGAACCCGGTGGGCCCGAGGCGTTGGTGTGGGACGAGGTACCGGATCCCGTGCCCGGCGAGGGTGAGGTGCTGGTCGAGGTGGCGGCCAGTGCCGTCAACCGGGCCGACATCCTGCAACGGCAGGGCTTCTACGACCCGCCGCCCGGCACCTCCCCCTACCCCGGCCTGGAGTGCTCCGGGCGGATCGCGGCGCTCGGCCCCGGGGTGTCCGGCTGGGCCGTCGGCGACGAGGTGTGCGCGCTGCTCGCGGGCGGCGGCTACGCCGAGAAGGTCGCCGTCCCGGCAGGTCAGCTGCTGCCCGTGCCCGACGGCGTCGGTCTGCGGCAGGCCGCGGCACTGCCGGAGGTCACCTGCACCGTCTGGTCCAACGTCTTCATGGTCGCCCAGCTGCGCCCCGGCGAGACGCTGCTCGTGCATGGCGGCTCCAGCGGCATCGGCACCATGGCGATCCAGCTCGCCCGGGCCGTGGACGCGAAGGTCGCCGTGACCGCGGGCACCAAGGAGAAGCTGGAGCGCTGCGCCGAACTGGGCGCCGAGATCCTGATCAACTACCGCGAGCAGGACTTCGTCGAGGAGATCCGGCGGGCCACGGACGGAAACGGCGCCGACGTGATCCTCGACAACATGGGCGCCAAGTACCTGGACCGCAACGTCCGGGCTCTCGCCGTCAACGGCAGGCTCGCCGTCATCGGCATGCAGGGCGGAATCAAGGCCGAGCTGAACCTCGGGACGCTGCTCAGCAAGCGGGCCGCGATCAGCGCGACCTCGCTGCGCGCCCGCCCGCTCGGGGAGAAGGCGGCCATCGTCGCCGCCGTACGCGAACACGTCTGGCCGCTGATCGCCGACGGGCACGTCCGGCCCGTGGTCGACCAGGAGCTCCCGATGAGCGACACCGCGGCCGCCCACCGGATCGTCGAGGAGAGCGGCCACATCGGCAAGGTGCTCCTGGTGACGCCCTGAGGCACTAGCTCCGGCGCATCCGTAGAGCGATGAACGCCAGACCGAGGCCGAGGCCGATCAGTACGAGCCCGCTGCCCAGCGGCAGATACCGCAGCACGGGGCCGGTCCCGGTCTCGTCCTGCGCGACGGGCAGGTCGCCGGGGCTGCCCGTTCCGGACGGCAGGGGAGCGGCCTCCTGACCCGACGGGGAAACGCTCGGCGCCTCCGGGGTCACGCTGTCGCCCCCGAAGCGCCCACCGCGGTGGGCGTGCTCCCCCGGTCCGTCCGAGTCGTCGTCCTCCCGTTCCGTCCGCCAATCGTGCGGCCGCCCCGGCCGCAGCCGCCCCTCACCCGGCAGGCTCCCGGCCCGCGACGGGTCGTCGGAGGGCAGCAACGGGGGAGAGGCTGAGGCGGAGAGGGACGGGGCCGGGGGTGAGGCAGGGGGTGAGGCCGCGTGTGAGGCAGGGGGAGACGGCGCGGACGACGGTGAGGACGCCCGGGCCTGCGAGGACCGGGAACCGGCGGCCGGCCCGGGGGCGACGGTGCCGGACGACGAGGTGCCGGAGGCAGAGGCGCCGGAGGGATCCGTGGCGGCCGCGGACGCGATGTCGTACGGCGCCGCGGAGGCCGAAAGCGCGGGCACGGCGCCGTGCGCCCAGGCGGAGCCACCGGTCGGGACGGCCGCGGCCAGCGCGATCAGCAGTACCGTCGCGCGCAGCGGAGCGCGCGGCTCTGGAATCACGTCGGGGACCCCCTCACGGTGTCTGGCCGGCGAATCGGATCATTCCTGCGACCACGGTCACATCGCTGGATCAATCCGGCATTCCAGGTTCGGCCACGCGGTGGACCGCTTTCCGTGGGGGCACCAGGGAGGTGGCGGGCACGGGTGCGAGACAATGGGGGCATGGAGATGCCGAGGAACGAACGGTCGCCGGAGAATCCGCAGATCCTGGTCGTGGGCCAGGACGGCATGGCGCTCGGCGGAGGCGGGGACGACGACTCCCGTGAGACCCCGGTGACGGAGCAGGTGGAGCAGCCCGCGAAGGTCATGCGGATCGGCAGCATGATCAAGCAGCTTCTCGAAGAGGTGCGCGCGGCTCCCCTGGACGAGGCCAGCCGGGTCCGGCTGAAGGAGATCCACGCGAGCTCGGTCAAGGAGCTGGAGGACGGCCTGGCGCCGGAACTCGTCGAGGAGCTGGAGCGGCTCTCTCTGCCGTTCACCGACGAGGGAACCCCCAGCGACGCCGAACTGCGCATCGCGCAGGCCCAGTTGGTGGGCTGGCTGGAGGGTCTCTTCCACGGGATCCAGACGACCCTGTTCGCCCAGCAGATGGCCGCACGCGCCCAGTTGGAGCAGATGCGCCGTGCCCTTCCCCCGGGCATCGGACCGGACGGCGGCGACGACCCCCGCACGGGCGGCCGTTCGGGCGGACCGTACCTGTAGGCACCCGCCCGCACCCGCACCCGTTCTCGCGACACCGACGTGCCAAGGCCCCGGCAGTCCTGCCGGGGCCTTCGACTTGCGTGACCGCCGCCGCCGTGACCGGCGAATTCCGGTCAGGAGGAGGGAGGGTTGCCGGTCGAGACGTCGAGCTGGATCACCGGCATGTTCTTCGGGTCGACGTCCGTGTCGGCCGAGGGGAACTGGTTGAGGACCGTGTCCTGGCCGTACGTGTTCTCGTCGACGTCGACCTTCTTCAGCTTCCAGCCCCCGGCCTGGAGGCACTCCTTGACCGAGGCGAGGTTCTTGTACCGGAAGTCGGGCAGCCTGATCTTGTTCTCGTCGTCATAGGACTGCCGAGGCTCCTTGCACTCGTCGGACTTGATCGTCCGCGAGGTGTCCGGACCGCGGTGGCCCTCGACCGCCGAGGTGGACGCGCTCGCGCCGCCGCCCCCGCCCTTGGCGTCGCCACCGCCGCCGCTTTCCAGGTTCAGCGCGACGACCAGGCCGAGCACCGCCATGGCGGCGACGGCGATCGATCCGATGACCACGGGCCTGGTGTTCCTGCCGCCGCCCGGCGGGGGCGTGTGCGGGGACGGGACGCCGTACGGCGGCGGGGTCGGTGCCTGCTGCTGCGCGTACGGCGACGCGACGGGCGTCTGGTAGCCGGGCTGCTGCGGGTAGCCGTAGCCGGGGCTCCCGGGGGCGCCGGTGCTGTAGGGGTTGGGCGTCGGGGCCGGCTGGTACGGCGTCTGCACCTGGCCCTGGGGCACCGGGCCGGTCTGGTCGACGGGCGGGAAGACGGCCGAGCCGACGCCCGCGCCGCTCGCCGTCGGGGCGCCGGGGACGATGCTGGGCGCGGCCGCCTGGAAGGAGGCCGCCACGCGCAGGCACTCGTCGCGCATGGACTCGGCGCTGGGGAAGCGCTCGTTGGGGTTCTTCTTCAACGCGCGGGCGACCAGCGCGTCCACCGCCGGAGGGAGCGAGCGGTTGACGGAGGAGGGCGCCACCGGCTCCTCCTGCACATGCGCGTACGCGATGGCCAGGGGAGAGTCCGCGTCGAACGGCAGCCGCCCGGTGGTCAGCTGGAACAGCATGATGCCGACCGAGTACAGGTCGGACCGCGCGTCCACGCCCCGGCCGAGCGCCTGCTCCGGCGAGAGGTACTGCGGGGTGCCGACGACCATGCCGGTCTGCGTCATCGACGTCACGCCGGACTGCATGGCGCGGGCGATGCCGAAGTCCATGACCTTGACGACGCCGCGCTTGGTCATCATCACGTTGCCCGGTTTGATGTCGCGGTGGACCAGGCCCATCTCGTGGCTGATCTCCAGTGCGGCGAGCACGTCCGCGGTGATCTTCAGGGCCTTGTCGGCGGGCATCGCGCCGTACTGCCGGATGTCCTCCTCCAGCACGGAGCCGAGGGGACGGCCCTCGACGTACTCCATGACGATGTAGGGCGTCGCCATGCCGTCCACATCGTCCTCGCCGGTGTCGAAGACCGAGACGATGTTGGTGTGCGTGAGCTTCGCCACTGCCTGGGCCTCGCGGCGGAACCGCTCGCGGAAGGCCTGTTCGCGGCCGAGTTCGGTGTGGAGTGTCTTGATCGCGACCTGGCGGTCGAGCACGGAGTCGTAGGCGAGGTGCACCGAGGCCATGCCGCCCTCGCCGAGCAGGTCGCGCAGCTGGTAGCGGCCGCCGGCCAGTGCCCGTCCCGGATACTGGCCGTGTGCGCCGTCCTGGCTCATGTCTCCGCGTCCCCCACTAGGCCGTCAGGCGCCCTCGTTGATCGAATGAGTCATTCCCGGCCAAGTCTGCCCGAGGGCACTGACACGTCAAGCTCAGTGCCCGTTCCGTGACCGTACGCGAAAGAAGCGTCGCGGAAGCGTTACAGCGGGCGTACCGCTGGTACACGCAATTTGCACCACGGCACCCGCAGGGGGTTTCATGGCCGGTCCGTCTCGGGCCGGTTCCGGCGGTGCTCACCGCGACGATCCTGGACCGGCGGCCCCCGCGGAGCCTGTAGCGTGGCCGACGGAGACCGTGACAACACCGCGCGCACCGCGGGCAGAAACGACGGCGAGGACTGATGGCACAGCAGCATCGCGCCCAGGGCCCGTCCGACCCCGAGGCGAGTGGCGGCGGTATGTCGGACGCGCCGGAGAACTGGGGCAACGACGGCGTGGTCGGCGACGGCCGGTACCGGCTGACGCACAGACTCGGCCGGGGCGGCATGGCCGAGGTGTTCGCCGCCGAGGACGTGCGTCTCGGTCGGACCGTGGCGGTCAAGCTGCTCCGCGCGGACCTGGCCGAGGACCCCGTCTCCAAGGCCCGGTTCACACGTGAGGCCCAGTCAGTGGCCGGCCTCAACCACCACGCGATCGTCGCCGTGTACGACTCCGGCGAGGACCAGGCGGGCGGCCAGGCCGTGCCGTACATCGTGATGGAGCTGGTCGAGGGCCGCACCATCCGCGATCTGCTGCTCAACGCCGAGGCGCCCGGCCCGGAACAGGCGCTGATCATCGTCTCCGGTGTCCTGGAGGCGCTGGCCTACTCGCACCAGCACGGCATCGTGCACCGCGACATCAAGCCGGCCAACGTCATCATCACCGACAACGGCGCCGTGAAGGTGATGGACTTCGGCATCGCCCGCGCCCTGCACGGGGCGTCCACGACGATGACGCAGACCGGCATGGTCATGGGCACCCCGCAGTACCTCTCCCCGGAGCAGGCCCTCGGCAAGGCCGTCGACTACCGCTCCGACCTGTACGCGACGGGCTGCCTGCTGTACGAACTCCTCGCGCTGCGGCCCCCGTTCACCGGCGAGACCCCGCTGTCGGTGGTCTACCAGCACGTCCAGGACATGCCGGTGCCGCCCTCGCAGATCCCCGGCGGCACCTGCCCGCCGGAGCTCGACGGCCTGGTCATGCGCTCGCTGGCCAAGGAGCCCGACGACCGTTTCCAGACGGCCGAGGAGATGCGCGGGCTGGTCCAGTACGGCTTGCAGATGCTGTACGACCAGGGCGGCCACACCGGCACCTGGAACACCGGCCCGGTCGACGCGCACGACGGCCGGCACACCCCGGCGGCGGGCTTCGCGGGTACGAGCGTGATGCCGCACCCGACCGACCTCGGCTCCGGCACCACGCAGATCCCCCAGCCGATCCTGCCCGCCGGGTACGGCGCCGGCGACGACGGCGGCTTCGAGGGGCACGGCAACAAGGGCAGCGGGCGCGGCAAGCTGTGGATCCTGGCCGTCCTCGCGGTGATCGCCATCGCCGCGGGCGTGGCGCTCGCGATGCAGAGAACCGGTGGCGACACCGGCGGCGAGGTCGACACCACCAAGTCGCCGTCGAACACGCAGTCCACCGGCGACGAGCAGCCCAGCACCACCCCGAGCGACTCGTCGAACGAGCAGCCGTCGGACACGTCGACGGGCCGGGGCTACGGTTCGGGCGGCGGCAACTGGAAGTACACGCCGTCGTCCCGGCCGTCGTGGACCCCGTCCGAGCCGTCCGACCCGCAGACCTCCGACCAGCAGTCCGACCCGCAGACCTCCAGCGAACCGGCCGATCCCCCGCCCGCGTCGCAGCCCACGGACACGAGCGGCGGTTCGGGCGACGGCACGGGGGACGGCGGCGGCGGCGGTGGCGGCGACGCCGCCGGTACCTCCGCGGGGACCGTGGGGAACGTCGGCGGAGGCGCCTGAGTCCCGCAGGGGGCCGATCATCCTTCACGCGCGCGTGGGGCCGTACGGGCTCCACGCGCGCGTGGTGTTTCTGCGGCTTTCCCGGCGTCACCCCGTGTGTCATTCCGCGAACGCGCCGCACACCGCGCCGTACTCCCGCGTCCACCAGACCGCGAGCGCCGAGGCGGCAGGGAACTGCGGGTCGGCGCGGGTGTCGCCGCGCTCGTAGTGCCAGCGCAGCATCCAGAAGTCGTTCAGGCGCTCCCACCACACGCGGTGCACGGCCGCCGCGAGCTCCGACGCGGTGGCGCCGGCCGACAGCCGGTACGCGCGTGCGTACGCCCTGACCTTCGGCAGGTCCAGGGTGCCGGCGGGCCGGACGAAGAAGATCGCGGCGGCGCGCACCGCCTCCTCCGCGCGGGGCTGCACGCCGAGCCGGTCCCAGTCGACGATCGCGGCGGGGGCGTCCCCCTGGTACAGCAGGTTGAAGGGGTGGAAGTCGCCGTGCACCCAGCCGACGGGCCCGCCGGGCGGCGGGCGCCGGTCCGCGTGCCGTTCCAGGAGCTCCCGGCGCTCCAGGAGCCGGTGCCTGGCCAGTTCGTCGAAGGCGTCCGCGGGCCGGTGGCGGCGGACGTGCGCGAGCAGGTCGTCGATCAGGGAGAAGGTGTCGGAGGGATCGGCGCTCTCCACGGGGTGGGGACTCGCGGCGGGGCGGGTGCGGCTCTTGGGCGGCATCACCCGCTCCAGGCAGGCGTGCACGGCTCCCAGCAGCGCGCCCAGGCGGGTGCACTGCTTGGTGGTGAGCTGGCCGCCGTGCCGGTGCCGGCCGTCGATCCAGGGGTGCAGGGCGTAGGCGTGGCCGCCGACGACGGCGACCGTACGCCCGTCGCGGCCGGTGAGCGGCGGCGCCACCGGGACGCCGAGGTCGGCCAGTCGCTGGGTGGCGCGGTGCTGGCGCGCGATGGCGTCGGGATCGGCGGTGTCCGGATCGAAATGGTGCTTGAGGAAATAACGGCCGCGGGTCGTGCACAGCCGGTAGCCGCGGTTGAGCAGGCCCTGGTCGACCGGTTCGCAGGTGAGCGGGGAACCGGCGGCGTACTGGCGCAGCAAGGCGCTCAGAGGGGGCGCGTGGGGCACGGGGGGTGGTACACATGGGCGCGGCACGCGCCAGATGCTAGGGCACCGTCGACGGCCGTGAGCTGGGGCTTGTCACAGACGGTCATCGATGGTCGCTTTCGGTCACATGAGGTCGCGATGCCGTCCCGCGACTACTCGCCGTGCGCCGGTGCGCCGATGTCCGAGTCCCCCTTGTCGCCGCAGGCGGGCCCCGTTCGACCCCTGGCCGCGTCCCTTTTCGCCATCCCCCGGGTGGGGTCATCCATCAAGAGCAGTTCCGGCCATTCGTCGACCCTTCCCGACTCAGGGGTGACCGGGATAACGTGCCGGTGTTCCGGCCCCCTGCACGGCTGTGACCAGCGGCTGCTCCGACTGCCCGGCGAGGTACTTGGACGTCCAAGCGAAAATACTTGGAAATCCAATGAAACGCCCAGGTCAGGAGGGGTTTCCCAGAATTGTGGAGCACTGGGTAACGTGACTGCTGCAGGGCGCTCGCCGGGGCACCTGTCACGCCTGTTCCCGGCCGAGTGGCACCCACCCCGTGCCCGGTGGTCCGGAAACAGGTGAGCCTCCCCCGAGCTCTGGCGAGCAGGGGGGACCCCCAGGCCACCGGCAACCCCGGGGCCGGACCGACGGAGGAGCACACGTGACCGTGGAGAGCAGTGCCGCGCGCACATCGCGACGCAGCGCCGCAAGCAAGGCCGGAGCGGCCGGCACGAAAGCCGCCGGCACCAGGCGGCGTACCGGCGCCAAGAAGGGCGCCGACCCCGAACTCGTGCAGTTGCTGACGCCCGAGGGCGAGCGCGTCAAGAACGCCGAGTACGACAAGTACGTCGCCGGCATCACCGCCGAGGAGCTTCGCGGCCTGTACCGCGACATGGTGCTCACCCGCCGCTTCGACGCCGAGGCCACCGCCCTGCAGCGCCAGGGCGAGCTGGGGCTGTGGGCCTCGCTGCTCGGCCAGGAGGCCGCCCAGATCGGCTCCGGCCGCGCCACCCGCGAGGACGACTACGTCTTCCCGACCTACCGCGAGCACGGCGTGGCCTGGTGCCGCGGGGTGGACCCGACCAACCTGCTCGGCATGTTCCGCGGTGTGAACAACGGCGGCTGGGACCCCAACAGCAACAACTTCCACCTCTACACGATCGTCATCGGCTCCCAGGCGCTGCACGCCACCGGCTACGCGATGGGCGTCGCCAAGGACGGCGCCGACTCCGCGGTCATCGCCTACTTCGGCGACGGCGCCTCCAGCCAGGGCGACGTGGCCGAGGCCTTCACCTTCTCCGCGGTCTACAACGCCCCCGTGGTGTTCTTCTGCCAGAACAACCAGTGGGCGATCTCCGAGCCGACCGAGAAGCAGATGCGGGTCCCGCTCTACCAGCGGGCCGCCGGCTTCGGCTTCCCCGGTGTCCGCGTCGACGGCAACGACGTGCTGGCCTGCCTCGCGGTCACCAAGTGGGCGCTGGAGCGCGCCCGCAACGGCGAGGGCCCCACCCTGGTGGAGGCGTTCACCTACCGCATGGGCGCCCACACCACCTCCGACGACCCCACCCGGTACCGGGGCGACGAGGAGCGCCTGGCCTGGGAGGCGAAGGACCCGATCCTGCGCCTTCGCCGCCACCTGGAGGCCGCAAACCACGCGGACGAGGGATTCTTCGCGGAACTCGAGACCGAGAGCGAGGCGTTGGGCAGACGAGTGCGCGAAGCGGTCCGTGCCATGCCCGACCCGGACCTCTTCGCCATCTTCGAGAACGTGTACGCGGACGGGCATGCGCTCGTCGACGAGGAACGCGCCCAGTTCGCCGCCTACCAGGCGTCGTTCGCGGACGCAGAGGGGGTCTGAACATGGCTGCGGAAAAGATGGCCCTGGCCAAGGCGATCAACGAGTCGCTGCGCCGCGCCCTGGACAACGACCCCAAGGTCCTCATCATGGGCGAGGACGTCGGCAAGCTCGGCGGTGTGTTCCGGGTGACGGACGGCCTCCAGAAGGACTTCGGCGAGAGTCGCGTCATCGACACCCCGCTCGCCGAGTCCGGCATCGTCGGCACCGCGATCGGCCTCGCCCTGCGCGGCTACCGCCCGGTGGTGGAGATCCAGTTCGACGGCTTCGTCTTCCCGGCGTACGACCAGATCGTCACGCAGCTCGCGAAGATGCACGCCCGCTCGCTGGGCAAGGTCAAGCTGCCGGTCGTCGTCCGCATCCCCTACGGCGGCGGCATCGGCGCGGTCGAGCACCACTCGGAGTCCCCCGAGGCGCTGTTCGCGCACGTGGCGGGCCTGAAGATCGTCAGCCCCTCCAACGCGTCCGACGCGTACTGGATGATGCAGCAGGCCATCCAGAGCGACGACCCGGTGATCTACTTCGAGCCCAAGCGGCGCTACTGGGACAAGGCCGAGGTCGACACCGAGGCCATCCCCGCCCCGCTGCACAAGGCGCAGGTCGTCCGCGAGGGCACGGACCTGACCCTGGCGGCCTACGGCCCGATGGTGAAGCTGTGCCAGGAGGTCGCCGCCGCGGCCGCCGAGGAGGGCAAGTCCCTGGAGGTCCTGGACCTGCGCTCGGTCTCCCCGATCGACTTCGACACCATCCAGGCCTCGGTGGAGCGCACGCGCCGTCTGGTCGTGGTCCACGAGGCGCCGGTGTTCTTCGGCTCCGGCGCGGAGATCGCCGCCCGGATCACCGAGCGCTGCTTCTACCACCTGGAGGCCCCGGTGCTCCGGGTCGGCGGCTATCACGCGCCGTACCCGCCGGCCCGCCTGGAGGAGTCCTACCTGCCGGACCTGGACCGCGTGCTCGACGCCGTCGACCGCTCGCTGGCGTACTGAGGGAGAGGTTCGTGACGACGATGACCGATGCGTCCGTGCGCGAGTTCAAGATGCCGGATGTCGGCGAGGGTCTGACCGAGGCGGAGATCCTCAAGTGGTACGTCCAGCCCGGTGACACGGTCACCGACGGACAGGTGGTCTGCGAGGTCGAGACCGCCAAGGCGGCCGTCGAGCTGCCCATCCCCTACGACGGGGTGGTGCGCGAGCTGCACTTCGCCGAGGGCACCACGGTGGACGTGGGCACGTCCATCATCGCGGTGCAGGTGGCGGGCGCGGCCCCGGCCGAGGTCCCGGCGCAGGCCGCTCCGGTGGCCGAACCGAGGACCGAGCCGGGCACGGACGGGGAGGAGAAGCCGCAGGGCCGCCAGCCGGTGCTCGTGGGCTACGGCGTCTCGGTGTCCTCCACCAAGCGCCGTCCGCGCAAGGGCCCGGAGGCCGCGGCCGCCCCGGCGGCTACGGCACCCAGGGCGGAGCTGAACGGGCACGGCACCGCGGCGGCCGCGGCGCCCGCCGGGCCCCGCCCGCTGGCCAAGCCCCCGGTGCGCAAGCTGGCCAAGGACCTGGGCGTGGACCTCGCCACGGTGGTGCCGTCCGGCCCGGACGGCATCATCACCCGCGAGGACGTGCACGCGGCGGTGGCGGCAACGGCCGCACCCGCTGCGCCCGAACCGCAGACGGCGCCGGCCCCGGTGGCCGCGGCTCCGGCTCCCGTCGTGGGCTTCGACGGGGCGCGCGAGACCCGCATCCCAGTCAAGGGCGTCCGCAAGGCGACGGCGGCGGCGATGGTCGGCTCGGCGTTCACAGCCCCGCACGTCACGGAGTTCGTGACGGTGGACGTGACGCGCACGATGAAGCTGGTCGAGGAGCTCAAGCAGGACAAGGACATGCAGGGGCTGCGGGTCAACCCGCTGCTGCTGATCGCCAAGGCCCTGCTGGTCGCCATCAAGCGCAACCCGGAGATCAACGCGTCCTGGGACGAGGCGGCCCAGGAGATCGTCCTGAAGCACTACGTCAACCTGGGCATCGCGGCGGCGACCCCGCGCGGCCTGATCGTGCCGAACATCAAGGACGCCCACGCCAAGACGCTGCCGCAGCTCGCGGAGGGCCTCGGCGAGCTGGTGGCCACGGCACGCGAGGGCAGGACGTCCCCGGCGGCCATGCAGGGCGGCACGGTGACGATCACCAACGTCGGCGTCTTCGGCGTCGACACCGGCACGCCGATCCTCAACCCCGGCGAGTCCGCGATCCTCGCGGTCGGCGCGATCAAGCTCCAGCCGTGGGTCCACAAGGGCAAGGTCAAGCCCCGCCAGGTCACCACGCTGGCACTGAGCTTCGACCACCGCCTGGTCGACGGCGAACTCGGCTCCAAGGTCCTGGCCGACGTGGCCGCGATCCTGGAACAGCCGAAGCGCCTGATCACCTGGGCCTGACGGCCCACGGCGAAACGGGGCCCCGCGTCCTCGGACGGAGGTGCGGGGCACAGCAGAAGGGCCCGCCGCTGGTGTCAGCGGCGGGCCCTTCTGGCCCGGTGGGGCCGGTGAGCGGCGGTCAGCCCTTCGTGGCGAAGCCGTAGTTCAGGAGCTTCGTCGCGTCCGTCGCGCGCTGCGCGTACGTGGAGGAGGCCAGGACCGTGCCGATGACGGTCCTGCCGTTCCGGGTGGCGGCGAAGACGAGGCAGGCGCCGGCCTGCGGGCCGGAGCCCGTCTTCACGCCGATCGCGCCGCTGTAGCTGCTGAGCAGCGTGTTCGTGTTCGTCCACTTGCCCATCGTGCGGGTGCTGCCCGTCTTGGTGACGGTCTTGGCCGTGTACGACTTCGTCTTCACGACCGTGCGGAACGTGGAGTTCTTCATCGCGCTGCGCGCCAGCTTCGTCAGGTCGCGCGGCGTCGAGTAGTTGTTGCCCTTGCCGATGCCGTCGAACGAGTCGAAGTGCGTCTTGGTCATGCCGAGGCTCTTGGCGGTGCTGTTCATCTTGCCGATGAAGGACTTCACCCGCGCGTCCCGCGTCGAGCCCGAACCGTACTTGTCGGCCAGCGCGTACGCGGCGTCGCAGCCCGAGGGCAGCATCAGGCCGTACAGCAGCTGGCGGACGGTCACCTTGTCGCCGACGATCAGGTGGGCCTGGGAGGCGTTGTTCTTGACGACGTAGTCGCTGTACGCCTTCTGGATGGTGACCTTGGCGTCGAGGTTCAGTTTCGGCTGGGCCAGCACGACCTTGGCGGTCATGATCTTCGTGGTGGAGCCCGTGGAGCGCGTGGTGTCCGCGGCCTTGGTGTAGAGGGACTTGCCGGTCGCGTCGTCCATCACGAAGCCGCCCTTGGCCACGATCGAGGGCGTGGCGACGGCCTGCGCGGGTGCCGCGGTGAGGGCTCCGGCGGCGAGCACGGCGCCCGCGGTCACGGCGACTGCGGCGGCTCTGCGGATACGGATGCCCTGGATGCCGGTTTTCAAGTGAGGTACCCCGATTATGTCGAATTCCTCTGCGGTGCGGCAGAGTTGAGAGCCCACAAGGTGGGGCCGCACCTGTCTGACTCACGGGTGCCATGGAAGGTTGTGCGGCTTCCGGGGTGGATTTCCCGTCGGGCCCGTATGGTCCGCATGCTGGATGGGGCGGGCCTTGCGTACGTGTTGTATCTATGCTGTGGGCATGAGCCTGGCCGTGAAGCAGCCCCCCGCCGCCGACCGCGTGTACGCACACGTCAAACAAGCCGTCCTCGACCGCAGTTACGAGGGCGGCACCCTGCTGACCGAGGGTGAGCTGGCCGAGGCCGTCGGGGTTTCGCGCACGCCCGTGCGCGAGGCTCTGCTGCGGCTGGAGGTCGAGGGGCTCATCAGGCTCTACCCGAAGAAGGGCGCCCTCGTCCTGCCGGTCTCCGCGCAGGAGATCGCCGATGTGGTCGAGACCCGGCAACTGGTCGAGGAGCACGCGGCCAGGAAGGCCGTACCCGCGCCGCCGGGGCTCATCGAGCGGCTCGAGGAACTGCTGCTGAAGCAGCAGGAGCAGGCCGCCGCCGGTGACTTCGCCGCGGCCGCCGTCACCGACCGCTGCTTCCACGCCGAGATCGTCCGCAGCGGCGGCAACGAGATCCTGTCCCGGCTCTACGACCAGTTGCGCGACCGGCAACTGCGCATGGGCGTCGCCGTCATGCACTCCCACCCCGACCGGCTCGCCAAGACGCTCGCCGAGCACGAGCAGATCCTGGACGCGCTGCGCTCGGGGGACGCGGAGGCGGCCGTCGAGGTCGTGCACCGGCACGTCAACTGGTTCTCCCAC
The DNA here is from genome assembly GCF_043081205.1 of Streptomyces sp. NPDC014889. NCBI lineage: Bacteria > Bacillati > Actinomycetota > Actinomycetes > Kitasatosporales > Streptomycetaceae > Streptomyces > Streptomyces sp. NPDC014889. Next base: position 306,500 of record NZ_JBIBWH010000002.1, read on the forward strand.
CTCGCACGGGGTGAGGTCCGGTGAGCGCCTCGTCCTCGTCGGCGTCCTCGCCGGCCGCCCTGCCCGGTGATCCGCCCGGCGGCCGGCGCGCCGTGGCCGTCTGGTGCATCGGCGTCGCCGTCTACTTCGTCGCCGTCATCTTCCGCACCTCCCTGGGCGTGGCCGGTCTCGACGCCGCCGACCGCTTCCACGTGGGCGCCTCGGCGCTGTCGACGTTCTCCATCCTTCAACTCCTCGTCTACGCGGGCATGCAGATACCGGTCGGCCTGCTCGTCGACCGGCTCGGCACCAAGAAGGTGCTGGCCATCGGCGCCGTGCTCTTCACGGCCGGTCAGCTCGGCTTCGCGTTCTCCCCGTCGTACGGCACCGCGCTGGCCTCACGCGCGCTGCTCGGCTGCGGGGACGCCATGACGTTCATCAGCGTGCTGCGGCTGGGCACCCGCTGGTTCCCCGTCCGGCGTGGTCCGCTGGTCGCCCAGCTCGCCGGGCTGGTCGGAATGGCCGGCAACCTGGTGTCCACGCTGGTGCTGGCCCGGCTGCTGCACGGGGTGGGCTGGACGGCCGCCTTCGCGGGCAGCGCGCTGGCCGGAGCGGTGGTGCTGGTGCTGCTGGTGCTGTTCCTCAAGGACCACCCGGAGGGCCACGAACCGGAGCCGCTGCCCCACCAGGGCGCCGCCTACGTACGCCGGCAGATCGCCGCGGCCTGGCGGGAGCCCGGGACGCGGCTCGGGCTGTGGGTGCACTTCACCACGCAGTTCCCGGCGATGGTGTTCCTGCTGCTGTGGGGGCTGCCGTTCCTGGTCGAGGCCCAGGGCCTGTCGCGGGCGGACGCGGGGGAACTGCTCACGCTCGTCGTGGTGTCCAACATGGCCGTCGGGCTCGTCTACGGGCAGATCGTCGCCCGCCATCACGCGGCACGGCTGCCGCTCGCGCTCGGCACGGTGGCGGCGACCGCGACCATGTGGGCGGTGACGCTGGCGTATCCGGGCGGACGGGCGCCGGTGTGGCTGCTGGTCGTGCTGTGCCTGGTGCTCGGCGCGTGCGGGCCGGCCTCGATGATCGGGTTCGACTTCGCGCGGCCGGCGAATCCGTCGGAGCGTCAGGGGACGGCGTCGGGCATCACCAACATGGGCGGCTTCGTGGCCTCGATGACGACGCTGTTCGCGGTCGGGGTGCTGCTGGACGCGACCGGGGACGACTACCGGATCGCCTTCTCGGTGGTGTTCGTGCTCCAGGCGCTGGGCGTGAGCCAGATCCTGCGGCTGCGCAGGAGGGCGGCCCGCCGGGAGCGGGAGCGGCTGGTCGCCAGCCGGGTGGAGACGGTGCACGTGCCGGCGTGACCGTGCGCTGGGCCGCCGCGAGGCGGGGCCGGGGCGGAGCCGGTGTGTTCGCCCGGCCGGAAAGCGCCTCCCCCCGGCCCTCACGGAGCGGGGGGGAGGCAGCGCACCCAGAGGCAGGCACGCCCGCCAGGTCTCAGGCCGTCACCACGAAGTTGCGCAGGATCGCCGCCGCCAGGTCCAGGTCGCCCTCCGTCTTCACCCGGTCCGCGACCGCGTCCGGGGTGGTCCGGCCGCAGGCCAGGCGGACGTAGGTCTCCCAGTCGAGCGTCAGGGTCGCCGCCGGGCCGAGGGCCGGGGCCGTCTCCAGCGTGCCGCGGCCCTGGATGTCGACGCGGATCGTGCGCAGGAACTCCACCGGGCCGTTCACGTCGAAGACGATCGCCGAGCTGCGCGGGGCGTCCGCCTTGACCGCGACCACGTCCGGGAGGGCCGCCAGCAGGTGGTCCCGGGCGACGTGCGCGCCGGGCGAGTCGAGGTTGCCGGGGCGGCCGAGGGCCACGCGCAGGTCCTGCTCGTGCACCCAGATGTCGAAGGCGCGGTAGCGCATGGCCTCTTCGAGGGTGAACTCCGCGCCGAGCGGGCCGCGCACCTTGGTGCCGGGGTCGCGGGACTCGTTCCGCAGCTGGCGGTTGCGGCGGATGATCGTGTACTCCAGCTCGGAGGTCATCTCCGGCGACGTGTGGTGGCGGCGGACGTCGACCTGCATCTCCATGTAGCGCTGGTGCTCGTTGGTGACGTGGAACAGGTCGCGCGGGAGCGCGTGGATGGGCCGCGGGTCGCCCAGCATCTCGCAGTCCATGCCGATGATGTGCGAGACCACGTCGCGGACCGACCAGCCGGGGCACGGGGTGCGCCGGTTCCAATCGGCCTCCACCAGGGGCTGCATCAGCTCCGATATCGCCTCGACGGAGTGGGTCCAGGCATCGGCGTAGGGCTGGAGGGTGGGATGCAGACTCACGGAACGGGACCCCTCGGCGGTCGGTACACGGGCAGGATGTGATGGCATTGCCAGTGGGCAGGTGGCTGCGGTCGGCGGGTGTCTTGAGACGCTAAGTTACGCTGCTGTGAGGCAGCCCGGCAGTGCTTTCGTGTGACGATCGTAGGCCCGTCCGGACGACTCGAGTGCCAGGACGGTGGTAGTGTGCGCGCTTCGCTGATCCAGATTGCCGTGGACGAGGGCGAATCGGTCGATTCGCGGCGTCGGCGGGCGGCCGCACTGGTGTGCGAGCAGGCCGGGGTCGATCTGGTGGTGCTCCCGGAGCTGTGGACCACCGGAGCCTTCGCCTTCGCGGAGTTCGAACGCGAGGCCGAACCGCTGGAGGGTTCCACCTACGAGGCGATGGCCAAGGCGGCGAGCGACGCGGGTGTGTGGCTGCACGCCGGCTCGATCCCCGAGCGCGCCGCGTCCGACGGCGGCCCGGCCTTGGGCGCGGACTCCCTCTACAACACCTCCCTGGTCTTCTCCCCCTCCGGCGAACTGGCCGCCGTCTACCGCAAGATCCACCGCTTCGGCTTCGACAAGGGCGAGGCCGTGCTGATGAGCGCGGGGCGGGAACTGGTGACGGTGCCTCTGCCGGACACCACCCTGGGCCTCGCGACCTGTTACGACCTCCGTTTCCCCGAACTCTTCCGCGGGCTCGTCGACGCCGGGGCGCAGACCCTGGTGGTCCCGGCGGGCTGGCCCGAGCGCCGGCGTGCGCACTGGACGCTGCTGGCCCGGGCGCGGGCGGTGGAGGACCAGGCGTTCGTGCTCGCCTGTGGAACGGCCGGGACGCACGCCGGAGTTCCGCAGGCGGGTCACTCGATCGTGGTGGACCCGTGGGGCGAGGTGCTGGCCGAGGCCGGGCCCGGCGAGGAGGTCCTCATGGTCGACTTCGACCCGGCGAGGGTGGCGGCCACCCGGGACCAGTTCCCGGCCCTGAAGGACCGGGTCCTCGGCCTGGAACCTCCACGCCGCGAGGACAACTCCTAGCGCCCGGGCTCCGCCGCGTGGCCGGGAGGATTCCTGGTGCCTGGGCTCCTCCGCGCCGCGAGGGCAACTCGTGGCGCCCGGGCTCCGCCCCGTGGCCAGGACGACTCCTGGCGGCCGGGCTCCGCCTGGGCGCCCACCGCCCCTCGCGCCCAGGCTCCTTCCCGGTGCCTACCGCTCCTCGCGTTCCTTCTCCGCCAGGTGGATCACGCACACCGCCACCGCGATCAGCAGCGCGGGATCGGCGTCCTCGCGCACGATGTCGACGCCGTAGGTCTCCACGACGCTCAGCCAGCGCCGGGAGATCACCGCGAGCAGGTCGCCGTCGTACTCCACGGCGAACTCCCGGTCGAGGATCTTGCCGCTGACGTCGAGCTCGGTGCCGTCCACCAGGGACACCCGGTAGTGGTTGCGCAGCAGCGACAGCCGCTTGCGCCTGATCTTCGCCAGGGCCTCCCCGCCCCGCTCGATCACCATCGTGTCCCGCAGCGCGAGCATCTTCTGGTGGATGTTGATCAGGACCCGGCCGTGGGCGTCCTTCAGCTCGAAGGTGTCCCGCAGCCGCATCGCCTTGCCGTCGACGAGGAAGACCTTGCGGCCGTGTTCGTCCTCGATCCAGTAGTCGTCGCCGATGCCGAAAATCCGGTCGCGTACGAGGAATCTCATGTCCTCACCGCTTCCCCGGCTCCGCCCCCGCGACGCCGCCGGTGGTCCGACGGGCCCAGTACGGCACCGCGCCGGACGGGTGGCACCCTTGGTCCCATGAACGACACGGCACCCCGACGCGTCCGCGTACGCGCCCCCGAGCTGATCGGCAAGGGCGGCTGGCTCAACACGGGCGGGAAGAACCTCACGCTCGCCGACCTGCGCGGCAAGTGCGTCGTTGTGGATTTCTGGACGTTTTGCTGCGTGAACTGCCTGCACGTCCTGGACGAGCTCCGCGAGCTGGAGGAGAGGCACCGGGACACGGTCGTGGTCGTCGGGGTGCACTCGCCGAAGTTCGTGCACGAGGCCGAGCACCGGGCGGTGGTCGACGCGGTGGAGCGGTACGGGGTGGAGCACCCGGTGCTCGACGACCCGGAGCTCGCCACCTGGAAGCAGTACGCGGTACGGGCCTGGCCGACGCTCGTCGTCATCGACCCGGAGGGCTACGTCGTCGCGCAGCACGCCGGCGAGGGGCACGCGCACGCGATCGAGCGGCTGGTGGAGGAGCTGGAGGCCGAGCACGGGGCGAAGGGCACCCTGCGCCGCGGTGACGGGCCGTACGTGGCGCCGGAGCCGGAGCCCACCACCCTGCGCTTCCCGGGCAAGGCACTGCTGCTGCCGTCCGGGACCTTCCTGGTCAGCGACACCACCCGGCACCAGCTCGTGGAGCTGGCGGCGGACGGCGAGACCGTGGTCCGGCGGATCGGCCAGGGCGGCCGGGGGATGACCGACGGCGCCCCGGACCGGGCCCGGTTCCAGGAGCCCCAGGGGCTCGCGCTCCTGCCGGACGGCACCGTCGTGGTCGCCGACACCGTCAACCACGCCCTGCGGCGCTTCGACCCGGACTCGGGCGAAACCACGACGCTGGCCGGCACCGGACACCAGTGGATGCAGGGCGAGGCCACGTCCGGTCCCGCCCTGGACGTGAAGCTGTCCTCGCCCTGGGACGTGGCCTGGTGGAACGGCAAGGTGTGGATCGCCATGGCGGGCGTGCACCAGCTCTGGGCCTACGACCCGGCGGACAGCACCGTCGCCGTGACCGCCGGGACCACGAACGAGGGGCTCGTCGACGGGCCCGGCCCGGACGCCTGGTTCGCGCAGCCCTCCGGGCTCGCGGCCACGCCCGACCGGCTGTGGCTCGCCGACTCGGAGACGTCCGCGCTGCGCTGGGTGGACCTCGACGGTCACGTCCACACCGCCGTCGGCACCGGTCTGTTCGACTTCGGGCACCGGGACGGCGCGGCGGAACAGGCGCTTCTCCAGCACCCGTTGGGCGTCACCGCGCTCCCCGACGGCTCGGTCGCCGTCAGCGACACCTACAACCACGCCCTGCGCCGCTACGACCCGGCGACCGGTGAGGTCACGACGCTCGCCACCGATCTGCGCGAGCCCAGCGACGCGGTGCTCGTCGGCGACGACATCGTGGTGGTGGAGTCGGCGCGGCACCGGCTGACCCGGCTGCGCCTGCCGGAGGAGGCGGTACGGGTCGAGGCGGTCGCCCACCGCACCCAGCGCTCCGCCACGGACGTCGCCCCCGGCCGCCTCCGCCTCGACGTGATCTTCCAGGCCCCGGCGGGTCAGAAGCTCGACACCCGGTACGGGCCGTCGACCCGGCTGCTGGTCTCCTCGACCCCGCCCGAGCTGCTGCTGAAGGGCGAGGGCGCGGACACCGACCTGTGCCGCGAACTGGAGCTGAACCCCGCCGTCGCGGAGGGTGTCCTGCACATCTCCGCGATGGCGGCGTCGTGCGACGACGACCCCGCGAACGAGTACCCCGCCTGCCACGTCCACCAGCAGGACTGGGGCGTTCCGGTCCGCCTCACCGAGGGCGCGACGGACCGGCTGCCGCTCGTCCTCGCGGGCATGGACGAGACCGCGGCGGGCTGATCGCCGAAGGGTTCTGGTGCCGCGACGGGGCAGACGTCGCCTGTCGCTACTAGCGGCGCCGCGGGCGCGGCGCCAGCTTGAACAGGGCCACTCCCGCGGCCACCAGGGTGGTGGCCGCGACCATCATGGCCATGCTGTTCATCCACACGCCGGTGGCGGCCAGCGTGGCGCCTCCGGCGCCGGTGGTGCCGGCGCCGACGACTCGTCCGTACATGTCGTTCTCCTTGCTCTGGTGCGGGTGCGGTGAGATCGCGCCGTGGGTGCGGCGCCGGGTGTGGGGGTGCGTGGGGGTGGTCAGGTGGCCACCCACTTCTCCTCGCTGCGGCGCAGCAGGCCCCACAGCGAGGAGAAGTACACGGCGTGCTGGAAGAGGTCGTAGAGCATCTCCGGGATCATCAGCAGCGCCACCAGCATCGGCAGGGGGCCGGCGCGGCGCACGGAGACGACCTTCTCGACGACGAAGATCAGACCGATCGAGGTCCACACCGGCGACAGGCCCGGCGGGCCGTACAGGGTGATGGACGTGATCATGAAGGTCAGGTAGACGAGGAAGGACAGCGCACCGAACCCCATGAGGAACTGCTGGACGAAGTAGCGGGCGGTGACGCGGGTCCAGCCGTAGTCGCGGAGGTTCTCCAGGGCGCCGCGCTGCCAGCGCAGCCGCTGGTGCCACAGTTTGCCCAGCGTCGGCATGACCTCGGTGGTGACCGCGCAGCCCGCCGGTGACATGGCGCGGTAGCCGAGGGTCTTGACCGCCTTGGTCATCTCGTCGTCCTCGGTGAGGGAGGCGAGGCTGTAGTAGCCGTTGCCGCCGCCGATGACTCCGGCGCGGCGGGCCGTCCGCACCTCGCGCAGCACACGGGCCCGGAACATGGTGCCGGTGCCGGTGAGCACCTGTGCCTTGCCCCCGGTGCGCTCCAGTTCCCAGGCGTAGCGGTGGAACTCCATGCGCTGGAGCAGACCGAGCAGACCACCGCCCTCCTCGCCGTAGAAGACCCCGCCGACGGCTCCGACCTTGCGGTTGAAGGTGCTCAGGGCGGTCTCGGCGAACCACGGGTTGAGCACGGTGTCCGCGTCCTGCACCAGCAGCAGGTCCCGGTCGTCGAGGTGGGGCAGTATCCAGGCGATGGCCTGGTTGAGGGCGCCCGCCTTCTTGTGGGTGTTGCCCTGCGTGTGGAAGACCTGTGCGCCGTGTGCGACGGCGATCCGGGCGGTGTCGTCGGTGCAGTTGTCGGCGACGACGACGATCAGGTCCGGCCGCCGGGTCTGCCGCCACAGGCCCTCGATCGCGGCGGCGATGCGGTCCTGCTCGTTGTGGGCGGGGACCAGCACCGCGAGCCGCGGTATGCCCGGCGGCTCCTCCTCGGCGGCGTGCGCGCGGCGGGCGGCGTGCCGCCCCGTGGGTCGCGGCCGCGCTGTCGGCGCAGCGCCGAGGGCGCCGCCGGGTGCGGCGAAGTCGAGCACGGCACAGTCCCCCGTCGTGATGTGACTTGACGCCCGGTTTCTCCCCTGCGGACTCAAGGACGCCAAGTCTTCACGATATTCACACAACACGACAAGGGGGTGGGCGTAACGGAATGCTCAAGCTTGTCGCCGACTGTCCGTCATGTTCCGTGCCGACGGGGTCGGCCCGGGATGTGGGTCAGAGGCCGTAGCCGTCGCTGTAGCCGTCGCGTGCGTGGTGGTGGTCCTCTTCGACGACCGTGGTGGGGGGCACCATGACGCGGCGGCGGCGGTAGATGCTGCTGAACGTCGTGACGCCGATGAGGCCGACGATCATCAGGATGACGCCGACCATGTGCAGGTTGACCCCCTGCATGTGCCAGTCGGTCGCGAACGTGAGGATGGCTCCCACGGCGATGAGGATGATGCAGCCGCCGAGGCCCATGAGTGTCGCCTCCCTGTCCGGTGTCGGATCCGGCGGGTCCGGGCCGTGCCGGTCCCTTCCGGTCAACTCCGGGTACCCGCAAGCCGGGTGACCATGCGGAGACGGCATCTCATGGGCCTGGGGCCGGGCCGCTCAGCCCTCCAGGAACGCCACCAGCGCGTTCGCCAGCAGGAACGGGTCGTCGGCGGCGCACAGTTCACGGGCGCTGTGCATCGACAGGATGGCCACGCCGATGTCGACGGTGCGGATGCCGTGCCGGGCCGCGGTGATCGGGCCGATGGTCGTGCCGCACGGCATGGAGTTGTTGGAGACGAAGGACTGGAAGGGCACACCGGCCTTCTCGCAGGCCGCCACCCACACCGCGCGCCCCGAACCGTCCGTCGCGTAGCGGTTGTTGACGTTGACCTTGAGGATGGGGCCGCCGCCCGCGCGCGGGTGGTGGGTCGGGTCGTGCCGCTCGGCGTAGTTGGGGTGGACGGCGTGGCCGGTGTCGGAGGACAGGCAGACCGTGCCGGCGAAGGCGCGCGCCCGGTCCTCGTAGGACCCTCCGCGCGCGAACACCGAGCGCTCCAGCACGCCTCCGAGCAGCGGGCCGTCCGCGCCGGTGTCCGACTGGGAGCCGTTCTCCTCGTGGTCGAAGGCGGCCAGCACCGGGATGTACGGCAGCTCCGGCGCCCCCGTCGCGACGGCCGCGAGCGCCGCCGCTCCGGCGTGCACCGACAGCAGGTTGTCCATCCGGGGCCCGGCCATCAGCTCCCGGTCCCGGCCCAGGTAGGCGGGGGGCTCCACGGAGTGCGTCATCAGGTCCCAGCCGGCCGCCTCGCCCGCGGCGAGCCCCGCCTCCGCCTCCAGGAAGGCGATCAGGTCGCCGTCGCGGACGTCGTCGCCCAGGCCCCACACCGGTTGCAAATGCCGCTGCTTGTCCAGCTTGAGACCCTCCGCCGAGACCTGGCGGTCCAGGTGGATCGCGAGCTGGGGGACGCGCAGCAGCGGACGGTCGACGTTGACCAGGCGGGTGGAGCCGTCACGCAGGGTGAGCCGGCCGGCCAGGCCCAGGTCGCGGTCGAGCCAGGAGTTCATCAGCGGGCCGCCGTAGATCTCGACGGCGATCTGGCGCCAGCCGTGCGCCCCGGTGTCGGGCAGCGGCTTGACGCGCAGGTTGGGGGAGTCGGTGTGCGCGCCGACGATGCGGAAGGGGGTGTGCGGTGCGGCGCCCTCGGGGACGTACCAGGCCACGATCGCCCCGCCGCGCAGCACGTACTTTCCGCCCGCGGTGCCGTCCCACGCGTCCGTCTCCGAGACCTGGCGGAAGCCGGCCTTCTCCAGCCGCTCGGCCGTGTTCGCCACGGCGTGGTACGGCGACGGGCCGGCCGCCAGGAAGGACATCAGGTCGTCGGTGTGGCCGCGGTCGAAGCGCTGGCTTGTACTCATGGGTTCACCTTAACGACGTCACGAGGGTCCGCTCCCGGTGCCGGGAGCGGACCCTCGTGGGGTGGGGCGGGCGCGGGCGAGGTGGGGACGGGCGCCGGTGCCGGGCCCTTCTAGAAGGCGGCCTCGTCCAGCTCCATCAGGTCCAGGTCGACGTTCTGGGCGACCTTGCGGGCCAGGGTGACGCCCGGCAGGACGTTGGCCGCGAAGAACTTCGCCGCCGCGATCTTGCCCTGGTAGAACGCCCGGTCCTTCGAGGACGCGGTCTCCAGCTTCTCGGCGGCGATCGCGGCGCCCTTGAGCAGCAGGTGGCCGACGATCACGTCACCGGAGGCGAGCAGCAGGCCGGTGGTGTTCAGGCCCACCTTGTAGATGCTCTTGACGTCCTTCTCGGTGGCCGCGAGGTCGGTCAGCATCAGGCCGACGAGGGCCTCCAGCTCGGCGGCGGCCCTGGCGAGGTGCTCGCGGGCGCCGGCCAGGTCCTCGCCGCCGGTGCCGAGGGCCAGGAACTCCTTGATGTCCTCGGCGATCGAGTTCAGCGCGGCGCCCTGGTTGCGGACGATCTTCCGGAAGAAGAAGTCCTGGCCCTGGATGGCCGTGGTGCCCTCGTACAGGGTGTCGATCTTGGCGTCCCGGATGTACTGCTCGACCGGGTACTCCTGGAGGAAGCCGGAGCCGCCGAAGGTCTGCAGCGACTGGGCGAGCTGCTCGTAGCCCTTCTCGGAGCCGTAGCCCTTGACGATGGGCAGGAGCAGGTCGTTGAGGGCGTGCTCGGTCGAGGCGTCCTCGCCGTTCGCCTCCTTGACCGCGATCGTGTCCTGGACCGCGGCGGTGTGCAGCACGAGGGCGCGCATGCCCTCCGCGTACGCCTTCTGCGTCATCAGCGAGCGGCGCACGTCGGGGTGGTGCGTGATGGTGACCTTGGGGGCGGACTTGTCCATGAAGTTCGCCAGGTCGGGGCCCTGGACCCGCTCCTTGGCGTACTCCAGCGCGTTGAGGTAGCCGGTGGACAGCGTGGAGATCGCCTTCGTGCCGACCATCATGCGGGCGAACTCGATGATGCGGAACATCTGGCGGATGCCGTCGTGCTTGTCGCCGATCAGCCAGCCCTTGGCGGGGTGGCGGTCGCCGAAGGTCATCTCGCAGGTGTTGGAGGCCTTCAGGCCCATCTTGTGCTCGACGTTGGTGGCGTAGACGCCGTTGCGCTCGCCGAGTTCGCCGGTCTCGAAGTCGAAGAGGTACTTCGGGACGAGGAAGAGGGACAGGCCCTTGGTGCCGGGTCCGGCGCCCTCGGGGCGGGCGAGGACGTAGTGGAGGATGTTCTCCTCCATGTCGTGCTCACCGGAGGTGATGAAGCGCTTCACGCCCTCGATGTGCCAGGAGCCGTCCTCCTGCTGGACCGCCCTGGTGCGGCCGGCGCCGACGTCGGAGCCCGCGTCGGGCTCGGTGAGCACCATGGTGGAGCCCCAGGTCTTCTCGACCGCGATCGAGGCGATCTTCTTCTGCTCCTCGGTGCCCTCCTCGAAGAGGATGCGGGCGAACGCCGGGCCGGAGGAGTACATCCAGATCGCGGGGTTGGCGCCGAGGACGAGCTCCGCGTAGGCCCAGATCAGGGACGGGGGAGCGGTGGTGCCGCCGATCTCCTCGGGCAGGCCGAGCCGCCAGTACTCGGAGTCCATGAAGGCCTTGTAGCTCTTCTTGAAGGTCGCCGGCACGGGCGCGGTGTTCGTCTCGGGGTCGAACACCGGCGGGTTGCGGTCGGCGTCGGCGAAGGACTCCGCCAGCTCGTTCTCCGCCAGGCGGGTCAGCTCCTCGAGGACGCTCCTGGCGGTGTCGGCGTCCATCTCCTCGAACGGACCGGTGCCGTACAGCTTGTCGCGTCCGAGCACTTCGAAGAGGTTGAACTCGATGTCGCGGAGGTTCGGCTTGTAGTGCCCCATGGCCACGGCTCCCGTCGAGGACTTGGCGAGGCACTGACTCCTCGCATCTTGTTCACGTACCAACTAGTAGCTCCGATGATGCTACCCGTCGGTAATAAGAAGCAACCCCGATGCCGCCATGTGTGACCGAGCCCTCGTGCGGGTCAGTACGCTGTGGCTCATGTACGGATACGGCCAGCCGATGGACAGTGGGGCGGCACAGCAGGGGTACGTCCCTCCGCAGCAGCAGATGCCCGGCGGTGTCGGCGGGTACGGCCAGCAGGCCCCGGCCTACCCCGAGCCCTCGCCGCCCTCGCTCGCGGACGCGGTGCGCGCCTTCACCACCGGGCAGATGGCCGCCGAGGACTTCCAGCAGGTCTTCGCGACCTCCAAGGTGTACTGCCCGCGCGGCGACAACCCCGGGTTCCTGGCGCTGCACAACACCCAGCAGCCGGTGATCCCGATGTTCACCTCGCTCAAGGAGCTGCGCCGGTACGCGGGCAAGGAGTCCAAGTACTTCGTGATCACCGGCGCCGAGGTGATCGACCTGCTGCCGACCGGCTACGGCTTCGTGCTCGACATGGAGGGCGAGCACCGGATGGTGTTCGACGCCAAGGCGGTCGAGCAGATGGTCGACTTCGCGATGCGCCGGATGTACGGCTAGAAGTCGGCACGTGGGTGTCGTGGAGCCCGGAGGGAATGCCCTCCGGGCTTCTTCTGTTGGGGCTGGCAGAAAGTTCAACGCTCAACTAAAGTGAGCGCACAAGGAGGAACCGACATGCCTGCAGTGACCGTCGAGAACCCGCTGACGCTGCCCCGTGTGGCCGCGTCCGCGGACGCCGTCGCCCGCCCCGTGCTCACCGTCACGACCGCGCCGAGCGGCTTCGAGGGCGAGGGCTTTCCGGTGCGCCGGGCGTTCGCCGGCATCAACTACCGCCACCTCGACCCGTTCATCATGATGGACCAGATGGGTGAGGTGGAGTACGCGCCGGGCGAGCCCAAGGGCACTCCCTGGCACCCGCACCGTGGCTTCGAGACCGTCACGTACATCATCGACGGGACCTTCGACCACCAGGACTCCAACGGCGGTGGCGGCACCATCACCAACGGCGACACCCAGTGGATGACGGCGGGCAGCGGACTGCTGCACATCGAGGCCCCGCCGGAGTCGCTGGTGGTGTCCGGCGGCCTCTTCCACGGACTCCAGCTGTGGGTGAACCTGCCGGCCAGGGACAAGATGATGGCGCCGCGCTACCAGGACATCCGCGGCGGCAGCGTCCAACTGCTCACCTCCCCCGACGGCGGCGCGCTGCTGCGCGTCATCGCCGGTGAGCTGGACGGTCACGCGGGCCCCGGCATCACGCACACGCCGATCACGATGATCCACGCGACGGTGGCGCCGGGCGCGGAGGTCACCCTGCCCTGGCGGGAGGACTTCAACGGGCTGGCGTACGTGATGGCGGGACGCGGCACCGTGGGCGCCGAGCGCCGGCCGATCCACCTCGGCCAGACCGCGGTCTTCGGCGCCGGTTCCTCGCTGACCGTCCGCGCGGACGAGAAGCAGGACTCCCACACGCCCGACCTGGAGGTCGTCCTCCTCGGCGGGCAGCCGATCCGGGAGCCGATGGCCCACTACGGCCCGTTCGTCATGAACACCCGGGAGGAGCTCATGGAGGCCTTCGAGGACTTCAAGAAGGGCCGCCTCGGCACGGTCCCGGCGGTCCACGGGATGAGCGAGGGCGGGCTGTAGGCCTCTCCCGCCGCGCGAGGGCCCCGTCCACCTGTGGGCGGGGCCCTTCCGTCGCCGGTCCCGCGCCGCCCTTAGCTGACGCGGTGTCACCCGGGCGGGCCGCCCGTGCAGGACAGCCCGCCCGGGGTGTGGTCGTCTTGAGGCGTGCAGGCCCCCGCTCCGCTGCTGCCCGAGCCCGTCCGGCGTCTCGCCGCCTGGTGCGCCGCCGTTCTGCTGGTGTCAGGGGTGGTGTGGATCGGGGCCGAGCTGTGCGTGGTGTTCCGGACCGCGGTGATCCCGGTGCTGCTGGCGCTGCTCGGCACGGCTCTGCTGCGGCCGCTCTTCCGGCGGCTCGCGGGCGCGGGGATGAACCGGTCGCTCGCCGCCGGGATCACCTGTGTGGTGGTCGTCGTGGTCGTCGGCGGGGCGGTGTACATCGTGGTGGCCGCCCTGATCGACAGCGGGGGCCAGATCGTCGCCTCGCTCAAGAAGGCCGCGCAGTGGCTCGCCACCCACTTCGGGGCGGCCGGTACCTCGCTGGACGACCTCGCCTCCCACGGCAGGCGGCTGCTGGAGAAGTTCGCCGGGACGGCCGCCTCCAACGTCATCAGCGGGGTCAGCGTCGTCGGCGAGTCGCTCGCCATGGCCGTACTCGCCCTGCTGCTCCTCTTCTTCTTCCTGCGCGACTCGCACAAGGCCGCCGCCGTTCTGCGCACGCTCGCACCGCGCGGGACCGGCGACACCGCGGAGGCCATGGCCCGGCGCGCCTTCGCGGCCGTGGAGGGCTTCATGCGCGGCACGACGCTCATCGCGCTGATCGACGCCGGCTGCATCACCGTCGGCCTGCTCGTGCTGAGGGTGCCCGGCGCGCTCGGCCTCGGCGCGCTGGTCTTCATCGGCGGCTACCTTCCCTACCTGGGCGCCTTCCTCTCCGGCACGGTGTCCGTGCTGGTCGCGCTCGCCGACCGCGGGTTCGTCGTCGGGCTGTGGGCGCTCGGGGTGGTGCTGGCGGTCCAGGTGCTGGAGGGGCACGTGCTCCAGCCGGTGATCCAGAGCCGGACCGTGCAGATGCACCCGGCCGCGGTGCTGCTGGCGATCACCGGGGGCGCCTCGGTCGCCGGGATCGTGGGGATGCTGCTGGCGGTGCCGCTGACGGCGGCGGCCTTCGGAACCGCGCACGAACTGCGGGAACGGTACGCGGCGGCGTCGTAGGGCGCACCGGGAAAGAGGCTCACCTGGCCGCCGAGGACTCGTACAGCTCGAACCAGATGCTCTTGCCCTTGCCGCGCGGCACGACGCCCCACGCGTCCGCGAGCAGTTCGATCAGCACCAGTCCGCGCCCGGAGGAGGCGAGCTCCCCGGGCCGGCGCTTGTGCGGCAGGTCGTCGCCGGCATCGGTGACCTCCACCCGCAGCCGCCGCTCCCCCTTCTCCCCGCTGACCTCGGCCAGCACCAGCGCGTCGACGTCGGTGTGCAGCAGGACGTTGGCGAGGGTCTCCGACAGCAGCAGCACCGCCGAGTCCACATGCTCCTCGTTCGACCAGTCGTGCAGCAGATCCCGCAGTTGCCGGCGGGCCACGGAGACCCGCTCGGGCTCGGCCTGGGCGACCGTCATCAGGGTGTGCCGCAGCCTGGGGCGGGCCACCCGGCCGTCGCGGTGCCGACTGAGCAGCAGCACGGCGATGTCGTCCTCGCGGCGGTCGGCCAGGGGCCCGGTGGTGTGGTGCGAGGAGGGCCCGTGCACGGCCTGCACCAGCGCGTCGGCGAGTTCCTCGGCGTCGCCGCCGTGCCGCTCCAGGATCGTGCGGATCCGCTGCCAGCCGGTGTCCAGGTCGTGGCCGCCGGTCTCGATCAGGCCGTCCGTGCAGATCATCATCGTCTCGCCCGGCTCCAGGGTGAACCGGGTGGTCGGGTAGTCGGCGTCCGGGTCGATGCCGAGCGGCAGCCCGCCCGCCGTCAGCCGCTGCAGCACCGTGCCGTCCGCCATCCGGATCACCGGGTCCGGGTGTCCCGCGCGGGCCACCTCCAGGACCCCGGTGCGCGGGTCGACCTCGGCGTACAGGCAGGTCGCGAAGCGCAGGTCGGGAACATCGTCATCGTCCTCGTCGCCGCCGCCGCCGTCGTCGCCGCCGTCGCCGTCGCCGGAGAGCATGCCGTGCAGGAAGCGGGAGGCGCGGGCGAGCACCGCGTCCGGGCGGTGCCCCTCGGAGGCGTAGGCGCGCAGGGCGATGCGCAGCTGGCCCATCAGCCCCGCGGCGCGCACGTCGTGGCCCTGGACGTCCCCCATGACCAGGGCGAAGCGTCCCGATCCGGAGGACGTGCGGGACCGCGAGGTGGCGCCGGGCAGCGGGATCATGTCGTACCAGTCGCCGCCGACCTGGAGGCCGCCGCCGGTGGGGACGTAGCGGGCGGCGATGTCCATGCCGGGGACCTCGGGGCCCAGCGTGGGCATCATCGCGCGCTGGAGGCCCTCGCTCAGCTCCCGCTCGCTCTCGGCGGTCTCGGCCCGGGACAGTGCCTGGGCGAGCATGCGGGCCACCGTGGTCAGCACCGAGCGCTCGTCGGGGGTGAAGGCCACCGGATAGGTGAAGGCGGCCAGCCAGGCGCCCATCGTGCGGCCGGCGACGGTCAGCGGCAGGAACGCCCACGAGTGGCGGTGGAAGCGTTCGGCGAGCGGCCAGGTGAGCGGATAGCGCGCCTTGTACTGCCCCGGTGAGGAGAGGTAGACGGCCCGCCCGGTGCGGACCACCTCGGCGGCCGGGTAGTCCGTCTCCAGCGCCATGTTCAGGAACGGACCCTCGTCGCCGGGCCGCTGCCCGTGGTGGCCGATGATCGTCAGCCGGTCGCCCTGGACGCCGAAGACCGCGAGCCCGTCCGGCGAGAACCCCGGCATCGACAGGCCGGCCGCCACCCGCAGCACCTCGGCCGTGGAGCGCGCCTCGGCCAGCGCCCGGCCGGCGTCGAGCAGGAAGGCCTCCCGGGAGCGCCGCCAGTCGCCGGTGACCGCGCGCCGCCCCGCGGGCGAGCCGGGTGCCGGCTCGGCGACCTCCTGAAGGGTGCCGATCAGTTTGTACGCCTTCTTGCCGGCGTCGAAGGTCGGCTTGGAGCGGCTGCGCACGACGCGGATGATCCGGTTGTGCTCGTCCATGATGCGGATGCGCACCTCGGCGAGGCTGCCCTCGGCGACGGCGAGCTGCACGACGCCGGTGATCTCGTTCCAGTCGACCGGGTGGAGGCGGGCGCGCACCTGGGCTTCCCTGAGCGTGGTCTCCTCGGGAGGCAGCCCGAGCAGCCGGGCCGCCTCGGCGTCGACCGAGACCAGGCCGGTGGCCGTGTCCCAGTGCCACATCCCGGTCGCGAGGGAGGCGAGTACGTCCCCCACGGCGGGCAGGGGCTCACCAGTGCGCATTGCCCCACTGTATGAAGAGGCGATCGGACACTGCCACCGATGGGTGTACGGCCGTACCGCCCCGGCGCCGCCCGGGACCGTACGGGGACCGCTCCTTATTGTGGGGAGCCGATCTTGAGCTGCCCGGTACGCTTGGTAGGTCCGGGCCGTGCCCGCCCGGTGATCCCCGATCCGCGAAGACTGGATGAACGACGATGCATCGGTACAGGTCCCACACCTGCGGCGAGCTCCGCTCCTCTGACGTCGGCTCCGACGTCCGGCTGAGTGGCTGGCTGCACAATCGGCGCGACCTGGGCGGCATCCTCTTCATCGATCTGCGCGACCACTACGGCATCACGCAGCTCGTCGCCCGCCCCGGCACGCCCGCCTACGAGGCCCTCGACAAGCTCTCCAAGGAGTCCACGGTCCGCGTCGACGGCGCCGTTGTTTCACGTGGAACCGAGAACGTGAACCCGGACCTGCCGACCGGCGAGATCGAGGTCGAGGTGACCGAGGTCGAGCTGCTCGGCGCGGCGGCCCCGCTCCCCTTCACCATCAACACCGAGGACGGGGTCAACGAGGAGCGGCGCCTGGAGTACCGCTTCCTGGACCTGCGCCGCGAGCGCATGCACCGCAACATCCTGCTGCGCACGGCGGTCATCTCCGCCATCCGCCAGAAGATGTCGGCGATGGGCTTCAACGAGATGGCGACGCCGATCCTGTCCGCCACCTCCCCCGAGGGCGCCCGCGACTACGTGGTCCCCTCCCGGGTCCACCCGGGCCGGTTCTACGCCCTCCCGCAGGCTCCCCAGCAGTTCAAGCAGCTGCTGATGATCTCGGGCT
The DNA here is from genome assembly GCF_043081205.1 of Streptomyces sp. NPDC014889. Classification (NCBI taxonomy): domain Bacteria; kingdom Bacillati; phylum Actinomycetota; class Actinomycetes; order Kitasatosporales; family Streptomycetaceae; genus Streptomyces; species Streptomyces sp. NPDC014889. Next base: position 323,596 of record NZ_JBIBWH010000002.1, read on the forward strand.
TCGACCGCTACTTCCAGATCGCGCCCTGCTTCCGCGACGAGGACGCCCGCGCGGACCGTTCGCCGGGCGAGTTCTACCAGCTCGACGTCGAGATGAGCTTCGTCGAGCAGGAGGACGTCTTCCAGCCGATCGAGAAGCTCATGACGGAGCTCTTCGAGGAGTTCGGCGGCGGCCGCCACGTCACCTCGCCCTTCCCGCGGATCCCGTTCCGCGAGGCGATGCTGAAGTACGGCTCCGACAAGCCGGACCTGCGCGCCAAGCTGGAGCTCGTCGACATCACCGACGTCTTCGCGGGCTCGGAGTTCAAGGCGTTCGCGGGCAAGCACGTGCGCGCGCTGGCGGTGCCGGACACCGCCGGGCAGCCGCGCAAGTTCTTCGACCAGCTCGGCGAGTACGCGGTGGAGCAGGGCGCGAAGGGCCTGGCGTGGGTGCGGGTCGGCGAGGACGGCGCGCTGACCGGCCCGATCGCGAAGTTCCTGACCGAGGAGAACGTCGCGGAGCTGACCAAGCGGCTGTCGCTGGCCCCCGGCCACGCGGTGTTCTTCGGCGCCGGCGAGTTCGACGAGGTCTCGAAGATCATGGGCGCGGTGCGGGTGGAGACCGCCAGGCGCGCCGGCCACTTCGAGGAGAACGTCTTCCGCTTCTGCTGGATCGTCGACTTCCCGATGTACGAGAAGGACGAGGAGACGGGCGGGATCGACTTCTCCCACAACCCGTTCTCGATGCCGCAGGGCGGCCTGGAGGCCCTTCAGACCCAGGACCCGCTGGACATCCTGGGCTGGCAGTACGACATCGTCTGCAACGGTGTCGAGCTGTCCTCGGGCGCCATCCGGAACCACGAGCCGGACATCATGCTCAAGGCCTTCGAGATCGCGGGCTACGACCGTGAGACCGTCGAGGAGAAGTTCGCCGGCATGCTCCGCGCGTTCCGCTTCGGCGCCCCTCCGCACGGCGGCATCGCGCCGGGCGTCGACCGCATCGTGATGCTCCTCGCGGACGAGCCCAACATCCGCGAGACCATCGCCTTCCCGCTCAACGGCAACGCCCAGGACCTGATGATGGGCGCCCCGACCGAACTGGACGAGTCCCGCCTGCGGGAACTCCACCTGTCGGTGCGCAAGCCGCAGCCGAAGTAGGTCGCCGGACAGGGAAGCGGCCCGGAACCCCCTCGAGGGCTCCGGGCCGCTCCGTCTGTATGAGCGGTCACCGAGAAGTCAGTCCGGGGACTCGGCGAAGAGGTGCTCGGCATGGGTGACCGTGGTGGCCAGCCTCAACCACCGGGTGAGGGTGGCCAGATCGGAGCAGGCGGTCACGCGTCCCCAGGTGTTTCCGGTGACCTCGATGTCCCGACCCTGCAGGAGCCGCAGGACTGCCGTGGCCCGCCCCTCGGCGAAACCGGCGGCCCAGGCTCATGCGGCGATGCAGTCGCGGGAGTGGGATGTGCGGGGCTCAGGCATTGCCGGGGTCGTCCTCGGAGATCTCCGGATTCCCGACGAACAGGTCCTCAGCGCGTTCGACCGTGCCGGACCGGTCCAGCCAGTCGGCCAGGCGATCGAGATCGGTGCACGAGGTGATGCGCTCACGGGCATCGTGCGAGACATGGAGACCGCGCACCTCGAGAACGCGCAGGACGCCCTTGGCCTCGCCCTTCGCTTCGCCTTCCGCCTTGCCCTCCAGGTACGTTTCCTCGAAGAGGGTTCCCCGGCCGGGGAAGTAAGTGGCGACCATCTTCTGCAATCCTCTCCATGTCTCTCTGGCCGGAGTGTCCTCCAGACCGACTTCCAGGAACTCGCACCAGTACTTCGCCGTCGGCTTGTCGAAGGACCGCATGCCGCGGGCCAGCAAGTCCAGTATGGCGGCGATGTGCTTGCTTTCGCTGTGCACGATGGCCGCGATGGTCGCCAGCGCAGGCTCCCGCACAATCATCGATTCGTCCGTGATCTCCGGAACCGTGTCCGGACCGAGGACGAACGGACGTGTGACCTGGGTCGCCCAGGGGCCGACACGGCACTCGAAGGGCCCGGCCGCCCAGGAAGCCGTGGGCCGGTTCTTGCAGACGGCGACGAGCAGCACGGGAAGGTCGTACTTGGCGCGCATATACGCCACGTAGTAGGCCCAGTTGGCGCCCTTGTCCGGGGCGCGCTTCGTCTGCATCTCGACGGCGACCATGAAGCCGTCCCCGTCAGTGGGCTCGACCTTGAGCACCGTGTCCACGCGGCGCTCCATGGGGCGGAACTCCGTGACGTCGGGTGAGAGCGCTGCAATGTCCGCCTTCACCGGCGGTGGCAGGCCCAGCGCCTCGAAGACGGGGGCGAGGACCTCCGGATGCTCCTGGAAGATCCGGTGTGCGGCCTCGTGTGTCGAAGTGACCATGCGGGCAACCTAGGTCGCTCAAGAAGTGGGTTGTTCGGAAGATCGGGAGTGTTCACTCTTTCGAGGACCGGAGAAACGTTCACGTCGCAGCCGGTTTGACTGGGGTTCCGGAGACCGGTGGTCGAGTTCCGGCGGACGGGGGAAGCCAGGCCGGTGCAGGGCTCACTTTTTCAACGACGGGGAACTGATCCGGCACGGCCCGTTCCCCGCCGAGCCTTTCGCCCGCAAGGTCTCCCGGATGCTGTTGACGGGCGTCACCTGCGCGCACGAAGCCGCGGAGCGAACGTCACGCGCATGGAAGCGGCTCGGAACCGGTGTTCGGTTCCGAGCCGCTTTCGTTCTGTTCGGGCGGGGTCAGTACAGGGCCTTGTAGCCGCCCCAGCCGGTGCCGAGTTGCGTGCGCGCGCCGAAGCCGCCCTTGCCGTTGCCGTAGAGGCGGAACAGCTTGCCGGAGGTGTCCCGGCAGATCAGGTCGCCGATGCCGTCGCGGTTGAGGTCGCCCACGCCGACGCAGGCGTTGTACGAGGCTCCCCACTTGGTGGCGATCTTGACGCGGGCCTTGAAGGTGCCGGTGCGCTTGCCGTCGTAGCGGTAGAGGTTGTTGGACTTGTCCTGGGCGATCAGGTCGCCGATGCCGTCACCGGTGATGTCCCCGACGGCGACGATCTTCTTGTACTGCTTCCAGTTGCTCGCGATCTTGACGCGGGCGGAGAGCTTCCCCGCGCTGGTGCCCTTGTAGCGGTACATCTCCCCGGTGGAGGCCTTGCGGGCGATCAGGTCCGGGAGTCCGTCCCCGGTGATGTCACCGGTCGAGACCATGACGTCGTACTGGTTCCAGCCGCTCTTGCCGAGTGTGGTGTACGGCGTCGACGCCTTCAGCGCGGCCCCGCACTTCGGCTTGTACAGCCGCAGCGAGCCGTTGGCCGGCCGCACGACGAGATCGTTGCAGCGGTCGCCGCTCAGGTCGCCGAACGGCACGACCGTGGTCCCCTTCGGCCAGCCGGTGCCGCCGACCTTGGTCGTGAGGGTGCCCTTGGCCGTTCCCCGGTGGATGGTCAGGGCTCCTTTGGAGCTCATGGTGAGCAGGTCGCCGATGCCGTCCGAAGCGAGGTAGTCGTGGCGTACGGGCGAGCCTCCGCTCAGCGTGCCGCTGCCGCTGCCGCTGCCGACGGTCACGGCCGTGGAGGTGCCGAGGCCGGTCGCCTTCAGGGTCCACTTGAACTGCCCGTTGGGGAAGCGCACGCCGCCCGCCGTCTTGCCGTTCCACTGCGCCGTCACCTGCGCGGTGGCCGCGCCGCCGGTGAAGGTGCGGGTGGCCCTGCCGGTCTCGCCGCTCTCCGCCGAGGTGAACGTCAGCGACCAGGAGGTGACGGGGCGGGACAGCAGCCAGGTGCCGGTCCAGGGCTCCGAGGAGGCCGGCTGCGCCCAGGCGCCGGCGTCCGTCTCCATCGCGGTCAGGGCCGACGGAGTGAACCCGGTCGTGACGACACGGGTGCGCTCGTACGCGTCGAACCAGGCCACCAGGCCCGTGTACTCGTCCACGGTCCAGCGTTGGCGGCGGTCGGCGGCCGGGCCGGTGTCCGGCACCTCGGTGGCCAGTACGCGGGTGGCGCCGGTGGCCGCGTCGGTCAGGACGAGGGTGCCGCCCGCGTGGTCGTGGCGGACCGTGAAGCCGTCGCCGAGCAGCACGTCACCCGGGGCGACGGCACGGGAGGTGCCGGCCTTGGTGTCGTACACGCCCGCCGAGGCGGTGCCGCACGCCCAGTACAGCCAGCGGCCCGCCGCCTGCAACTCGCTCGGGACGCAGCCCGCGCCCGGGACGGTGACCGTGCTGAGGGTCTTCTTCTCCGTCAGGCTGTAGGAGGTGACCTTGCCGGCGGTGGTGGCGGCGCTCCACAGCACGGGGCCGTTGAGGGCGGCCGTCTGGACCGGGCGCTTCAGCAACTGGCCGTAGCCGAACCGGCCGACGTACTGGGCCGGGGCGGCACCGCCGGAGTTGTAGACCACGTAGTCGTCGGAGACGTCGACGATGCTGCCGCCCGTGGTGTTGAACCCCAGGGGGTGGTAGCCGATCGAGACCAGCTGGTCCGAGTCCGCCGGCGCGGGGCCGGCCCAGGATTCCTCCAGGTAGACGTCCCTGGGCGAGGTGACCGTGTTGCCCCACAACGCCGGGCAGGGGGTGTCCGGGGAGGGGCACTTCGGGAGGAACTTGACGCTCTCGGTGGCGGCGGACGCGGTGAGCGCCGTGCCGCCGTTGGTCGTCAGGGTCCGTACGGAGGTGGTGCTGAAGCCGTTGGTGACCTTGGGGTCGCGCTCGGCGACCCGCAGGCTGCCGCGGCTGAGGGCGATGCCCGTCTTGTCGTTCTCCTTCGCGGGCACCTGGTACAGCTTCGTCAGCTTCGGCGTGCCGTCCGCGGTCAGGCTCACCCGCTGCACCCACCAGTCGGTGGGGCTCCCGCCTCCGGTGACGAGAGCCGTGTCGCCGGGTCCGTGGACCGCGGACTTGCCGGCCTTGTCCAGCAGGGTGCGGGACGAGCCGTCGACGAGGGAGAAGGCCGTCAGAGCGGTGGTACTGGTGCCGGCACCCGTCTGCGGAGGCAGCAGGAGCCAGTCACCCGTCAGGACGGGCCTGGCGAACTGATAGGGGCCCGGCAGCGCGACGAACTCCTCCTCGCCGCCCGGGTCGGTGCGTGGCTTGACGTGCAGACCGCCGTCGCCGTAGTAGCCGAGCCGGCCCTCGCTCAGGACGGCGGGGGCGGTGGCGGAGACAGCGCTGAACGCCTTGGTGACGACGGCCGATTCGACGTCGATGTAGTACAGGCTGGTGCCCCATCTGACCAGCACCCCGGCCGCGTCGGCGGCCATGACGTAGCCGTTGTTGACCGTCATGTCGGCGGGGCTGAAGGAGCGTTCGCGGCGCTCGCCGTCCACGGTGTCGATGAGGGTGCGGCTGGTGACGACGGTGTTCCCGGCCAGCGCCCGGTAGGGGTACTGGGACGTCACGGTCGACGTCTTGCGTGTGGCCGGATCCCACAGGGTGACGGTGGTGTCGGACGTGCTCGACGGCAGGGCGACGAGGTCGCCGTCCGAGCCGTACCAGGCCTGCTGGCACGTCGAGCTGAAGGTACTGCACGGTCCCGTCGGCTCGAAGGGGCCGTCCGGCGTCCGCACACGGACGGTGGTGCCGTCGGCGTAGCTCGTCCACAGCAGTCCGGCGATCCCGGACTGTCCGTGCAGGAAGCCGCCGGGACCGGCCGCGAACGGCTGGTCGAAGCGCGGCTGGGCCGTGGACGAGGTCGGGGCGGTGAGCGTGATCTCGGTGGTGCCGGCCGCGCTCTGCGCGCCCGCGGCCCGGGCGGCGTCGCCGCTTCCCGTGAGGACGGTGACGGACGCGGCCGCCACGGCGACCGTGAGTGTGGTGACGGCGGCGGCCAGTCCGCCCCGCCCCAGGGCATGTCTGCCCACGTGAGGTTCCCTCCCGGCGAGGTCCCCTGCCCTCGCCCAAGTGGGCGGACCTTACCAGGAGTTTTCCAGCTCTTTTCACGCGCCCCGGGCCGGTGAGGAACCACGGGAGGGAGCGCGAACGTGGGGAAACGGCTCCCCGTGACCGGACGTCCGGTCACGGGGAGCCGTGGTGCTCCGTGCGCTCCCGCTTTACGCGGGTTCGCCGCCGAAGCGCTCCCGGTAGGTCTCCAGGTCGTCGTCCGTGAGCTTGGCGAAGAGGACCGGCGGGACCGTGAACGGGGTGCCGGCGGGGACGGTGGTCAGGGAGGCCGCCTCGGCGGGGGTCACCCAGGCCGCCGTGTCGCCGTCCAGGGAGAACGCCGCGCGCATGGCCGCCGACGAGGTGGGGATGAACGGCTCCGAGACCACCGCGTAGAGGTGGATCAGGTTCATCGCGGTGCGCAGGGTGAGGGCCGCGCCGTCCTTGTCGGTCTTGATCTCCAGCCAGGGGGACTTCTCCTCCAGGTAGGAGTTGCCCGCCGACCACAGGGCGCGCAGGGAGGCCGCCGCCTTGCGGAACTGGATGGCCTCCATGTGCTCCTCGTACTCCGCGAGGAGGCGGGCGATCTCCTCACCGAGGCGCGCCTCGGCCTCGCCCGGCTCGCCGCCCTCCGGGACCGCGTCGCCGAAGCGCTTGCGGGAGAAGGACAGCACCCGGTTGACGAAGTTGCCGAGCGTGTCCGCCAGGTCCTTGTTCACCGTGGCCGTGAAGTGCTCCCAGGTGAAGGACGAGTCGTCGGACTCCGGCGCGTTCGCCATCATGAAGTAGCGCCAGTAGTCGGCCGGGAGGATCTCCAGCGCGTCGTGCGTGAAGACACCGCGCCGCTGCGAGGTGGAGAACTTGCCGCCGTAGTAGTTGAGCCAGTTGAAGGCCTTGATGACGTCGACCTTCTTCCACGGCGAGCGGGTGCCGAGGAGGGTCGCCGGGAACATCACGCTGTGGAAGGGCACGTTGTCCTTGCCCATGAACTGCGTGTAGTGGACGTCCGCGTCGGACTCCCACCACCACGAGCGCCAGTCCCGGTTCTCCGGGTCCTGGTCCGCCCACTCCTTCGTGGCGCCGATGTACTCGATCGGGGCGTCGAACCAGACGTAGAAGACCTTGCCCTCGGCGGCCAGGTCCGGCCAGGTGTCGGCCGGGACCGGGACGCCCCAGTCCAGGTCACGGGTGATCGCACGGTCGTGCAGGCCCTCGGTGAGCCACTTGCGGGCGATCGAGGAGGCGAGCACCGGCCAGTTGTCGGCGCGCTCGTCGACCCAGGCCTCGACCTCGCCGGCCAGCACGGACTGGAGGAGGAAGAGGTGCTTGGTCTCGCGGACCTCGAGGTCGCTGCTGCCGCTGATCGCGGAGCGCGGCTCGATCAGGTCGGTCGGGTCCAGGACCCGGGTGCAGTTCTCGCACTGGTCGCCGCGCGCCTTGTCGTAGCCGCAGTGCGGGCAGGTGCCGATGATGTAGCGGTCGGGCAGGAAGCGGCCGTCGGTGTTGGAGTACACCTGGCGGATGGCCCGCTCCTCGATGAACCCGTTCGCCTTGAGCTCGCGGGCGATCTCCTGCGTGATCTCGTGGTTCTGCGGGGACGAGCTGCGGCCGAAGTAGTCGAACGCCAGCGAGAAGCCGTCGTAGACCGCCTTCTGCGCGTCGTGCGCCTGCGCGCAGAACTCGTCGACCGGGAGGCCCTGCTCCTTGGCCGCGAGCTCCGCCGGGGTGCCGTGCTCGTCCGTCGCGCAGATGTACAGGACATCGTGGCCGCGCTGGCGCAGATAGCGGGAGTACACGTCCGCCGGGAGCATGGACCCCACCATGTTGCCCAGGTGCTTGATCCCGTTGATGTACGGAAGGGCGCTGGTGATGAGGTGTCGAGCCATCGCGGGCTGCTCCCAAGTCGCTACGTGGGGTGACGATCTCGTGGGGGTGCGGGTCGTCTACGGAACCTTGAAATCGTAGCCGACACGGGTGGGCCGCCCGCTTCCCGTTTCAAGAGGTGGGAAGGGGCGGCCCTGGTGCGGCGCGGGGCCCGTCGGTCACGGGCGCGTGGTCCCGTGGGTCACGGGCGCGTGGTCCCGTGGGTCACGGGCGCCAGTTGGCCAGTACGCCCTCGTAGAGCTCCTGGTCGGTGAGCTCGCGGGGGGTGGGTCCCGCGTGGAAGAAGGACGCGGTGTCGGTCTTCAGTTTGCGGAGGTAGTCGAAGGCCTTGTTGTCGTGCTCGCCGAAGGCGACGAAGGAGAAGAAGACGCCGGGGTGGTTCTTCGCCGCGTCGGTGAGGGACTGAGTGGCCGGCGTCTTCGCGTCCGGCGCGCCGTCCGTCTGGAAGATCACCAGCGCGGGGGTCGCCGGGTCGTCGGTCGACTCCGCGCGGTGGGTTAGTACGGCGTCCACGGCGGCGTGGTAGCTCGTGCGGCCCATGCGGCCGAGGCCGCCGTGCAGGTCGTCGACGCGGTTCTCGTGCTCGGCGAGGGTCAGCTCGCCGGTGCCGTCCACCTCCGTGGAGAAGAACACGACCTGGACCGTCGCCTCGGGGTCGAGGTGGGCCGCGAGGGCGAGGGTCTGCTCGCCGAGGGCCTGTGCGGAGCCGTCCTTGTAGTACGGGCGCATGGAGGCGGAGCGGTCGAGGACGAGGTAGACCTTGGCGCGGGTGCCGGTGAGGTCGTACTTCGCGAGGGCGGATGCGGCGGCGTAGTAGGCGGTGGTGAGGGCGGGGGCGTGGTCTTTGAGCCGGGTGAGGGGGGTTGCGGGCGCCGCGGTCTCTTCGGCGGCCGGCTGCGGTTCCTCGGCCGCGGGTTCGGTTTCGGTTCCGGCCTCGGCTTCGCATTGGCCTTCGGCCGGGTCGTTGTCGGGTGCGGGTGGCCCCTGTGGGGCCTGCTCGCTGTCGGCGGCTTGCGGTGCGTCCGCCTCAGGCTCCGCCTCGGCGGTGGGTTCCGGGTCCGACGGTGGCTGTTCGGCCTCGGCTTCGCCTTCGGCCGGGTCGTTCCCACCCGCACCACCCGTGCGGGTCTCGTTGTCGGGTGCGGGTGGCCCCTGTGGGGCCTGCTCGCCGTCGGCGGCTTGCGGTGCGTCCGCCTCAGGCTCCGCCTCCGCCTCCGCCACCGCCTCGGGCTCGGGCGCGGCCTCGGGCTCCGGCGTCGGCTCCTCCGCCACCGCCTCGGGCTCGGGCGCGGCCTCGGGCTCCGGCGTCGGCTCCTCCGCCACCGGCTCCGGGGCCGGTTCGGGCTCCGACTCCGGCTCCTCGGCTGCCGGTTCCGGGGCCGGGGTCTCGGTCGGGGCCTCGGCTGTGTCCGCGGGGGCCGCGGGCTTGGGGACCGCGATGTTGTCGAAGGCGGCCGAGACCAGTTCGTGTTCGTCGTCCGTGGACGACTGCGCGGGGACCTTCGGTTCCGGCTGCCGGGCAGCGGTGGGTGCCGGCTCCTGGGCAGGAGCCTGTTCCGCACCCTCCGCCTCGGCTGTTGGCCCCTTGCGTGGTCGGCCGAACGCGTTCCGCAGGAGAGTGAGAATGCCCATGTGCGCAACCCTTCGTGAGTTGATGCCCGTCAATCCCTGGCCAGGACGGACACGTAAGGTTAGCGGCCCTCAGTAGTGATCTTGGGCAGGGGCAAGCACTCGCGGGCGGCTCCTGTCAACGCGCTCCCCGGCCGTCGTGCAGCGTGACGTCGACGAGCAGCGCGCGGTGGTCGGTGCCGGCCACGGCGAGGAAGCGGGCTCCGGTCGCGGAGAAGTCCGGTGAGACCAGCACATGGTCGATCTGGGCGCCGAGGGCGGGCGTGGTGCGGGCCGGCCAGCTCGGGTCGCGCTCGGCGCCGGACAGACGGGCCGCGTCGCGCAGACCGGTGTCCATGATGCGGCGGAAGGCCGCGTGGTCCTGGGAGGCGTTGAAGTCGCCGGCCAGCACGGTCGGCGTCGTACGGTCCGCCGCCGCGAAGGCGCGCAGCCGGGCGAGTTCCCGGTGCCACAGCGCGACCTGGCCGGGCAGCGGCGGCATGGGGTGCGCGAGCTGGAGGCGCACCGGGTGTCCGCGCACGTCGGCGACCGCGCCCGGCATGCCCATCGTGCCGCGCACCCCGGCGGTGCCGCGCAGCGCGTAGCGGCTGAGGATCAGCGACCCCTCCGAACCGCCCGCCCGGACCGCCCGCCGGTACGGGTAGTCGCCGCCGACCTCCCGGTCCAGCGTCGACTGGCAGGTGTACTCGCACTCCTCGACGAAGACGATGTCGGGCCGCTCGCGGCGGATGACCGGGACGAGGGCCGGGGTGCCGCGTCCGAACTGCACGTTCGAGGTCAGCACCCGCACTCCGGCCACGGCAGGGCCGGCCGGTGCGGAGACTCTGCCGTACGGCTCGATGTACCAGGCCAGCAGCCCCAGCAGGGCCATGCCCCACACCGCCCCGACCCACCAGCGCCCGCGCAGCGTGAACGCCAGGCCGAGCCCGGTGGGCACGAGCAGCCACGGCAGGAAGGCGAGGAGCTGCGGTACCGGCGTGATGCCGTCGCTGTCGGCGATCCGGCACCCGACGACGACGCTCACCCCGGCGAACATCAGCCCGGCGCACCAGCTCGCGAACCGTCCCCCCTGCTTGGTCACGACGACGAGCCTACGGGGTCGGCACGGGCACCGGGCGCCCTGTGCGCGAGGCCGGGCGCCGGGTCAGACGCGCACGCGCGGCGGCGGCTGCTCGGGGCGGCTCCGGGTGGTCGGGGCCGTGGGCGGCCGGCGGCGGAAGGGCAGGCGCGTGCGGCGGGTCAGCCAGGTCAGGGCGGCCACCGTCAGGCCGAGGGCGACGAGGATCCACGAGGTGGTGCGCAGGGTGGCGGTGAGGGCGTCGTAGACGGCGCCGACGGCCGGCTGGGAGACCTCGGCGGGCAGGTCGGCGAGGGTCAGGCTGCGTCCGACGGCGACGGCGAGGGCGAGCAGCGCGCCGCCCAGGGCGGTGCCGAGCGCGGTGGCGGTCAGCGCACGGCGGCGGCGGGCGGCCAGGGCGATGCCGGCCACGGCGAACGCGACGGCCGCGATCGGCAGCCAGAAACCGGCGACTTCGAGCACGTGGAACCCCTTCCGCAGGCGGCCCAGTTGCTGGGCCGGAAGCAGGTCGACCTCGGTGTGCTGGACGGGGATGCGGTTCGCGAGCGGTACGTGGTCCTGGGCGAGCTGGGCCTTGACCTGGGCGGTGACGGGCGCGAGGTCGACGGTGACCGGGCGTTCACGTCGGCCGGGTTCGTCGCGCAGGGCCCGCAGGACGGCGTCGTGGGCGGCCCGGTTGCCCTCGTTCCACGCCGTGCGGAAGGCCTCGGTCTGCGTGAACGAGCGCACCGCGTCGTGCACGAAGGGGGTGATGGTGCCGCGGCGCACGTGGGCGTCCAGTTGCTGCCCGAACTCCTGGACGATCCCGTTCCCGACGGTGTCCGCGATGGCGTCGCGCACGTCCGGGTCGTCGGCGAGCGGCGCCATGGCGGTGACGTAGCGGCTGGTGTCGGAGAGCCCGTACGCCGCCCAGGCCGACAGCGCGCCGAGCGGCACGAGCAGGCACGAGAGCGCGATGAGCACGGCCGACAGGCCGCTTCGCATACGTCGGGACACGTACTCAGCGAAGGCCGTCACCCGCACCCGCGCGAGCGGAGGGACGGCATTCGGGTGACGGGAGGGCGGGCCGGCCGGTCCCGGGCCGGCCGGCGTGCGTCAGCGGGTCGGGCCCCGGCGGGTCAACCGACGCGATGGCCCGCCTCGTCCTCGTGCGTGTAGAACCAGTAGAAGCAGAAGAGGCCCGCGACGATGCCGATCCCCAGGGACAGGCCGACCGCCGAAATGATCGCGTGGCCGCTCTGGCTGTAGAGGAAGCCGAACGCCACGCCGATGAACGCGAACCACAGCGCGGCGTGCTGCTCCCGCCGCAACCGGGGGCCCACCATGAGGACGGCCGCCAGGAGCACCGTGAACACGATCGTGGTCACGAAGCCGAACAGCACGTTCCAGCCCGTGATCGGCCCGCCGTGGCGCCGGTCGGCCGCGGCCCAGTAGCCGTAGACGAGCCCCAGCGCGAGCGGTCCCGCCCACCGGCCGATGGCATGGGCGCGGGCGCTGAACAGATCGGGCGGGCGGGTGGTACGGGTGGTGATACCGGACGCTGGTGCCGCGTGAGCCATGAGAGCGCTCCTCTCTCTCCTCGCCCCCGCCTACCAGAGCACACCGGGGAAGGGGCCCTGGCAAGTCGGTGGAGCGGTTAACGTGCTGACGTAATCGACCGACCGGATCACGACACGGGGGGGACGATGCCCGGAACCGTGCTGCTGCTCGCGGCCGCGCCCGTGGGCAGGGGACGCCTGGTGGACGCGGCGTCCGTGCTGCCCGTGCTGGCCGCCGTGGCGCCCTCCGTGCTGTCCGGCACGGACACCGCGACCGTGGTGGAACTCGCCGATCCGCTGGAGCCGCAGGCCGTGCTCACCCGGCTGCGCGCGGCCGCGGCGGCGCCCGGCCCGCTGACCGTGTTCGTCGCCGGCCAGCTCCAGCTCGACCGCCGCCAGCACCTGCTGCACCTGGCGCTCGCCCGCACCGCACCGGCGACCGTCCGCTACACGGCCCTGCCCTGGCACTGGCTGCGCGAGGAACTCCGGCTGCGCCCGGACGGCACGACCACGGTCGTGGCCGATCTGCACGCGGACGCGGAGAGCTGGGCGCTGCTGCGCGGGCGCCCCCTGGACTGCGGGCGCAACATCGCCCTGTACGGCCGGGTCGCACCGCCGCCGGCCCGGCGCACGGTGGCGGCACCGGCGTACATGAAGGCGGTGGCGACGATCCTGCGCAGCGGGCACCGGCCGCCGCCCGCGGAGCTGCACGAGCAGGCGCTGGCGCGGCTGACCGAGGAGGACGGCGGCCCCGGCCTCGTGCTCACCGCGCCCGGGACGGCGCCGGCCGACCCGCACACGGCCATCGCCGCCTGTGTGCGGTCCGGCCGGCACGGCGACGCCGACGCGCTCGCCGCCCGCTGGGAGCGGGCCGCCGCCCTCGCGCACGGAGCGGCCTCGGAGGACGCGCTGCACTGGGCCGAGGTCCGCGCGGACCTGGCGATGTTCGCGGGCGACGCCGCCCGAAGCTGCCGGGCCTGGCTGACCGTGGCCGCCACCCGCCTGGACATGGGCCAGGCAGCCGACGCCGTGGCGGTCGAGACCGCCGTCGACCGTGCCCACCACCAGTGGGGGCTGATCCACGACCCCGGACGCGCCCGCGAACTCGGCTCGGTGCTCGCGGACCTGCGTGGACGGGTGCCGGGCCGGCGGCAGGGCGCGCTCGACCATGTGCGCCGCCAGCTCAGCCAGTTGCAGACGCAGGCCTGACGCGGCTCTCGTACACCTGACGCGGCTCTCGCACAGGGGTGCGGCTCGGGCCCGGCCCTGGTTCCGTAGTGCCGGTCCGCTTCCGCTGTGGCCGAAATGCGCCCTCCCGGAGAGTTGTGCCCCGGTGCCAGAATGGTGACTTATGGCTGAGGGGGATGGCGTGGCCGGCCGAGGTGTACGGGTCCGGCTGGACGGAAGTGCGAGCAGCAAGGACGTCGGCGCGCTGAAGGCGTGGCTGGAGCGGGAGAAACCGCTGGAGGACCTGGTCCGGCAGGGGCGGCTGCGGATCGACGAGCGGCCGCGCTCTGACGTGCCGCCCGGTCGCATGGGCGCCGGCATGGAGATCCTGCTGTTCCTGCTCGGCGCGGGCGCGGAGGCCGTGTTCGACGAGCTGGTGGCGCAGACCAGGCGGGCGGTGGCGGCCTGGCTGGAGAACCGCCGCCGGGTGGAGTCCGGCGACTCACCCGAGACCCACGTCGATCCGGTGCACCACGACGAGGGGTAGCCCCGTGGACCGTTTCGACCCGCGCGGGCGGGTGAACCGGGCGCTGCTGGTCGGTGTGGAGGAGTACGAGCACACGCAGCCGGACGACCCGGAGGGCGTGCCCGGCCAGTTGCCGGCCGTCCGGCACAACCTCGGGCGGCTGGAGGACGTGCTGCGCCGGGGCGGGATCTTCGGCGGGCGCGAGGCCGGCGACGGGCAGGGGGACGGCGACGGGCGCGAGGAGATCACCGTCCTGCGCTCGCCCTCCCTCGACCAGTTCAGTGAGGCGCTGCGCACCGCCGCCCAGGACGCCGAGGGACTGCTGCTGTGCTACTTCGCCGGACACGGCGCCGTGCCGAGCGCGGGCAACGAGCTGTTCCTGCAGATGCGCAACGCGCGCGTGGTCGCCGGCGGCCGGGCCGTGTTCCCCGGCGCGGACGCGTTCACCGGGGTGCTCACCGTGCTCGCCGGGAGCCAGGCCGAGCGGATCGTGGTGATCCTCGACTGCTGCTACGCGGGCAACGCCGGCAAGGTGTGGCACGACTTCGCCGACCGCCGGCACCGGATTTTGCTGCTGATGAGCGTGCAGGCCAACCGGCTCATCGACTCGGGCGACGGCATGAGAGCCACCCCGTTCACCGAAGAGCTCGTACAACTCCTCGACGTGGACGGGGAGTTGTCCTTTGTGGAGCTGTTCGATCAGCTACGCGGGCAGATGGCCGAAGCGGGCCGCACCACCCCGCTCGGGGACCTGTGGGAGCCGCAGTCCGCTGCCGAGCCGGGCACTGACGTACTGCTGACGGCGCGGGAGGACGAGCGGGAGGAAGGCCGCGAGGACGGCCAGGAGGAGCCGTCCTCGCCCGCACCGGACCCGGCGCAGTCGTCCGAGGAGCCCGGGCCCTCGACGCAGTCCTCCGAACAGCCACCGCGCACCGAGCCCCCGCGCACCGAGCCGCCGGGCGGGCAGTCCGGCTCCCGGCCGGAGACCGGCGCGGGGGCCCCGGTCCGCCTCTTGGTGGCCCTGCTCGCCGCGCTGCGCGCCCGGGCGCGTGCTGTGATCGACTGGTTCCTCGGACTGCGCATCAGGGCCCGGATCGTGGTGAGCGCGCTGCTGGCGCTCGCGCTCGCCGCGCTCGGTGCCGGCGGCTACGAACTCCTCGGGCCCGGCGGCGGCCACCCCTGCGCGCCGCCGCTCGAACTGCGCCTGCTGACCGATCCCGACCTGGAGCCGACGGTCCGGGCCGCCTCCGACGCGTATCTGACCTCGCGGGCCAACACCACCGGGCACGGCTGCCGCCGCAGCGGCATCACCGTCTACAGCGCGGGCGCGACCGCCGCGGTCACCGCGCTGCGCCGGCAGAGCGACGCCTGGCAGGAGCCCCGTGTGGAGGACACCAACCCGCAGCGGGACGTCGGGCCGCAGCCGGACGTGTGGATCCCCGCCTCGGGCACCGACGCGGCCCGGGTCACCACCGACTGGACCACCCGCAGCTACGTCGAACTCCAGCCGGACGAGAAGCCGTTCGTCTACTCGCCGCTCGTGCTCGCCGTCCCGCAGAACCTCGCCGGGGCCGAACTGGACGAGCGCGTCGGGCTGCCGCTGTCCCGGCTGATCGCGAACCTGACGAAGCAGGACCGGAACGCCGGAGTGCTGCGGCCCGACCCGGAGTTCACCGACTCCGCCCTGCTGGCCACCATCGGCCTGTACGGAGACACCGCCGACTCGCGCGCCGCCGAGCAGCGCGTACGCCCCGCGGGACCGCCCTCGCCGACCGCCGCCGGGCTGCTGTGCGCGCTGCCGGCCGACCGTGCCGCGGACGGCCGTACCGCCGCGCTCGTCCCGGAGTTCCTGCTCAGGAGCGGGGTGGGCTGCGCGCGGACGACGCGCGTGTCGCGAATCGCCGAGTACCCCGTCGACGTACCGGCGCTGACGCCCACCTTCGTGCGGGTCCGCTGGGAGGGCGGCGACCGGGACGCGGCGGCCCGGGACGACGCCGTCGGCCGCTTCCGCGCCTGGCTCACCGGGAAGGAGGGCCTGGCCGCGTTCGCCACCGCCGGCTTCCGGTCGGCGTCGGAATCCGGCCATCCGCTGCTCGACGCCGCCCACGTCGGCGTGGGCGTGCTGCGCGGCCCCGGCCCGCTGCCGGGCGCGGCCCGCCGCACGGCGATGGAGGAGGCCCTCACGCGGTACCGCAACGCCCACGGACCCGGCCGGGTCCTCTACCTCCTCGACAGCTCCGGTTCGATGAACACCCGGTGGCCGGGGCCCAGCGGCGGCCCCGGCATCCTGAAGCAGTCCCTCGGCGGGCTCGGCGCCCAGGACGACTACGGGGTGTGGGCGGTCTACGGCACCTCCGGCGGCCGGTCCCACCAGGAGCTGCTTCCCTTCGGGCACCACCGCCGCGCCGACGCCGAGCATGTCGTCGACGCCGAGGCGCAGGTGCGGGACGCCGAGGCCGACCCGCACGCGGCGCTGCTCGACGCGCTGGACGACATGGACGGGCGCGGCACCGACGACCAGCGGCCGCAGCTGATCGTCTACATCACCGACGACGAGGACAACAACCGGCTGACCGGCAAGAACCTGGACGAGGTGCTGGCCCGGGCGCGGAAGGCGAAGGTGCCGGTGGACATGGTGTCCCTGATCAGCGGCTCCTGCGACGCGGACCGGCCGGACGCCCGGATCGCCGAGGCGAGCGGCGGCCGCTGCCTGGACGCGGGCGACGATCCCGGCAGGGGCCTGCGCGACGAGGTCGCCCGAGTGGGGACGGGGGAGCACTGATGGCACGACGACTTGCCGTGACGCTCGCCCGGCTGCTGGTGCCGCCGCTGCTCGCGGTCGCCGCCTGCACCGGGGGCGGGCCGCGGGACGTGCGGACGCCCGCCGCCGACGTGCCCGGGGACATCGTGGTGGCCAGCGGCCGTGACGTGACCGGCAAGAACGGCGTCCGCCAGCAGCTCATCGACGCCTGGAACCGGCAGCAGGAGCAGCAGGACTCCGGCTACCACGCCCGCCTGGTGGAACTGCCGGGCTCAGCCGACCAGCAGCGCAGCCAGCTGCTGGGCGCCCTCCAGTCGGGCAGCGCCCACTACGACGTGGTCAACCTGGACGTCACGTGGGTGCCGGAGTTCGCCGAGGCGGACCTGGTCGGGCAGCTTCCCGACGAGGCCGTCGACGACGTCATCGCGTCGGTGGCCGACACCGCCCGCTGGAAGGGCAAGGTGTACGCGGTGCCGTTCAACAGCGACGTCGGCCTGCTCTACTACCGGCGCGACTATCTGAGCCGGGCGGGCGTCCAGCGCACCGGTCCGGACGCGATCCGCACCTGGCACGACCTGCTCGGCCTCGGCGACACCCTCGACGCGCGCCCGCCCAAGGGGTACGAGAAGCTCTGGACCACGCAGCTCGCCGCCTACGAGGGCCGTACGGTCAACGCCGTGGAGGCGTTCGCCTCGGCGACCGACGACTTCGCGCTCACCGACGGCTCCGGCCGCTACACCGGCGATCTGCGGGAGCTGACCGACGGCATCGCGGAGCTGCGCCGGCGCACCGACAAGCCGTACACCCTGGACAGCGCGCTGAGCTCCGACGAGGCGTCCTCGCTCAGCGACTTCGAGGACGGCCGCACCGCCTTCCTGCGGCAGTGGCCGTACGCCTACGGCGCGCTGCACCAGAGTTTCACCGAGCAGCAGCTCGGCGTCGCCCCGCTGCCCGGCCGGGCGGTGCTCGGCGGACAGAACCTGGCGGTGACCCGGTCCTCGCAGCGGGCCGGGAAGGCGGCCGAGCTGATCACGTTCCTCACCAGCCCCCAGAGCGAACGCTGCCTGCTGGACGCGGGCTTCGCCGCGACCCGTACGTCGGCGTACACCGACGACCACGTCCGCTGCACGTCCGTGCCCGCCTCCGGCGGCTCGCCGTCGGCGTCGCCCACCGGCGAGAGCACCGACCACATGCCCCGCGACGCGGCCGGCCGTCCCGGCTACGCCCGCGGCATCCTGCTGCCCGCCCTCCAGCGGGCGGTCTCCCGCCCGCGCACCCCGCTCTACGGGGCGTTCACCCAGACCTTCACCGCCGAGCTGGGCGCCCTGTTCACCGACGACCCGCCCAGTGACGCGGTGCTGGCCGGACGGCTGGACGAGGCGCTGCGCCGGGCGCTGCCGGGCTGAGCGCGAGGCGACGGGCGTGCCGCCGTGGGGGGGTCAGCGGCTCTGCACGGCCTGCGAGGCGGGGGCCGGGTCCGTCGCGGCGACCGGTCCGGCGTTGGCCGCCGCGACGAGGGCGGCGACGGCTATGAGGGCCGCACCGAATCCCCTGACGCAACGTGCGGGGAAGTGTCCTTGGCGCGCGACAGTGCGTCCGAGCACGGCAACCGACCTCGCAACGACAGTGATGGATTAAGCGCGTTTAACGCTGTCTCCAACGTAGGGGGTGAGAAGGCCGCACGAAAAGGGCGCCAGGGTGAGTTGGGAGCCGCTGGGCGTAAGGTCCGGTGCTGACCCCAGGTCAGTCCGACAGGGCTCTTCACCAGTCGGCTTACTGGCATGATGAAGCGCATGGCGAAGCGGGACGACCCGGAGACCATCGGGCGCAGGGTGCAGCGGCTGCGGCGGGAACAGGGCCTGACCCAGCGGCAGTTGGCGGAGCCGGCGTACACCCCCGCATACATCTCCACGCTCGAGGCGGGACGGGTCCGGCCCTCCGACGAGGCGCTCAGGCACGTCGCCGAGCGGCTCGGGGTCGGCTTCGACGAGCTCGCCACCGGACGCCCCGCCCACCTCGCCACCGATCTGCGCCTGAGGATGACCGAGGCCCGGCGCACGCTCGCCACCGGGGAGTCCGAGAAGGCGGCCGAGCAGTACGCCCGGCTGCTGGCGGAGGCCGAGGAGCACGAACTCGTCGACGTCCAGGCCGAGGCGCTGCTGGGACTCGGAGAGTGCGCCCTGGAGACCGGCGAGCTGGAGAGCGGCCGGCAGTTCTTCGAGCGCTCCGAACAGGCCCTCGCCGACGCGCCGCTGCCCGCCCGGGTCCCCGCGCTGCGTGGCCGCGCCGTCTCCCACTACCTGGCGGGGGAACTGCGGTACGCCGTCTATCTGATGGAGTCCACCCTCGACGAGCTCAACCGGGGCGGACTGCACGACCCGGACGCGCTGCTGCTGCTCTACGCCGGTGTCATCGGGCCGTACATGGACATGGGGGCGCACGCGCGGGCGGCCCAGGCGGCCGAGTTCGCGCTCGCGCTGGCCCCGCAGGCCGGCGATCCCGCGCTGGTGGCCCGGATGCACCGGTCGGTGGCCCGCACCCTGCTCGCCGAGGGCCGTATCGCCGAGGCCGACGCCTCGCTCGCCAAGGCCGCCGAGCTGTACCGGACCCTCCAACTGCGCACCGAACTCGCCAACTGCCACTGGATGCGCGGCTACGTCTGCGCCCAGAACGGCGAACTGGAGCGCGCCGAACAGGAGTTGAGGGCCGCCCAGTCCATGCTGTCCGCCAAGCGGGCCGCGCTCTACACCAGTCAGGTCGCGGTCGAGCTGGCCGACGTCCTGCACCGGTGCGGCAAGTCGGAGGAGGCGGCCGACCTGCTGCGGAACGTCCTGGGCGACCTCTCCCCCGAGCGCGGCGCCGTGCACGCCGCCGCCGCGCACCGGCTGCTCGGCATCATCGCCGAGGACGCCCGCGACACGGAGACCGCCGAGGAGCACTACGTGCGGGCCCTGAGCCTGCTGGAGCGGGCGGGCGCGGCCGGCGACCTGGCCGACCTGTGCCGCCTCCTCGGTGATCTGCTGCGCCGCACCGGCCGCGTGGAGGCGGCCATGGACGCCTACCGCACCGGCCTCGGGCACCGCACCGCCCCCGGCACCACGACCCTGGGCCCGGCCCCGGCGCAGCCGCCGCTGTGACGGCCACCGCCGGGGCGGGTTCCGTGTGCGCGGGGGCGGTTTTCGGGGCGGTTTCCCGGTATGGGCCGGGGGTACCCGCCGCGTGCCCCGGTCCGGGGACCCGCGTTCGCGCGGTCCTCGTCGTTCGGCGCGTGCGGGTGCGTCCGGTCCTGGCGAGGTGCGCGGACGCGCGACGACGGCCGCGCCGACGACGTGAGGAGGCGGTGGCCGTGAGGTCCAGGGACGACGGCCTCGGCGTCCCGGACGAGGAACCCGGCCGGGACGGCCCGGCCGGCCGCGGGGACGAGCGCCACCGGGAACGCGCGGGCGGGACGCCACGCGAACAGGACCGGGCGGGCGGCCCGCTGGACGTCGCCGACGTGATCGCCGATGGCGTGCGGGGCGTACCGGCCGCCGAGATCCCGCGCCGGTTGTGCGCGGTCGCGGTCGAACTGCTGCCGGTGACCGGCGCCAGCGTCTCGCTGCGCGGCAACGGCATGCCCGTGCGGATGGGCGCCAGCGACGCGGCGGCCGCCCGTCTGGCCGAGATCCAGGCCACCCTGGGCGACGGGCCCTCGCTGTACGCGGCGGAGGCCGGCGCCCCCGTGCTCGCCTCCGACCTGACCGGGGGCCGCGACGCCCGGCGCTGGCCGGTGTTCGCCCAGCAGGCCGCCGAGGCCGGCGTACGGGCCGTGTACTCCGTTCCGCTGGGCGACGACGCCGTCTGCGTGGGCACGCTCGACCTGTACGGCGACGCACCGCACGAGCTCAGCGGGCGGGAGCTGCACACCGCGCGGCTCGTGGCCGGTGTGATGACGCTGGCCCTGATGTCCCTGCCGCTGGACGAGGACGACGAGGACGCCGCCGAGGCGTCCTGGCTGAACGTGGTCGCCGCCGAGCAGGACGAGGTCTACCAGGCCATCGGCATGATCATGGCCCAGCTCGGCGTCTGCGCCGACGAGGCGCTGGCCCTGCTGCGCGCCCACGCCTTCGCGCAGGGCCGCACGGCACTCGACGTGGCCCACGAGGTGATCACGCACAGGATGAGATTCGACCGCGAGTAGGGCCCCGCGGACCGCCGCTCAGGCCTGGGCCCGTGCCTTGCGGTGCACCGCCGTCAGCCGGTCGACGGCGTGCTGGACCGCCTGTTCGGTGGTGTCCTGCGGAGGCGTGCCCAGGGCGCCGGTGGTGAGGACGATCGCGTCGTCGCCGACGCGCACCGTGGCGAGGTCCAGGGTGAGCGTGTCCCCGTACGACGCGTCGGTGAGGGTGAGGCGCAGGCCCTGGCGGGCGTCGCCGGTGTTCGGCAGGGCGAGGCCGGCGACCCGCACGTCCAGGACGTCCGAGTTCGCGGTCGTGGCGGAGAAGCCCGCGCAGGTCTGCGGCATCGTCCTGAGCCAGGTGAGGATGCGGTCCACGTCCTGCGCGTGCAGGGCGAGCACCTGGTGGCGCAACTGGGCCTCGTCCTCGCCGTCGTCGTAGGCGGCCACCGCGTGCGCGCCCGAGGGGGCGCCGAACGGTTGCTCGGTGTAGAGGGCGTCGAGGAGCCGCCCGCACTCGGAGCTGTCGGCCTGTGCCTTGAGCATGCCGTCCCGCCAGGTCGCCGCGCCCTGGGTCGGCGCCCACGCCGTTCCGAGGTCGGCCTCGGTCAGCAGCGCGGCCTGCGCCTGGTCCTGGGTGAGCGCGGCGGCCGGGGCCGCGGCGGCGGGGCCCGGCTGACGGGTGGCCGCCGGCGCGGTGCCGCGGAGGGTGCCGCCAGACTGCCCGGCGGTGCAGGCGGCCCCGGTCAGCAGGACGGCCGCGCCGAGCGCGGAGGCGGCCAGGACACGGGCCGGGGTACGGGACATGGAGGCCTCCAGACGGACGGGACCCGCACTGCGGACCTGGCGTCCGGGCGGTGGCGCTCCTTCCACGGCATCACCGGGCGGCCCCGCCCACCAGCGCGCCGGTCCGTCCGGGTGAGCGGCGCCACCGGGGGCGGGGAAGGGGCCGGGCGCGCGGTGGCGGGCCGGGCACGTGACGATGGTGGTGGCCCCGTATGACGGACCGCGTACGACGGGTCTCGCACGGCGGACCGCGTACGACGGACCTCGACGACGGAAGGAGCGTGCTGTGACCTCGCGGCCCACGCCCGTGATCATCGACTGCGACACCGGCGTCGACGACGCGCTCGCCCTGCTGTTCGCCGTCCGCCACCCCGGCCTCGACCTGCGCGCGGTCTCCTGCGTGGCCGGGAACACGAACGTGGACCAGGTGGTGCGGAACACGCTGACGGTCCTGGAGCAGGCGGGCGCTCCCGCCGTGCCGGTCGCGCGGGGTGCCGAGCGGCCGCTGCTCGAACCCCTGCGCACCGCCCATCATGTGCACGGCAACGACGGCATGGGCGACCTCGGGCTGCCCGCGCCGGCCCGCCGGCCCGTCGACGTGGACGCGGTGACGCTGCTGCACCGCGAGATCCTGGCCTGTGACCGCCCGGTCACCCTGGTCCCCACCGCGCCGCTGACGAACATCGCCCTGCTGCTGCGCACCCACCCCGGGGTCACCCGCAACATCGAGCGGATCGTGTTCATGGGGGGCGCGGTGGCCACCGGAAACGCCACGCCGGTCGCCGAGTTCAACGTCTGGCACGATCCGGAGGCCGCCGCCGTCCTGCTCACCGCGGGGGTGCCCATCACGATGTACGGGCTCGACGTGTTCCAGCGGGTGCTCGTGCCGGAGGCGGACCTGCGGCGGCTGTGCGGGCGCGACGAGCCCGGCGCCCGGCTGGCCGGACGGCTGCTGTCCCACCCCGGCCCGGCCACCGGCGACGAAGTCCCGCACGGCGGGCTCGGCGACGCGGGCACCGTGTGCTCGGTGGCCGACCCGGACGGGCTGACCACCCACCGGCTGCCGGTGGAGGTGAACCTCGCGCCCGGCCCGGCCCGCGGGCAGACGGTCGTCGACCGCCGCCCGCGCCCCGGCGAGGCGGAACTGCACGGCGAGGCCCGCGAACAGACCCTGGTGGACGTGGCGTTGGACGTCGACCCCGAGCGGTACGTCCGGTTGTACCTGGCCACCGTCGAGGGCACCGGGGACGGTGCCTAGGTCAACTGCCCTGACACCGGCCACCGTCGGCGAACCGTGGTGGCCGGTGTTCCGCGAGCCGCCCCGCGGGGATCAGGCGGACTGCTTCGCCGCCCGGCGCCGGGTGATGACGACGAGCGCGGCGCCGCCCGCCAGCAGCACCGCCGCGCCGCCGGCGATGAGGCCGGTGCCGCTGCCGCCGCCGGTCTCGGCGAGGTCACCGCTGCCGCCGTTCGGGGCCGGGGCCGGCGCGGTGGTGGACTCGGAGGCCGACGGGGCCGGGGCCTCGCTCGACGGCGTCGCCGGGGCCGACGACGGGCTCTCCGTCTCGGCGGGGCTCTGGGTGGCCGGAGTCGTCGGCTCCTCGGCCGGGGACGACGGCTCGGAGGACTCGGACTCGGACTCGGACGGGGCCGGCGTGGACGGCGGCTGCTCCTCGGTGGCCGTGCAGTCCTTGGTGCCGCCGTTCCAGGCCGCGATCAGCTTGTCCTTGATGACCGGGCGGTCCGGGCCCTTGGGCACGTCGCCGTGCTCGAAGCCGTCGTTCGCGTCCTTCTTGCCGTCGAACTTGACCGCGCCGCGGTACAGGTCGATCTGGGCGAAGCAGCCCGCGTCCGGGACGGCGATGTCGAGGGAGTCCGTCTGGCCCCGCTTGACCGTCACCGTGTCGAAGTCGACGAACACCTGCTCGCCGGAGCTGGCGAAGGTCGCGCCGTGGGCGAGGTAGGAGGCCAGGGAGGCGGTGCAGGTCGTGGCGTCGTGGGCGGTGCGGACCTTGATGTGGACCTTGCCGTCCTCGGTGGGCCGCAGGTTCTGGTCGTCGACCTTGACGGCGTCGAAGAAGTTCTTGCCGTCCAGCGAGAACTGGCAGCGGTCGCTCTCGGTGACCGTGCCGGCGCCGGTGCCGGGCTGGTAGCGGCCGCCGCCCTTCCAGCCCTCGCCGCCGGGCGCGCTGTGGGCCCAGGCACCGGAGGCGGCGGCGACGGAGGCGGCACACAGGGCGAGCGTCGCGGCGCCCGTTCCCAGCAGGCGGGCGGCGGAGACACGACTGGCTATCGACATACGGATCCCATCTTGCTTGTGCGCGGGGTGGCTGGTCGCGGGGCAACGGCACGGACCAGGACGGGCCGACGGAAGGCCGAAGAGGACAGCGGGCCCATCGGTCACATGCGCCACAGTGTGAGGTCATGCTCGTGTGTGCGAACGAACCTGTCAATCTGCCGGGCCACAAAGGGACTTCACGCCTTCATCACACTTGTGTCACATAGGGGGCGACCCGCCCTGCCGCGCGGCCGCGTTCACTTTCCGGGCCATGTGGACAGACTTGTTGAGTTGCGGACAGAGTTCTCGTCCCGCCCGTAGCCATCCGTACGCCCGCGTACGCACCGAAGAGGAGACCGCGTGACCGACCCCGCCACCACGCACGACTCCCCGCAGGACACCGCCTCCGACCTGTCGTCCAGGAACCCGGACTGGTGGCGGCAGGCCGTCGTCCACCAGGTCTATCCCCGCAGCTTCGCCGACTCCGACGGCGACGGACTCGGCGACCTCCGCGGTGTCACGGCACGGCTGCCGCACCTGGCCGCCCTCGGCGTGGACGCCGTGTGGCTCAGCCCCTTCTACCCCTCCGAGCTGGCCGACGGCGGCTACGACGTCGCCGACCACCGCGACGTCGACCCGCGCCTGGGCACCCTGGACGACTTCGCCGCCCTGACCGCCGAGGCGCACCGCCTGGGCCTGAAGGTGATCGTCGACCTCGTCCCCAACCACACCTCCCACCGGCACCCCTGGTTCCGGGAGGCGCTGCGGTCCGGCCCCAGATCCCCGGCCCGCGCCCGCTACGTGTTCCGCGACGGCCGCGGCGCGCACGGCGAACTCCCGCCCACCGACTGGCCGTCCGTCTTCGGCGGCAGCGCCTGGCGGCGGGTGCCGGACGGGCAGTGGTACCTGCATCTGTTCGCGCCCGAACAGCCGGACCTGAACTGGGGCAACGAGGAGGTGCGCGCCGACTTCCGCGCCACGCTGCGGTTCTGGGCCGACCGCGGCGTGGACGGCTTCCGCGTCGACGTGGCGCACGCGCTGGCGAAGGACCTCGACGAGCCGCTGCGGGACGTCGGGGACATCGGCGCCACCGGCGAGGGAGCGCTGCTGCTCGTGCCGCCCGGCAGCCATCCGTACTACGACCGGGACGAAGTGCACGAGATCTACCGCGACTGGCGGCGGATCCTCGACTCCTACTCCCCGCCGCGCACGGCGGTCGCCGAGGCCTGGGTGCCGGGCGCCCGGCGGGCGCTGTACGCCCGGCCGGACGAACTGGGCCAGGCCTTCAACTTCGAGTACCTGCAAGCCGGCTGGGACGCCGGGCAACTGCGGCAGGTCATCACCGACTCCCTGGCCACGGCGCGGGCCGCGGGCGCGTCGGCCACCTGGGTGCTGTCCAACCACGACGTCGTACGGCACGCCTCGCGCCTGATGCTCCCGCCCGGCACCGACGAGAACGCCTGGCTGCTGTCCGGCGGCCGCGCCCCGGCCGTCGACGAGGCCGCGGGGCTGCGCCGCGCCCGCGCGGCGACGCTGCTGATGCTGGCGCTGCCCGGCTCGGCCTACCTCTACCAGGGCGAGGAGCTGGGCCTGCCGGAGGTGGCGGACCTGCCCGCCGAGGTCCTCCAGGACCCGGTGTGGGAGCAGACCGGCCACGCCCGCAAGGGGCGCGACGGCTGCCGGGTGCCGCTGCCGTGGACGAGCACCGGACGGTCGTACGGCTTCGGCCCGGGCGCCGCCTGGCTGCCGCAGCCGCCGGGCTTCGCCGCGTACGCCGTCGACGCGCAGGACGGAGTGGAGGGCTCGACCCTTGAGCTGTACCGCTCGGCGCTGCGGCTTCGCCGCAAGCTGCTGGAGGGCGAGACGCTGACCTGGGTGGAGGACGGCCCGGCCGGGGTGCTGGCGTTCGCCCGTTCCGGGGGCCGGCGGTGCGTCACCAACCTGTCGGACCGGGCCGTTCCGCTGCCGCCGGGGGAGGTGCTGCTGAGCAGTTCACCGCTGACGGGGCGCCGGCTGGACCCGGACACCACCGTGTGGCTCGCGTAGGCCCGCGCGCGGGTTCCGGCTCAGCCCGCCGCCGGACTGGGGCTCGGGTCGCCGGGCAGCACCAGCGGGCTCGACGTGGCGTTCGGCGGCGGGGTGAGCACGACCTCGGGCTGCCCGCCGGAGGGGGGCGGCGGGGTCAGGTCCGAGTTGGGCAGCTTGGGCGGGGTCGTCTGCATGAAGAGCACCTGGTCGAAGTTGACCAGGCCGGTCTCCTCCATGACCGTGATGTGGTCGAGGACGGTGGCGTTGGCCTGGTTGGCGAGCTCGCGGACCAGGCTGTTCTTGGTGGTGGAGCGGATCTTCGCGATGGTGTTGAAGATCGAGCCGTGTGTCACCCGCAGGATGTTGGCCATGTCGGAGTCGAACTGCTTGCCGTTGTCCGCGGCGAGCTGGGTGACGAAGCCCTGCTGCTGGGGGCTGGCCACGTTCGGCAGCGTGATGTTGAGCATGGGCGCGATCCTGCGGCAGCTGACGTCCAGCGCCGCGTGTCCGTCGATCAGGTGCTCGCCCGCCCTGACCACCTCCTTGGTGGTCCCCTTCTTCACCGCCATCTCGCCGACGGGGTACTCCCACAGCCCGGCCGCGCGCACCTTGACCACGAAGTCCCGGTCGCTCTCCGTCAGCGGCCCCCACTGGGTCTGGGCGATGATCCGGGAGCCGTCGCTGGAGACCTTCTCAAGGCCCAGCATGCTCGGATAGGCGAGCGCGACCAGGGTCAGGCTGAGCGCCCCGCCCACGAAAAGAGTTCCCGTCGCGTTCCGCGAAAAGCGCACCGTGCCTCCTGCCCGGTCGTGGTCCCGCCGTGGGCGGTTCGAACACCCAGATGTACGGGGCCGGAAGCCCGAAGAACCTTTTGATTCGGTAAAAAATATCGAACACGAGGTGAGGCTGCTCACGCGGATGGGCAGTTGGGCCCCCTTCGCCGATCGCCGTGGCCAAGTTCCCTGCCCTTGATCAAGGTTGACGAAATGTTGACCGGCCGTGGGGAGAGGCCTGGGGAGGGTCCGCCCTACATTCGGCCGCATGCCCCCACAGCCCCGCGGTGTGCCCGCCGCGCTCACCGTCCTGCCCTACCGCAAGCCCACCAAGGGCCGTGACTACTGGGTGCTGGACGACGTCCTGCCCGACGCGGACGCCGTACGGCAGCGCTGCCTGGCCGCGGACGACTGGGTGAAGGGCTACCCGTACACCTCCCAGACCTGGCCCGGACTGCGGACCATGCCCGGTCTTGAGCCCTCCGAACTCGCCCGCGTCGAAAGGCTGGTGAGGAAGGCGACCGGGGCGAAGGAGCTGTGGGTGCAGCAGGCGCCGGGCGGCGGCACCCTCAACCACAACTGCGTCCAGGTGGTGGGCGAGGGCGAGAGCGAGCCGAGGCCGCACACCGACTCGCGGGCGCTGTGCCGGTACGCCGCCGTCCTCTACCTCAACCCCTCGGTGCCCAAGGACTGCGGGACCGGCTTCTACCGGCAGCGTCTGCCCGGCGGCCGGCTCGGCGGCAACGTCGTGCAGCCCCCGCACCAGAACCTGGTCGAGGCCCTCGGCACGCGGTTCGTCGCGCCGGACGCCTTCGAGGAGGACGTCCGCGTGCCGCACAAGGCCAACCGGCTGCTCCTCTACCACGCCAACCTCGTGCACAGCGCG
Organism: Streptomyces sp. NPDC014889; assembly: GCF_043081205.1. Taxonomy (NCBI): domain Bacteria; kingdom Bacillati; phylum Actinomycetota; class Actinomycetes; order Kitasatosporales; family Streptomycetaceae; genus Streptomyces; species Streptomyces sp. NPDC014889. The sequence goes on from NZ_JBIBWH010000002.1 coordinate 350,943, forward strand.
ACCGGCTACTGCGGCCGGAGCATGGAGGACAAGCGCATGACGGCGGTCTTCTTCTGGATGGCCTGACCCCGGCGGTGTCGCGCTGGTCCGGGGCGGTGCCCGGAAGCGAACGACCGGGTACGGGTACCCGCACCTGCGACACCCACCGCATCGACCACGAGGAGGACGACATGACCGACACCCGTACCGTGGGCGTCCTGGGCACCGGGATCATGGGCTCCGCGATGGCCCGCAACCTCGTGAAGGCCGGGCACACCGTCCGGGTGTGGAACCGCACCCGGGCCAAGGCCGAGCCGCTGGCCGCCGACGGCGCGCACGTCGCCGGCACCCCTGCCGAGGCGGTGCGCGACGCCGACGTGGTCCTGACGATGCTCTACGACGGCGGCACGGTGCTCCAGGTCATGCGCGAGGCCGCCCCCGCGCTGGGCCGGGGCACGGTCTGGGCGCAGTCGACCACGGTCGGCCTGGAGTCAGCCGGTGAGCTGGCCGCCCTCGCCCGCGAGCACGGACTGGTCCTCTACGACGCCCCGGTGCTCGGCACCCGGCAGCCCGCCGAGGCGGGCCGGCTGACCGTGCTGGCGGCGGGTCCCGCCGAGGGCCGGGAGACGGTGACGCCGGTGTTCGAGGCGGTCGGCTCCCGCACGGTGTGGACCGGCGAGGACGCCGCGGCGGCCACCGCCACCCGGCTGAAGCTGGTGGCCAACAGCTGGGTCGTCGCGGCCACCGCGGCGACCGGGGAGGCGCTCGCCCTGGCCAAGGGGCTCGGCGTGGACCCCCAGGGCTTCTTCGACCTCATCGTCGACGGCCCGCTCGACATGGGCTACCTGCACGCCAAGGCCGATCTCATCCTCAACGACGCGTATCTGCCCCCGAGCTTCGCGGTGGCCACCGCGGAGAAGGACGCCCGGCTGATCGTCGAGGCGGGCGAGGCCCACGGCGTCCGTCTCGACGTGGCCGCCGCGAGCGCCGAACGCTTCGCCCGCGCCGCCGCGCGCGGCCATGCCGACGAGGACATGGCCGCGGCGTACTTCGCCAGCTTCGACGAGCGGCACTAGCCCAGGCAGATCACCAGCAGGCAGAGGTGGGACGGCGAGGTGCGCGTGTCCGTGGGGCTCGTCTGCGGGGCCTGCGGGGCCTGCTGGGCGGTGCCGTCGGACGCGGTGGACCCGGGAGCCGTCCGCTGGGTCGCCGTCGAGGAGGACTGGGAGGCCGACTGGCTCGACTGGTCCGCCGGAACCGACTGGGTCGACCGGTCGGCGGCGGAGGAGTCTCCGGCGGCCGGTGCCGTGTCGTCGGGCTGCGGGGCGGTCAGTACCGTCCGGGCCGGCGCTTCGGGCACGTCGGAGGGTGCCGACGGAGCGGTCTGCGCCGTACGGGAGACGATGGCGTCCGGGTGCACGTCCTGCGGCGTGGCACTGCGCGGCACCGACCGCTGGTGCGGGGCGCCCGCGGCGGGAGACGTCTGCCCGGAGTCGGAGGGGGTCGCGGCCGGGTCGCCGGGCTGCGCCGGCCGGCTGTCTCCCACGGTGCCCGTGTGCGGGACCTCCGGTGCCTGCGCCGCCTGCGTGCGGTCGGTGGACTGCCGGTCCATCGAGGCGACGGTCAGACCTCCCCCGACGAGGGCGACGGCGGTGGCCACCAGGGCCCTGCGCTGGGTCTTCTTCCACCGGGCCAGTTGACGGCGCCGCGCCGCCCGCCCGGGCCGCTGCCGCGGTGACGGAGCGTCCGTCACGTCGGCGGGAACGTCGCCAAGGACATCGCCGGGGCCGCCGACGGGTGGGAGGCCCGGGGCGGAGCCCGCGGCCCCCCTCGCCGCGAGGCCGGCTCCGGGAGCCGTCGCGGGAACGGCCGCGATGTCGGCCGCGGTGCCGGTCGGTGAACCGGCCGCGGTGTCGGTCGTGAGGGGCGCGGTGACATCCGGTGCTATGTCCGGTGCGTACGCACCGCAACCGGGGCACACCAGGGCGCCGTTGAGGTGCCTACGGCACGTGGAGCAGTAGTCCATCCGGTCTTCCTGACTAGGCCTGCCGAGCGGCCAGTCACGCTAACAAGGCTCGCGGTGGACTGTGTGCAGCCTGTGTGACGCTCCTGCGCGGATTCCCGGCACCGGGACCCGGCCGGCCCGTCAGGCCAGGTCGGTCAGCTCGTCCGCGTACACCTGCGACAGGGGCTGCGGCCCCACGTACTGCTGGCAGTTGCACTGCCCCGGTTCGAAGCGCAGCGGCTTCTTGTTCTCGTCCCAGGCCGTCGGCACCTCGACACGCTCGTGGCACCGGCCGCTCTTGTCGTGCTTGGCCAGATGGTGGGTGCACCCGCACACCGGCTCCGGCGGCTTGTGCGCCGCCTCGACGGCCAGCCGCTCGGCCTTCGCCGCCTCCATCAGTTCGAGCTTGCGCTCGTGCCGGTTGCGCAGCGCGGTGCGGATGTTGTCGCCGAGCCAGGCGAAACCACCGGTCCAGAAGATGATCAGCACCCACCAGATCCAGCCCATCGGCCCTCACCCTTCCCCCGTGGAGTCCCTCGTGATTTTAGGAGGAATCCCGGACATTCGCGCCCGGCAGGACCGGGTGGCGTCGCGGACGCGGCGGCCGGTGCGGACGCGGGCCTGCCGGGGCGGCCGCCGGGGCGGCCGAAGGCGCCGGGGAGCGCCGCCACCGGGCCAGTGCGGCCGCCCGGCCCGGCAGCCGTCCCGGGCCGCGGCCGTGGAAGAGCGCGAGGACGATCGCCGCGGCCACCGCGATCAGGTGTTCGCGGCCGGCGAGGTTGGGCTTGACCACCGACTCCACCACCATCGAGCCGCCGGTCAGGAAGAACACGACCGGGGCGCGCCGCACCACGGACAGATAGGTGAACAGGCCCACCACCGCGGCGGACGGCCCGGTGTCGAGAACCCGCCCCGCCTCGGGCGGCAGCCCCAGGCCCCACCAGCCCGGCCCGAGCGCGATCATCACCCGCACGGTGAGCGTGCCGGCCAGGGTGGTCGCGTACGAGATGAACAGCGTCCGGCCCCGGCCCAGGGTGAGTTCGGCCAGCGCGAAGGCGAGGAAGAGCTGGGTGATCCCCGCCCACACCGGCAGGTCGAGCGCCGGGACGTACAGCGACACCGGGGTGCGCAGCAGGGCCAGCCACAGCGGCAGGTCGGCCTGGACACCGCCGGCGATCCGTACCACCGCCTCCCCGGCCGGCCGCTGCGCCACCGCGTGGAAGAAGATGACGCCGAAGGCCGCTACGAAGGCCAGCACCAGCCCGGACAGCCCCCGGTGCGCCAACCGCCGTACGGGGTCGACGACGATGCCGTGCCACTCGCCGCGCAGCGTCCGCACGGTGAACCGTGCGCACCGGGCGGCCACATCACGCACCCGCACCGGTCCGCCGTCCGGGGTCCCGCTGCCCGTCCGTCCGGTGTCCGTCCGTCCGGTGTCCGCCCGTTCGTTCCGCCGTCCGGGGTCCCGCCGCTCGCGCTGCGCCGATCCCCCCGGACTCCCCGGTAGCTCCGGTCTCCCCGGTCGCTCCGGACGTCCTGTCCGTTCCCTCGTGTCCCTCACATCGCTGTGCTGCTGCACCGCCGTTCGGCTCCTTAGCAGTTCCCCCACCCCGTGCGCACAACCGTATGGACCGTAATCCAGGCCGCCGCGTTGCCACAGACGGCCTCACAGCGGCGGCAGGGGCCTCGGCGGGCTCAGCGCGGGATGGCGCAGGACCGAGTGCAGGGCTTCGACGGCGCCGCGCACCGCCGCGGTCTGCGGCTTCGGCACCGCCCGGACGTGGCTGCGCAGTCGGGCGGAGAGCCGGAAGGCGAACTCGGGGCGCAGGGCGCCGCCGCCGGTGAGCAGGGGGCCCCGGTCGAGAGCGTCCACGAGCGCGGGCCGTGGATCGTCCCGCAGCAGCCCCGTGACCAGTGCGGCGACGGTGGTGACCAGTTCGCCGAGGGCGCCGGCGCGCACGTCGTCGGTGCCCGCGGTGGCCCGGCGGGCGGCGGCCACCCGGCCGTCGGTGAGCAGGGCCACCTCGCTGAGCTGCGCGCCGACGTCGATGACGAGCAGCACTCCGGACAGGTCGGCGCCCGCGCCCAGGGCGGCGGCCCGGACGCCGTCGAGGGTCAGGACGGCCCGCGGCCGCAGGACCCGGAGGACGCCGACGGCGGTGGCGTGGGTCCGCGGACCGCTCAGGACCGGGGTGGTCAGGACGACGACGGGCCGTGCGTCGTGCGGTACGCGGTCGGCCAGCAGCCGGGAGACGAGCCGGGTTGCACCGGCCGGGTCGACGATGGTCCCGCGCCGGACGGGCCGCGCCGCGGTGGAGCCCCGGTGGGTGACGGTGGGCACGTCGACGATGCCGCCGAGGCCCTCCGTCCAGACCCGGGTCCGGGCACTGCCCAGGTCGAGGGCGACGCCCGAACCGTGCACGCGGACCGGGCCTTCGGGCCCGCGGCCCCCCGGGGCGGCGGTCGCCGTGCTGTCGCCGAGGATCACCGGTCGGCCTCCTTCGCCTCGGGCAGTGGACGCGGGCGCGGGGGGAGGGGGATCAGCCGGCGCGTTGCTGGCAGGGCACGCAGCAGCGCGCGTACGGCAGGATCTCCAGGCGCTCCACCGGGATGGGCTTGGCGCAGTCCTCGCAGTTCCCGTAGGAGCCGCCGTCCAGCCGCGCGAAGGCGGCCTCGATGTCCTTCAGCGCTTGCTTCAGGGCGTTCTTCTGCGCGCTCAGGAGGTCGTCGGCCTCCTGACCGCTGTCCTCGGTCTCCTGGACGGCCCGGAGTTGGGCGAGGCGGGAGTTGCGCTCGTGTTCGAGGCGCTGCCGGGCATCGTGCGCGCTCAGGCGCTCGGCCGCGGAGGCACTGCTGGTGGTCTCCCACGACATCGGCGATACGGTCCCTTCTGGCAAAAGAGCCGGTGACGAGGGGGGCCGCGGTGACGTACGGCCCCCCTCCTGACCCTCCAGCGTGGCCGCGTGAAGACGAAGCGGCCATCGGTCGCAGTACCCATTTCCGGTGGGCGGCGGGGTGCACCGCCGCCCACCGGCCGGACCTCAGACCCGCGCCGCCGGTGCGCTGCGCCGGGCCGGCCTGCCGCCGCCCGAGCCGCCGCCCCCACCGCGGCGCCGGCTGCCGCGCTCGTGGCGGTGCAGCTCGATGGCGAGCGGGGAGGCGGTGAACACCGAGGAGTAGGTGCCGACCACGAGCCCGATGAGGAGGGCGAGCGCGAAGTCGGTCAGTGAGTCCCCGCCGAAGACCGTCAGGGAGACCAGGATCAGCAACGCGCCCATGCCCGTGTTGATCGTGCGGGGCAGCGTCTGCAGGATCCCCTGGTTGGTGATCTGCTCCAGCGGTGTCCTGCGGTCGCGTCCGAGCAGTTCCCTGATGCGGTCGAACAGGACCACCGAGTCGTTGACGGAGTAGCCGATGACGGTGAGCAGGGACGCCAGGAACACGCCGTCGATGGGCTTGCCGAGCCAGGCGAAGACGCCGACGAGGATGACGACGTCGTGCGCGAGCGCGGCGACCGCCGCGGTGCCGAACAGCCAGCGGAAGCGGGCCGCGAGGTACAGCAGCTGGGCCCCGAGGGCGACGCCGAGGGCGATGAGCGCGTTGCGCCGCAGCTCCTCGCCCAGGCTCGGGCCGATCAGCTCGTCACGGACCTTCTCGGTCTTGCCCCCGAGTTCGCCGATGGTCCCGGTGACCTTGGCGGCCTCGGCGTCGGTCAGGTCCTCGGTGCGCACGGTCAGGCCGTTGTCGTTGGACGACTGCACGAGCGCGCCGGGGAAGCCCGCGTCGGCGAGGGCGGTGCGGGCGCGGTCGGGGTTCACGGGGGTCGTGGTGGTGTACTCGATCAGGCGGCCGCCGGTGAACTCCAGGCCGAAGTTCAGGCCCCGGGCCGCGATGCCCGAGCCGGCGAGCACCAGCAGGACCGCGGAGACGGCCAGCCAGCGACGCGGGTGGCTCATCAGGTCCGGGTTGCGGCGCATGACCAGATCGCGGACCCGGCCGGTGGTCGCCAGGCCGGTGAGCAGGTGGCGGCGGCGCACCCAGGCGCGGTCCACGGCGAACTCGGCGAGCACCCGGGTGATGACCAGCGCGCTGATCATGGACGCGCCGACACCGATGGCGAGGGTGACGGCGAAGCCGCGCACCGGCCCGGTGGACAGGAAGAACAGCAGTCCGGCCGCGATCAGCGTGGTGATGTTGGAGTCGGCGATCGCGCTGAAGGCGTTGCGGAATCCGGCGGTGAGGGCCGAACGCGGGCTCGGCCGGTGCATACCGGCGTACTCCTCACGCGCGCGTTCGAAGACGAGCACGTTGGCGTCCACGGCCATGCCGATCGCCAGGACGAAACCGGCCAGGCCCGGCAGGGTCAGGGTGGCGCCGAGGGCGGCCAGGGCGGCGTAGGAGATCGCTCCGTAGCAGAGCAGGGCCACGGCCGCGAGGAAGCCCGTGAGGCGGTAGACGGTGACGATGAACAGGATCGTCAGGGCGGTGCCGATCACCGCGGCCCAGGCGGTGGCCTTGATGGCGCCGGCGCCGAGGGTGGGGCCGATGGTGTGCTGCTCGACCGTCTCGACCGGTACGGGCAGGGCGCCGCCGTTGATGAGCAGTGCCAGTTCGCGGGCCTCGGCGTCGTCGAAGGAGCCGGTGATCTGCGTGGAGCCGTCCGCGATGCCCGTGCCGCAGGCGACGGACGGGGCGACCTGCGGGGAGGAGATGATCCGGTCGTCGAGCACGATGGCGACCCGGCGCGCGGGGTCGCCGACCTGGCGGCAGGCGGCCTCACTGGTCAGTTTGGCCCACGCGGACCGGCCCGCCTTGTCGAAGTCGACGGTGACGGTCCAGCCGGCGCCCGTCTCCTGCTCGAAGCGTGCCTGGGCGCCCTTGACGTCCTTGCCGGTCATGGCGCTGTCCTGAAGGCGCAGCTTCTGCCCCGACTCGTCGGGCAGCACGAGCTCCTTCGACGCCTCGGGCTTCTTCGGGGCCTCGGGCTTCTTCGACTCGGCGGCGTCCTCGGTGCCGTCGGCGACGCCGACCACCGGGTGGAACGTCAGCTGGGCGGTACGGCCGAGCACGTCGGCCGCCTTCTTCGGGTCCTGCACGCCGGGCAGCTCGACGATGATCCGGTTGCTGCCGGAGCGGACGAGGGTCGGTTCGGCGACGCCGAGCGCGTCGACCCGGCCGCGCAGTACCTCCAGGGCGCGGTCGGTGGCCTCGCGGTCGGCCTTGGTGGTCGCGGTGGAGCGGGTCTCCAGGACGATCTGGGTGCCGCCGCGCAGGTCGAGTCCGAGGCGGACGGGGACAGTGGCGGTGACGTACACGGACAGGGCGATCACGGCGAGGGCGAACAGCGCTCTCACCCGGGATGTGCGTTTTGTGCGTTTCATGCGTGTCTTGGGGGTCAACGGAGGCCTCCGGCAGGCACGCCGCGACTGCGGCCGACGCGGTCACGGCGGTCGAGGGGCGAACGGGGGACGTCAGATGCCGAAGGCCCGCGGCGGCGCCCGGCCGCCGTCCTGCACCACGTGCACCGTGCGCGCGGCCACGGTCACCGGGACCGGACGCGTCCGCCCGGGTACGGGAAGGGGGACGTCCGTGACGTCCTCGGTGGTGGCGAACTGCCCGTGCGCGAAGGGCCGGTCCCCGTGGAACTCCTGCCGGGTCCCGTCCTGCGCGGAGCACACGACGGTGCACCCCTGCCCGGCATACGGGGCATCCAGCGGCCCCCCACCGGATCCGCGGCCACCGGCACCGGCGCCGCCGTTCCCGGGAGCGGAGCCGGGCACCGGCCCGGACTGATCCCCGGGAGCTACGGCATCTCCGGGCGCGGAGGCGCCTACGGGCGCCGTTGGTGCTGCGGGCGCGGGTGCGTTTCCGGGCCCTGCGGGTGCTCCGGCCGCGCCAGGCCCTGTGGGCGCTGCGGGGTCTCCGGGCGCGGGGGCGCCTCCGCGTTCTCCGGGCGGCGTTGGTGCTGCGGACGCGGCGGACGCCTCGGGTTCGCCTGGCGCGCCAAGTGCCGCGGGCGCTGCGGGTGCCCGGGGCGCTCCGCGTGTTCCCGGCGCCGCGGGCGCTGTGGGTGCCTCGAGCCAGCCAGGTTCGCCTGGCCTTCCAGGTGCTGCGGCTTCACCAGGCCCTGCGGGCGTTGCGGGCGCTGCAGGTTCGCCCAGCGCTCCGAGTGCTTCCGGCGCCGCGGGTGCTGCGGGGTCTCCAGGTGTTCCAGGCGCCAGGCGGGCCACGGGTGACGCGGCTGTTCCCGGGCCCGTGGGTGCCAGGTCCACGGGGGAGGTCGTCGCCGTGGTGGCGGGCAGTGGTGGGGGGCTGCCGGTGGTGAAGACCGTCAGGAGGGTGAGCAGGGCGGCCGTCAGGAAGGCCAGGGCACGGGAGGTGGGGGCGGTGCTCGGCGCCGGGTGCATCCACCGTCCCCTTTCGTGTGGCACTCGTGGTCGGACGCGGGTGTCGTACCCGGGGTCCCGGCCGGGGAGTGGACAGCCGGGACCCCAGGTGGTCGTGGGCGGGCGGTCAGGGTTCGATCAGACCGGCCCGGATGGCGTAGCGGGTGAGCTCCAGGCGGTCGCGCAGCCCGAGCTTCTGGAGCAGGTTGGCGCGGTGCCGCTGGACCGTCTTGATGCTGATGAAGAGGATCTCGCCGATCTCCTTCGAGGAGTGCCCCTCCGCGACCAGCTTCAGGACCTCCTCCTCGCGGGGCGTGAGGACCTGGTCCGGCGTCTCCTCGCCGTGGCGGACCCGGTCGAGGTAGTTGCGGATGAGCGCGGTCACCGCGCCCGGGTACAGGAACGGCTCGTCCCGCATCGCCGCCCGGCACGCGGCGACGAGGTCCTGGTCGGCGACGGACTTCAGCACGTACCCGCTGGCTCCGGCCTTGAGCGCCTGGAAGAAGTACTGCTCGTTGTCGTGCATGGTGAGCATCAGGATGCGCAGGTCCGGCTTGAGCGCGACCAGTTCGCGGGTGGCCTGGAGCCCGGTCAGCCGGGGCATCGCGATGTCCAGCACGGCCAGGTCGATGTCGTGGGTGCGGGCCATCTCGATGGCCTCCGCACCGTCACCGGCCTCGGCGACCACCTCGAGGTCCGGCTCCTGGTCGAGGATGAGCCGCACCCCCCGCCGTACCAGCGCGTGGTCGTCGGCGAGCAGGATGCGGATCGTGGTCGGGTCGGACATGATCAGGTCTGCTTCCTGGGGACGACGGGCGCGGTGAGCCGGACCTCGGTTCCGGCCGCGGGGGCGGGTGCGATGTCGAGGCCGGCCCCGATGAGCAGGGCCCGCTCGCGCATACCGCGTATGCCGGCGCCCTCGCACGCGGCCTTGATGCCGCGGCCGTCGTCGGTGATGGCCAGCACCACGGCGTCGTCGGTGCGCCGCAGGCTGACCTCGATCCGTTCGGCGTCCGCGTGCCGGGCCACGTTGGTCAGGCTCTCCTGGGCGACACGGTAGAGGACCAGCTCGGTCTCCGGCTCCAGGGCGGGCAGGTCGGTGTCGAAGCGCCGTACCACCTGGAGCCCGGTGTGGGTGGCGAAGTCGTGGGTCAGCGAGGTCAGCGCGGCGACCAGACCGAGGTCGTCCAGGACGCCGGGCCGCAGCCGGCGCACCAGCCGGCGGACCTCGTCCAGGCTCGACCGGGTGATCTCCTGCGCCTGGTGCAGCTCGTCGCGCAGCGGCGGGGCCGCCTCGTCCGCGGCCCGCTTGAGCGCGAGCAGGATCGCGGTCATGCTCTGGCCCACCTCGTCGTGCAGCTCCTGCGCGATACGGCGCCGCTCGGCCTCCTGGGCGAGCAGCACCCGGGCGCTGCTCGTGGCCCGCTCGTTCTCCAGCCGGTCGAGCATGGCGTTGAACGTGCGGATCAGCTCCGCGACCTCGCCGCCGCCCTGCTCGGGCAGCCGCTGGCCGGGGCGCAGCAGGTCCACGGTGGTCATCAGCTTCGTCACCCGGTCCAGCGGGGCCAGTCCCCAGCGCAGCAGGGCGGCGTTGGCGACCAGCATGACGGCCAGGCCGCCCACCAGGATGACGGCCTCGGTCAGCACGACCGGCACCGAGACGGTCACCGGGGCCCACAGCAGCAGCGCGGTGGCCGAGCCGAGCACCACGGCGTTGAGCCCGAAGATCCGCCAGAACAGGGACACCAGGGTCACGCCTCCTTCCGTGATGCGGTCTGCCTCTACTGTCGGGCATCGCGCATCCCGGACGAGCCGCGGCCCCTGGTCCCGACCGGGCCTGCCGCCAGTCTGCCGTCCGCCGGCCGCCGGGATCGATGGGGCTCGGTCCCCATTTCGCCGGGTGCGGCCTACCCATGGACGGGTCGAGTGGATCCCCCGACCGGCCGCAAATGGGTTCTGGACCCGATGGGAAAGCACGGCCGGCTCGACCAGGGTTGAGGTGTGACCGACCCCCGTCCCCCGTTGTACGAAGAAAGGCACTGACGATGTCGCTCGACGCCGCCCGGACCGAACCCCGCGAGCGCCTGTCCGCTCAGGAGGCCCGCCGGCGCCTTGAACACGCCCGCGGGACCCGGCTGGTCCAGCTGGAAGCCCTCGGCGAGACCGGGCAGACGGCGGACGACCACCTGGCGTCCTCCCAGCGCGAGGCCATCCAGCGGGTGCTGAAGGAGATCGACGAGGCGTTCGCCCGTATCGAGGACGGCACCTACGGGACCTGCCTGGAATGCGGCAAGCCGGTCCCGGCGGAGCGCCTGGAGATCCTGCCGTACACGGGGCACTGCGTCTCGTGCCGGCGCCGTACCGCCTGAACCGGACCGCCCGAACCGGTCCCCCGTCCGTCCTGCCTTCGTCCTCCGCCCTGCCCGAGGGGTGAAACGGTGAACAACCAGATCATCGGCGACCGCGACGCGCATCTGACGGCCGAGGACCTCGCCGCGCTGCGCGCGAACCTCGACGAGCAGCGCCTGTTCCGCCAGGAGCAGCTGGAGCAGATCTCGGCCGCCGCGACGTCCCGCGCGGACGCCCTGCTCCAGCAGCAGGCCGCCTCGCAGGTGGAGGTCCGCGTGAAACTCGCGGCCTCCGCGCGCATGGTCCTCGCCGACGTCGAGGCGGCCCTGGCGCGCATGGACGAGGGCGGCTACGGCATCTGCCACCTGTGCCGGCGTCCCATCGCGCGGGAACGCCTGGAGATAGTGCCGCAGGCCCGCTACTGCGCGCGCTGCCAGCAGGTCAGGGAGGCAGGGCGGTGACCGTCACCCAGCGTTCGCGTGCCGCCGCGGCCACCTGGCACCGGCCGTGGCCGCTGGGCCGACAGGGCTGCGGCGTCGCCCTCGACATGGGCAGCGCCCGCACCCGCGCCTGGGTCGCCGGGCGGGGTCTTGTCCTGGACGTCCCCACGGTGACGTTCCCCGGCTCCGGGGCGGTGTATCCGATCCAGCGCGGCACGATCATCGACACCGCGGGCACGGCCCGGATGCTCGACCGCCTCCTCGGCAACCGCCTGCCCCGGTTCACCCGCCCCCTGGTCGTGCTGACCGCCCCCGTACTGGACGGGGTGGCCTTCCGCAACGACGCCCGTACGGCGGTGGAGGTGCTGCGGCCGCGCGGGGTGCTGACCATTCCCAGCGCGCGGGCCGTCGCCCTGGCCGCGGGTGCGGACCTGGCCCGCCCGCTGCTCGTGGTGGACATCGGCGCGCACCTGACCGAGGTGGTGCTGCTCTCGGAGGGCGCCGTCGTCGACGCGCGCCGCACCGCGCTGGGCACCAGCGACCTCGAATCCACCTCACCGGTGCAGATCTGCGAGGCGGTGGCCACGATGGTGACCGCGATGCTGCGGCAGGACCGTACGTCGCTCACCGTGGACGCCCTGCGCCGGGGCGCGCTGCTGGCCGGGGGCGGCGCCCTGCGCCCGGAGATCACCTACCACCTCACCGGCAGGCTGCACGCGCCGCTCAAGGCCGTGGCGGCGCCGCACACCGCCGCCGTCCGTGGCGCCGCCACCCTGCTGCGTTCCGCGCACGACCTCGCCGCGGGCCCGGCGGGCGACCCCTCCGGGCCGACCGGCCCGTAGACCCGTAGATCCGTAGACCCGCGGACCCGTAGCCCCGTAGACCCGCAGACCAGCCCCCGTCCCCACCGCACAGGGAGAACGAGGACACAGAAGGAGGGCCGCGCCATGGCCGGCGGCATCCCTCGGGCACAGCCGCCCCCCGAAGGACTGTCCCCCGACGACCCGCTCCCCGACGAACCGCCCCGCCGCGTGCTCTGGCGCCTGCGGCGCAACCCGATGCGCCGCCCGAGCGACCTGCTCCAGGCGTGGATCGGCCTCGGCATCCTGCTGGCCGTGCTGGCCGGCACCCCCGTGGCCCTCTTCTTCGCCGGCGACAGGGCCCTGCGTCACTACGAGCGGGCGGCCGAGCACCAGGAGAGGACGCGGTGGCAGACCACCGCGGTCCTCCTGCACGACGCTCCACGCCATCCCGAGCCGGGCTCGGAGGAGGCCAGGAACACCCGCTACCCGGTACCGGTGCGCTTCACCGACCCGGGCGGGCTCGCCCGCACGGCCCGTACCCACGTCGAGCCCGGACTGCCCGCGGGCAGCCCCGTCGACGTGTGGGCCGACACCGACGGACGGATCACCGAGCCGCCCCTGACCACCACTCAGGTACGCAGTCACAGCCGGGGCTGGGCGATCCTCGCCGCCCTGGCCGTCCCGGTCACCGGCGCCGCGGTGTACGGCGCCGCCGGGCTGCTGCTCCGCCGCCGCAATCTCGCCGCCTGGGACAGCGCCTGGGCCCGCACCGCACCCGGCTGGACGCCCTCCCCGTGATCTCGTGGGGTGCCCCGCCCCGGCCCGGCCGGTCTTGATGCACCCTGTCGTCCCACCGGCACTGAAGCCCCGTCGAACACTGCCGGAAACCGGCAATGTGCGAGGCGGTACCGGTCGGGCATCATGTCGCCAGGGGAGCACCGCGGACGGTTCCGGTGCCGGGCACCGGCAGATGTCCGGTGCCGGAGCCGGCACGGGTAGTACCGCCGCACGGTGCGTCGCAGGGGGAAGAGGGGGCTTGACGTTTCCGCGGCGCACCCGCCTCCCGCCGTCTCCCGGCGCCCGAGCCGCCGGGACACCGCGGGGGTCGCACCCGGCCACCCGGTCTCTCCCTTACTCACCGTTCCTTACCGTCAAGGACGTATGCCATGGATGTCATCGGCGCACTCGTCGCGGGCTGCCTGCTCGTGGTTCTCCTCCTGCTGTTCACCTTCTCCCGGCTGTTCCGGAAGGTGGAGCAGGGCAAGGCCCTGATCGTCTCCAAGATGCGCAAGGTCGACGTGACCTTCACCGGCCAGGTCGTCCTGCCGGTGCTGCACAAGGCCGAGGTCATGGACATCTCGGTGAAGGCCATCGAGATCACGCGCACCGGCCGTGAGGGGCTCATCTGTCGGGACAACATCCGCGCCGACATCCGCATCACGTTCTTCGTACGGGTCAACAAGACCGTCGAGGACGTCGTCCGGGTCGCGCAGGCCGTCGGCACCGCCCGCGCCAGCGACCGGGACACGTTGCAGGAGCTGTTCCACGCCAAGTTCTCCGAGGCGCTGAAGACCGTCGGCAAGCAGATGGACTTCACCGACCTCTACACCAAGCGTGAGGAACTGCGGTTCCAGATCATCGAGGTCATCGGTGTCGACCTGAACGGCTACCACCTCGAGGACGCGGCGATCGACTACCTGGAGCAGACGCCGCTGACCCAGCTCGACCCGGGCAACGTCCTCGACGCCCAGGGCATCCGGAAGATCACCGAGCTGACGGCCGTGGAGCACGTGCGCACCAACGAGGCGCAGCGCACCGAGCAGAAGGAGATCACCCGGCAGAACGTCGACGCGCGCGAGGCCATCCTGGAGCTGGAGCGCCGCCAGGCGGACGCCGAGATCAAGCAGAGGCGGGAGATCGAGACCTCCCGCGCCCGCGAGGAGGCCGAGACCGCACGCGTGGTGGAGGAGGAGCGGCTGCGCGCGCAGAGCGCCTTCCTGCACACCGAGGAGGAGCTCGGCGTCCAGCGCGAGAACCAGGCCCGTGAGGTCGCGGTCGCCGCGAAGAACCGCGAGCGGGTCATCGCCATCGAGAACGAGCGCATCGAGAAGGACCGCCTCCTGGAGGTCATCGCCCGGGAGCGGGAGACCCAGCTCACCCGGATCGCCGCCGACAAGGAGGTCGAGGCGGAGAAGCGGGAGATCGCCGAGGTCGTCCGCGAGCGGGTCGCGGTGGACCGCACGGTCGCCGAGCAGGAGGAGTCCATCAAGAAGCTGCGCGCCGTGGAGGAGGCGGAGCGCGAGCGCCAGGCCGTGATCATCGCCGCCGAGGCGGAGGCGCAGGAGAAGCTGGTCAAGGACATCAAGGCAGCCGAGGCCGCCGAGCAGGCCGCCACCCACCGCGCCGCCGAGGAACTCACCCTGGCCGAGGCCCGGTTGAAGACCGCCGACCTCGACGCCCGCGCCAAGCTGCGCCTGGCGGAGGCCGTCAAGGCCGAGGCCGCCGCGGAGGGACTGGCCGCGATCCAGGTCCGCGAGCAGGAGGCCGAGGTCATCGAGAAGGCCGGCCGCGCCGAGGCCGAGGCGTTGCAGGCCAAGGCGCTGGCCGAGGCCCGGGGCACCGAGGCCCGGCTGCGCGCGGAGGCCGAGGGCGCCCAGGCGAAGGCGCTCGCCGACGCCGCCGCGATCGGCGAGAAGCTGAAGGCCGAGGCGGCGGGCCTGACCGAGAAGGCGGCGGCGATGGCCGCCCTGGACGAGGCCTCCCGCGAGCACGAGGAGTACCGGCTGCGGCTCCAGGCGGAGAAGGAGATCCGGCTGGCCGGTCTGGAGGCGCAGCGGCAGGTCGCCGAGGCGCAGGCCACGGTCCTCGCGACCGGTCTCGAGCACGCCGACATCGACATCGTCGGCGGCGAGTCGGTCTTCTTCGACCGGCTGATGAGCGCGATCTCGTTCGGCAAGGGCGTCGACGGGTTCATGGAGAACTCCCGCACCGCGCAGGCCCTTGCGGCGCCCTGGCTGGACGGCTCGTCCAACTTCACCGACGACCTCGGAAAAATCCTGGGCCAGTTGGGCTCGGCCGACGTCAAGAACCTGACGGTCTCCGCGCTGCTGATGAAGATGATGCAGTCGGGCGGCACGAACGCCGGTCAGCTCCAGCAACTCCTCGACCGCGCCGGTGAGCTGGGCCTCGCCGACACCCCGCTCACCGCCCTCAACGGCGCCGTCCGGGCCTGACGACCCGAGCGGAGGGCCCCCAAGCCGCCGCCTGAACACCGCGGCCGGGGGCCCGCCCCACGGATCACGCCGGATTCGGGGGCCGGGAACCGGCCCCGCCGACGGGGTCCCGCCTGATCCACCGGACGGGCCGGACCCCGGGCCCGCACCTCTTCGCGAAGGGACGCACCACCCATGGCCACCGCCCTGGAGACGGGTTCGTACGACTCCGTGGACACCGGAACGTACGAGGTGCTGCGCGACCGGCTGACCGCGCAGGCCGCCGAGCTCGCCCGCGGTGCCGAGCGACTCAACGCCCGACGGGCCGAGGAGTTCGGCGCCACGCGCCTGGACCTCACCGGCACCGGCCGGCTGCGCACCGAGCACCCCAGCGTGCCCCGCGACGTCGTGGCCGTCGGCGACCGCCTGCTGTTCGGATACAACGGCAACCTGCCCGAACCCCGGGTCGGCGACGTCCTCGCGCTGCACGACCGGGAGCTGAACCGGCTCCCCGAGGACGCGGTGCCCGGCCTGCTCGACGACCCCGCCTTCGTGCGGGAGTTCGAGGCCCTGCACCGCTACTACCGGCAGGCCCGGCTGCTGAGCCTGCGCCGTGCCGAGGGCCGGCTGCTTGCCGTCTTCCGGACCGGCGAGAAGGCCGGCGACATCCGGGTGCTGCGCTGGACGCTCACCGCCGACGGCCGGGCGACGTTCCTGGACGGGCGCGGCGAGCGCGACCACGTGCCGCCGCCGTCGCACGACTTCGAGTGGACCGCGACCGGCCGCGAGGACCACGTCCTGGGCCGCCACCCGCACGTCTCGGTGCGCGGCGAGGTCTTCGTCTCCACCGTCGGAGGCCGCCTCACCGTCAAGACGGAGGACGACACCGAGACCGGCGAGGGCATCCACAGCGAGCCGGTCGACGAGCCGCTGCAGGCCCTCGCCGACGCGGACATCGCGTACGCGAGCGTGGGCCCGCTGATCCTGCTGCGGATCCGCCCCTACAAGGAGCAGGCCCACCGCCACCTCGTCTTCCACACCCTCACCAGGACCGTGGTCCGCATCGACGGCGTCGGGCAGGCATGCCGCCGTCTGCCCGACGACCAGGGCATCGTGTTCCCCGGCGGCTACTGCCTGGCCACCGGCGCCCACAAGACCTACGAACTCGACGGCGCGGGGCTGGAGTTCGAGCGCGAGGTGCGTTCGCCCTACGGCGAGGACGTGCTGTACGCCTTCCACGCGCCCGCCGACGGACGCAGCCTGCTGCTGTCGTACAACACCATCCGCGAGGAGGTCGCCACCCCGCTGTCCTGCCACGGCTGGGCGCTGTTCGACGACGGCACACTGATGGCGCTGCGCACGGACCCGTCGGCCGGACCCGACGAGCCGGGCCGCGTGCACCCCCTCCAGCTCTGGAGCTCCCCCTACGTCTCCGACACCCACGCCGCCGCCACGGGCACCGGACCCCTCGGCCGGATCGGCAACGCCGACCTCGTACGCGGCATCTCCGACTGCCTGTCCATCGGCCGCGCCGTCGCCGAGACCACGCCGACCGCCGAGGTGTACGAGGCACTGGCCGCCGCCTGCGTCCGCGCTCTCGACACCCACCACTGGCTGGGCGAGGAGGAGCTGGGCGACCTGCGCACCCCGCTGGACGCCGTACGGGCCACCGCCGAGCAGGTGCTGGAGGAGTTCCGCACCGTACAGACGCTGACCCGGCAGGCCGCCGACGCGCTCGAAGCGGCCGCGGGCCGGCTCGCCGCGGTGGTGCGCCGGCTGCGCGGCGAGGCGCCGCGCGGCGCCGCCGCCTGGGTCGGCGGCCTGAGCGAACTGCGGCAGGCGCAGGGCCACTTGCTGACCCTGAAGGAGATGCGGTACGCGGACACCGCCCGTATCGACGAACTCGCCGCCGAGGCGGAGGCCGACCTCGCCACGTTCGGGCAGCGGGCGGTCGCCTTCCTGGCCCGCGAGGACGCCTTCGCCGACCACCACGAGGAGGTCGAACGCCTCGCCGCGGACGCCGAGTCGATCGGCAGCGTCGCCGAGGCGGCACCGGTCGCCGGCCGGCTCGACGACCTCGCCGGCACGCTGCGCACGGTCACGGAGGTCGTCGCCGGTCTCGACATCGGCGACGCCACCGTGCGCACCTCCGTCCTGGAGCGCATCGCCGAGGTGCTGGGCGGTGTCAACCGTGCCCGCGCCCTGCTCGACGCCCGCCGCCGCGAACTGAGCGACCGGGAGGGGCGCGCCGAGTTCGCGGCCGAGTCGGCGCTGCTCGGCCAGGCCGTCACCGGCGCGCTCGCGGCCGCGGACGATCCGGACGCCTGCGACGAGCAGCTCGCCTCCCTGCTGGTGCGGCTGGAGAACCTGGAGTCCCGCTTCGCGGAGTTCGACGACTTCCTCGGCGAACTGGCCGACAAGCGCACCGAGATCTACGAGGCGTTCTCCGGCCGCAAGCAGGGCCTGCTGGACGCCCGCGCCCGCCGCGCCGAACAACTCGCCGCGTCCGCGGGACGGGTGCTGGAGACGATCGCCCGGCGCGCGGCCACGCTCGCCGACACCGACGCCGTCAGCACCTTCTTCGCCTCCGACCCGCTGGTCGCCAAGGCCCGCCGCACCGCCGAGGAACTGCGCGAACTCGGCGACCCCGTACGGGCCGAGGAGCTGGACGGCCGCCTGAAGTCGGCCCGCCAGGAGGCGGCCCGCGCGCTGCGCGACCGCACCGACCTGTACGCCGACGGCGGCCGCACGATCCGCCTGGGCACCCACCGCTTCGCCGTCACCACCCGCCCGCTGGACCTCACCCTGGTCCCGCACGGCGACGGCCTCGCCTTCGCCCTGTCCGGCACCGACTACCGCGCCCCCGTCACCGATCCGGCGTTCGCGGACACACGCCCGTACTGGGACCGGCGGCTGCCGTCCGAGTCGCCCGAGGTCTACCGCGCCGAACACCTCGCCGCCCGCCTGCTGCGCCGCCACGGCGCGGCCGCGCCGGCCCCGGCCGACCTGCCCGCCCTGGTGCGCGGGGCCGCGGAGGAGGCGTACGACGAGGGCTACGAGCGCGGCGTCCACGACCACGACGCGACGGCGATCCTCACCGCCCTGCTGCCCCTGTACGAGCAGGCAGGCCCGCTGCGCCACGAGCCCGCCGCGCGAGCCGCCGCCCAGCTCTTCTGGGCACACGGCACCACCGTCGAGGCCCGCACCGCCTGGACCCGCCGCGCCGCCTCCCTGGCCCGCGCCCGCGACACCTTCGGCCCGTCCCCCGCGATCGCCGAACTCGTCGCGGAACTCGCGACGGCCCTGGAAACCTGGCCGTCGCCCACCGGCGGTCCCGCCCCGGCGGGCGGCTTCGGTCCGGTGTCCGGGGGCGGACACGCGGCCGCGATGACGAACGGCTTCGGGCTGCCGGCCACCGGCGGTCCCTCCCCGGCGGGCGGCTTCGGTCCGGTGTCCGGGGGCGGACACGCGGCAGCGGTGACGAACGGCTTCGGGCCGGGGGCCGGCGGCGGCCGCGGGCCCGCTCCGCTGGGCGCGGGCGAGCTCGCGCCCGCGGCCGCGGCCTACCTCTTCGAGGAGCTGACGAGCGGGCCCGAAGGGTTCGTCATCAGCGTGGCGACCCGCACGCTGCTCGACAAGTTCCGCCGCACCGTGGGCAGTTCCGCCTACGACGAGGACCTGGCCGCGCTCGGCGACCTCGCCGCGCGCCGCCAACTGGCCGGGGCGTGGCTGTCGGCGTACGTCACCTCCACCGGTACCGAGATCACCGCCGGGGACCTGGCCGAGGCGGTGGCCGCCGGGCTGTGCCCGGACCTGCCCCGCTACGAGTCCGAGGTCTCCCCGCAGACCACCGTCGAGGGCCTGCTCGGCACCCACCCGCGCATCGTGAACCGCACCCTCACCCTGCGGATCGACGAGTTCCTGGCCCGCACCGAACGCTTCGAGACGCGGGAGGCCCCCGCCTTCCGCGCCTACCAGCGCCGCCGCACCGCCCTGGTCGACGCCGAACGCGCCCGGCTGCGCCTGGACGACCACCGCCCGCGCTCCATGGCCGCGTTCGTCCGCAACCGGCTCATCGACGAGGTCTACCTGCCCCTCATCGGCGACAGCCTCGCCCGCCAGCTCGGCACCGCGGGCGAGACCAAGCGCACCGATACCGGCGGCCTGCTGCTGCTCGTCTCGCCGCCCGGCTACGGCAAGACCACGCTGATGGAGTACGTCGCCGACCGCCTGGGCCTGATGCTCGTCAAGATCAGCGGCCCGGCGCTCGGCCACACCGTCACCTCGCTCGACCCGGCCGAGGCCCCGAACGCCACCGCCCGCCAGGAGATCGAGAAGATCAACTTCGCGCTGGCGGCCGGCAACAACACCCTGCTGCTCCTGGACGACATCCAGCACACCTCGCCGGAGCTGCTCCAGAAGTTCATCCCGCTGTGCGACGCCACCCGCCGGGTCGAGGGCGTGTGGAACGGCGAGGCGCGCACCTACGACCTGCGCGGCAAGCGGTTCGCCGTCTGCATGACCGGCAACCCCTACACCGAGTCCGGCGAGCGCTTCCGCGTCCCCGACATGCTCGCCAACCGAGCCGACGTCTGGAACCTCGGCGACGTGCTGACCGGCAAGGAGGACGTCTTCGCGCTCAGCTTCCTGGAGAACGCGCTCACCGCGAACCCGGTGCTGGCCCCGCTGGCCGGCCGCGACCGCCGCGACCTCGACCTGTTCCTCCGGCTCGCGGGCGACGACCCCGCGGCCCGCGCGGACCGGCTCGGGCACCCCTACGCACCCGCCGAGGTCGAGCAGATCGTGTCCGTGCTGCGCCATCTGCTCAGCGCGCGCGAGACGGTCCTCGCGGTCAACGCCGCCTACATCGCCTCCGCCGCCCAGTCCGACGAGACGCGCACCGAGCCGCCGTTCCGGCTCCAGGGCTCCTACCGCACCATGAACAAGATCGCCCAGCGGCTGCGGCCCGTCATGAACGACGCCGAACTGTCCGCCGTCCTCGACGACCACTTCACCGCCGAGGCACAGACCCTCACCACGGGAGCCGAGGCCAACCTGCTCAAACTCGGCGAGCTGCGCGGCACCCAGACCCCGCGACAGGCCACTCGCTGGGCCGAGTTGAAGTCCGCCCACATCCGCGCGCAGGCCCTCGGCGGCCCGGCCGGGGACCCCCTCACGCGCGCGAGCGCCGCCCTTGCCCTGCTGGCCGACCGGATGGGCGCCATCGAAGCCGCCCTCACGGGCCGCGCCGCCTCCCGGGCCCGGCACGCGGCCGAACCCGGAACGGAGGAGTGACGACGATGGAGACGATGACGGCGGTCACCGCGGCGATGGCCGTGATGACGCCCTTCCTGGTCCCGCTCAGCACCGCCACGCTGATCGTGGCGGCCAGTACGACCGTCCTGGTGCGCCGCGACCGCCGCCGCGCCCACGCCTACCGGTGCACGTCGCCGGCCGAGGAGGAGTGAGCGCCTCCCGTACGGCGCCGCCGGATCAGTTCCGCGAGTTGCCGAACAGCAGGCGGTAGCCGATGAGCAGCACGAGCGAACCGCCGACGGCCGCGCCCCAGGTGTAGAGGTCGAAGAAGTTGCTCTCCACGGGCCGGTCGAGGAACCTGGCGGAGAGCCACCCGCCCACGAACGCGCCCGCGATGCCGATGAGTGTCGTGCCGATCAGCCCGCCCGGGTCCCGCCCCGGCAGGAGGATCTTGGCGATGGCCCCGGCCAGCAGTCCGAGAATGATCCAGCCGATGATGCTCACGTCGCCTCTTCTCCAGGAGTGTTGGTTGCCCGGTCGCGTGGTTCCGGATGCCCGCAATGGCCAGGACGCGAGGCCAGGCGCCGGCGGTTGCCCGGCCGGCCCGTATCGGCCACATGTTTTCATCCTTGCGCAACTCCGGAACTGCCGGGGAGGGCGAGCGCGTTGATCCACATGAACACGGGGGACCGGAAAAGCTGCGGAGGAGTTCGATGAGTGTGCCCTTGACCAAGGGCGGCAACGTCTCGCTGAGCAAGCAGGCCCCCGGCCTGACGGCGGTCACGGTCGGGCTGGGCTGGGAGGCGGATGCCGGATACGAGCTGGACGCCAGCGCACTGTTGTGCGACGCGTCCGGAAAGGTGCTGTCCGACCGGCACTTCGTCTTCTTCAACAACCTGAGCAGCCCCGACGGCTCGGTCCGCCACGGCGGCGGCAGCCCCGCCGGCGGCGACGACCAGCGGATCGACGTCGACCTGACCCGCGTGCCCGCCGAGGTCACCAAGGTCGTCTTCCCGGTCTCGCTCTACGAGGGAGCCGCCCGCGGGCAGGCCTTC
Source organism: Streptomyces sp. NPDC014889 (assembly GCF_043081205.1). Classification (NCBI taxonomy): domain Bacteria; kingdom Bacillati; phylum Actinomycetota; class Actinomycetes; order Kitasatosporales; family Streptomycetaceae; genus Streptomyces; species Streptomyces sp. NPDC014889. The sequence continues at coordinate 372,428 of NZ_JBIBWH010000002.1, forward strand.
GGCCAGGTGCGGCGCGCCCACATCCGCGTGCTCGACCAGGAGGGCGGCGCCGAACTCGCCCGGTACGACCTGGCGGCAGGCGGCCTGTCCGGTGAGACGGCGCTGGTCTTCGGCGAGCTGTACCGGCACGGCGCGGAGTGGAAGTTCCGAGCGGTCGGCCAGGGCTACGCCTCGGGCCTCGCGGGCATCGCCGCCGACTACGGCGTGGAGATCCTGCGGGAGACCACCGACCCGGACGGGAGCCCAGCCGCGTCCGGCCCGGATGCCGGCCCGGCTGCGTACGCCCCGGCCCCGCCGGCCCCGATGCCCACGACGCCCCCACCGGTTCCCGCGCCGCCCGCCCCGCCCGCGCCCGCGGTCCCCGTGACACCGACGCCGACCCTGGTGTCCCCGCTGCCGCCGACCGTCACCGCACCCCCGCAGCCCACGAGGAGTCCCGCCATGACCTGCTTCTTCGACCCCGGCCACGGCCCCGGCACGACGAGCGTCCACTGGTACCCGCAGTGGGGCGTGCCCCGGCCGGTCCAGACGTGCGCCGAGTGCGCGCAGCGCGTCCAGACCACCGCGCCGCCGTTCTACACACCGCCCCAGCCGATGAGCCCGGGATATCCCCAGGCTCAGCAGGGCTACCCGCAGCAGGGCTACCCGGCACCCCAGGGCGACCAGCAGCAGGGCGGCCGCCGCTTCGGCACCGGCGCGCTCATCGGCGCCGGCGCGGCCGGTCTGGTCGGCGGGGCCCTGCTGAACGAGGCGTTCGACGACGACGAGCCGGACGTGGTGATCAACAACTACTACGAGGAGTGACCGGCTCCCATGGAGCCGGGGAACGGGGCAGGGGAGCGGAGCAGGGAGGGCGGACATGACCGGTACCCGGTCGCGGCGGCGCTGGCCGGCGGTGGTGCTTCTGGCCGCTGCCTGCTACGTCGCCGTGCGCGCGGCAGGCCTGCCGCCCTCCGGATCCGCTCCCCGGCCCGTACCGACGGTCCCGGCCCCGGCCTCGCCCACCGGCCCGGCACGCCCCTCGACGGCGGCGACCGCGGGTCCGTACGACCCGGCCGACCAGGCCGCCCAGGTGCGCCGGAGGGCCGGCCAGGCGGGCGTCAGCGCCCGGCTGCTGATGGCGATCCTCTACAACGAGTCGTACAAACCCCACGAGCCCGGTCTCGAACGGGCCTGGCAGAAGTACAAGCCGGACGCCGCCTTCGGCATCGCCAACATGCACCGTGCGACCTTCGACGCCACGAAGAAGGACCGTGACTTCGCGAACCGCTCCTGGGACGAACTGCCCGACGACCGCGACCTCGCCATCGAGGCCGCGGCCTGGTACCTGCACGACCTCGCGGCCGTGCTGCCCGCCCGGTGGGCGGCCCCGTACAGCAGGGACGACCTGCTGGCCCTCGGCTACAACACCGGCCAGGGCAACATGCTCGCCTTCGCCCGCGGGGCCACCCCCGGCAGCCAGGCCCGGTCCTACCTCGACGAGCTGCACGCGAACTGGGCCAAGGCCGGCCGGGCCGTCCGATCCTGAATGCGAACGAGTGGCCCTACACCCGGGCCCGCGCTGCCGCGCGGGACGTCGGGCGGGCCCGCTTCGCGGTCCTGGCGACGAGCAGCGGGCCCAGTGGCCCGGTGCTCATCCGTTCCATCAGCGGCACGGCCAGCCGCCGTGCCAGCAGGACGACGACCAGGGTGACCACGGTCCCCACCAGCGCGCCGACGCCGACGTCATGCGGGTAGTGGGCGCCGACGTAGACGCGCGAGACCCCCATCGCCACGGCCGCGAGCAGGGCGACGGACCCGAGCCACCGGCTGATGAGCAGCAGGGCCGCCGCGAACGCGAAGGCGACCGTGGTGTGGTTGCTGGGGAAGGCGTAGTCGTCGACCGGCGGACACGCCTCGATGAGGAAGTCGTGCGGGAGGGCCCGGCAGGGGCGCGGCTCCTGGAAGACGTTCTTGATCCCGCTGTTGACGACGTACGCCAGGATCACGGCGAACGGCGTGGCCAGGACGGCGGTCATGACCGTGTTCCCCTGGCGCCGGGCACGCCACCAGGCCACCAGCAGGAAGAGCGCGAACAGGCCCATGCCGAGGTCGGAGAAGACCGCGGCGGGCTCGTTCAGCCAGTGCGTGTCCCGAGCGAAGTTGGTGACGTCGGTGTAGAGGCCGCCGTCGATGGCCGCGCCGTCGAGCCCCGTGGCGGGCGGGGAGGAAGTCGTCATCAGGTGGATCTCCGGGCCGTGGGTCCACGTGCGTGAGCGCTCCGGGGAACGCGTGCGAACACACGCGGACGCAGAAGTGGAACCCTCGTGAAGCCGGGCCGTCCGAGGGATGAACGTCTACAGATTGGTAGACGGTAGCAGTTGGGGATCCGGTTGCCTCAGGCGCCGTCGCATTGCCCCCGACGTGATGAACGCCTCTCGAAGCCGCTGATGCGGCTGAGGCAGGGGCAGACCCGCCACGGGGGGTGCGAACGAGTCTGCCCCTGCATGATGCCGCCCGCGTGCCTCCCCCCGGAGAGCAGGCGGCCCGACCCCGCGCGGGGGTCACTGGGTTCAGCGTCGCGCGAGCGCCGACTGTCACGGGTGCGGGGGCACTGGCACGAAGTCAACACAACTGTGCGGCGATGCGCCCAATCCGTCACTCGGTCTTCGCCGCACCGGCCTGGGGGGCGTGACCCGGCGGACTGGCCTGTCCGGGCTTGTCGTTGTTCGCGTTCTTCCCGTTCTGCGCGCTCTTCCCGTTCTGCGCGTTCTTCTCGTCGGCCGAGTTGCCGTTCGACTGCCCGTTCTCCTTGTCCGGGCCGCTCCCGCCGCCCGAGGCGTTCCCGTTGCCCGCGTGGCCCGCGTTGCCCGTCCGGGCCTGCGACAGCTGGTCGGCGCAGTAGGCGTCGACGTTGTCCTCGCCCCCGGCGGCCTCGATGAACCGCTTCCAGGCCGTCGACTCCAGCGCCTTGCCCCTCCCCTTCACCGACGCGTACGCGCGGCAGTGAGCCTGGATGTCCTTGGCCGTGGGCGGGCGGTCCCGGGTCTCGGTCAGCGTGGGCGTGGGCGTGGGGGAGCCGGGCTCGGACGGTGCGGCGCCGGCGGTCGCCGGTGTCGATGCGGGAGCCGGGGCCCGGGGAGCGGTGGGCGACGGGTGCCGCCGTACCCGGCCGTCGTCCTCCGCCTTCCCGTCGGATTCCGGTGAGCCGATCGCCGCGATCGCCACGCCGCTGAACGTCAGGCCGGCGAGGAGCACGGCGACGGCGGTCCGCAGCGACCGCCGCCCCAGGACGCGCCGCGAACGCCAGTCGTCCCGCCTCCGCGCCCGTGCCTGCCGGTGGACGCCTTCCTCCCGGGCGGCCCGGAACGCGGCCACGGCCCGCCGCTCGGCCGACGCGTCGAGGGCCTCGGCGCGCAGGGCGCGGCGGAGCACGGGCTCCAGCGCGGCGGCGCGGGTGTCGTCGTCGGCCCCGGACCCGTGGCCGCCCGTGCCGGCGCGTCGGCGGTCCGTGCCCCCACCGTCGCTGTGTCGGTCGCCCATACCCGTGTCCATTCCATGAGGTCGCTACTCGTACGCTCTACGGATCCGACGCCCTCGCTGCTCATTCCGACTGCCTCAGCGTATGGAGACCGTCTCCCGTCACACCGGGCTCCGGCCGACGGGTCCGGCCAGGACGGGGCCGGGCGGGACAGGGCCCGCCCGGGGAAACCTTCTCGCAGGGGGCTCCGGCTGCGTTCAGGCGCCGAGGTCGCCGGGACCGCCGAGGCCGTCGAGGAGCAGGGCGAGCCCGCCAAGGAACTCCTGGTCGGCGCCGACTCTCCGGGCGTGCCGGGCGGTCTCCGTCATGTGCGGGAACTCGGCCGCCGGCAGCTCGGTGATGGCCACGGTGCCCGCACCGGACAGGGCCCCGAGGTGTTCGAGCTGGATGGCTCCGATGACGTAACTGAGCAGTCCGCGCAGGGCGACGACCCGCCGCTCGCCCTCGACGCCCGCCTCGGTGAGGACGGCGAGCACCGCCTCCGACCAGCGCAGCACCCCGAGGGAGTGGTGCCGGTGGGTGATGGCGAGCGGGACGATCGCCGGGTGGGCGGCAACCGCGTCGCGCAGTCGCCGCACCATGACCTCGACCCGCTCGCGCCACGGCATGCCGGGGTCCGGCGGCTCGACGTCCACACCGGCGAGTACGAGTTCGACGACGAGCCGTTCCAGTTCCTCGCGGTCGTCCACGTACCGGTAGAGCCCCATCGTGCTCATGCCGAGTTCGTTGGCGACGGCGCGCATCGACAGTCCGGTGAGTCCGTCCCGGTCGATGACGGCGAGGGCGGCCGTGGCGGGCTGGTCCGGCGTGAGTGAACGTGGGCGTGGCATGGCGGTTGACAGCGTACGGCATACGCCTACGCTGGTAAGCGTATGCCGTACGCCTACGAAGGGGGAGCGTCGTGCCCATGTCCCGCAGTCCGGTGAGGCCCTGTTCGACCGTCCGGGAAAGGCGTCTCACCGCCGTCTCCGGCGAGCGGGTCGCCGTGCCCGATCCCGGTCGGCTGATCCACCTCCAGTTCCGGCGGTTCGCCGGCTGCCCGGTCTGCAACCTGCATCTGCGCTCGGTGGTGCGGCGTCACGAGGAGATCGAGGCGGCCGGTGTCCGCGAGGTCGTGGTCTTCCACTCGCCCGCCGACGAGCTGCTGCCCCACACCGCCGATCTTCCGTTCGCGGTCGTCGCCGACCCGGACAGGCGGCTGTACCGGGAGTTCGGCGTGGAGAGCTCGCCCCGCGCCCTGCTCGATCCGCGCGCCTGGTGGCCGATCCTCCGGGCGGTCGTGAGCGGTCTGCGGGAGGTCGTCCGCGGGCGGGAGCACCTGCCCGCCACCAGCCCGCACGGCGGCCGCCTCGGCCTCCCCGCCGACTTCCTCGTCGCGCCCGACGGCCGGGTCCTGGCCGCCAAGTACGGCGAGCACGCCTACGACCAGTGGTCGGTCGACGAACTGCGGGAACTGGCGGCCGCGCACACGGCAGAGCCCCGAAGGCCCGAACAGCGCAGCTGATGTGCCCGCCTTCCTGCCTCCCCGCTTCCCCGGCGCGGCAACTTACTCTTGCATGCCATGTACTTTGTAATGCAGAGTAAATGAGGATCATGAGCGGGCGGCGGACCGGCGGCCCGCCACCGGGCGCCGCCCGGGCGCGACCACAAGGGGGACATCGTGGGAATGGGAACACCGTCGCCGATCAGCGCGGAATCCGGACCGAGGGCGCGCGCGGCCGGCCTGCTGGCGGCGACGGAAGGCCTGCGGGCCAGTACCCGCGCGCAGATGAACGGCTCATGGGTCTCCCTCCTCGGCTTCGGCCTTCTCGCGCTGGCGGCCGCTCCGATCGCCCGGTACGCCTTCAACTTCGGAGCCCACGGCCGGAACATCGGCTCCTATCCGGCCTTCGCCTACGCCGAGTTGACCGGTCTGTGCGTCGTCCACGAACCGGGAACCCCTTGTCTGAGGGGCGAGTTCGACGGCGCCTTCCTGCGTTTCGTGGGATGGGGCGTGTGGTTCGCGCTCCTCCCCCTGGCCTGGTTCGTCTTCGCCCGCCGGTACCGCCTGCGCGGCGAGGCCCGCGGGGTCGTCCCCCGCCGCGGCATGTGGCTCAGCACCACCGCCATCGCCACCGTGGTGATCACGGGCGCCCTGCTGTGCCTGCTGTTCGCCAGGGACCAGCCCTGGGAGGTTGAGCTGCTGGAGAACAGCTACGCCTCCCCGTGGTACCTGGTCGGCATCGGACTGCTCGCCCTAGGGACGGCCGAACGCAACTGGACGGCCGCGGTCGCCGGCATCGCGCATGCCCTGCTGCTCACCGCCTACCTCAGTGCCTCCTGGGGCACCGGACTGCTTCCCTGGCAGCACCCCGCCCACCCCGGCTGGACCGACGGACCGCAGGCCAAGGCGCTCCTGCTCGCCGCCGTCCTGCTGGTCGCCGGCCTGGCCGAGCGGGCGGCGGCCCGTCGGCGCGCCACGCCCGGCCCCGCCGACGCGGGTACGGTTGCCCCATGAGTGCCGGGGACTCGACCGCTGAGCGGGCCGAACAGGAAGGACTCCATCCGACCCGGTCGCTGGACGACACCGTCCACCAGCGCGTGCGGCTCGGCATCCTCACCATCGCCAGAGAGGCCGACCGCGTCGAGTTCGGCTTTCTGAAGAAGCAGCTCGCCGTCACCGACGGAAATCTCTCCCGGCACCTGAAGGTGCTGGAGGACTCCGGCCTGATCACCCTGGAGAAGGGCTACGCCGGCCGCCGCCCCCGCACCTGGATCACCCTCACCCGCCCCGGCGCCCAGGCCCTGGACGCAGAACTCCACGCCCTCCGCGCCCTGGTCCAGCGCCTGGAATCCCCCCGCCCCACGCCAGGCCCGTCCGACACCTGATCACGTGCCGACGTCTCGCCGAGGCCCTGGTGAACCGGGGTTCCCGGGACGGGCCTCCGGTGGGTCACTCGGAGGCGTTGACCACCAGTACGGCGTGGGAGTTGTCCGGGAGCGGGTCGTCATGCCGGGAGATCGCCGGCACGTCCGGACTGTCGGCCGGCCGGGATGACCTCGGCCCTCGCCAGAATCTTCTTGTCAAGGGTGACGGCTGTGGCATCCAGCCGAAGCGACCGGGCCCTTCCGACCTCCTCGGTGGCGGTCACCACCCCGTGAGCAGCAGGTGGTTGAGGAGTAGCGCGAGCAGTGCCTGGGTGGTGAGCCAGGCGCGGGTGGAAGCCCAGGATGTTCGGGTGGAACCGAGAGCCTGGGGGCGGGTGAGGAACGCGCACGCCGGGAGCAGCCACAGCGCGAAGGGCAGCCAGATGCGTTCCGTCTCCGCCTTGCTCATGCCGGACAGGTCGGCGGCCAGCAGGGCGAGGAGGGCGGCGGAGACCAGGAGCGCGAGGCGGGCCTCGGCCGTCCGGCCGGGGGCGTCGTCGCCGCGGCGCCGGACGAGCACCGCACCGGTCCGCCGCAGGCCCGCCGCCGTCGCCAGGCCCGTGATGAGCACCGTGCAGGCGAGGTTGGCCCATACCCAGTAGCCGTAGGGGCGGACCCCGCCCACGCCCTGGTAGTAGCGCGTGACCAGCAGGTGGTACGCCTCCCACCAGTCGAACCCGGCGAGCATGAACGCCGTCGGGACCACGGCCAGCCCGGCGATCAGGGGCACCAGCAGGGCGGGGCGCCCCCGGATCCCGTGCCGGCCGAGCACCAGTACCGCCGCCGCTATCAGCGCGACGAGCGTGAGGCCGTACGACAGGTAGCAGGTCAGGCCGAACAGCAGCCCGGACGCCCCCGCCGACCACAGGGACCGTCCGGTGACCGCCAGTGCGAGCAGCGCGACCGCCCACGCGGCCACCGCCGCGAAGTACGCGTCGGCCGAGGTCCCCATCCACACGGCCGCCGGGGCCAGGACGAGGAAGGGCGCCGCCCCTCGGGCGAGTGACTCGTCGGCCAGGGCGCGGACCGTGATCAGCACGGCCACGCAGGCCGTCGCCCCGACGGTGATGCACCACGCCCCGGCCCAGCCCCCGCCCCGCAGCCCGACCCGGTCGAGCAGGACGAAGGTGAGCGTGGCCGCGGGCGGGTGGCCGGCGACGTGGGCGGGCCAGTTGTCGGGGGAGCCGAGCAGGATGTGCTGGGTGAAGCCCCGCAGCGCCGCCGGGATGTCCTGGAAGCGGTCGATGACCTGGAGGTACTCGTTGCCGGTGGTGAGCCGGCCGGCGATGCCCCGCTGCCAGCCGTCGATCAGGGCGAGGGAGTAGATCCACGCCATGGCCGTGCCCCACGTCAGGGGAACCAGGGCCCGCCAGGGGAGACGGGCCGCGAGCCCAGGCCCGTACGCCACGGTGGCGAGCGCCACCAGGACGGCCATCGGGGTGCCGGGGCCGAGATGCGGTTCCCAGGACGCCAGCAGCGGGGGCCAGTCGACGAACAGCGTACGGCTGGTCCCCTGGATGTGGCGGCCGACCAGCACCGCCGTCGTCACGAGCAGCACGGCGGCCCCGGCTGCGTACAGGTCACGGCGACGGCCACGGGGCACGCCGGAGCGCGTGGTGCCGGGCTCGGTGGAGGTCATGGTGCGGATCACACCGGAACGCTAGGCCGCACGGCCGGCCACGGACCGCTGTCCGGCCCCGACGTCAGCATTTCGTCATGGGTTGCGCGGCCTTTCGCGCGGTGCTTCCGGCCTACCGTCGGGACATGCGCGACCGCGACGCCCCACGGCTTCCCTCCTCGCCCGGCTTCTGGCGCAGCCCCCTGCGCGGCCCCTGGTTCACCTCGGTGCTGGGCCTCGTCCTGCTCGTCGGCATCACCGTGCTGTTCGTGACGGGCCTGGTCTCGTACGCCGCCTACAACCCCGGTCTGTCGCCGGTGAACGACAAGACGCCGGACAAGGGGATCCTCGGCTTCTACCTCTTCGCCTGGCCGACGAGCCCGCACTGGCTGTACCGGCTCACCCAGGGCGTCCACGTCACCCTCGGCATCACCCTGATCCCCGTCCTGCTGGCCAAGCTGTGGTCCGTCGTGCCGAGGCTGTTCGCGCTGCCGCCGGCCCGCTCGCTCACGCACGCCCTGGAGCGGATATCGCTGCTGCTCCTGGTGGGCGGCGCCCTGTTCGAGTTCGTGACCGGCGTGCTCAACGTCCAGCTCGACTACGTCTTCCCCGGCTCGTTCTACCCGCTGCACTTCTACGGAGCGTGGGTGTTCTTCGCCGCCTTCGCCGCCCACGCGGCGCTGAAGACGCCCACGGCGCTGCACAGTCTGCGGCGCACGCGGGAGGAGGGGAACGACCTGGTGTCCCCGCGCCCCGCCGAGCCGACCGTCTCCCGCAGGGGCGCCCTGTGGTTCGTCGGGGGCGGCTCGCTGCTGCTGTTCGCCACCACGGTGGGACGGAGCTTCGACGGTCCGCTGCGGCGTACCGCGCTCCTCGCGCCGCACGGCGGCGGCGATCCCGGCAGTGGCCCGAACGGCTTCCAGATCAACAAGACCGCCGCCTACGCCGGGATCGACACGGCCGAGACGGGCGAGGACACATGGCGGCTCGTCGTCACGGGACGCACGGGCACCGTCCGCCTCCGCCGGGAGGAGCTGCTCCGGCTCCCCCTGTACAGCGCGGCACTGCCCATCGCCTGTGTGGAGGGCTGGTCGACGTCGGACCAGTGGTGGCGCGGGGTGCGGCTGCGCGACCTCGCGGCGCTCGTCGGGTACGACGACCCGCCGGACCTGTTCGTCGAGTCCCTCCAGCGGAGCGGCGCCTTCCGGAAGGCCGCCCTGCGCGCCAACCAGGTGGCCGACCCGCGTTCCCTGCTCGCCCTGTACGTCAACGGCGAGGAACTCTCCCCCGACCACGGCCACCCGGCGCGGATCATCGTGCCCGCCGCGCCCGGTGTGCTCAACACCAAGTGGGTGGCCCGGATGACGTTCGGAGACCTGTGATGCTTCCCCGGCTTTCCCGGCTTCCCCGCATTCCGCTCGGCGGCAGCCCCCTGCAACTCCTGCTGCTCGCCTGCTCGTTCGCGCTCGCCGCCTACGCGGGTGTGCGGTTGCTCGCGGACGACTGGTTCGGCGTGACGCTGTGGTTCGTGGGGGTGGCGCTGCTGCACGACCTCGTGCTGCTGCCCCTCTACGCGGTCGCGGACCGTGCGGTCGTACGGGGGCTCGGCGCGGTCCGGCGCCGCGAGGGGGCACCGGCCGCGCCCGGGACGCAGTGGGGGCGGGCGTCGTACGTGCGCGTACCGGCGGCCCTCTCCGGGCTGCTCCTTCTCGTGTGGTTTCCGCTGATCAGCGGCATGGTGGAGCGGCGCTACCGGCTCGCCACCGGGCTGCCGGTGGATGTGTTCCTCGCCCGCTGGCTGCTGATCACCGCCGTCCTCTTCGGCGGCTCCGCGCTGCTGCTGGTGCTGCGGCTGCGCAGGGCGGCGAAGCACCGTCCGCCGGCCGTCCACTGACCGGCCGGTTCCCAGCCCTGCGCGTACCGGAGCAGCGCCCGCGTGCCGAGCCGCGCCCAGGGGAAGAGGGCGTCGGTTCCACCGGCGTCGGTGAGGTCGACGACCTGCACCTGGGCGCGTTCGTCGACGTCCACCGGGGCGGTCTCGGCGATGAGCAGGCCACCGGGGCGCAGGAGCCCGGCCACCCGGTCCAGGAGCGCACGCGGGTCACCGCCGATGCCGACGTTGCCGTCCATGAGCAGGACGGTGCCCCAGCGCCCCTCGTCGGGCAGCGGCTCGAAGACCGAGCGCCGCAGCGCCCGGCCCCCGAGTCGCAGGGTGTGGTCCACCGCGGCCTCGCTGACGTCGATGCCGAGGGCGGTCCGGCCCCCGGCGGCGAGTTCCGCCACCAGTCGCCCGGGCCCGCACCCCACGTCCAGCACGGTTCCCTCGCAGCGGTCCAGTACGTCCCGGTCGACCGCGTCGGCCCGGGCGCACCAGCGTTCCACCTCCAGCGGCAGCAGCCAGCCGTCGGCGCGGCGCAGGAACAGCGGGCCGCGGCCGGCGCGCAGGGCGGCGTCGTACGGGTCGGCGGTCGCCCAGGCGAGGGCGGTGGAGGGCGGGGTGCTCATCGGCGCACGGGCGCTCATCGGCGCCCGGCCGGGTTCGGGGCCGGCTCCACGACCGCCGTGCACCGGGCCAGCCGTGCCGCGAAGCGGCCGTGCGGGGCCAGGGCGGCGACGGCGTGGGCGTCGGCGGCGGTGTCGACGTCACGCAGGGAGGGCAGGTCGCGCACCCGCAGACCGGCGGTGCGGAGCCGGTCCCGCAGGGCGGCTCCCGTCACCGAGGTCGACATGGGCACGCCGCGCAGCAGGCCGGGTTCGGGGCGCGCCAGGCCGAGCGCCCAGAAGCCGCCGTCCTCGGCGGGGCCGAAGTGGGCGTCGCAGCCGGTGAAGTCCACGGTGAGCAGTTCCGGCGTCACCTGCGGGGTGTCCATGCCGATGAGCAGGGCCGGGCCGGCGCAGCGCGCGAAGGCGTCCGCCAGCCGCTCGTCAAGACCGCCCGCGCACTGTGGTACGACGTCGAAGCCGCGCGGCAGCCAGGGGCCGGGGGCGCCGTCGAGGACGAGGACGCGCCGGAAGGCGGGCGCGGCCGCCACGGCGTGCAGCGTGTCCGCGAGGGCCGCCTCGGCCAGCCGAGCCGCCTGACCGGGCGTGAACGGCGGGGTGAGCCGGGTCTTGACCCGGCCCGGCCGCGGCTCCTTGGCGATGACGAGGAGCGTGGTCAACGGACGGTTCCTCCTCTGTGCGCGGGGGGTTCGCTCAACACCCGGCTCATGTCCCGTACCGCCTGCCAGGTGCCGCGCCAGGTGCCCGTCACCTTCGAGACCCCGGTGCGCGGCAGGTACGGCACGTCGTGCTCGGCGATCCGCCAGCCGGCGTCGGCCGCGCGCACGACCATCTGGAGCGGATAGCCGCTGCGCCGGTCGGTGAGGCCGAGGGCGAGCAGGTGCTCGCGGCGGGCGGCGCGCAGGGGACCGAGGTCGTGCAGGCGCAGCCCGGTGCGGAGGCGCAGCAACCGCGCGAGCGCCAGGTTGCCGGCCCGGGCATGCGCGGGCCACACGCCCCGGCCCCGCGGACGCCGTCGGCCGAGCACCAGGTCGGCCTCGCCGTCCCGCACTTCACGGACGAAGGGGACGAGGAGCGACGGGTCGAGGGAGGCGTCGCCGTCGCAGAAGCAGACCACGTCGGCGGTGGCGGCGGTCAGCCCGGCGTGGCAGGCGGCGCCGAAGCCCCGGCGCGGCTCGTGCACGACGGTGGCGCCGCACGCGCGGGCGACCTCGGCCGAGCCGTCGGTGGAACCGTTGTCGACGACGAGCGCGCGCCAGCCCGGCGGAATCCGTTCGAGCACCCAGGGAAGGGCCTCGGCCTCGTTCAGGCAGGGCAGCACCACGTCGACGTCCGAAGGAGTCGTCGTCACGGTCTCACCCTACGAATGCGAATCGGGGCATACCGGGCGTTCGCTCCTTACGAAACGCGGACGTCCGAGGCCGGGGCGGGCTTCGGGTGCGCCCCCGCGACGGCGCGGTGCCAGGCTGGAGGCATGCAGCAGGAGCCGTACGAGCGCCTCGGGGCGCAAGCCGCCGACGGGTCCCCCCGCATCCTGGTCGTCGACGACGATCCGACCGTCGCCGAGGTCGTCGCCGGGTATCTGGACCGCGCCGGCTACCTCGTCGACCGCGCCGACGACGGCCCGGCGGCCCTTGCCCGCGCCACCGCGCACCGGCCGGACCTGGTCGTGCTCGACCTGATGCTGCCCGGCATGGACGGCCTGGAGGTGTGCCGGCGTATCCGAGGTCACGGACCCGTGCCCGTCATCATGCTCACCGCCCGCGGTGAGGAGGACGACCGCATCCTGGGCCTGGAAGTCGGCGCCGACGACTACGTCACCAAGCCCTTCAGCCCCCGCGAGCTGGTGCTGCGCGTGGAGTCGGTGCTGCGCCGCAGCAGGCCCGCCGCCGCGGGACACCGACTGGGGGCGGCCGGTCTGACCGTCGACCCGGCGGCCCGCCGGGCCACCAAGAACGGCACCGAACTCGCGCTCACCCTCCGGGAGTTCGACCTGCTCTCCTTCTTCCTGCGCCATCCGGGGCGGGCCTACGGCCGGGAGGACCTGATGCGCGAGGTGTGGGGCTGGGACTTCGGCGACCTGTCGACCGTCACGGTCCATGTACGCCGCCTGCGCGGCAAGGTGGAGGACGACCCGGCCCGGCCCCGCCTGATCCAGACCGTGTGGGGCGTGGGCTATCGCTTCGGCCCCACCGAGGACGAGGACTGACCGTGCGTGACACCCTCCTCATCGCCCTGTACGCCTTCGCCGGCGCCGCCGCCACGGGCCTGGCCGGAGCGGGCGTACTGCGCCTGATCCGGCGCCGCTCGCTGACCGCCTCGCTCGCCGTGGTCGCGACGGTCGGGGTCGTCGCGATGCTCGCGGGCACGCTCGCCGTCGCCCGCGCGATGTTCCTGTCGCCGCACGACCTGACCGTCGTCACGACCGTCGTCGCCATGGCGGCCGTCGTCTCCCTGGCCACCGCGCTGCTGCTGGGCCGCTGGGTCGTCGCCCGCAGCCGCGAACTCGCCGTGGCCGCACGTTCCTTCGGCGACGGCGGCGACTTCGCCGCACCCCGGGGCGCGACCACCGCCGAACTGGACGAACTGAGCCGCGAACTGGTCGCCACCAGCGCCAGACTCGCCGAATCCCGGGAGCGGGAAAGGGCGTTGGAGACCTCCCGGCGCGAACTCGTCGCCTGGATCTCGCACGACCTGCGTACCCCGCTGGCCGGCCTGCGCGCCATGTCGGAGGCTCTGGAGGACGGTGTCGCCGCCGACCCCGACCGCTACCTGCGGCAGATGCGCACCGAGGTCGAGCGCCTCAACGACATGGTCGGCGACCTCTTCCAGCTCTCCCGCATCCACGCCGGCACCCTGGCCCTGGTTCCCACCCGGATCTCCCTGTACGACCTGGTCGGAGACGCGCTGGCGGGAGCCGACCCGCTCGCCCGGGAGCACGGGGTGCGGCTGGTGGGCGACCGCGTCGAGCCGGTACCGGTGGAGGTGGACGGCAAGGAGATGAGCCGGGTGCTGGGCAACCTGCTGGTCAACGCCATCCGCCGGACTCCCGCCGACGGCACGGTCGCGGTCGCCGCGGAGCGTTCCCCCGAGGGCGTGGTGCTGTCGGTGACGGACGGCTGCGGCGGCATACCCGAGGAGGATCTGCCGCGCGTCTTCGACACCGGCTGGCGCGGCACGCACGCGCGGACGCCCCCGGCCGGCGCGGGCCTGGGCCTCAGCATCGTCCGGGGCATCGTGGAGGCGCACCAGGGCCGGGCCACCGTGCGCAACATTCCCGGCGGTTGCCGCTTCGAGGTGGTGCTGCCCACCGCCGCCGCTCCCTGACCGCGCGCCTACGCCCCGCGCATCCCGGCCCGCGCGAACTCCGTCATGCCTTCCCCGAAACCGACTTCCGGCTTCCAGCCCAGCCCGGCCCGCAGCCGCGACGAGTCCGCGGTGATGTGCCGTACGTCCCCGAGCCGGTACTCGCCGGTGACGACCGGCTCGGGGCCGCCGTACGCGGCGGCCAGCGCCCGCGCCATCTCGCCGACGGTGTGCGGTTCACCGCTGCCGGTGTTGTACGCCGTCAGCGCACCCCGGGCGGCCTCCGCCTCCAGCGCCACCGCGTTGGCCGCCGCCACGTCCCGGACGTGCACGAAGTCCCTCAGCTGCCGCCCGTCCTCGAACACGCGCGGTGCCTCGCCCCGGGCGAGGGCCGAGCGGAAGAAGGAGGCGACGCCGGCGTACGGGGTGTCGCGGGGCATTCCGGGCCCGTACACGTTGTGGTAGCGCAGCGACACCGCCGATCCGCCGGTGCAGCGGGCCCAGGCGGCGGCCAGGTGCTCCTGGGCGAGCTTGGTCGCCGCGTACACGTTCCGGGGATCGGCCGGGGCGTCCTCGTCCACAAGGCCGGGCGAGAGGCCGTCCCCGCACGCGGGGCAGACGGGCTCGAACCGGCCGGCGTCGAGGTCGGGGACGGAACGCGGCCCGGGCCGTACGACCCCGTGCCGCGGGCACTCGTACCGCCCTTCCCCGTAGACCACCATCGACCCGGCCAGCACGAGGCGCCCGACGCCGGCCTCCGCCATGGCGGCGAGCAGCACGGCGGTGCCCAGGTCGTTGCGTGAGACGTACTCCGCCGCGTCGGCGACCCCGTCGCCGAGCCCGACCATCGCGGCCTGGTGACACACGGCGTCCACACCGGCCAGGGCGCCGCCGACGGCCGAGGGGTCCCGCACGTCGGCTCCGGGGACCTCCCGCACGTCGAACACGAGCGGGTCGTGTCCGCGCTCCCGGAGCGCGGCGACGACATGGGACCCGATGAACCCGGCACCGCCGGTGACCAGTACGCGCATACGGCCACGCTAGGCCCGCACCGCCACCGCACCACGGGTTCGCACCCGCACGTCACGACTCCGTAAGGCACACACCGGGGCGAGCCCGCTGCGCGCTCCCGCCGTCAGAGCGGGTTGAGGCGCGCCTTGAGCAGGCAGAACTCATTGCCCTCGGGGTCGGCGAGAACGTGCCACGACTCCTCGCCGGTCTGGCCGATGTCGGCCGGGCGCGCCCCGAGCTTCAGGAGGCGTTCGAGTTCGGCGTCCTGATCGCGGTCGGTGGCATTGACGTCGATGTGCAGCCGGGACTTCCCGGGCTCCGGCTCGTCCCTGCGGCTGAGGATGATCGTCGGCTGCGGGCCGCCGAACCCTTCGCGCGGCCCGATCTCGATGCACTCGTTCCCTTCGCGCTCGAGCACCACGAAGTCCAGGACCTCGCACCAGAACCGCGCCAGCACCTCGGGATCGTGGCAACCGAGCACGACCTCACTGATACGACATGCCATGGACGAACCTACTTTCAGCCTGGGAACTGCCGGTGCGGCCGCGCGGAACTCCTGGGCTCCCCGCAGCGGGCATGCGATCGAGACCGTACCGGGCGAGGCGAGCAGGTGCGACGAGTTTTTGCTCCGCCGCGTTGTGCAGAGGTGGACCGCGGCGAGGACCCCCAGCGGGGCCCTCGCCGCGGTCCTCGGGCCCGGGGCCTGTCAGCTCTCCCGTTTGATCCACTCGCCGCCGCCCAGCGGGTAGTCGTAGCCGGGACGGCCGCTGTCGGCGCTGGTGCGGAACGCGGTGCCGTTGTTGTCGATGTGGACGGTGCCGCGGCGGCTGCCGCTGGACCAGTCCAGGGTGAGATCCCAGCGGACGTCGTGCGCCTTGGCGTGGGCGGTGACGTAGAAGACCTCCGGATCGGACTCGCTGACCTTGTACGGGAAGTCGCGCTGGCCGTTCTTGAC
This sequence comes from Streptomyces sp. NPDC014889, assembly GCF_043081205.1. Taxonomy (NCBI): domain Bacteria; kingdom Bacillati; phylum Actinomycetota; class Actinomycetes; order Kitasatosporales; family Streptomycetaceae; genus Streptomyces; species Streptomyces sp. NPDC014889. Next base: position 388,247 of record NZ_JBIBWH010000002.1, read on the forward strand.
GGTGACCGTGGGGCTGCCGTTGTCCAGGTCGATGTCGAACGACTTGGTGTCGACGCCGCCGCCGCAGCCGACGCCCATCGCGTAGTCGTTCCAGGCGAGCGGCACGCCCTTGCTGACGACGCGTACGTGCAGTGCCTCCAGGACGACGGTCTCCGCGCCGGTGCCCTGGACGGTGAGGGCGACTCGCTGTTCGCCCGAGGAGACCGCACCGTACGCGGCGGCCCAGCGCGGGGCGTCCTGCTCGTTCGCGGGCGGACCGACCTGCTCGGGTTCGCTGTCGACGAGGAAGTGCTGGCTGCACGGGTTGTCGTAGACGTACGGGCGGGTGCCGACGGTGAGCGGGACGGCGCCGGTGCCGTCGGCGGGCTTGGCCACGCTCTGCTCGCCGCCGCCGCGCGAAGCGCCGGAGCCGGCCCTGCCGGACCCGGTGGCGGAGGCGGAGGCCGGCGCGGACGGTGTGCGGCTCTGCCCGCTCGCGGCCGGCGAGGGGGCCGGCTCCTTGACGTCGGCCGTGCCGGCGCTCGCGGTGGCGCCGGCTGCCTGCTCGCTCCGTGCGTCGTTCCTGCCTCCGCCCGACAGCGGCTGCACGACGAGCACCACCGCTCCCACGACGACGGCCACCGCGACGGAAGCGATCAGCGCCGTGCGACGACGCCGTGGCAGCGCGGGTCCTCCCGCCACGTCGACGACAACCGGCTCACCCGGCTCACCGCCCTCGCCCGGTCCGGTGTCCACCGTCCGCGGCGAACCGGCCGCAGGAGCCACCCCGGCCGAACCGCCCCCTTGGGGCGCGTCGTTCGCTGTGGTGGGTTCCGCGCCGGCGCCGCCCGCCCCCGCCCGTGTCGCCGCGGCCTGGTCCGCCTTGCGCCCCCGTGCCGCGTCCGCCACGATCCAGCGCCGGTGCAGTTCCACGAGCTCCTGCGGCGTCGCCCGGCACACCCGTGCGAGGCGCTCCACCGGCGCGTACTCGTTCGGGACCGCGGTGCCGTTGCAGTAGCGGTGCAGTGTCGACGTGCTCATGTGCAGCCGCTTGGCCAGCACCCCGTAGCTCAGGCCCGAGCGGTCCTTGAGCTCCCGGAGCAGCGTCGCGAACTCGTCGGTCCTCCCGGCCCCCGCAGCCCCTGACACCCGTTCCACCCTCTCCCCGTGTCCCATTCAGGCGTTCCAAGGACACCGTATTCCCCCTGGTCACAGCACGTTTCGGTGTTCCAGCATCCCCAACTGCCCGCCGTGCCTGGCGGCTGGGACGGATCACCCCACAAGCTCCAGTCATCCAAGCACCGCACCCACCCGGACAGCGAAAGGGCACGACTGCATGTCCAGCATCCGAAACCCCCGTACCCGTCTCCTCGGCGCCGCCGCGACCGTCGTTCTCGCCGCGCTCTCCCTGACCGCGTGCAGCGACGGGACAGGCGCCCACGACGAGGGCGCCGCGGCGACCACCGGCACGACCGCACCGCCCTCCACCACCAAGAGCCCCTCTTCCGGCGCCGGTTCCTCAAACTCCGGCTCCAACTCCTCCTCCGGCTCGGACTCCTCCGCGGGCTCCTCGAATGCCTCGGGCTCCTCCAACGCCACGCCGGCCGCCGATTCGAGGTCCACACCGACTCCCGCGCCGAAGGCGCCCGCCTCCTCCGGCAAGCCGGTCACCTGCGAGGGGTCCAACACCAAGACGGTCGCGGCCCCGCTGAACCGCCCCGTGAACCACATGCTGCTCACGGTGACCAACACCGGGAGCAAGAGCTGCTACCTCTACGGTTACCCGGCCGTCCGCTTCGGGGAGGCCCAGGCCGTGCCTCCGGTCATCGAGGAGTCGCAGCCGCAGGCGGTTGTCACGCTCAAGCCGGGCGAGTCCGGGTACGCGTCCGTGAACTTGTCCGCCGCCGACGGCAGCGGCACGAACGGCCACACCGTGAAGTCCCTGACCGTCTACTTCCGCGGCCCCTCCGGCAACGAGAGCGTCGGTACCGGCGCCCACCCGTCGCTGCCCGTGAACGGCGTCTACGTCGACGACTCGCTCAAGGTCACGTTCTGGCAGCAGTCGATGGACGACGCCATCGACTGGTGACATCGCCCCGGGTAGCCACCGCGCACGTGAACGGCCCCTGACCAGGTGCAATGGTCAGGGGCCCGTTCCACGACCCCGCGTCTGTTCGCCAGGAACGGGAGTGGCCTGGTGGTAGTACATCCGCCAACCGGAAGCGTCATCCAGCTTCCGCCAGATCGAACTTCTTCGCGCTCGCCGTCCGTCGAGCGTGGTTTCGTAGGTGAGATGCACCAACCCGGGTGCCAGGACGGTGCCTGTCATGCCCGTGGGTTCATATTGCGGGCCACCCTCGTCCGCACCCTGCATATCCGGCAGTGCAGAAAGCATCGCCTCACGGTCCCACCTGCGCCCCGAGGCACCCACCTCTGTAAATTCCGGATCGAGAAGCTGATCCGCAAGTGCCCTCGACGCCCGGACGCCGGGACTCATCAGTTGCAATTCTCGCGCGATCGCCTCAGCCACGCTGTCCGTGTCCATGCTCATCGGATCATCATGGCCCAGCTGCCCTCGGCGCTCGCAAGCGGAATAGCCACCAACCGTCCCAGGTACTACGGCTACTGGTCGACGCGGCTCCCCGGCACCGGGCCCCTTCGTCACCCGGGCAGAGCCTCGTGGCGTACTCGCCACCCGTTATGCAATTTTTAAATCGCATACTTGGAGTGTGGCTGATGACGACGTCGACTTCCTGCCCGGCGATGACCCCACCAGCGGTATCTCCGTCACCCTGACCACCGGAACTTTGCAGGCGATCCGTGAGCGGGTCGGCAAGCGGGGCGTCTCGGCGTACCTGGAGAAGGCGGCCCAGCGGCAGATCGAGCGGGACAACCTGGACGAGCTGATCTCGGACTTCGACAAGGTGCACGGCCCGGCCGACCCCGAGGCCCTGGCCGCCAAGCACGCCCGGCTGACCGGCGGCGCCTCTGTTGGGGCGGCCGAGTGAGCCGTGCCCTGGTCCTGGACAGCGAGGGCCCGGAGAAGGCTGTACAGCGTGATCGGGAAATCCACGAGTGGCTGACGGCGGCTCGCGACGCGGACCTGCCAGTGATCACCTCAGCCGCAGTGCTGGTCGAGGTGATCCACCCGAAGATCAACGACGTCGCACTGGTTCTGGCGGGAACCTGGCACGCGTCCGGCACGAGTCATTCGTCGTCGCACCTCTCATCTCTCCGCCCAGGTCGCGGACCTCGATGCGTGCGCCTTCCTCCCACGTGAAGACTCTGGTGATCCCAGCGGTCACCCAAGGGTGCGTTCCGCAGTTCAACCCGGCTTTTAGCGTGGGGCTCGTTGCGGGCGCTGCCCCCTCCGGAACAACGAAGAGACCACCCATCCGGCTGGAGTGGTCTCTTCGTTCTGGGGCCTGTCCGACGGGTCGCGTCACCGACCCCGCGCCCGCCAGCGCTGTCACCCGAATGGCGCAACATGGCGTGCCGCCCACATGGGTGAAAGCCACGCTGGCTAGTGCCCCAACCGAGGCATCCGTGAAAGGGGAACCAAATGCGCATTCGACGAAGCCTCGCCGCCGTCATCGCCACGGCAGCCCTCGCCGGACTCGGCCTCACAGGCGCCGCCACCGCCACCGCCGCGACCGCACAGGGTGCCCCGTCCTACGTCACCCCTTCTCAGTGCGAGCAGGGCGGCGGGACGCCCATGATCAATGAGCCGGGCAACCCCTGCAAGGGCGGTAAGTACGACGGGCAGCCGGTCGACTAAACCCCACAAGGCGCCCCGCAGCCACGCGCCGCGGGGCGCTCCCGCGCGAGCGTAAGTCCGCTGCCATGAGCTACTCGCTTGGTGCGCATCGAGTGGTTCCGGGAGGGGAGCCGGCATCCGGAGGCGGACGACGCTCACAGGCGGGGGCTGCTCCTCCTCCGCGATCCACCGGTCCAGAGCTTCAAACCGGGACGGCGCAGCATCGCTCATGTCGATATTAGCGCGCGGAAGGTACCACCTAGCCGAATTCGCCGTCACGCACGCCCCGTTGGAACGCTGCCCACTCCTCTGCGGTGAATCGCAGCGGCGGCAGTTCCCTGTTGTTTGAATCACGGACCGCAACCGCCCCGTCGCCGAGGTCTGCGACCTCCACACACGTCTTTGTCCACCTGTTGGTGTAGCTGCTCCTGACCCAGTGCACATCAGTCAGGTCCACTGCGTACAGCTCAACCTTTGCTGCGTCCACCATTGGATCTCCTGCGGATATCGAATCGGACGTTCTCTTTTCAGCATCACCCTGATGGCCCAGATGTGCACCAGAAAGCAGCAACCCGACAAAACGCCGCCAGTCCGAAGGTGACTCTCGACGGCCCGCTTCCTGCGAAGGGAGCGCCGTTCCGGCGCAGCACCTTCGGGCGGAAGTGGCGACGGGCGTGTGAGATCGTCGGCATGTCCGAGGGCTTCCGGTTCTACGATCTCCGCCACACGGGGCACACGCTGTCCACGCGGTCCGGTGCCACCCTCAAGGACACGATGGTGCGCGCCGGGCAGACCTCCGAGAATGAGGTGGCGAGAAGGCGGCCGACAAACCTTCTGGCACGAATCTGGCACGCGGCGAGTGATCGCCGCGGAAAGCAAAAAGGCCCCGGTCTCTGACCTGGGCGTTTCTCATGGAGCGGGTGACGAGAATCGAACTCGCGCTCTCAGCTTGGGAAGCTCAGGTAAATCTCGGGTCGGTCGCCGCCCTGACGTGCAGCCGAGAGGTCTCGGGCTGCGGCCAGTCTCTGTGGCGATCCCCGCTGTTCCCCGTGGTTCCCCGCCCGATCTGGCACGGGTCTGGCGCGCCTCTCCCGGTCATAGCTGACACCAGGTACCATGCTTTGCATGGAACCTGACGATGCAGCCAAGCTTGCTGGGGGCAAGGCGGAGAGCCAGCTGCGCAAAGGGGTGCTCGAGTACTGCGTGCTCGCGCTGTTGCGGGACGGCCCGCGCTACGGGGTGGAGCTGCTGGAGGCGCTCGGCGCGGTGGATGTGATGACCACCAGCCAGGGCACCATCTATCCGCTGCTGTCGCGGCTGCGCCGCGACAGCCTCGTGGACACCCGCTGGCAGGAGTCTCCCAGTGGACCACCGCGCCGTTACTACGAGTTGACGGCCACGGGGCAGGCCGCCCTCGCCGAATTCGCCACCGTGTGGCCGCGCTTCCGTGACGGCGTCGACCACTTCATCGCCCCCTGACAGCCGTCTCATCACCCGGCCTGCTGATCCGCCGACCGAGAGGGAAAGCCACCATGAAGACCGCACAGCATCCGCTGGTGAAGAATTACCTGGCCGCCGTGGCACGTGAGACGGCCGAACTCGACGAGGAGCACCGCAATGAGCTGATCGCCGACCTGGACGAACACATCGCCGTCGCCCTGGCCGAGGAGGCCGACCCCGATGACCAGGCGATCCGCGCCGTGCTCGCGCGCCTGGGCGACCCCCGCTCGATCGCGGCCAGCGCGCTGGGAGAGAGCCCTGCCGCAGTACCCGCCCGCCGTCGTCACACCGTCGTGCCTTTGGTGCTGCTGGCACTCGCAGGGATAGCCACGGTCACCGCACCCGCGGTGGGTGTCGTCCTGGCGATCGTGGCCGTCGTGGCACTGTGGGCGACCCCGCAGTGGCAGACCCGCGACAAGGTGATCGGCACGGCAGCCGCCCTGCTGGTGCCGATCCTGCTCGCGCTGCTCGGCCTCCTGCTCGGCCTCGAGACCGCCACCAGTGGCGTCGCGGGGGGTGAGTGGACGATCCTCGCAGCGGCCATCTCCCCCTTGGCCATCACTGCGGTGACCTGCGTGTACCTGGTCCGTGCCGGACAGCACCCCGCGTGACTCCAGCTCCAAGGACCTGGTCACCCAGACGGCTACCGCAGGTCGGCCCAGTCACGGGCCGACCTGCGGTAGCCGTCCTTGAGGGCTGCTTTTGGGGAGGCCGTCAAGCCTCACTAAGTAAGCGCTGGAGCTTTAGCAAGCATCACAGCGGCCTCTCAAGTGGCTTCTGCCACATCCATGGCATCGGCCCTGCCCAGCCAACGCATGGTCGGCGCGTTGGGCCTGGCTGCAGCCGCGCGGGCGGCACCTCGTCTTGGAAATCGTCTGTGCCTCAGCCAGCGGAAGTCAGCCACGACGGCGGGCGCGCCGACCGATCAGGTGCGCGTGTGTCTCACTGGGCCCCGCCGGCCTCAGCCACGCTGCCGGCTTTGTGGCCTCGGGCTGAGTCAAGCCGTCTGCGTGATGGGCGGGTTGGGAGTGAAGGCCCGGTCGTCGCGTAGGAGGGCCCACAGCCCACTGGTGCGGCGTCGTGCGAGGGCGATGACGGCCTGGACGTGTTTGCAGCCCTCGCCGCGTTTCTTGAGGTAGTACTCCCGGCTGGGGGCATCACGGATGATGCTGGTCTGCGCGGAGAGGTAGAAGACTCTGCGTAGGCAGCGGCTGTAGCGCTTGGGGCGGTGCAGGCTGCCTGTGCGGCGACCGGAATCGCTCAGCAGCACCAGCGCGCCCTTGCGGGCCGAGTAGTCGAAGGCCCGCTCCAGGGCGGGGAACATGCCGGTGAGCACGTCGCGAAGCCGGTTGACCGTCCGCACCCGGTCGGTGACCAGGTCAGTGCGGTGAGCGGTCAGTAATGCGAGATCGGCGGCCGGCTGCGCGGGCACGCCGAGGGTGGCGAAGTCCCGCCGGTGACGCTCTGCTCGGTCGACGACTGCATGCTGATGATCTCGGAGCTGGTGACCAATGCGATCCGCTACGGACGGTCGGACGAGGAGTGGCTCGTACGGGTGGAATGGTTCCGGGAGGGGGCTTCGCTGCGGGTGGAGGTGCACAACCCGGTACTCCCGGCGAGCGTGCGTCCCGCCGGCCGGACGCCGACGACACGCACGGGCGCGGTCTGCTCCTGGTCGACTCCATTGCCGAATCCTGGCGCTCCGGGCCGAGCCGCTTCGGGGGAACGGTCGTCTCCTTCGTGATGGCCGATGCCTGGCCCTACTCCGACGAGGACCCGCAGCGCGAAGTCGCCGCCGGGCTCGGCGGCCTCGTTCGCGCCGAACGTGCGAAGGACCGCAAGAACGATCCCGTGCACCGCAGGGCGGAGCCGTCCGAGAGCTGATGGTGCGGTCGTGGTGCGGCACCCATCCGCTGGTCTGGACAACAAAGAACCCCCGGGTCTCTGACCTGGGGGTTTCGCATGGAGCGGGTGACGAGAATCGAACTCGCGCTCTCAGCTTGGGAAGCTGATGTTCTACCATTAAACTACACCCGCGTAAGACGCCGACCGGAGTTCGGGTCCGGCGCTCACTGTACCCCATCCCCGGCCCCCGGTGCTCGAACCGTGGGGCCGGCGTGCGTTCCCGAAAGGGGGAGCGGCGCTGCGGGGGAACGGAGTTGGGGCGTACGGTGGGGGTGCGCGGCTGGGGTCCTGTGGGGCCGGAGTGCCGTCTGGTGGCACGTCTCTTTGATCCCGTACTGTGGCTTTTGTCGTCAGGCGGCGAGAGGCCAGACGCGGTTCTGGGGAAGGGACTTAAGGGACTTGATGGAGCGCACCGTCGTCCGTTGTGCCGAGGGGCACGTGTTCAGTACCGCTTCGTTCCCGATGCAGCAGGCCGAGCGGCTCGGCCCCGGCCGGCTCATGAGGTGTCCACGGTGTGCCAGGCTCCGCAGTGTGGTGCCTGTGGGACTTCAGAAGCGGTAGCGGCGGCTCAGCAGCGGCAGCGGCAGCAACGCGGTACCGGCGCGTGGAGTCGTCCTGATTGTGGGGGCTCCGCGCGCCTTGCGTATCCTCGCTACGTGCTTCTCTCAGACAAGGACATCCGGGCCGAGATCGACGCCGGGCGGGTGCGGATCGATCCCTTCGACGAATCCATGGTGCAGCCGTCGAGCATTGATGTGCGGCTCGACCGCTACTTCCGGGTGTTCGAGAACCACCGCTACCCCCACATCGACCCCTCCGTCGAGCAGCCCGACCTCACCCGGCTCGTGGAGCCGGAGGGGGACGAACCGTTCATCCTGCACCCCGGCGAGTTCGTCCTGGCGTCGACGTACGAGGTCATCTCGCTTCCCGACGATCTCGCCTCCCGGCTGGAGGGCAAGAGCTCGCTCGGGCGGCTCGGGCTGGTCACCCACTCCACCGCCGGGTTCATCGACCCCGGCTTCTCCGGGCACGTGACCCTGGAGCTGTCGAACCTCGCGACCCTGCCGATCAAGCTGTGGCCCGGGATGAAGATCGGCCAGCTGTGCATGTTCCGGCTCAGCTCGCCCGCCGAGGCCCCGTACGGCAGTGAGCGCTACGGCTCCCGGTACCAGGGGCAGCGCGGTCCCACCGCCTCCCGCTCCTACCTCAACTTCCACCGCACGCAGGTGTGAGAGGCGCCCACGACATGACCGAGATACGAGAGAACCTCAGCTACGAGGACTTCGGCATCGCCGTGCGCGAGCTCGCGCAGACCATCGCCGACGACGACTACGAGCCGGACATCGTGCTCAGCATCGCGCGCGGCGGTGTCTTCGTCGCGGGCGGTCTCGCCTACGCCCTCGACTGCAAGAACATCCACCTGGTCAACGTCGAGTTCTACACCGGTGTCGGGACCACGCTCGAGATGCCCGTCATGCTCGCGCCCATGCCGAACGTCATCGACTTCTCCGACAAGAAGGTCCTGATCACGGACGACGTCGCCGACACCGGCAAGACGCTCAAGCTGGTCCGCGACTTCTGCCTGGACACCGTCGCCGAGGTGCGCAGCGCCGTCATCTACGAGAAGTCCCAGTCGCTGGTGAAGTGCGAGTACGTCTGGAAGCGCACTGACGACTGGATCAACTTCCCGTGGAGTGTTTTGCCTCCAGTACATAGGTCAGGGGAAGCGGTCAAGCAGAACAAGGAAGCGCTCTGACCTGCTCTATTGCCCTACAGCGGGGCGCTGGGGCCACTGGAGTACGTGGTGAGCTCCTAAGCAATCTTGAAAACCGTCGTGGCGCGAGCCACCGTGGGTTCAAATCCCACACCCACCGCAGTGATGGAGAGCCTCTGACCAGCTGGTTCGGTCGGAGGCTCTCCTCGTTCCTCCTCGCCGCGAGCGACCGTGGTTCCCCGCGATTCCCCGCCTGATCGGGCACGGAAGGGGCACGGTTGTTCCGTGCATGAGCATGGGCAGGCAGAGGGATCGCATACTGGCGTCATGCTCTCGCCACAGCGGTTCCGGGATGCCCAGCACACGAAGTACCACTTCATTGATCATGTGCTCGTGCGCTGTCCGAAGTGCGCTGGGATTGCACACGTTGCCCCGGTGGCTGAGGACGCGGTTCCCTCGGTGTTCGCGCGCCGCCGTCTCGTCTGTAGGGCGTGCGGTCTGTCGCGAGATGTCGCTGGGGGAGGGTTCCGCCTCTTCCGGGGGCGAGGCGAAGCGACAGACCCCTACTTCGGTCTGCCGTTGTGGTTGCAGGCAGAGATGCGACACGGCTGGCTGTGGGCCTACAACCCGGAACACCTGGAGCTGATCCGGAAGTTCGTACAGGCGCCGTTGCGTGAGCGAGCCCCATGGGATGCGCAAGTAAAGAAGATGACGCTCGTCGCGCGGCTACCAACCTGGATCAAGAGTGCGAAGAACAGGGATGAGGTTCTGCGCGCCATCGACCGGATCCGGTTGTCCCTCGCCTGACCAGCTCAACCACACACCTACCCCAGCTCCCATCCCGTTCGCCGTCGACCCACACACCGTGGAGCGGGCGTGGTTCCTGGCGTCCAGGTGGAGCGCGCCACTGTACGAACGACCTGGACGCCAGGGGCCGCGTCTGCTCGGCTCCGCCTGGGTCGACGGTGGACGGGATGGGAGCTCCCCACGCACGCCCCTAGAGGCCCGCAGCCGGGAACGGCGCCCCCTCCATCCCGGTGCCGGCCGATCCCCCGCCGGAGGCATCATCTTGTACCCGCGGATGGCATCCCGCCCTTGCCCGCATGCACGCAGCGCGCCGCCGGGCGCGGCCAGCCGGGGCGGAGACAGGAGGCAGGCCGCGCCGCAGAGGCGGCGCGCGCCCGCGCCGTGCGCGGGCCTTGATGAGGTAGAGAAATCTGTAACAGCTCAGGCGCGTAGCGGCTCAGGAGCCGGTGTCTCGTCGCTGAGATCGTGTTCGGCTGGCCGGGTGGGCCGCTGGGCAAGCCAACCAGAGACACGCGGTCCGCCGTTGACGGCGCTGCCTTCGAGGACGGTCCTCACATGCTGGAAGCCTTGATCCAAGTAGTACCGCTGTAGCCGCGTGTTGGTGGTCCACGCGTCGAGTCGCAACCACTTTGCGCCCGCGCGGTACGCGCGATCGCCGGCCCAATCGAGCAGCACACCACCGAGGTTCCGACCTGCGTAGCCTCGCGCGACCGTCAACTTGTTGATGAACATGGAGGGCTCGTCCAGTTCCTCCGCGGACCACAGCCCCTCCTCCGCTTCCGGGGTAAGGGTGATAGTGCCAGCGGTGCATTCGCCATCCCGCAGCATGAAGACCGTTCCGGCCTCGATCGTGGCCAAGAGGCGGTTCGCCGGGTAGGGACGACTCCACTGGTCACTGCCGAGTTTGCTGATCCACCCCGCTGCTTCCTTCCGGAAGGTGAGCAACAGGTCGAGGTCTGCCGGTGTGGCGTTGGTGATTCTCACTGGGCTTCGTTCTCATCCCGGGCGGACAGGTCGCCGATCTCGTAGTTCATGCGGTTGAGGTCGCCGCGGAAGGTGGTGACTGTGCACCTTACGGGTCGCTCGGTCGTGTAGCCGGTGCGCGTCCAGATCAGGACAGGGACCCCCCTGCCGATCTCCAACAGACGCTCCTCCTCGGGAGTGGGCATACGAGTGGAGATCTCGTCCGCGTACCCGACCTGCTCAACGCCTAGGCCGGCGAGATAGCGGGTGGTGCCCTCGTCGATGTCTCCCGGGTCGGTCAGTCGGGGTGCCTCTTGCACCAGCCAATCCGGGTAGTGCGTGGCCTGCGTCGACCACGGCACGTCATCCACGAAGCGATGGCAGAACCGGAGTACTGACCGAGAGCCTGCCTCGACCTTCAACCGTTCGGCGACGTCCCCGGGGGTGGTCGTCACCTCCACCCGGAATGTCTGGTGAGGGCGACGGCCAGCGTTCGTCACGTCGGTTGAGTAGGCGTCGCCGTTCTGCGGGAAAGTCAGGTTCTCGAACCGGGAAGCGTTCAGCTTGAACACCTCGTGCTTCCGCACTTCGTAGCCCAGCCCCTGGCTCGATGTGATGAGTCCCTGGCTCACGAGCGCGCCTAGACCTGCGCGGACGGTGTTCCGGGACGCGTCGAAGCGGATGGCCAACTCGGCCTCCGACGGCAGCCGAGCCCCAGGCGCGTACGTGCCGTTGTCGATCTCACGACGCAGCGCGTCGGCCACTTGTTGGTACTTCGGCTGCTTACTCATTGCTCCATCATGACGCACCAAGCCAACTTGTTGGTACATGTGCCGCAGAAGTGCTTGACGCCTCACTCTCCATGCGTCAATCTCTAGGTGTCAGCTTGTACCAACAAGTTGAGCAAGGGGTCCAAGAGGCCCAACTCTGACGTGCTCAGGAGTGAGCTATGCCTTCGTTCAAGATCGACACCTCGACCGCTGTGGTGTTCGTGGCGACCGCGCCGACGCCGAAGCTGGCCAACGCGAAGACGGGTGAGCGTGCGATGGACCGGGAGACCGGTGCCGGCCTGTCGACGGTGGGCCTGCTGGTCTCGGACGACGGGGAGGGCAACCTGTACCAGGTCACGATCCCGGAGACCGGTTACCCGGAGGGTCTGGCGCCGGGTATGCCGGTGAAGGTGATCGGCCTCAAGGCGCGTGACTGGGAGAACGAGTTCAACGGCCAGAAGCGGCACGGGATCTCGTTCCGCGCGGTCGCGATCACCTCGGTGGCCTGACCATGGGCGACCTGACGATGTGGCTGGAGGCCACGGGCGCCCTCGCGGGGGCCGGTGGTCTGGGCTACGCGAAGGTCCGCGCGCCGCGGGTGTACTGGTCGCTGGTCGGGTTACCGGTCACCTGGGGCCGGTTCACCTGGAACTACGGCTCCACGATGGACGTCTGTGGGCTGACGGTGCAGCCGTCGCGGCTGCGGGCGTTCGTGACCCGGAACGTGGCTCGCCGGGAGGTGCGGCCGGTCCCGCCGAAGGTCCGCCGCATCTCGCCGACGTCGACCGGTCTGCGGATCACGCTGCGCCTTCCGGCCGGCCTGGAGCCGGCGGACATCGTGGCTTCGTCCGAGCGGCTTCGGCACGCCTTCGGGGTGCAGTCGGTGTCCGTGCTGGAGACCAGGCCGGGGTATGTCGAGCTGCGGATGACCGGGTACGACGTGCTCCGCCGGGTCCGCATGCCGCGTGCCGCCCGCGCCCGTGACCTGGTCGTTCCGGTCGCGCTGCGCGAGGACGGCACGGTCTATGAGCGGGACTACCGCAAGGTCCCCATGGCCTTGACCCTGGGCGCCAACCAGTCCGGCAAGTCGATGTATCAGCGCAACTTGATCACGGGCCTGGCTCGCCTGCCGGTCGGCCTGGTCGGGATCGACTGCAAGCGCGGTGTGGAGCACAACCGGTACGCGCCCCGCCTGTCGGCCCTGGCCACCGACCCGCAGACGGCCGGGACCCTGATCGACGCGCTGGTCGGCGAGATGGAAGACCGCTTCGACCTGCTCGCCCTCTACGGCGTCTCGGACATGTGGGACCTGCCCGAGAAGGAGCGGCCCATTCCGCTGGTCGTCCTGATCGATGAGGTGGCGGAACTGTTCTGGGTGACCTCCAAGAAGGAGGAGCCGGCCCGCGACCACACCGTCATGCAACTGGTCCGCCTCGGTCAGATGGCCCGTGCGGTCGGCATCTACCTGGAGGTCTGCGGGCAGCGTTTCGGGTCCGATCTCGGCAAGGGAGCGACCGCGCTGCGGGCTCAGCTCACCGGCCGGGTCGTGCACCGGGTCAACGACAAGCAGACCGCCGAGATGGGCTTGGGGGACATCGCCCCGGACGCGGTGGCTGCGGTCACCACGATCCGGCCGGACCGTCCCGGCATCGCGGTCGCCGGTGACTCCTCGGGCCGCTGGTCCCGCATCCGCACCCCGGAGATTACCCCCGACGAAGCAGCGGCCGTCTGCCGTGACTTCGCCGACCTGACACCGGAACTGCCGTTCCTCGCCCCCTTCCGGCCCGTCTCCCGACTCGCATCGGATGCGGAGACCGTGCCGGCCCTGCCCGTCACCACGTAGTTCTCACCTGCTCACCGGCCGGCGCGACCGCTTCGCGCCAAGTCCCTACCCCTGCCATGCCTGAAGAAGGGAGATCCACCGCCATGTGTGAGTCCGTCGACGACTTCCACCGCACCGTGTCCCTGCTCGTGGCCCTGGCCGTGTACACCCACGTCCCCGGCGCCGACCCGGAGTTCATCGACGCCGTGGGCCCCGCCCTGTCGGCCTCGCTGCCCGAGCCGCCGCCCGGCGTCTTCCCGCCCGGCTTCGACCCCAACGACGGCCCCAAGTACCCCGGCGAGGGGTGGTGACCGTGACCGTGCGGAAGACCACCACCCGCGGCAAGACCACCGTGCCGGAACCGGCGAAGTGCTCGGTCTGCCACGGCACCGGAGAGGTGTCCCGCACGGTCCGAGTCGGCCGTAAGCATCGCGCGGTCGGCGAACAGGCGGGCCTGTGCCTGAACTGCCTTGGCTCCGGCAACGCCCCCGCCGACTGAACCCGCCGGACAGGGGCGGGCGACCTGATCCCCGCTCCCACCCGGCCCAACTCCTCAAAGGAGGTGAAGACCGTGAACCGCTCGATCCGTCCCGACGCCGTGCTCATTCAGGCTGTGATCGCCGGAGCGCTGTCCTTCGCCCACCTACACGACCTGGCCGCCGCTGCCGGACAGTCCGGCTGGAAGGCATGGGCCTACCCGATCTCCGTTGACCTGCTGTTGGTCGCCGCCTGGCGCCGGCTGCGCGCCGGCCGGGACCGCTCCTCCTGGACCTGGTTCGCCATCGCCCTAGCCGCCTCGCTCGGCGCCAACATCGCCACCGCGGGCCTGCTCGACCTGGACCACGTGCCCGCCTGGCTCCGCATCCTCGTCGCCGGCTGGCCTGCCCTGGCCTTCCTCGGCGGAACCCTCCTGGTCCACGCCCCCACCCCGGCCCCGGCCACCCCGGAACCGGCCCCGGAGCCGGACCGCGAACCGGCGGCGCCGGAAGTCGAGATGCACCGCACCGACACACCCGCCCCGGCCCCGGCCTCCGCCCCGACGGCGGAACTGGACCCGCCCTCGGTCAAGCCGCCCGCTTCTGGTCCGGCGGTCCCGCCGGCCCTGCTCGACCACGCCCGATCGATCGCCGACGCACACCGGAACACCACGGGTCAGCCGATCACCGCCGACGCCCTTACCGCCCGGCTCGGCCTGCCCGCCCCGACCTGCCAAGCGATCGCCGCCCAACTCCAACTCACCTGACACCCGAAGGAGGTTCAACCGTGCGCCCGAACCGCTTCTACGACGTGATCCGCATCGGGCCTGTCCAGGTCGGCACCTACCACAACGGCCGTGGCCAGACCAGGCACACCGCCGCCTGCACCGCCCCCGGCTGCGGCTTCTCCACCGAGCACCGCGACCGCTCGGCCGCCGAACTCGCCGCCCGCACCCACCGCTGCAACGCCTGACAGGAGGTAGATCCCGTGTTCACTCCGAAGTACCCGCCCCCGGACACCGCCCCCGCGGCCCCGGCCCCGGCGCCCGTGACCGACACCTCGGCCACCACCACGCCGGCCCCGGTCCCGGTTCCCGCCTCGGCCCCGGCTCCGGTGGTCCCGGCCCCGGCCTGGCCCACCGTCCAGCTCACCCCGGGCAGCGCGCTCGCCCTCGCGGCCGGCGGCGGCGCCGTCGTCCTCGTCGTCGGCGCGGTCCTCGTCTCCATGCTCCTCGCCGTCGCCATCACCGGCATGTCCGTGGCGGTGTGCGCCCTCGTCGTCCGCTCGCTCATCAGCCAGGAGAGGAAGCGCTGACATGGGCCTCTTCGGCCGTAAGAGCAACGACGCCCCGACCAACCCCGAGATGGCCGAACTGGGCCGCGAGTACGCCATCGCCAAGCGCCACGGCGACCGCAAGGCCGTCAACCGCATCAACCGGCAGATCGGCACCGCCGACATGAGCGACAACGACCACGCCTCGTTCGAGCAGGGCCGCCAGTCCTACGACGCGATCCCCCCGGTCACCCCCAAGCGCCGCACCCGCCGACGCTGACGGCCCCCGGAGCGGCCTCAACCGCCAAGTTTCCGCCGCTCCGGGCGCCTTCCCACCTTCCAGATCCAACGGACCCGAAAGGGAGATCCCATGATGCCCCAGCGCGCCCAGAACACGCGCGTCTGCCGCGACTGCGACGGCTTCGCCTCCGTCGCCATCACCACCGGCACCCGCCACAACGACGGCACCCGCGCCACCCTCCGCGTCACCTGCCCGACCTGCAAGGGCACCGGCCACACCACCCCCGCCGCCGACTTCGCCCGCGCGGGGAGGTGACCGCCGTGGCGCTCCTCGACTGGCGCTCGCCCGAGCACTTCGACCACAGCGGTGACAAGCCGTGCGTGATCTGCACCAAGCCCACCCCGCTCCGCTCCGACCGCGGCAAGCCCGTGCACAAGGTCTGCGCCGAGGAGTGGATCGACCGCCACCCGCCCAAGGAGGACAAGAAGTGAAGTCCTTGACCGCCTCAGCGCACCTGGAGCCGGACAGCACCAGCCGCGTGAGCGTGTTCGGCGTGACGGACGACAGCGGGCCCTTCGTCAGCCTCCGCATCGGCGGCGAGCGGGTCGACATCGCGCTCATCGCCCGACCGGGCACCGCCGACGCCCTGCGCGCCCTCGCCCGTGCCGCCGACGAAGCCGCCACGGCCCTCGACCAGATCGCCGACACTGCCGCGGACGGTGACGCGTGACCGACACCGCCACGATGGCGGGCCTGGACCCGGCCACCCTCGCCGACGTGCTGAGGCTGGCCGGGTCCACCGGCTTCGACCGCATCCAAGACCAGATCCGCCGTACCGGCGGCTGCACCGACCCGATTCATCTCCAGGGCGCCACCGTCACCCGAGACCGCGTGACCGGGCACGTCCTGCACTCGTACACGACCGACACCGAACCGGGTGGCGTCCTCCGCGTCGCGTGCGGCAACCGCCGGGCCTCGCGCTGCCCGGCCTGCGCCTGGACCTACGCCGGGGACACCTACCACCTCATCCGCGCAGGCCTCGTCGGCGACCCCGACAAGGGCACCCCCGAGACGATCCGCGACCACCCGCGGGTGTTCGCCACCCTCACCGCCCCCTCGTTCGGCCCGGTCCACAACCGGCCCGGCAACCGGCCGTGCCGCTGCGGCACCCACCACGCCGAAGACGCCCCCGAACTGGGCACCCCGCTCGACCCGGACACC
This sequence comes from Streptomyces sp. NPDC014889, assembly GCF_043081205.1. NCBI lineage: Bacteria > Bacillati > Actinomycetota > Actinomycetes > Kitasatosporales > Streptomycetaceae > Streptomyces > Streptomyces sp. NPDC014889. The sequence goes on from NZ_JBIBWH010000002.1 coordinate 404,675, forward strand.
TACGACTACGCGGGCGCCGTGCTGTGGAACAACCACGCATCCGACCTGTGGCGCTACTTCACGATCTACCTGCGCCGCGAGATCGCCCGCCGGGCCGGCCTCACCCAGAAAGCCGCCCGCGAACAGTCCCGCGTCTCCTTCGGCAAGGTCGCCGAATACCAAAAGCGCGGAGCCGTCCACTTCCACGCCGTGATCCGCTTCGACGGACCCGAGGGACCCGACGACCCCCCGCCGGCCTGGGCCACCCTCGACCTGCTCACCGACGCCATCCACGCCGCTGCCGCCCGCGTGGCAGTCGACGTGCCCCCGGCCGGGGACCAACCCGCCCGCACACTGCGGTGGGGCACCCAGCTCGACGTACAGCCCATCGGCGCCTTCGGCCACGGCGAAGAGATCACCGAACAGGCCGTCGCCTCCTACGTGGCCAAGTACGCCACCAAAGCCGCCGAAACCACCGGCACCGTGGACCGCCGCATCGGCAACAAGGAAGCCCTTGACCTGCTCGGCGTCCCCGAGCATCCAGCCCGGCTCATCGCTGCATGCCTCGACCTGCACGCGCTCTACCCGGACCGGAAGTTACGGGACTGGGCTCACATGCTCGGCTTCCGCGGCCACTTCTCCACCAAGTCCCGCCGCTACTCCACCACCCTCGGCGCTCTCCGTCAGGTTCGCGCCGACTACCGCGCCGCCCAGCAACGCGAAGCCCTCGGCCTGCCTGACCCCGACGACGAGGACGCAGCGACCACCCTCACCCTTGCCCACTGGATCTACGCCGGCCACGGCCACACTCCCGGCGAATCCTGGCTCGCCGCCAACATCCGCCGTGACATCCAACAAGGCCGCGAGATCGCCCGCGAGCAACTGACAGGAGGTGGGCTCAGTGAGGACGGAAGGTAAGGAGCATCGATGCAGGAGGGATGTGGCAGCTCCGGAGATCATGACGACTGAGGAGTGGGTAGCCATGCATCTCCGGCGGGCTCCACAACGCGATGAGGAGTGGGCTCGTCGCGTACTGATCCTCCATGGCCGCAGCTAAGGGGTTGTGTGAGTGAGCGTTTTCAGCGTTGCCTCTCCAGGGTGAGGACAGCTTTGGTGATGACAGTCATGCACAGCAACCCCACAGCGGGCCGTCGATTTCGAGACAGCCGTTCGGCACCCCCTTGAGCCCACGACCCCGGTCCGGCCGAACCCGAGGACTGCGAAGTGGAATCTCAAGGCCGAAGGGTCGCTCAGCATTATGCGGAGCAGATCTCTGGCACGGAGCCATGCCTGCGATGAAGCCCGACTGCGGTATTCGAGATTTCGGACTGAAGCCGACGGATCACGCCTGCCGGACCAGGTCCCGCATGCGGAAGTCCCATCTCTTGCCCCGGGCGCCCTGCAGGGAGCCCGCTGACGCATGACCGGTTAGCCGGGTGTCCCTGCCATGGAGTCATGAAATGGTAATTGAGTGCTGATCAGAAACAATTCAGCCGCTCTCCTTTCTTTACCCCCCATTGGCTGACTCCTTGCCGAAGTGGAGATGTGGATGCCTGCCAGTCCCGGCCGATGCTCAGTGCTGTCCGTCGTCGTGCTCGCGATCCTCGTGAGTGGCTGCACCGCCTCGACCAAGGGAACGGAGTCGGCTCATGCACAAACAGCCCCAAGCGCGCACAGCACGTGCCACCCCGCTGTCGAGCAGGGCCAACTCCCGGCGTGGGCCCGCAGGGGCTTCTCGGGGACCAGTTCGACGCGGCACATCGTCGGTGACAACGGCGAGATCGCGGCGGTGCTCTTCGGCTACCCGTACCACGCTCCTGCTGGCAACGGTCGCGCGAACAAGATTCTCTGGGTCGCGAAGGAGTCGTCGGGCGGCCAGGACTCCCCGGACGCCAAGTTGACCATCAAGGCCACGCTAACGGGTTCCGGCCAGGTGGTGTCACGTTCGGTAGCCGGCGGGCCGGGCCCCTCACTGATCGACATGCCGAAACCAGGCTGCTGGCAGTTCACCCTGTCATGGCCGGGCCACACCGACCGTGTCGACATCGAGTACCTCGTCGGCTGAGAAGCAAATCCGAACAGCATTTACTGATCGTTTTCAGCGTTGTCTCTCCAGGGCGAGGACAGCTTTGGTGATGACGGTCATGCGGTTGGGGCTGATCCGGGACCTGCGGAAGATCTGCCAGGACTTCAGCCGTGCCATGCCGCGTTCGACTGGTGCTCTCGCCGCGGCCAGGGCCCGGTTGACGGTGCGCTGGGTGTGGGTGAGTTCACCACCCGGTGGCCGTTTGAGTCCGGTGGTGACCCAGGGGCCGGCACCTTGGTAGGCCCGGTCGGCGAGGATCGGGACACCCTGGCGTTCGCAGATCCGGATGATGCGGTGGGTGCGGGCTGCGGTCAGGTCGTGGGTGCGGCCCGGCAGCGCGGGCGAGATCCACAGGACCTCACCGGCGGGGTCGGTGACGACCTGGACGTTCACGCCGTGCCGGCGATGCTTGGCCGAGTAGTCGGCTCGGCTGTCGCCGACGCGGTCGCACTCGGCGAGGGTCCCGTCCAGCAGGACGAACTCCGGATCATGTTCGCGCAGAGTCTTGATCAGGCCCGGGGCCCGTTCGGCGAGCAGGGCGGTCACGGCGGTGACATACGCGTGGGCGGTGCCGACGGATATCCCGAAGCCGGATGCGAGCCGGGTAAGGGTGTCGTGGCGGCGTAGGTACACCAGAGCGACGAGCGCCCGCTGGTGCGGCGGGAGTTTGCACCGTCGGTCACCCTCACGGGTCACGATGAGCATCGTGACCCACTCGACGAGGGCATGCGGGAGGTCGAGTGCGGCAGGATAGGGAACCAACAGGGCTCCTGTGCCGATGGGTTGAGACTTCGAACACCTCCCCCAACGGCCCGGGGGCTTTGTACGTTGCGGCCCTCACCTCGACCTCACCGGCGTCACCCGACCGGTGGCCACGCTGAAAACGCTCAGTGAAAGGGGTGCGGGCTGATGGAACGTCTGACACCCTAGGCGCAGCAACGATGCTGCTTGTGTGGGGGACTTGGGGTTGGCCACTTGGATCTTGACGGGAGCTTTGGCTCTCCTCGTAGCTGCGATCCAGACCTATTGGAAATGGGTCACGCGTAAGACGGCGAGTAGCCATGGGCTGAAAAAGGACGATTGGGTCTTCTATATTGACTGGACCGTCACTTCTGCCGTTGCCCTTTGTTATTCTTTGATCGACGCATCCTTGAAGCATAAGCCTGTTGAGCCAATGACGGTCAGTATTGCTCTGATTGTCGGAATTCTCGGTGTCGGGATGCTGCCCAACTTTGTTCGTGATCTTTGTTATGACGCGAGCGGAAACATAAAAGGGTGGAAGCATATTGTCGGCCTGGATCTAGCTGGCATGGCTTTCTTGTTCTCCTCGGTCGTCGCGGGAGTGAAGACGTATGGAGCCTAGGGAACCTCGCGGCCAGAGCAGGGCGGTGCTAGTTTTGTCTGTGGTGAGTTCAGGGGCTTCCGTAGCCGCGGCTGTCGTGTCTGGCGTTATCAACATCCTGGATGTCCGACATGGAGTGGCGCTGCTCATTGCTGTCCCTGTGGTGGCCGTTGCCGTCATTTCTGGCGTGATTGGCCTAGTTCTCAAAAAGTCGCGTACTGAGAGGTAGAGGCTCAAATTATCGCCACACCGGCTCGATCAGGCCGGGGTCGAAAATGCGCCGTCCCCGCCCTGCCGGGTGAATGATCACGGCCGACAGGCTGTGCAAGGTGATTTCCTGTTGGCGCTCGATCGGCAGACCGAAGAACTCGTCAACCGTCAGGTTCGCCGCATCGCCCTTGGTCTCCGCCTGCCTCTGTTCCTTGTAGAAACGGGCGCGCTCCAACTTCAGCTCGTCGCGCAAGCGCTCTTTGGCGGGCAAGAGCTGCAGGAGAGTGGAAACGGTGATCTGTTTCGTCCTCTCGGCCTCGACCAGTTGGGCGATGTCTTCGTTGACTTGCTCCAAGTCGGGCTCTCGCGGCCAACGTTGGTCGGCCGGGGCAGCCGTCACCAACGCTCGTGAGCGCTGCTCCTCAAGCACGAGTTGAGCTATCAGCCGGTCAACGGGTTCGCCGATGCGGGCGACTTTGCCGCAGCCACCATTCACCACCGAGCACTGATAACTGAACTTCGCCGCCTTTGACCCTGGCTTCCAGCGTTGGTTGACCTGGCCCCGGATCTTCGCCTTGCACAGGCCGCAACGAGCGACCCCTGAGAGCAGATACTTACGAGCGAGCGACCTGCCAGGGTGCTTCTGCTTCCGCTCAGCGACGGCGGCGCACACTGCTTCCCAATCTTCGAGAGTGTTGATTGTTTCCCACTCGCCCATGACGGGCTGGCCGTCGTCGCCGTAAAGGATCTCGCCGTGGTAGGTCCGGTAGCCGACGAGCCTGGGATTGGTCAGGATTTGCTCGACCCCGTGGTGAGCCATCCGCTTGGTGCCTTCCCGAGGGTTACCCAAGCCCTGCTCCTGCCACCGGGTGCGAATGGTGCCGATGCGGACGCCGGCAAGGATCTCGCGCTGTGCCTCGCGGATCGCCTTGGCCGCCTCCGGGTCGACCTTCGTGCGATCGTCCTTTCTCCATCCGTACGGTGCTGGCCCGCCGCTGTCCTTGCCCTGCTGGGCCAACTCCAAGTGCTTGCGCTTGATACGGCGTGAGGCGTCGTGTGACGACTTGTTGGCGAACGCGACCATGATGCGCGCCATGGTGCGGCCGTCCGGCGTCCCGAGGTTGATGTCGTTCGTGATGGTGGCGAACTCCAGCCGTGGACGCTCGTCGTAGATCTCGATGAGGCGTTCAAGGTCGCGTGGCTGTCGAGTCAGTCGGTCAAGGTCGTACGCCACGATGCCGTCGATGAGGCCGGCGCGGAGATCCTTCAACATCAGCTCGAACTCTTCGCGCACGACGTTGCGCTTGAACGCGGATACGTCGTTGTCCTCGTAGACCTTCACGGCCTGCCAGGATCGGAGATCTGCTAGACGCTCGCAGTCCTGTTGCTGTCGCCCGACACCGAGCGCTTCGCCTTCGTCGTCCCGCGAGATGCGGGTGTAGATCCCCACCCTGCGTGCCACGTTCGGCCCTCCCCTACCTCCTGAGCAGGGGTCAGGTTACTACTGTCATCCAGTTAAGTCAGCCTGGTCCGTGCTGCCCCCGTGCCGCAAGGCCGGCACGCCGATCACGCCCTCGAAGGACGCCCTGTAGCGAGAGGCCCCGCGGCAGCGTCGAACGCCGTACGGCCCCGCAGCGTCTGCCGCTGCGAGGCCGTACCTGTGCCTGGTCCGGTCAGGTGGTGGTCAGGTGCTGGTCAGCGCGGCCTGGCCGCGGTCGGCCTTCGTCGGGCCGGCGGCGGAGGGCCGGACGTCGAAGTCGAACATGGCGGTGGGGACGTACAGCGAGCAGCAGGCGTTGGGGATGTCCACGATGCCGCTGATGCGTCCCTCTATGGGCGCGGAGCCGAGCAGCAGGTAGGCCTGTTCGCCGCTGTAGCCGAACCGCTTGAAGTACTCGACGGCGTTGAGGCAGGCCCGCCGGTACGCCAGCGTCGCGTCCATGTAGAAGTTGGTGTCCGTGTCGTGGTCGACGGAGACCCCGATGAAGCTGATGAACTCCGTGTAGCGCGGCTCGACGTTACCGGGCATGAACACCGGGTTGGTGGTGATGCCGTACTTCTCCATGCCGCCCTTGATCAGGTCGACATGGAAGTCGATGAAGCCGCCCATCTCGATGGCGCCGCAGAAGCTGATCTCTCCGTCGCCCTGGCTGAAGTGCAGGTCGCCCGCGGAGAGCTTGGCGTCCTTGACGTACACGGGGAAGAAGGCCCGCGAACCACGGGTCATGTTCTTGATGTCCTGGTTGCCGCCGTTCTCACGGGCCGGCACCGTGCGTGCGCCTTCCTCGGCGATGCGGGTGGCGATGTCTCCGGTGGCCGTTCCGGCGAGCGCGTGGGTGGCGTCCGGAGGGATGGCGAGGGGCGGAACCCGGTTCGGGTCGGTGTCGATCAGCGCCTTCTCACGGGCGTTCCAGCGGCCGAGCATCTCGGCGGACGGGGCCGTTCCGAACAGTCCGGGGTGGGTGATCCCGGTGTAGCGGATGCCGGGCAGGTGACGGGAGACCGCCTGCTGGCCGTGGAAGTTCCAGATGGCCTTGTAGGAGTCCGGGAAGTAGTCGGTCAGGAAGCCTCCGCCGTTGGCCTTGGCGAAGATGCCGGTGTAGCCCCAGCCCTGGCCCGCCGCGTCCCCGCTCTGCTGCGGCACGGGACCGAGGTCGAGGATGTCGACGACGAGCAGGTCGCCGGGTTCGGCGCCCTCCACGCCTATCGGCCCGCTGAGCATGTGGGGGATGGTCAGGTCGATGTCGCGCACGTCGTTGGCGGAGTCGTTGTCGCCGATCTGGCAGTCGGTCCAGTCGCGGCACTCGATCCGGAACTCCGCTCCCGGCTTCACCATGGTGACGTTGGGAATGTCGGGGTGCCACCTGTTGTGACCGGGAACGTCCTGCTCACGCATCGACTTGCTTTGGTCCACACTGAAGATGATTTCGGGCATGACAGCTCCTCACTTGTGATCCGGTGACGTTGGAGGGCCCGTACCGCTGGCCGGCGGAGCGGCTTGGGCCGGCTGAGGGGACTGATGGGTGCGCGGCCACAGCCCCACGAACATCAGCACGCCGAACACCCCCAGGGCGATGGCGGTCTCGGTGGGGTGCTTCCAGTAGCCGGAGAGCAGCAGCCCCGCGGGAATGACACCGGTGACCCAGCCCTCGATCGCGGTGATCCAGCCCGTATAGGTCGTGAGGTGCTCCTTCTTGAGACCGAGCAGCAGGAAGAACAGGAGCCACAGCAGAGCCCAGTAGAGCCAGATTACTCCGAAGGGATAGTCCTTCAGGAGCCGGAAATTGACGTACGAATATCCCAGCGCGGCAATTGCCACAAACAATGAGTAGTAGCCGACCCCGGTGGTGTCGAGGTTGGCGAGAAGGCCTATACCCACATACAGGTAGGTGAATCCGAACAGGTAGAGGCCGGATGCCGCCAGGATCTTCTTGGGGTCGTCGCCGGCGGTGAAGATGAGATAGGTCGGCGTCAGTACCTGCAGTGTGCCTACGAAAAGATTGAACACTGCTCCTGACCGGGCATCGACCTTGCCGAGAAGCAGCAGCCCATTGATGAAGAGCACCGCACCGACAAAGAGCAGTCCCACATTCCCCACGATGACGCACCTCCTGACCCGGAGGGGGATAGAGACAAGTCAGGGGCGCGGCAGCCGCGAGAGCGCGGGGTGCGGTCGCCGTTCCGGCCTTGTGCGCGAGGGCACTTCGGAAACCACTGCCGGGGCCTCACGGGCCTGCTCCTCCCGTTCGCGGAGGGCGGCGGACACGGGCGAAACCGATGACAGGCCGGGCGCGGAGTACACGCGCCGCGCAGCGTTCGTGCAGACAGGGCAGCCATGCGTCCTGGGGGCCGTTCCGATCGTCAGTTTCACATCGAAAGGGCCGCACTGGCTGCACAGATATTCGTAAGTGGCCATTATCGCTCCGGAAATCGCCGACGCTTACGAAACGATTGGCGGCGCGCCTGGAAAAGCGTGTGCCGCGGATGTTTCCTCTCTTCAAGGAGACGTCTCGTCAATGGGCGTGTCAAGTCGGGGCGGGTCGCCCGCCGCTCTCTTGCTCCGGCACGGCCGGCGACGTGCGCCAAGGACCGCCGGAAGTCGGCTGAACCGAGCGACCGCGTTGATCAGTCGGATGCCGCGTGGTACCGCGAGAAGATCCAAAACGTGCGGGAGTAATGGACCTTGGACATGCCGTGTCCGCTGCGGCCTCGAAGCCCGCTGTGAGCCGACTCACTCCGAATTTTGCTGGACGGTTGCAACCGAGACCTTTAGCTTCGGTAAATAGATTGATTTTCCCTTGTGCGGAGGCATCGGTGCCTCGCATAGTGTCTCGCAGAAAACCAAGGAGGGCGGATCGGTGAGCAACATGGACGCCGTGTGGGTACGAGGCGTGAACGGCATTCAGTTGCATCACGTGACCGACCTCCAGGACGCCGGCAGGTTTTTGGGCAACGCGGCGATGGCCCTGCGGGCCGCACACGTCAGGACCGGCACGGACCAGTACGCCGGTATCGCCACCGAGCTGAAGAGCCTGGTGGAGCGGGTGCGGGAGCTGGAGGACAAGGCACGGTCGACCATGCAGGACCTGCACGCCACCGACCCCGAGCGGTTCGCCCGCTGCCGGGACGGCCACGAGCCGTGGCCCGGCGAGATCCCGGCGGGGTTCATACCGCGCCACACCTGCAAGGACCAGTGCCTCTACCACGACCGAGGCGTCGTCGAGGCCGTCATGCAGTGCACCTGTGGGCAGCCGCCGTGCCGGGCGTGTGAGATCGGCGGCAAGCTCTGACGGGCTGAGTCGAGCGAAGACGAGCGAAGACCAGCAGAGACGAGCGAAGACCAGCAGAGACGAGCAAGGGGCCCGGCGCATCGCCGGGCCCCTTGTGTGCTGGTGGGCTGCTGGAAGGCCGGAATGCTAGAACGTACCGAGCTTCACGATCGACAGCAGGGCGATGAGCTGGATCGCCGAGGCGCCCAGGGCCTTGGGCCAGGGCAGGTCGTGGGAGCGGCTGACCATGAGGGTCAGCAGGGCGCCGCACGCGACCCACGTGGCCCAGCCGAGCAGCTGGACGAAGCCCGCGTCACCGCCGAGGAACATCGCGACGAGCAGACGCGGCGCGTCCGTGACCGACATGATCAGCATGGACAGGCCGACCGTGGGCTGCCAGGCCCCGTCGCCACCGAGCTGGCGGGCCAGGGTGTGGGTGACCACACCGAGGACGAAGGCGCTGATCACCAGCGCCACGGCGGTGATCAGGACGATCGGGATCGCGTTGGTGAGGGTGGCGTTGATGGCCTCCTCACGGGCGCCGTCGAAGCCGAAGACCGCGAGCAGCCCGTAGAGGAACGTCACGATGAGGGCGGGGCCCCACATCGTGTAGTCGCGCATCTGGAGGAAGGTCTGGTTGGGGGACAGGACTATGCCCCGCAGCAGGTCCGTCCAGTGCAGTCGGGGGCCTATCGGGCCGGCCGGCGCGGAGCCCGCGCGGTAGGTCCCGCTCTGGTTGTAGGGGTCCTCGCCGACCGCGAAGGCCTGGGTGTGGCCGGGGTGGTCGGCCGCGTACGGGTCGGGGCCGCCCTGCGGGTGCCCGCCGCCGAAGTACTCCGGCTCGCCGTAGCCACCGCCGTCGGCCTGGGGCCACTGGGCACCCCCGCCTCCGTACGGCGGCCGCTGCTGCGGGTACGGCTGCTGCGCCGGGGGATAGCCGTACGAGGGGGCCTGGGGTGCCTGCTGCCCGTACGGAGGTCGTTGGGTCCGCGCCTGCGGGGCCCGGTCGTTCCGGCCGCCGCGTCCGCTCCTGAATCCAGCCACGTCATCGAACGTACCCGAGCCCGCCGAATCGCGTGCGGGGCCCGGGTGTTCCGGCAGGGCTTTGGGTCCGAGCTGTGACATCCCCTAAGGGGCGTTCCGGGCGCTTCTCAGGGGCGTTCCCGGGATGCCCGCAGGCACCGCTTCCCGGCTCGCGAGGCGCTGAGTGGCGGTCCGGGGACCACCGGGCAGGATGGGACCATGAGCGTAGTCAAGATCAACGTATTGACCGTGCCCGCCGAGCAGCGCGAGACGCTGGAGAAGCGGTTCGCCTCCCGGGCGCACGCGGTCGAGAACTCGGACGGGTTCGAGTGGTTCGAGCTCCTGCGCCCTGTCGAGGGCACCGACACCTACCTCGTCTACACGCGCTGGCGTGACGAGGAGTCGTTCCAGGCCTGGATGGAGGGGCCGATGAAGTCCGCGCACCAGGGCGCCGGCGCGGGCGAGGGAGGGGAGCGGCCGAAGCCCGCGGCCTCCGGTTCCACACTGTGGTCGTTCGAGGTCGTGCAGCAGGCCGCGCCCAAGAGCGCGTAGCCCGGGCGCGCAGCCCTCCCGGAGACACCCCCGCAGACCGCTCCCGTGAACACGGCGACGCCCCCGTGCCCATACGGACACGGGGGCGTCGGACGTCGGACGGCCGGGCCGCCCGCCAGAACCTGGTCCGACCGGCTACTTCACCGGCTCGGGCTCCGGCTCGGTCTCGTCGGCCGCCTCGCCCGCCGGGTCGACCGGCGTCCTGACGGAGTCCAGCAGGAGCTGGGCGACGTCCACGACCTGGACGGACTCCTTGGCCTTCCCGTCGTTCTTCTTGCCGTTGACCGAGTCGGTGAGCATGACCAGGCAGAACGGGCAGGCCGTGGAGACGATGTCCGGGTTGAGGGAGAGGGCCTCGTCGACGCGCTCCTCGTTGATGCGCTTGCCGATCCGCTCCTCCATCCACATTCGGGCGCCGCCGGCGCCGCAGCAGAAGCCGCGCTCCTTGTGGCGGTGCATCTCCTCGTTCCTGAGGCCCGGGACCTTGCCGATGATCTCGCGCGGAGGCGTGTAGATCTTGTTGTGGCGGCCCAGGTAGCAGGGGTCGTGGTACGTGATGATGCCCTCGACCGGGGTGACCGGGACCAGCTTGCCCTCGTCCACCAGGTGCTGGAGCAGCTGGGTGTGGTGGACGACCTCGTAGTCGCCGCCGAGCTGCGGGTACTCGTTGCCGAGCGTGTTGAGGCAGTGGGGGCAGGTGGCGACGATCTTCTTCGCCGACTTCGGCTTCCTGGACTCGGGGGTGACGTTGCCCTCGTCGTCCGTCTCCTCGCCGAAGGCCATGTTCAGCGCGGCGACGTTCTCCATGCCGAGTTCCTGGAACAGGGGCTCGTTGCCCAGGCGGCGGGCGGAGTCACCGGTGCACCTCTCGTCGCCCCCCATGATCGCGAACTTCACGCCCGCGATGTGCAGCAGCTCGGCGAAGGCCTTGGTGGTCTTCTTGGCGCGGTCCTCCAGGGCGCCGGCGCAGCCGACCCAGTACAGGTACTCGACCTCGGAGAGGTCCTCGATGTCCTTGCCGACGACCGGGACCTCGAAGTCGACCTCCTTGGTCCACTCCAGGCGCTGCTTCTTGGCCAGGCCCCAGGGGTTGCCCTTCTTCTCCAGGTTCTTGAGCATCGTGCCCGCCTCGGACGGGAACGAGGACTCGATCATGACCTGGTAGCGGCGCATGTCGACGATGTGGTCGATGTGCTCGATGTCGACGGGGCACTGCTCGACGCAGGCGCCGCAGGTGGTGCAGGACCACAGCACGTCCGGGTCGATGACGCCGTTCGCCTCGGCCGTGCCGATCAGCGGGCGCTCGGCCTCGGCCAGGGCGGAGGCGGGCACGCCCGCCAGCTGCTCCTCGCTCGCCTTCTCCTCGCCCTCCATGGTCTTGCCGCCGCCGGCCAGCAGGTAGGGGGCCTTGGCGTGCGCGTGGTCGCGCAGCGACATGATCAGCAGCTTGGGGGAGAGCGGCTTGCCGGTGTTCCAGGCCGGGCACTGCGACTGGCAGCGGCCGCACTCGGTGCAGGTGGAGAAGTCCAGCAGGCCCTTCCAGGAGAACTGCTCGACCTGGGAGACGCCGAAGACGTCGTCGTCGCCGGGGTCGGTGAAGTCGATCGGCTTGCCGCCGGAGGTCATCGGCTGCAGGGCGCCCAGGGCCGTACCGCCCTCGGCCTCGCGCTTGAACCAGATGTTCGGGAAGGCCAGGAAGCGGTGCCAGGCCACACCCATGTTGGTGGTCAGGGAGACCACGATCATCCACACGAAGGACGTGCCGATCTTGATCATCGCGGTCAGGTAGACCAGGTTCTGCAGGGTGCCGGCCGACAGGCCCTTGAAGGCGAGCACCAGCGGGTACGAGGCGAAGTACCCGGCCTCGTAGTGCCCCACGTGGTGCAGCGCGCCCTCGAGACCGCGCAGGACGTAGATCGCGAGGCCGATGGTGAGGATGACGTACTCGACGAAGTACGCCTGGCCGGCCTTGGAGCCCGCGAAGCGGGACTTGCGGCCGGGCCGGGACGGCAGGCTCAGCAGCCGGATCGCGATCAGCACGGCGATGCCGAGGACGGTCATCACGCCGATGAACTCGATGTACATCTCGAACGGCAGGAAGTCGCCGATGACCGGCAGTGTCCAGTCGGCCCGGAACAACTGGCCGAAGGCCTGCGCGAGGGTGGGCGGCAGCGTCAGGAAGCCGATGGCCACGAACCAGTGGGCGACGCCCACGATGCCCCAGCGGTTCATCCGGGTGTGGCCGAGGAACTCCTTCACCAGGGTCACGCTGCGCTGGTAGGGGTTGTCGGTACGGGCGCCGGCGGGTACGGGCTGGCCCAGCTTGAAGTACCGGACGAACTGGCCGATGGCACGGGCGAGCAGGGCGACGCCGACCACGGTCAGGACCAGCGACACGATGATCGCGGCGAGTTGCATGGGGGCTCCTGAGGCGGCCTCGAGATTACTGAGCGGTAACTTATGTAGTCCGTCTGAGACTACCCCCATCTTCTGTCGCAATGCAGCCGGGCGCGGGGTGATCTGGGTCGCTGAGAGCCCTCGTGGGGGGCCGTCCGGGGGTACCGGAGGGTCCCCAGGGGATCCGGTTGCGTGCCGATCGTGTTATTCGCACCCGATCGCCCCATATACCCCTAATTTAAGAACCGTGCTCTACGGGATCGCCACCGCCATCACCGCTCTCCTCCTCGCCGCCCTGCTCTCGGCGCTGCTCCGAGTGCTCGCGCTACGGCTGGGCCTCGTCGACCGCAGGAGGCGCTCACGCCCCTTGCCGCTGCTCGGCGGCCTGGCCGTGGTGCTCAGCACCTGCCTGGTCGCCGCGGCCGGTGGCTGGACCGGCACCGCCCCGCTGGGTGACGGGGTGGGCAGGCTGCTCGCCGCGGGCGCCGCGGTCGCCCTGCTCGGGACCGCCGCGGACGTGTGGCGGCTGAAGACACCGTTCCTCCTTGTCGGTACAGCCCTCGCGGCGGCCTGCGTGGTGCCGTACGACGAGACCGGGCCGGTGGCCGGGGTCGCCGCCGTGGCCTGGATCGCCTGTGTGGCCGCCGCCTTCCGGGGGCTCGATCACGCGGACGGCCTCGCGGGCACGGTGGGGGTGCTCACCGCGTTCGGGGTGGGCGCGTGCGCGGCGGCCGAGGTGATGGACGACCTCGCGGTGCTGCTGAGCGTGCTGGCCGCCGCCCTCACCGGCTTCCTGATGCACAACTGGCATCCGGCGCGGGTCGCGTTCGGGTCCGGCGGCTCGCTGTTCACCGGCTTCGTGCTCGCCTCCGCGGCCCTGCTCACCCGAACCGGGTACGACACGGTCTCCACCGTGGCGGTGCTGTTCGCGCTCACCGCCACGGCGAGCGCCGACGCCGTCCTGGTCCTGGTGTCGCGGAAGCTGGCCGGGCGTCCCCTGCTGCGCCGCGGCCCGGACCATCTCGCGCACCGGCTACGCCGGCTCGGGCCCACCCCGCCCGGCGCGACCGTCCTGCTCGGCCTCGGCACCTTCGGCGCGGTCCTGGTCGGGGTGCTGGTGCACACGGGCTGGGCCGGACCGCGGGCCGTGGCGTGGGTGGCCGGGGCTGCCCTGGTGGCCGTCCTCGGACTGCTGCGGGTGCCGGCGTACGCGTCGCGGCGCCCGACCGAACTCAACGGCGCCCGTGCGCAGTTCCCGGTCCCGGGTACGCGGACCCAGTCCCGGGTGCCCGGCACGCGGGAACAGTCCCGGCTTCCCGGGAGCCGGGGGCAGACCCGGGTGCCCGGCACCCGGGGACGGCCCGAGGAACGCACGGCCCGGGCCCTTCCCGCCGCCGGGAGTGCCACGCGCCCGCGCGGCGAGGCGTCCGGTGCGGTGCCGCCACGCGCGCGTGCCGGCGCCCCCGGCTCGCGCGCGCGGGGCGAGCCCTTCTGGGCCGTCCTCCGCGGCCAGCGGCAGTCCGGTGCGGGGGCCCCGTACGACGCGGAGGCCGGCGGACCCGGTGCAGCCGGGGTGCAGACCCCCCGTCGTCGACTTGAATATCCGCCCCCTCCGCCCCGGCAATCCACATCGCCGCAGGTCAGAGCTCCCTTGCGCATAAGGGATGGATAAGTCTTGAGTCGGGTGGGCTCAGGTCTGTTGACCCGGCGAGGAGCCTCGGGCACACTTGAGTCCGTTCCACTCAAGTCAGCTGGAGGAATTCACCATGGCACGTGCGGTCGGCATCGACCTGGGCACGACTAACTCCGTCGTCAGCGTTCTCGAAGGCGGCGAGCCCACCGTCATCACCAACGCCGAGGGCGCCAGGACCACGCCGTCCGTCGTCGCCTTCGCCAAGAACGGCGAGGTGCTGGTCGGTGAGGTGGCCAAGCGCCAGGCCGTCACCAACGTCGACAGGACCATCCGGTCGGTCAAGCGCCACATGGGCACCGACTGGAAGATCAACCTCGACGGCAAGGACTTCAACCCGCAGCAGATCAGCGCCTTCGTGCTGCAGAAGCTGAAGCGGGACGCCGAGGCCTACCTGGGCGAGAAGGTCACCGACGCGGTCATCACCGTCCCGGCGTACTTCAACGACGCCGAGCGCCAGGCCACCAAGGAGGCCGGCGAGATCGCCGGTCTGAACGTGCTGCGCATCGTCAACGAGCCGACGGCCGCCGCCCTGGCGTACGGCCTCGACAAGGACGAGCAGATGATCCTCGTCTTCGACCTCGGTGGCGGTACGTTCGACGTCTCGCTGCTGGAGATCGGCGACGGTGTCGTCGAGGTGAAGGCCACCAACGGAGACAACCACCTCGGTGGTGACGACTGGGACCAGCGTGTCGTCGACTACCTGGTCAAGCAGTTCCAGGCCGGTCACGGCGTGGACCTGTCCAAGGACAAGATGGCCCTCCAGCGTCTGCGTGAGGCGGCGGAGAAGGCCAAGATCGAGCTGTCCTCGTCCACCGAGACCTCGATCAACCTGCCCTACATCACCGCGTCCGCCGAGGGCCCGCTGCACCTGGACGAGAAGCTCACCCGCGCCCAGTTCCAGCAGCTCACGGCCGACCTGCTGGAGCGCTGCAAGACGCCGTTCCACAACGTCATCAAGGACGCCGGCGTCTCCGTCAGCGACATCGACCACATCGTGCTCGTCGGTGGTTCCACCCGTATGCCCGCGGTCGCCGAGCTCGTCAAGGAGCTGACCGGCGGCAAGGAGGCCAACAAGGGCGTGAACCCGGACGAGGTCGTCGCCATCGGCGCCTCGCTCCAGGCCGGTGTCCTCAAGGGCGAGGTCAAGGACGTCCTGCTGCTCGACGTCACCCCGCTGTCCCTCGGCATCGAGACCAAGGGCGGCATCATGACCAAGCTGATCGAGCGCAACACCACGATCCCGACCAAGCGCTCGGAGATCTTCACCACGGCCGAGGACAACCAGCCGTCGGTGCAGATCCAGGTCTACCAGGGCGAGCGCGAGATCGCCGCGTACAACAAGAAGCTCGGCATGTTCGAGCTGACCGGTCTGCCGCCGGCGCCCCGCGGCGTCCCGCAGATCGAGGTGTCCTTCGACATCGACGCCAACGGCATCATGCACGTCACGGCGAAGGACCTCGGCACCGGCAAGGAGCAGAAGATGACCGTCACCGGCGGCTCCTCGCTCCCGAAGGACGAGGTCGACCGCATGCGCGAGGAGGCCGAGCGCTACGCGGAGGAGGACCACAGGCGCCGCGAGGCCGCCGAGGTCCGCAACCAGGGCGAGCAGCTCGTCTACCAGACCGAGAAGTTCCTCAAGGACAACGAGGACAAGGTCCCCGGCGAGATCAAGACCGAGGTGGAGTCCGCCGTCGCCGAGCTGAAGGAGACGCTCAAGGGCGAGGACACCGCCGCGATTCGTACGGCCACGGAGAAGGTCGCCGCCGTCTCCCAGAAGCTCGGCCAGGCCATGTACGCCGACGCCCAGGCCGCGCAGGCCGCGGGCGGTGCCGGTGACGCCGGTGCGGGCCAGGCCAGGGCCGACGACGACGTCGTGGACGCCGAGATCGTCGACGACGAGCGCAAGGACGGTGCGGCGTGACGGAGGAGACCCCCGGCTTCGAGGAGCATCAGCCGCAGCCTCCGCCTCAGTCCGACGCCGCCTCCGGCGCCTCGGAGGACGCCGCGCAGGCCGCCGCCCAGGACAAGGGCGCGGCCCCGGCCGGTGAAGCGGACCAGTCGGCCGCGCTGACGGCGCAGCTCGACCAGGTGCGCAAGGCGCTCGGCGAACGCACGGCGGACCTGCAACGGCTCCAGGCCGAGTACCAGAACTACCGGCGCCGCGTCGACCGGGACCGGATCGCGGTACGGGAGGTCGCTGTCGCGAACATCCTGTCCGAGCTCCTGCCCGTGCTCGACGACATCGGGCGCGCCCGCGACCACGGCGAACTGGTGGGCGGTTTCAAGTCCGTCGCCGAGTCGCTGGAGACCGTGGTGGCCAAGCTCGGGCTGCAGCAGTTCGGCAAGGAGGGCGAGTCCTTCGACCCGACGATCCACGAGGCCCTGATGCACTCCTACGCACCGGACGTCACGGAGACGACGTGCGTGGCGGTTCTGCAGCCCGGGTATCGGATCGGCGAGCGCACCATCCGCCCCGCGCGGGTGGCGGTGGCCGAGCCCCAGCCCGGCGCGCAGACGGTCAAGCCGGCCGAGGAGTCCGACGCGGCCCCGGCAGCCGAGCAGGGCGAGGACGAGGAGAACGGTGGCCCGGAGGAGGGCTGACGCGATAACGGACGACGCACGAGAGGAGGGACGTCGGGGATGAGCACCAAGGACTTCATCGAGAAGGACTACTACAAGGTCCTCGGCGTCCCCAAGGACGCCACCGAGGCCGAGATCAAGAAGGCGTACCGGAAGCTCGCCCGCGAGTTCCACCCGGACGCCAACAAGGGCAACGCCAAGGCCGAGGAGCGCTTCAAGGAGATCTCCGAGGCGAACGACGTGCTCGGCGACGCCAAGAAGCGCAAGGAGTACGACGAGGCCCGCGCCCTGTTCGGCAACGGCGGCTTCCGCCCCGGGCCGGGCGCCGGCGGCGGCTCCTTCAACTTCGACCTGGGCGACCTCTTCGGAGGCGCCCAGGGCGGCGGCGGGAGCGGCGGCTTCGGCGGCGGGATCGGTGACGTCTTCGGGGGCCTGTTCAACCGGGGCGGGGCGGGCACCACGCGCGCCCAGCCCCGGCGCGGCCAGGACATCGAGTCCGAGGTCACGCTGAGCTTCACGGAGGCCATCGAGGGCGCCACGGTGCCGCTGCGCATGTCCAGCCAGCAGCCGTGCAAGGCCTGTTCGGGCACCGGCGACAAGAACGGCACCCCGCGGGTGTGCCCGACCTGCGTCGGCACCGGGCAGGTGGCGCGCGGCTCCGGCGGCGGGTTCTCGCTGACGGACCCGTGCCCGGACTGCAAGGGCCGCGGGCTCATCGCGGAGAACCCCTGCGAGGTCTGCGTGGGCTCCGGGCGGGCCAAGTCGTCCCGCACGATGCAGGTCCGCATCCCGGCCGGGGTCAGCGACGGCCAGCGCATCCGGCTGCGCGGCAAGGGCGCCCCGGGCGAGCGCGGCGGACCCGCGGGCGACCTGTACGTGGTGGTGCACGTCGGGGAGCACCCGGTCTTCGGCCGGCGGGGCGACAACCTCACCGTCACCGTGCCGGTCACGTTCGCCGAGGCGGCCCTCGGCGGCGAGGTCCGCGTGCCCACCCTGGGCGGTCCGCCGGTGACGCTGAAGCTGCCCCCGGGCACTCCGAACGGGCGTACGATGCGGGCCCGCGGCAAGGGCGCGGTCCGCAAGGACGGCAGCCACGGGGACCTGCTGGTCACCGTGGAGGTGAGTGTCCCGAAGGACCTGTCGGGGAAGGCTCGTGACGCGCTGCAGGCGTATCGCGAGGCCTCCGCGGGCGAGGACCCGCGGGCCGAGCTGTTCGAGGCCGCGAAGGGAGCATGAGTGAGATGGACGGCCGCCGCCGCAACCCGTACGAACTGACGGAAGACACACCGGTGTACGTCATCTCGGTGGCCGCCCAGCTGTCCGGACTGCACCCGCAGACACTCCGTCAGTACGACCGGCTGGGCCTGGTGTCCCCCGACCGCACCGCCGGGCGCGGGCGCCGCTACTCGGCCCGCGACATCGAACTGCTCCGCCAGGTGCAGCAGTTGTCGCAGGACGAGGGCATCAACCTGGCTGGAATCAAGCGCATCATCGAACTGGAGAACCAAGTCGCGGCGCTCCAGTCCCGGATCGCGGAGCTCCAGGCGGCGCTGGACGGCGCGGCGGCCGCGATGCGGCAGCGCGAGGCGGCCGTCCACGCCTCCTACCGCCGGGACCTGGTCCCGTATCAGGAGGTCCAGCAGAGCAGCGCGCTGGTGGTGTGGCGGCCGAAGCGGCAGCAGCCGGACTGACACGCACTCGGTCATGAACGACGACGAGGGGCCGGGAGGCCGTACAGCCTCCCGGCCCCTCGTCGTGTCTTTCGCGTGCGCGCCCGTAAAGGGAGTTTGGAGATGATTCCGCAAGGCTCCGCGAAGTCTTCACCATCGCAGCGGAGCGTTACGTTGCCATCTCGTTAAGTGGTTCCGCTTGACGCCGATGGGCGCCTCCGCGTTGGCTTTTCAGTCACCTGGGTCGCAATGCTGCGCCCTCGTCCGGAAGGCACCAGAAGTGAGCACCTTGATGCGTCGTATCGCCATAGCCGTGGCCGCGCCCACACTGACCTTCTCGCTCGCCGCCTGCGGGGCGCTCGACGGGTCGGGGAGCGTTGGTGACGCGAGCCCGACCAAGGGCAACGACCTGACGGTGGGCCTGCTGCTGCCGGAGACGGACAACACCCGGTACGAGAAGTTCGACTACCCCATCATCAAGGAGAAGGTCGCCGAGCTGACCGGGAAGCAGGGCAAGGTCGAGTACGCCAACGCGGAGGCGGACGCGAGCCGGCAGGCCGGCCAGATGCAGCGGATGATCGACAACAAGGTCGACGTCATCCTGCTCGACGCCGTCGACTCGCACGCCATCGCCGACACGGTGCAGAAGGCCAAGGACGCGGGCATCCCGGTCATCGCCTACGACCGGCTCTCCGAGGGCCCGATCGACGCGTACATCTCCTTCGACAACGAACTGGTGGGGGAGGTGCAGGGCCGCTCCCTGATCGAGGCGCTGGGTTCCAAGGCCGGCCCATCCGACAAGATCGTCATGATGAACGGCTCGCCCACCGACCCGAACGCCAAGCAGTTCAAGGAGGGCGCGCTCTCCCAGCTCAGCGGGAAGGTCACGATCGCCAAGTCCTACGACACCAAGGACTGGAAGGCGGAGAACGCCCAGGCGAACATGGCGCAGGCACTCGCCCAGCTCGGCAAGGACAACATCGCGGCCGTCTACTCCGCCAACGACGGCATGGCGGCGGGCGTCATCAAGGCCTACAAGGACGAGGGCTTCACCGACCTGCCGGTCATCACCGGCCAGGACGCCGAACTCGACGCCGTGCAGCGGATCGTGACCGGCGAGCAGTACATGAGCGTGTACAAGTCCTACCCGACGGAGGCCGAGACGGCCGCCCAGATGGCGGTCGCCAAGGTCCAGGGCAAGGACATCCAGTTCGACTCCCTCACCCGGGACCGGGTCAGCAGCCCCACCCACAAGAACATTCCGGCCCAGTTGGTCTCCGTGGTGGCCCTGACCCAGAAGAACATCAAGGGCACGGTCGTCACCGACAAGATCTACAAGGTGGACGACATCTGCACCCCGAAGTACCTGGCGTCCTGCAGGGCGATCGGCCTCGTGAAGTAACTGCCGGGCGGGCCCGGCCCGTTCGGGTGCGACAGCAGCCGCGGCCCCGCCGCGATCCGCCGAAAACAGGCCCGGTACACACCGGTCGAAACCGCTGGTTTTCGAGGATCGCGCGGGGAAGAGCCGTGTTGCACAGCCGGTACGCTCCGCGCATAGTTGCGCTGCGGAAGACGCGGAGACCGGGGGTGTGATGGGGCATGACCGGGCACGGGACGGAGGAGCATCCACACGGTGCCGACCGACTGTGCGAGGCCGGAGAGCACGTGTACGCCCGGGCCGTACGGCGGGGCAGGGTCCCGCGCCGGCTCGCCGAACCGGTGCCCTGCCTGCTCGAACTCGCCCTGCTGCACCCTGACCCCGACGACATGGGCTTCCTGGTGCCGACCGCGCCGCAGGAGGTCATGACCCGGCTGCTGCGCGGGATGTACGACGAGATCAGTGAGAGCCACCGGCGGGTGGGCTCGGTGGTGGCCGCCGTCGAGCGGTACGGCGGGCTCGGCCGCCGGGCGCGGGTACCCTCCGCGGCCGTGGAGGGCACGGCGATCCGGGTCCTGGACGGCCTGTCCCGGATCCAGGCGGCCATGGACGAGGCGACCGAGGCGTGCACCACCGAGGTGCTGACCGTCCAGCCGGGCGGCATCCGTCGCGAGCACGAGCTGTCCGAGGGGCTGCACCGGGCGCTGGCGCTGCGCGGGCGCGGGGTGCGCATGCGGGACCTGTACACGCATGTGGCCCGGCACGGCCAGGGGCTGCTCAACTACCTGGAATTGATGGGCGACGCGGTCGAGGCGCGCACGCTGGACGAGGTGATCGACCGGCTGATCCTCTTCGACCGCACGGTCGCCTTCGTGCCCGCGAACGCCGACTGCACGATGGCGCTGGAACTGCGCCATCCCGCGCTGGTGGGGTACCTGGGAACGGTCTTCGACCGGTTCTGGCGGCTGGCGATCCCGCTGACCGCTCCGCTGCCCGACACGGGCATCGAGGGCATCTCCCACCGCGAGCGGTCCATCGCGGCGCTGCTGGCCGAGGGCCACCAGGACGCGGTGATCGCCGAGCGGCTGGGCATCAGCGTCCGCACCTGCCGGGCCCACATCGCCCGGCTGTCGGAGACGCTGGGCGCCGCCAGTCGTACGCAGTTGGGCGTGAAGATCGCCCAGGCGGGGCTCGACGGGCCGCCGCGCACCGCCGCCGTGGGGCCGTTCACGGTTCCGGGTCAAGAAGTCCCGACTGTCCGATGAGGTAGCCCAACTGGGCGCGGCTGCCGCTGCCGAGAGTGGCGGCGAGCTTGGCGATGTGCTCACGGGCGGTGCGTACGTTCATGCCGAGGCGGTCGGCGATGACGGCGTCGGTGTGCCCTTCGACGAGGAGGGCGGCGATGGCGCGCTGGCGGCGGGTGACGCCTCCGGGCGACGGCTGATGGACTATCAGCGGGTACATGGGCGTGGCCAGGCGCCAGAAACGGTCGAAGGCGGTGGCGAAGTAGCCGACCAGGGCGGGGTGGCGGACCGCGAGAGCGAGAGTGCCGTCCGCGTTGGCGGGGACGAAGGCGACTCTGCGGTCGACGACGATGAGCCGGTCGGTGACTTCGTCGAGGGAGCGGGCTTGGACATCACCGGTGAGTTGCTCGTGGTAGGCGGGTATCGCGGGGACATGGCGCAGAGTGTGCTGATAGAGGGTACGAATACGCCCGCCGCGGTCCAGCAGCGCCTGATCGCGGTCCAGCGCCACTCCGTGTGCCGCCTCGCCCCTGCGGCCGAGGAGACCGGAGTGCGGCTGTACGCACAGGACTTCCTCGCTCGCCTCGGCCATGGCCTCGGTGATGGCCTGGTTGATCCGCGCGGTACCGCTGAGGATCACGAGCGCCGAGGTGTCCGGCTCCCCGGTGCGCCGGCCGTCGATGCGCATCAGCGGCTCGAAGGTCCGGGCCAGCCGGTCCTCGCGCCGTCGCTCCTCCGCGATGCGCTCCTCGGCGGCGCGCAGTAGTCGGTGGAGGGCGGCGGCGGGCGCCACGGGCTCCAGCCGACCGAGATCCTCGACCGCCGGGTGCAGCAGACCGAAGTCGATGAGGCAGGGGGCCTCGTCCGCCTCCCCCGCACGCACCCATCCGCTCCGCAGGGCGCGTTCGTACACCTCCGCGCCCGCCGGGCACAGGTCCTCCGGGCCGTGCTCCGGATGACGTGTCGGGCCCACCCCGGTCCTCCCTGTGGCTTCAGTGCTTCTGCTGCAGAATCCCCGACTGGGCAATCAGATAACCGAGCTGGGCGCGGCTGCCGCTGCCGAGGATGGCGGCGAGCTTGGCGATGTGGGCCCGGCAGGTACGGACGTTCATTCCGAGGCGGCGGGCGATGGCCTCGTCGACGTGGCCCTCGATGAGGAGCTTCGCTATGGAGTGCTGGATGTCGTTGATACCGCCGGGCGCGGTCTCGTAGGGTGCGCCCGCGCTCAGGGGGACCGAGCGGCCCCACATGAACTCGAAGACCCTGATCAGGTAACGGACGAGGCCCGGATGGCGGAGTTCCAGAGCGACTTGCTGATCGTCCCGGGCGGGGATGAAGGCGACGGTCTCGTCGCACACGATGAGCCGTTCCACCACCTCGTCGATGGTGCGGTACTCGGCCTTCCCCTTCGACAACTGGTCCACGTAGGCCAGCTTCTCGGGGCTGTAGCGCGCAGTGTGCTGATAGAGGGTCCGGATGCGCACGCCGCGCTCGATCAGCGGCCGGTCCCGCTCGAGGCCCTGGGTGAGGCTGCGCTCGGAGAAGCGGTCGTCGCTCGGCTGGATGGTGAGCATCTCGGTGTGGCACTGGGCCGTGGCCGCGTTGAGCGCGGCGTTGATCCGCGCGCCTCCCTCCAGCACCGTGATGGAGTGGTCGGTCGTCGCCGACTGCGCGCTGAGCGCGAGGAACGGCTCAAAGAGGTCCGCAAGTTGGATGGACAGCCGTCGGCGGTCCGTGATCTCCCGCTCGATCGGGTGGAGTCGCTCGGCCAGCGCGACCGACGGGTGTACGGGGCACAGCCAGTCCGTGTCGTCCGGATCCGGGTGGAGAAGGTCGAACTCCACGAGGCAGGGGGCACTTTCGGCATCCGCCCGGCGGATCCTCCCCCGGCGGAGGGCGTTCGCGTAAAGTCGGCCACCTTCCTCACAAAGTTCGGTCACCGCATGGGGATGCGTCGCCTTAGTCTGATTTGCCACGAAATCTCCACCCCCCAGGGTCCTGAACATGCAGGAACATGATGCATCGATCCTGTGGCCATGACGTGCTGGAATGAGCCATCGTCTTATCCGACGGGGGAAAAGGAGACTTTCAAGTGAGGACGAAGCCGACTATGCGTAAGAGAATGCTTCGCTCGGTGCTTGTGGCCGCCTTCTCCGCCGTTGCGGTCTTCGGAGCGATGAGTGGTCACTCCGGAGCTAAGAGCGACGATCGGGCGGACAGCCACTGGCCGGCGGTCGTGATCGCGGGTCCTGCCGACTCGCACTGGCCGGCAGTCGTGATCGCGGGTCCTGCCGACTCGCACTGGCCGGGCTCTCCCGCGGCAGTTGAATCCGGAGAGCTGATGTGACCACTCCACCCGACGACCGTTCCTTCCGCCGCGAGATGGCCACGGCCTATCGCTCCGGTTGGCACTTCATCGACCTGGTCACCGCCATCCCCCACAGCGGCGACTCGCTGATGGTGACCGTCTTCGGTGAACCGGTCGTCGTGACGAGGGACGAGGACGGTGACGTCCGGGCGTACCGGTGTCTGCGGCGGCCTCGGGGGGCGCCGCAGCCCGTACGGTGTGCCGTCCGTTACGGAATGATCTTCGTCAATCTGGACCAGAGGGACCACCGCCAGGTGGCGGCACCACCCTCGGTCCTCAGAACCATCTCCGCCACCCCCCGCAGTGCCTGACGCGATTCCCCCGTCGTAACAGATCGCTCAGGTGCTTCCCCCCGCAGCGGCGTCACCGTGACCTGAACACGGTGACGCCGCTGTTGTTTTCCCCGGAAATCTTCGGGTACCGGCGGATTCGATCACTGGCCGAAAATGGCCACCGCCCGGCGTACCGCCGCCTCGCCTCCGCGTGCCGCCGCGCGGAGGCGCACTCCTTCCTCGCCCTTCCTGCCCCGGGAAAGCTCCGGCTTCACCTTGAGTGGAATAGACTCAAGTTTGTGTACGCTGATTGAGTCAGCACTGGGAGATGTGGCAGAGAGCGCTCGTCAAGGAGGAGAGAAGCGACCGTGGACGCCGAGCTGACCAACAGGAGCCGTGACGCGATCAACGCGGCAGGCAACCGGGCCGTACGGGAGGGGCACCCCGACCTGACCCCCGCCCACCTGCTCCTCGCCCTGCTCGAGGGGCAGGAGAACGAGAACATCATCGATCTGCTGTCGGCCGTCGACGCCGACCAGGCCTCCGTCCGCTCAGGCGCCGAGCGCGTGCTCGCGTCCCTGCCCAGCGTGACCGGCTCCACGGTCGCGCCGCCGCAGCCCAACCGCGAGCTGCTCGCCGTGATCGCGGACGCGCAGAGCAGGGCGGCCGACCTCGGGGACGAGTACCTGTCCACCGAGCACCTGCTCATCGGCATCGCCGCGAAGGGCGGCGCGGCCGGCGAGGTGCTGTCCGGGCAGGGCGCCAACGCCAGGAAGCTGCAAGACGCCTTCTCGAAGGCGAGGGGAGGACGCCGGGTGACCACACCCGACCCCGAGGGCCAGTACAAGGCCCTGGAGAAGTTCGGCACGGACTTCACCGCGGCGGCGCGCGAGGGCCGCCTCGACCCGGTGATCGGCCGGGACCAGGAGATCCGCCGCGTCGTGCAGGTGCTGTCGCGCCGCACCAAGAACAACCCGGTCCTCATCGGCGAGCCCGGCGTCGGCAAGACGGCCGTCGTCGAGGGCCTCGCCCAGCGGATCGTCAAGGGCGACGTGCCCGAGTCCCTGAAGGACAAGCGGCTGGTGGCGCTGGACCTCGGGGCGATGGTCGCGGGGGCGAAGTACCGCGGCGAGTTCGAGGAGCGGCTGAAGACCGTCCTGGCGGAGATCAAGGACTCCGACGGCCGGATCATCACCTTCATCGACGAGCTGCACACCGTCGTCGGCACGGGCGCGGGCGGCGACTCCGCGATGGACGCCGGCAACATGCTCAAGCCCATGCTGGCCCGCGGCGAGCTCCGCATGGTCGGCGCCACGACGCTCGACGAGTACCGGGAGCGGATCGAGAAGGACCCGGCGCTGGAGCGGCGCTTCCAGCAGGTGATGGTCGCCGAGCCCAGCGTGGAGGACTCCATCGCGATCCTGCGCGGTCTCAAGGGCCGCTACGAGGCCCACCACAAGGTGCAGATCAACGACTCGGCGCTGGTGGCCGCCGCGACCCTGTCCGACCGGTACATCACCTCCCGCTTCCTGCCCGACAAGGCGATCGACCTCGTCGACGAGGCCGCCTCCCGGCTGCGCATGGAGATCGACTCCTCCCCGGTGGAGATCGACGAACTCCAGCGCGGTGTCGACCGGTTGCGCATGGAGGAGCTGGCGCTCGACAAGGAGACCGACGCGGCCTCGCGCGAGCGGCTGGAGAAGCTGCGCCGCGACCTCGCCGACAAGGAGGAGGAGCTGCGCGGCCTGACCGCCCGCTGGGAGAAGGAGAAGCAGGCCCTCAACCGGGTCGGTGAGCTGAAGGAACGGCTGGACGACCTGCGCGGCCAGGCCGAACGTGCCCAGCGCGACGGCGACTTCGACACCGCCTCCAAGCTGCTGTACGGCGAGATCCCGGACCTGGAGAAGGAGCTGGAGGCCGCCTCGCAGGCCGAGGAGGAGGCCGCCAAGGACACCATGGTCAAGGAGGAGGTCGGCCCCGACGACATCGCCGACGTGGTCGCCTCCTGGACCGGGATCCCGGCCGGCCGTCTGCTGGAGGGCGAGACGCAGAAGCTGCTGCGCATGGAGGAGGAGATCGGCCGGCGGCTCATCGGCCAGTCCGAGGCGGTGCGCGCCGTCTCCGACGCGGTACGCCGCAGCCGGGCCGGCATCG
Organism: Streptomyces sp. NPDC014889; assembly: GCF_043081205.1. NCBI lineage: Bacteria > Bacillati > Actinomycetota > Actinomycetes > Kitasatosporales > Streptomycetaceae > Streptomyces > Streptomyces sp. NPDC014889. The sequence continues at coordinate 430,392 of NZ_JBIBWH010000002.1, forward strand.
CGGACCCCGACCGGCCGACGGGCTCGTTCCTCTTCCTCGGCCCGACCGGCGTGGGAAAGACCGAGCTCGCCAAGGCGCTCGCCGACTTCCTCTTCGACGACGAGCGGGCCATGGTCCGCATCGACATGTCGGAGTACGGCGAGAAGCACAGCGTGGCCCGGCTCGTCGGCGCCCCGCCCGGCTACGTCGGCTACGAGGAGGGCGGCCAGCTCACCGAGGCGGTGCGCCGCCGCCCGTACAGCGTGGTGCTGCTCGACGAGGTGGAGAAGGCCCACCCGGAGGTCTTCGACATCCTGCTGCAGGTGCTGGACGACGGCCGCCTCACGGACGGCCAGGGCCGCACGGTCGACTTCCGCAACACCATCCTGGTGCTGACCTCGAACCTGGGCAGCCAGTACCTGGTCGACCCGCTGACGAGCGAGGAGGAGAAGAAGGAGCAGGTCCTGGAGACGGTCCGCACCTCCTTCAAGCCGGAGTTCCTCAACCGCCTGGACGACCTGGTGGTCTTCTCGGCCCTGTCCAAGGAGGAGCTGAGCCGGATCGCCGGGCTCCAGATCGACCGGCTCGCCCGCCGCCTGTCCGAGCGCCGCCTGACCCTGGACGTCACCCCCGAGGCCCTGGCCTGGCTCGCCGAGGAGGGCATGGACCCGGCCTACGGCGCCCGCCCGCTGCGCCGCCTGGTGCAGACCGCCATCGGCGACCGCCTCGCCAAGGAGATCCTCTCCGGCGAGATCAAGGACGGCGACACGGTCCGCGTCGACCGCTTCGGCGAGGGCCTGCTGGTGGGCCCAGCGACCGGCAAGACGCTCTAGGTGTATTGATCACGAGCGTTGTTAACGCGGGCCAGGCTTGATCACGGCGAAGGCCTCCGTGTGTGGTGGAGGTGTCGAATCTTCACCGCACGGAGGCCTTCGTGTCCCACCGTAATGCCCGGCTGACCGTTCACGGCAGGCGGCTGCTGATCGAGCGTGTCCGCTCTGGCCGTCCCGTCGCGCATGTGGCCGCCGAGATGGGCATCTCGCGGCCCACTGCCCACAAGTGGCTGCGCCGCTGGAGGCAGGAGGGGGAAGCCGGTCTGTACGACCGGTCCAGCCGGCCCCGCAAGACGCCGCACCGCACTCCCGCTGCGATCGAGGCCCAGGTCTGCCGCCTGCGACAAGACCGCAAGCTGGGTCCGGCCCGGATCGGTCCGATCCTGGGACTGCCCGCCTCGACCGTGCACCGGGTCCTGGCCCGGCACGGCCTGAACCGTCTGGCCTTCCTGGACCGGCCGACGGGACAGGTCATCCGCCGCTACGAGCGCAGCCGGCCCGGCGAACTGATCCACGTCGACGTCAAGAAACTCGGCCGCATCCCCGACGGCGGAGGCTGGCGCGTCCACGGCCGAGCCGCCTGCCCCGACCGACGGCGCACGACCGGTTTCGACTACATCCATTCCGCTGTCGACGACCACAGCCGCCTGGCTTACAGCGAGGTCCACCCGGACGAGAAGGCCGCCACCTGCGCGGCCTTCCTGACCCGGGCCGCAGCCTTCTTCGCCACCTGCGGCATCGGCCGCATCGAACGCGTACTGACCGACAACGCGTGGCCCTACCGCAAGAGCTTCGCCTGGCGGCAGGCGCTGGACGACCTCGGCGCGGCCGGCAAGCTCACCCGCGCCTACCGGCCGCAGACCAACGGCAAGGTCGAACGCTTCAACCGCACCCTGCTCGACGAATGGGCCTACCTGCGGCCCTACACCAGCAACACCGAACGCACCGACGCCCTGACAGACTTCCTGCACACCTACAATCACCACCGCTGCCACACCGCACTCGGAGGCAAGCCACCGATCAGCCGCGTCAACAACGCTCCAGGTCAATACACCGGTGTCTGACACATGCCCGCGGCGTCGCCCGCGCTCATGTGTCAGACACCCCCTGGCCCCGCGCGGTCCGCCACCACGGCGGGTGGCGGACCGCGTCACACCGTGAACGCCGGAAACCGTGTCAGGGCCGGCGCGGGAAGTGCCGTGGGTCGGCCGTTCAGTGGGTACTCGGAGGCGGACAGCACCCTCATGGCCTCCCCCTCCGTTCGCCGGACGTCCACCTGACGGCCGGATCATGTCAGCCCACGGCTGACAGCCTCCCGGAGGGCTTGCCACCCCCCTCCCCGGATGAGGGAGGATGGCGAGATCCGTACGAAGGGAAAAACACGGTGAGCATCGACCCGTCCTCGATTCCGAACTTCGGGGGCCAGCCCGAGCCGCAGCCCCAGGGACCGGCGGGCCCCGTCGTCCCGGATCAGGACCTCGTGAAGCAGCTCCTGGACCAGATGGAGCTCAAGTACGTCGTCGACGACGAGGGCGACCTCGCGGCGCCGTGGGAGCAGTTCCGTACGTACTTCATGTTCCGCGGCGAGGCGGACCAGCAGGTCTTCTCGGTGCGGACGTTCTACGACCGGTCCCACAAGATCGACGAGAAGCCGCAGCTGCTGGAGTCCGTCGACGACTGGAACCGGCGGACCCTGTGGCCCAAGGTGTACACCCACACCCACGACGACGGCACCGTCCGCCTCATCGGCGAGGCGCAGATGCTGATCGGCATGGGCGTGAGCCTGGAGCACTTCGTCTCCTCGACGGTCAGCTGGGTGCGGGCCGCCATCGAGTTCGACCGGTGGCTCGTCGAGCAGCTCGGCCTCGAAGAGGAGCTCAACGAGGCGGACAAGCCCGTTGAACAGGACGTCGACGACGCGGACAAGCCCCAGGACGACGAGGAGTAGTCCCCCGCCCGTCACGCACAACGGCGGGAGCCCGGCCCCGGACGCGAGTCAGCACTGACCGTGTCCGGGACCGGGCTCTTCGCCGTGGTGGCGCGGATCCCGGCTCACAGGCTCCCGAGGCGGGACACGGCCTCGCTCAGGACGTCCGTCCGCTTGCAGAAAGCGAAGCGGACCTGGGTGCGGCCGGCCTCCCGGTCGTCGTAGAAGACGGCGTTCGGGATGGCGACCACGCCGCAGCGCTCGGGCAGGGCGCGGCAGAAGGCGATGCCGTCCTTCTCGCCGAGCCGGGCGATGTCGGTGGTGATGAAGTACGTGCCCCGGGGGCGGAAGACCTCGAAGCCCGCGTCGGCCAGGCCGGAGGCGAGCAGGTCGCGCTTGGCGCGCAGGTCGTCGCGGAAGCCGCTGAAGTGGCTGTCGGGGAGGGCGAGCGCCTCGGCGATCGCGTACTGGAACGGCCCGGCGCTCACATAGGTGAGGAACTGCTTGGCCGAGCGGACCGCCGCGACCAGGGGAGCGGCGGCGGTGACCCAGCCGACCTTCCATCCCGTGAAGGAGAACGTCTTGCCGCTCGAAGAGATGCCGACCGTGCGTTCGCGCATGCCGGGGAAGATGGCGAGCGGGATGTGCTCGGCGTCGTCGTACACCAGGTGCTCGTACACCTCGTCCGTCACCACGAGCAGGTCGCGTTCGACGGCGAGCCGTGCGATCTCGGCCAGCTCGGCGCGGGTGAGGACGGTGCCGGTCGGGTTGTGCGGGGTGTTCAGGAGCAGCAGCCGGGTCCGCGGGGTCACCGCGTCGCGCAGTTCGTCCAGGTCGAGCCGGAACCCGGCGTTCTCCCCGTGGTGCGGCCGGAGGGTCACCGGCACCCGCTTCGCGCCCGCCATCGCGATGCAGGCGGCGTAGGAGTCGTAGTACGGCTCCAGGGCGATCACCTCGTCGCCGGGCTCCAGGAGTGCCAGCAGCGCCGCCGCGATCGCCTCGGTGGCGCCCGCGGTGACCAGCACCTCGGTGTCCGGGTCGTAGGAGAGCCCGTACCGCCGCCGCTGGTGCTCCGCGACCGCCGTGCGCAGCTCGGGGACGCCCGGCCCCGGCGGGTACTGGTTGCCCCGCCCGTCGCGCAGGGCGCGCACGGCCGCCTCCCGGATCTCCTCGGGGCCGTCGGTGTCGGGGAAGCCCTGCCCCAGGTTGATCGACCCGGTCCGCACGGCGAGCGCGGACATCTCGGCGAAGATCGTCGTACCGAACTCGGCGAGCCGGCGGTTGAGGAGCGGGCGTGCGCTGGAGGTCATGCGGCCATCCTCCGTCCAAGCCCTGGACTTCCTCAACTCACCCTCACGGACCGGACGGCCCACGGACGGCCCGGTGTCCGCCGCGTTGCGGCCCAGGGTTTTGAAAGGGGCAGGCGGCGTGCGTACCGCCGGCCTGCCCCTCTCCTAAGAGCAATTCATGAGGTGGTACTACTTCGCCCAGACCTCAATCCCCGTGACGGTGTTACCGGGGTTGTCCGAGTAGTAGCCCGGCTGCAGAGTGACCAGCCGGGTGCCGTAGCCGCAGCCGGTGCCGGGCGTGATGTGCCAGAACTCAATGCGGTAGGACGTCTGGTTCGAGACGGACTTGGCGCCCGTGAAGGGGTAGCAACCGGGCGTTACAGACATAACGGTCCTGGTGCCGGTCCTGTTCGTCCCCGACCATCCGCAGACGTTCCCTTTCGGGCAGGTATTGGGATCGGCCGCCGCAGCCGGTGTGGCAAAGGTGCCGCCCAGCAGTGCGCCGGCCACGGCCACAGTCGTCAGGCTTTTCTTGAGCATGCTCATATGAGGCTCCTTGTATCTCTGATTGACGGACCTCGGGATGCTAGCCCGGGGGGTTGCAGCTCTACCAGGGCATGGCAAGACGTCAACTACCAGGCAAATCAAGTCAGTTGACATCGGTGACTGTCCCTGTTTCGTCGAGCGCACAGGCCACCCACGAGGCGCTCGCCGTGCGCTCGCGGTTTCATCGCAGGGAGCCTCAGAAGTTGCTCAAGTGTGCTTTGGCCGGTCCGGTGGCCGGGCATCTCCCGGGCACGCTGCGAGGCGCCCACGGGGGGTCGCTTCGGCAACAACGTCCCGGCGGTGTCCGGCGGGCGTCCGGGGGAACGGTCCCCGACGCGGTCGGCGGGTTCCGGGGCCGGAGGGAGGGTGACGCCATGGTTCTGGGCATCGTCCTGGCGGTGATCGCGGTGCTGTGCCTGGCGGCCGCGGCGGCGGGGCGCCGCAGGGCCCGCCGCGACCGGTTCGCCAAGTCGTACCGCGGCCGGCGCACGGGGTCGGCCGGGGGAGGCGTGAGGGGCGGGGCCGCCGGCTGGTGGGCCTCGTCGGACAGTGGTGGCGGTTGCTCGTCCGGTGGCGGCCATCACTCGGGAGGGGGTCACTCGGGCGGGGGACATCACTCGTGTGGGGGTCACTCCTGTGGAGGAGGCTCGTCGTGCGGGGGCGGATCGTCGTGCGGAGGAGGCGGATGCGGGGGAGGCAGCTGACACGGGGCAGCCGAGCTCCACGGGGGAACCGCATCCGGGCCGGCGCGCCCGTCGGGAGGCAGTCTCCGGCGGGCGCACCGGCCCCGGCACGCGGCTCCTGCCACTCGCCGAGGTTGAACAGTTGAGCTGTGGGGCCCTCTGAGGGATGGAAACCGCACGAAGTTGGGTAAAAACCCTGTGGTGGAACCGCAGTTCATGATTGCCTCTACCGACGCAGCCCCTCGGACGTCCCGCACACCCCCCTCCCGAGCTGGGCTGACCGGACCGCCGTCCCCGTGTCCACCGGGGCGTGCCGGCCCGTTCCTCCCTTTCTTTTTCTTTGCGTGCTAGCGGAGCCGATCCATGCTCACGACCCTGAACACCTCCTACACCGACACGCGCGCGGCCGACCTCGCCTGGGCCCTGGGACGCGAGCCGCTGCCCGCACTGGCCACCCTCGACCTCGAACACGCCGGGGCCAAACTCCAGTTGAGACTCCTCGGCGCGTCCCACCAGGTGCTCCTCGAGGAGGAGCGGGGAAGCTGTTCGGAGACCGTGGCGTGCATCCCGGGCTCCAGCACCCCGCTGCCGCTCGGCGTCGCCAAGCGGTCCGACGACTGGGAGTACGAGTTCGCCGCCCGCGTCGAGTTCCTCTCGCCGGGCTCGTTCACCGGCCGCGCCCAGGAGCTGCTGGCCCTCGTCTCCGAGCATCCGCACGGCCTGGCGGGCGTCTTCCCGGGCAGCCCGAACGCGTTCACCGCGATGCTGGCCCAGTGGCACGACGGCCAGGTGCACTGGCGGACCTGGCACGCCTACCCGCAGGACGGGCAGTTGGTGGCGACCAGGACCAGAGTGGGGGTGCGCCGCTCCGCCTTGGCGGGAGCGAGTTGAGCGCGGGTAAACCTGCGCTGAGCGTCAACTTCCGTCCCCACTCGTTTGGGTGACGAAGCGTCCCACTCCTGTGACGTAACGTCACTGGGGTGATCGAATCGCACGCCCCGGCCCCGCCCGGCGCGGCGCCGCCCTTCGGCGGCCCCGCGCGACTGCCCGTCCGGCCGGGAACCGGCCGGTTCCTCGTCCTCGCGGGGGTGTTCGTCTGCGCGGCCTGCGGACTCGTGTACGAGCTCGAACTCGTCGCGCTGGCCTCGTACCTGATCGGCGACTCGGTCACCCAGGCGTCCATCGTGCTGTCCGTCATGGTGTTCGCGATGGGCATCGGCTCGCTCGCCGCGAAGCGGCTGCGCCGGCACGCCGCCGTCGCCTTCGGCGCGATCGAGGCGACGCTCGCGCTGGTGGGCGGGTGCAGCGCCATGGCGTTGTACGCGGTGTTCGCCTGGACCGGCGGCTGGGGCGGTGTGTGGGCCAACGGTCCGCGCTGTCTGCTGGTCGCCTTCTCCCTGGCCATCGGCCTGCTGATCGGGGCGGAGGTGCCGCTGCTGATGGAGCTGATCCAGCGGATCCGGCGCCAGGACGCGGGCGGCGCGGTCGCCGACCTGTTCGCGGCGGACTACGTGGGCGCGCTCGTCGGCGGTCTCGCCTTCCCGTTCCTCCTGCTGCCGCTGCTCGGGCAGTTGACCGGGGCGCTGGTGACCGGCGCCGTCAACGCCGTGGCGGGCGGCGTCCTCGTACTCGGCCTCTTCGCACGGGACCTGACCCCGCGCGGCCGCTGGCTGCTCATCGTCGCCAACCTCGCCGTGCTCGGCCTGCTCGCCTCGCTCACCGCCCTGGTCGGCGACTTCGAACGGGCCGCGCGGCAGGCGATGTACGGCGGGGACGTCCGGGTGGCGCTGCGGACCGGCGAGCAGGAGGTGGTCCTCACCGGCGGCACCCGGGGCCGTCCGCTGCGCCTGTTCCTCGAGGGGCGGCTGCGGGTCAGCGGCCGCGACGAGCTCCGGTACCACGAGGCGCTGGTCCACCCCGCGATGACCGGGCCGCACGCGCGGGTGCTGATCCTCGGCGGCGGCGACGGACTCGCCGCGCGCGAGGTGCTGCGGCACCCCGGCGTCGAGCGGGTGGACGTCGTCGAGCGCGACCCGGCCCTCGTCCGGCTGGCGCGCGGCGACCCGGCACTGGCCCGGCTCGACGAGCACGCCTTCGACGACCGGCGCGTGCGTGTGAGCACCGCCGACGCCTTCGACTGGCTGCGCGGGGCGCCGGCGGCGGCGTACGACGTGGTGATCGAGGACCTCCCGGATCCGGCCATCACGGCGAGCACGAAGCTGTACGCGCAGGAGTTCTACGGCCTCGCCCGGCGGGCGCTGGCACCCGGCGGGCGGCTGGTGGTGCACGCCGGGCCGGTCTCCTCCCGGCCCCGGGCGTTCTGGACGGTGGAGGCCACGGTCCGGGCCGCCGGGCTGCGTACGCTGCCGTACCGCGTGGACGGCCGCGACTCCGGTGTGGCGGCCGGGCCCGACGGTACGGTCTCGCGCCCCCCGCGTGACTGGGGCTTCGTGCTGGCGTCCCGTATGCCGCCCGCCCTCCGCCTGGACCCGCGGGCGCCCGCTCCCCGCACACTCACGCCGGAGTCGCTCACGGCGGCCGCCCGCGCGGCGGCCCGCACCCGCGTCCCCGGCGTTCCGCCATCGACGCTCGTTCACCCCCGGTACACGGACTGAACGGGATGCGCGGCCGGCACGCGAGGAGGGGGGACGGGTTGTGGGCGAGGGGAGGGTAATCGGGGGCGGCACTGGGTACCCTCGGCTGACATGGAGCACGAGGTGTTCGTTCCGGTTCCGGCTCGGCAACTGCGGAAGGCGCTCGCCGATCCGGCGCGGGTTGCCCGGGCGGTTCCCGGGCTCCAGCAGGACGCGGGCGGCGAGCCCGTCACCGGCCGGCTCAAGCTGCGGATCGGCGGCCACTCCATCACGTACCGCGGCACGCTGCGTGTCCGCGCGCTCGGTGACGGCTCCTACGCCGTCGAGGGCGACGCGACGGAGTCCCGCGGCAGCGGCTCCGTGAAATTCGCGCTCACGCTGCGCCTCCGCGACACAGACGGCGGCTCCACCGTCACCTTCGACGGCACGGCCTCGGCCGATGGCCGCGTCACCGATCTCCCCGCGGACTCCGTGCACACCGCCGCGAACCGCCTCCTGACCCGCTTCACGGAGAACCTGTCCTCGGGCTCGCAGCAGCCGGAACCGGCCACCGCGGACTCGGACGGCGCGGAGCGGGAGGGGGCCGAGCCGGCGGCCGCCCGGTCGGAGGACAGCGGGCAGGAGGCCGCCGAGTCGGCTGCCGACGACTCGGACGGCGGCGGGGAGCCGGAGGAGCCCGAACCGGAAGGATCCGATCCGTCCGAGGACGACGGGGTCGTCGGGCTGGCCGAGGAGGCGACCGAGGACTTCGCTCCGCTGTCGAGTGGGGACTTCGAGGCCGCGCCGGACGCGGACGACGCCCCCGCGCCGCCGCTCGGGGACGACGGTGGGGCCCGCCCGGCCGGACCGTCCGGGCGCGGTTCCCTCTTCGACGCCGATGTTCCGCCCTCCTCCCTCGACCCGTTGGCCGACGAAGAGGACGAGGACGACGAGCCTCCCGTCTCCGACGACTTCGCCGAGACCGCCGAGCCGCCCGCCGAGGCGGCCCACGCCCGGCGGACGATGATCGGCCGCAGCGCCGAGGAGGTCGACCACGCCCCGCCCCGCGGCCGCTACGCCCCCGTCCCCGCCCCGCTGACCGTCTCCGCCGGCCCGACCCTCCGCTGGGCGGTCCCCGCGGCGGCGCTGGTCGTCGCGTCGGTGATCGTCGCGGGCCGGGCCTTGAGGCGCCGCCGCTGAGCACGGCCCCGGCGCCGTGCCGCCTGCTCGGTCGCCGAGCGGCATCCTCACGGCTTGCGCTGCCGTCCCCGCCGAGCCCCCGACGCCGCGACTCCCGCCCGGCCGTTGAGCGCCGCCCGCGGCTTCGCGGTTCCTGTCCCGGCGCCGCCGGCCGTCTCCGCCGGTCCGACCCTCCGCCGGGCGGCGCCCGCGGCGGTGCTGGTCGTGGCGTCGGTGATCAATCATGGGCCGTGGCCTCAGGTGCCGTCCTGAGGGTGGCCTCGATGCCGCGTCTCCCGGCCGGCCGTTGAGCGCCGCCCGCAGCTTCGAGCTCTGGTCCCGGCGGCGCCGGCCGTTTTCGCCGAGCCCCTCCGTCGGGCGGCGCCCGCGGCGCGCTGGTCGTGGCGTCGGTGTTCGTCGTGGGCCGGGGCCTGAGGCGCCGCCGCTGAGCATGGCCCCGGCGCCGTGCCTCCCGCTCGGTTGCCGAGCGGCGTCCTTACCGCTTTGCGCTTCCGTCCCCGCCCCGGGGCCCCCGATGGGCGGCCCCGGGCGGGGCCGCTGAGGGCGGCTTGGACGCCACGTCTCCCGCCCGGCCCGGCCGTTGAGCGCCGCCCGCGGCTTCGCGCTCCTGTCCCGGCGCCGCCGACCGTTTCCGCCGGTCCGACCCTCCGCCGGGCGGCGCCCGCGGCGGTCGTGGCGTCCACGATCGTCGTGGGTCGGAGCCTCAGGCGTCGCCGCTGAGCGCGGCCCCTCCCGCATCGCTCCCGCCCCCCACCCGACCGCGGCGCAAAACGCCTTCTTGATCTGCCCGCTAGCCTCGTGGGGTGAGTAACGAAGACATCACGCTGACCGCGGGTGACGCGGAAGCGGTCGTGCAGCCGGGCAATGGCGGGCGCGTCGGGAGTCTGCGCGTCGGCGGGCTCGAACTGCTCCGCCAGGGAGAGCGTTTCGGCTGCTTCCCGATGGTCCCCTGGTGCGGCCGGATCCGCGACGGCCGCTTCCACGACGGCGCCACCGTCCACCAGATGCCGCTCAACTCCCCACCGCACGCCATCCACGGCACCGCCCGCGACGGCGCCTGGCGCACCGCCCGCACCTCCGCCACCGAGGCGGTGATCACGTACGACCTCGTCGCCCCCTGGCCCTACCCCGGCCGCGTCACCCAGGCCGTCGCCCTGACCGAGGACGCCCTGACGCTGACGATGTCCGTGGAGACGTACGAGTCCTCCTTCCCGGCGCAGATCGGCTGGCACCCCTGGTTCAACCGCACCCTCGAAGGTCCCGGCGCCCAGGACGCCCGCGTCGCCTTCCAGCCCGCCTGGCAGGAGGAGCGCGGCGACGACCACCTGCCCACCGGCCACCGCGTCGAGCCCGAGCCCGGCCCCTGGGACGACTGCTTCGGCATGCCCGGCGGAGTCGACGTCACGCTCACCTGGCCCGGACAGCTGGAGCTGAGGGTGACCAGCCGTGAGGAATGGGTCGTCGTCTACGACGAGCAGCAGGCCGCGGTGTGCGTGGAACCGCAGACCGGCCCGCCCAACGGCCTCAACACCCTCCCGCGCCTGGTCACCCCGCTGGAGCCGCTGGAGGCCTCGACGACCTGGACCTGGCACCGCGCTTAAGCTGACTGTCATGAGCGACGTTCGCGGCGAGCTGCTGCAGCAGATCAAGGACAAGGCCGTGGTGCACGGCAGGGTGACGCTGTCGTCCGGTCTTGAGGCCGACTACTACATCGACCTGCGCCGCGTCACCCTCGACGGCGAGGCGGCCCCGCTGGTCGGTCAGGTGCTCCTGGACCTGACCGCCGACCTCGACTTCGACGCGGTGGGCGGCCTGACGATGGGCGCCGACCCCGTCGCGGCCTCCATGCTGCACGCCGCCGCCGCGCGCGGGCGCAGGCTCGACGCCTTCGTGGTCCGCAAGGCCGCAAAGGCGCACGGTATGCAACGGCGCGTGGAGGGCCCGGAGATCAGGGGCCGCCGCGTCCTGGTGGTGGAGGACACCTCCACCACGGGCGGCTCCCCGCTCACCGCCGTCGAGGCGGTCCGCGAGGCGGGCGCCGAGGTGGTCGCCGTTGCGACGATCGTCGACCGGGCCACGGGCGCGGCCGAGAAGATCAGCGAGGGCGCCGGAGTGCCCTACGTCTTCGCGTACTCGAAGGACGACCTCGGACTCGACTGAGCCGGACCGGACCGGGACGGCCCGGGTCCGCACCGCGCGACCCGGTCGCCCACCGGCCGGGCAGGGTGTCCTCCACAACAGGCAACGTCTGCGAAGATGGGGCCGACGATGACGTCACTCCCTAGGTCAGGGCCGTAAGTACGCAGAACGCACCCCGCACATACAAGGAGCGGACAGATGCCCATCGCAACCCCCGAGGTCTACAACGAGATGCTCGACCGGGCGAAGGCAGGCAAGTTCGCCTACCCGGCCATCAACGTCACCTCCTCCCAGACCCTGAACGCGGCCCTGCGCGGCTTCGCGGAGGCGGAGAGCGACGGCATCGTCCAGATCTCCACGGGTGGTGCGGAGTTCCTGGGCGGCCAGTACAGCAAGGACATGGTCACCGGCGCCGTCGCCCTGGCCGAGTACGCGCACATCGTCGCCGAGAAGTACCCGGTCAACATCGCGCTGCACACGGACCACTGCCCGAAGGACAAGCTCGACGGGTACGTGCGTCCGCTGCTCGCGATCTCCGAGGAGCGCGTCAAGGACGGCCGCAACCCGCTGTTCCAGTCCCACATGTGGGACGGCTCCGCCGAGACCCTCGCCGACAACCTGGCCATCGCCCAGGAACTGCTCGTCCGCACCGCCGCCGCCCGGATCATCCTCGAGGTGGAGATCACCCCGACGGGCGGCGAGGAGGACGGCGTCACCCACGAGATCAACGACAAGCTGTACACCACGGTCGAGGACGCGATCCGCACCGCCGAGGCCCTGGGCCTGGGCGACAAGGGCCGCTACCTGCTCGCCGCGTCCTTCGGCAACGTGCACGGCGTGTACAAGCCGGGCAACGTCGTGCTCCGCCCCGACCTGCTGAAGGAGCTGAACGAGGGCGTCGCCGCCAAGTACGGCCGCCCGGCCGGCAGCCAGCCGTTCGACTTCGTCTTCCACGGCGGCTCCGGCTCCACGGAGGAGGAGATCCGCACGGCGCTGGAGAACGGCGTGGTGAAGATGAACATCGACACCGACACCCAGTACGCCTTCACGCGTCCCGTCGCCGACCACATGTTCAAGAACTACGACGGCGTCCTCAAGGTCGACGGCGAGGTCGGCTCCAAGAAGACGTACGACCCGCGCACCTGGGGCAAGCCGGCCGAGGCGTCGATGGCCAAGCGCGTGGTGGAGGCCTGCGGCAACCTCCGCTCCACCGGCACGAAGATCAAGTAACTCCCGCTCTCCCGCGAGTCTTTCCCGACGGGTCCGGTGCCACGGCACCGGACCCGTCGTCCGTTCCGGCCGCCTGTCAGTCTGCGAGTCCGCGAGTCCGCGAGCCCGCTCGTCTGGCCCGGAGCCGGCCGGCGCGGGATGATCCCCTCATGGCTGTCACCGCACAGCACGCCCCCGCCGTGAGGATCTCCAGTCCCACCGGCCGCTGGATCCTGCTCACCACCGTGCTCGGCTCCAGCATGGCCATGCTGGACTCGACCGTCGTCAACGTCGCCCTGCCCCGCATCGGCCGCGACCTGGACGCCAACCTCGCCGCGCTGCAGTGGACGGTCAACGCCTACATGGTCACCCTGGCCGGCCTGATCCTCCTCGGCGGCTCACTCGGCGACCACTACGGCCGCCGCAGGATCTTCGTGCTCGGCGTCGTCTGGTTCGCCACCGCCTCCCTGCTGTGCGGCCTCGCCCCGAACGTGGGCATCCTCGTCGCCGCCCGCGCCCTGCAAGGGATCGGCGGCGCCCTCCTCACCCCCGGCTCGCTCGCCCTCATCCAGGCCTCCTTCCACCCGGACGACCGGGGCAGGGCGGTGGGCCTGTGGTCCGGCTTCGGCGGCATCGGCGCGGCCGTCGGCCCGTTCCTCGGCGGCTGGCTGGTGGCCGGCCCCGGCTGGCGCTGGGTCTTCCTGCTCAACGTCCCGCTGGCCCTGGTCTGCGCCCCCGTCGCCGTGCGCCACGTCCCCGAGTCCAGTGGGGCCGGTGCCGCCGCCGGGCGCGCCGCCCCGCCCGAGCGCGGCCGAGGTCCCGGGGGAGGCGCCGCGCACGGCCGCTTCGACGTGCTGGGCGCGGCCCTCGGCGCCCTGTCCCTGGCCCTGGTGACGTACGCCCTGATCGAGGCCCGCCACGGCACCCTGGCCGTCGCCCTGACCGCCGCCGCGGGTGTGCTCGCGGCCGTCGCCTTCGTGTACGTGGAGAGGCATCGCGCCGATCCGATGGTGCCGCCGGACATCTTCGCCTCCCGCCAGTTCACCGCCGTCAACCTGGTCACCCTGTGCGTGTACGCGGCCTTCGGCGGCTTCTTCTTCCTCACCGCCCTGCAACTCCAGGTGGTGGCCGGCTACTCACCGCTGAAGGCGGGCACCGCCCTCCTCCCGACCACCGTCCTCATGCTGCTGTTCTCGGCCCGCTCGGGCGCCCTCGCCGACCGCATCGGACCGCGCCTGCCGCTCACCGTCGGGCCGCTGCTGTGCGCGGTGGCGATGCTGCTGATGCTGCGGGTCGGCAAGGGCGCGGACTACCTCACGGACGTGCTCCCGGCCCTGCTGGTCATGGGCGCGGGCATGGTCACCCTGGTGGCCCCGCTCACCGCCACCGTGCTCGCCTCGGTGGACACCTCCCGTGCCGGGCTGGCCAGCGGCATCAACAACGCCGCCGCCCGCGCCGCCGGTCTGATCGCGGTGGCCGCGCTGCCGCTGCTGGCCGGGATGGGCCCGGAGGCGTACCGCTCGGCGGACGCCTTCGACGCCGCGTTCCGCCGGGCCATGCCGATCTGCGCGGCGATCCTGGTGGTCGGGGCGGTCCTCGCCTTCGCGGCCGTCCGCCGCCCGGCCAAGGGCTGCCGCCGGCCCGAGTGCCGCATCCACGGCAGTGTGACGACACCGCCGCTGGAAACGGGCCGCGGGGGTGCGGCCCCCGGCGCCGGTCCGGCTCCATGAGTCGTGGAAGGGGCCGTTCCGCTGCGGCCGGGATCGGCCGTCACCGGCGGCGGGCCATGCATCAGACTGGACCCCATGAGCATTCACGAGAACCTCCTGGGCGGTCCGCCGCCCACGCACCTTCCCGACGACCCGGAGCCCCGTGAGCTCCTCGCCAAGGGGACCTCGCCGGCCGAGGTGGCGGCGCGGTACCCGGCGTCGTCGCTGGCCTGGGCGCAACTCGCCGACGACGCCTTCGAGCGGGGGGCCGCCGTGGAGTCGTACGCGTACGCCCGTACGGGCTACCACCGCGGTCTGGACGCCCTGCGCCGCAGCGGCTGGAAGGGCCACGGTCCGGTCCCCTGGGAGCACGAGCCCAACCGTGGCTTCCTGCGCGCCCTGCACGCCCTCGCGCGCGCCGCCCAGGCGATCGGCGAGCAGGAGGAGTACCAGCGCTGCACGCAGTTCCTGAAGGACTCCTCGGAGACGGCCGCGCAGACGCTGGGCTGACCCCGTACGCGTGTGAGGCCCGCCCCCTCGACCGGGCGGGCCTTGCGATCTGTCCACGTGATGCGCAGGATGCGGATGGGGACCGGGGCCCCCGTGCCGGAATCGGCAGGGGCGGACCGCTACCCGGAGTACAACAGGAGACAGCGATGTCCCAACCGGCTCACCCGACTCCTCAGCCCGCTGAGGCTTCTGAGCCCGAGACCCCGCATCTCGACTTCGCGGGCACGACGCCGTACGAGGACTACGTCAAGGCGGACGTGCTCACCCACCTCCAGCACACCCTCTCCGACGACCCCGGAGAGATGGTCTTCCTGGTCACCACCCAGGTGATGGAGCTGTGGTTCACGGTCGTCGTCCACGAGTGGGAGACCGCGGCCCGCGCCCTGCGCTCGGACGACGTGCCGACGGCGATCGCCGCGCTGAAGCGTTCCGTACGGGAGCTCCAGGCGCTGAACGCCTCCTGGAAGCCGCTCGCCGGACTCACTCCGGCCCAGTTCAACAGCTACCGCGGCGCCCTCGGCGAGGGCTCCGGATTCCAGTCGGCGATGTACCGCCGCATGGAGTTCCTGCTCGGCGACAAGTCCGCCTCGATGCTCGTCCCGCACCGCGGCGCCCCCCGCGTCCACGCGGAACTGGAGAAGGCGCTGCACGAGCCGAGCCTGTACGACGAGGTGCTGCGGCTGCTCGCCCGCCGCGGGCACGCGGTCCCGGACGCCGTGCTCAGCCGCGACGTGTCGCTGCGCTACGAGCCCAGCGAGGAGGTCGAGGCCGTCTGGACGGCGCTCTACTCCGGTGACCAGGACGACGAACTCGCCCGGCTCGGCGAGGCGTTGACAGACGTCGCCGAACTGGTGTGGCGCTGGCGCAACGACCACCTCGTGGCCACCCGCCGCGCGATGGGAGCCAAGGCAGGCACGGGCGGCTCCGCCGGGGTGGCCTGGCTGGAGAAGCGGGCCCGGAAGAACGTCTTCCCCGAGCTGTGGACGGCGAGGTCCCATGTCTGAGCCGACGATCAGGGCGGAGAAGCTGGACGCCGCCGACGAACTCGCCGGGCTGCGCGACCGGTTCGTCCTCGACGAGGGCGTCTACCTGGACGGCAACTCGCTGGGCGCGCTCCCGGCGCACGTCCCGGACCGGGTCGGCGACGTCGTCCGCCGTGAGTGGGGCGAGCTGCGCATCCGCTCCTGGACGGAGAGCGGCTGGTGGACCGCGCCCGAGCGGGTCGGCGACCGGATCGCCCCGCTGGTCGGGGCCGCGCCGGGCCAGATCGTGGTGGGCGACTCGACCAGCGTGAACGTGTTCAAGGCGTTGGTGGCGGCGGTCCGGATGGCCCGGGAGTCCGGTGCGGGCGAGCGGGACGAGATCCTGGTCGACGCGACGACGTTCCCGACGGACGGGTACATCGCGGAGTCCGCCGCCCGGATGACGGGCTGCGTGCTGCGCCCGCTGACGCCGGCCGATGTGCCCGGCGCGCTGTCCGGGCGCACCGCCGCGGTCCTGCTGAACCACGTCGACTACCGCACCGGCCGGCTGCACGACCTGCCCTCCCTGACCGCCGCGGTGCACGCGGCGGGCGCGTACGCCGTCTGGGACCTGTGCCACAGCGCGGGCGCCCTGCCGGTGGGGCTGGACGAGCACGGGGTCCGCCTGGCGGTCGGCTGCACCTACAAGTACCTGAACGGCGGTCCGGGTTCGCCGGCCTTCCTGTACGTCCGCGACGAGGTGCAGAACCGCTTCGAGTCCCCGCTGCCAGGCTGGAACTCGCACGCCGAGCCCTTCGGCATGCGGCCCGGCTACGAACCGGCGGCGGGCGCGCTGCGCGGCCGGGTCGGCACCCCCGACATCCTCTCCCTGCTCGCCCTGGAGGCGGCGCTGGAGGTCTGGGACGGGGTGACGGTCGAGGCCGTACGCGCCAAGTCCCTCGCGCTGACGGACTTCTTCCTGGAGTGCGTCGCCGCGTACGTCCCCGCAGGGCGCGTGGAGGTGCTGACCCCGGCGGCCCACGGGGAGCGCGGCAGCCAGGTGGCCCTGCGCTGCCCGGACGCCGGGGACGTGATGAAGCGGCTGATCGGACGCGGGGTGGTCGGCGACTTCCGGCACCCCGACGTCCTGCGCTTCGGCTTCACCCCGCTCTACGTCGGGTTCGCGGACGTGGAGCGGGCGGCGCGGGCGCTGGCGGAGGAACTGGCCGGCTGACGTAGCGCGGGCGGCCGGCCTCCGGGCCGCGGTACGGCCGGCTTCCGCGCCGCGGTACGGCCGGCTTCCGCGCCGTCGTGCCGGTGGCCCCTGCCGGGCGTACCGGAACGGAGGTTTCCTGCCGCACGGTCCCGGATCGTGCGGCAGGACCGCTTGGCCTCACCCAGCGTGACATCCCCATGTCGGCGCACGTCACCCGCCTGATACCGTCCCGGCCAACAGCCGGTTGATTTCTTTCCCGGATCCCCAAAACCGTTTCACCGCTGAGAGGTTGGAGCATGCCGGAAGCCGACGCCCCCCTCCCCCGAGCGCTCGAGTCCGAGCGAACGGGCGGAAACCCCACCGCCGCGGAACCGGGGAACACCGGCGGCCGTGACGCGGCCGCGCGTGCCGCCGCGGAGGAGGAGTCGGTCTTCTCGCACGCGCCCGTCGAACCCGACGGTACGGCCGCCTACGGCGACCACCCCGACCAGGTCGTCGACTTCTACCGCCCGCGCGGCGCGGCCGGCCCCTCGGGGTCCTCCCCGCTCGTCGTGGTGCTGCACGGCGGCGCCTGGCGGGCCCCGTACGACCGTCGCCACATCACCCCGTTCGCGGACTTCCTCGCCCGCCGGGGCTTCGCCGTGGCCTGCGTGGAGTACCGGCGCGGCAGCGCCACCCCGGCGGGGCCGGGCGAGGAGCCGGTCGCGGGCCGCTGGCCGGACACGTTCGACGACGTGGCGGCGGCGCTCGACGCGCTGCCCGCGCTGGCCCGGGAGGCGCTCCCGCAGGCCGACATACGCCGCACGGTGCTCACCGGCCACTCGGCGGGCGGCCACCTGGCCCTGTGGGCGGCGGCCCGGCACGTCCTGCCCGCGGACGCGCCCTGGCGCACGGACGGTCCGGCCCCCCTGCGGGGCGTGGTCGCGCTCGCCCCCATCGCCGACTTCGCGGTCGCCGAGAAGCTGGACGTGTGCGGCGGGGCGGCCCGTCAACTGCTGGGCGGCGAGGAGGGGTTCGTCGAGCGGCAGCCCTACGCCGACCCGGCTCTGCTGCTGCCGACCGGCATCGCCACTGCCCTCGTCCAGGGGCGCGAGGACCTGGACGTACCGCAGGTGGTCGCGGAGTCCTACACCGAGGCCGCGGCGAAGGCGGGCGAGGTGGTGGGCCTGACCCTCCTGGAGGGGGTCGGCCACTTCCCCCTGATCGACCCGGCGGCCGACGCGTGCGCGGTGGTGGCGGAGGAGATCGCCCAGCTCGCGTGGTGACTCCGCCCGGGCACCGCGGTCCCGGTCGTACCCGTAGTGGTCGTACCCGTAGTACTTGAGAGCTACGGCCGCGAACACCTCCCTGGCGTGACGCGAGCTACGACTCCGGCTCCGTAATTTCCCTCCCATCCCGGCCCACTGGCCGGACGAAGCCGGAGGGGAATGAGCCGTGGGGCGTGAGCGGGAGAGGCGGGGCGTGGCCGCGAGGCCGGGCGGGGCCGCGGGCCTGGGCGGCGAGGTCGCGGGCCTGGGCGAGGTTGGGGGACGGGGTGCGGGTGCGGAGCCCGGGCCGGGTGCCGGGCCGGGTGCTGGTCCGGGGACGGGGCCGCATGCCGGTCCGGTGATGAGGCCGAGCGCAGGTCTGGGTGCGGGGCCATATGCCGGCCCGGTGGCGAGGCTGAGTGCCGGCTCAGGAGCAGAGCTGAGTTCCCGCCCGGGAACGGGGCCGAGTACCGGCGTGGGCCTGGGGCCGAGTGCCGGCCTGGGAGCAGACCTGAAATCCGGCCCGGGAGCGGGCTCCGATGCCGGCATGGCGATGGGCCCGGAGGCCGGTCCGAGTGCCGCGCGGGGAGCCGGGCCGCGCCCGGGAGTGGGCCTGAGCGCCGGCCCGGGGGCGGGCAAGAGTGCCCGCCCGGGCGCGGACCCGGGTGCCGGTCCAGGGGCGGGTCCGAATGTCGAGCCGGGGCCGGGGCCGGGACCTAGTGCCGGCCCGGGCGCGGGTCCGGGTACCGGTCCGGGTGCGGACCCGAGTGCCGGCCCGCGTGCGATGCCCGGTGTCGGGGCCGGGGGTGGCAGATGGCGTCGGGTCCTGCTCGCTCTCCTCGTGACCAGTGCCCTCGTGGTGCCCCTGTCGGCCGCGGCCCGCCCCCGGATTCCCGCGCCCGCCCCGGCGACTCTCGCGCCCCTGACCCCGACCACCCTGGACGCGGCCTACGGGGCGAACCGCGCCGACGCCGCCCGCGCCGCCGACATGGCCGCGGCGCACGGCGACACGCACCGCGCGGCCGTGGACCGGGCGCTGGCGTCGGCATCCCGTCGACTGCTCGCCTTCGACGGCCGAGGCTCCGGTCGCGCGACGGAGGTGTTCGGCGACCTGGCGCACGCCGACCGCACAGCGGTCCTGGTCCCGGGCTCCGACACCTCCCTGGACACCTACGACCGCTTCCGCAAGGGCGCGCTCGCCCTGTACCAGGAACTCGGCCGCGAGGCCGCGCCCGGTTCGCACCCGGCGGTCGTCGCCTGGCTCGGCTACGAGACGCCGGGCACGGTCAGCACCACGGTGCTCACCACGGGCCGCGCCGAACAGGCGGCCCCAGGTCTGAGGGAGCTGATACGCGACCTGCGCGCCGTGGCGGGCCGGGCGCCGCACATCACCCTGGTGTGCCACTCCTACGGTTCGGTGGTGTGCGGCCGCGCCGCGTCCGGCCTGGACGTGGACGACATCGCCCTCATCGGCAGCCCCGGCACCGGCGCGGACTCCGTACCCGCCCTGCACACCCGGGCCCGCGTCTGGGCGGCCCGCGGCGCCGGCGACTGGGTGGCGAACGTGCCGCACGTCCGCGCCGACCTCTTCGGCACGACCGTCGGCCTGGGCGCCGACCCCATGGACCCGGCCTTCGGCGCCCGCAGATTCACGGCCGGCAGCGGCGGCCACAGCGCCTACTTCACCCCCGGCTCCCCGTCCCTGACCAACCTGGCCCGGATAGTCCTGGGCGCCACGAACGAGGTGCAAGGTGACTGACCGCCTCCCACCAGCACTCACCCGCATACGAGCCGCAGCCCACCGCCTCCACCTCCGGACCCCGCCGGACCGGGACCGTGCGGTGGACGCCCTGCGGGCACTCGCCATCCTCGGTGTGGTCCTGGGGCACTGGCTGGTCACGGCCCTGGTCGCGGACACAAGCACCCAGCCCCGCCCCACCCTGCACACCGCGAGCCCCCTCCACTACATGCCCGCCCTGGCCCCGATCTCCTGGGCGTTCCAGACCCTCGCCGTGTTCTTCCTCGTCGGCGGGCACGTCGCCACCCGCAGCCACCTCTCGGCCCGTGCCCGCGGCACCGGCTACCCGCAGTGGCTCCGTGCCCGCCTGTCCCGTCTGTTCGGGCCGGTCGCGGCCGTACTGGCCCTGTGGACGGTCACCGCCGCCGCCCTCCTCCTGACCGGCGCGGACCTCGACACGGTCCACACCCTCGTGAAGCTGGCCCTGTCCCCCCTCTGGTTCCTCCTGGTCTTCGCCGTACTGACGGCGGCGACCCCGCTGCTCACCCGGCTCAGCCCCCTGTGGCCCCTGGCCGTCGTCCTGCACGTGGACCTCCTCCGCTTCGGCCTCGGCGCCCCCTCCTGGCTCGGCTGGCTGAACCTGCCGGCCGGCTGGCTCGTGCCGTACACCCTGGGAGCGGCCTGGACCCGCGGTGAGCTGGACCGCCGCCGCGCGGGCTGGACCCTGCTGATCTGCGGCGCGGCGGCGACCGCGGCCCTCGTCGCCTGGGCGGGCTACTCCGCGTCGATGGTCGGCGTTCCCGGGGCCGCGGTCTCCAACCTCAACCCGCCGACACTGGCGGCCGTCACCTTCGGCCTGGCCCAGTGCGGACTGGCCCTGCTGCTGCGCGAGCGGCTGCGCCGCGCGATGTCCCGCCCGCTCGCCTGGGCGGCGGTGGCACTGGTCAACCTCTCCGCGATGACGATCTTCCTCTGGCATCAGACGGCCCTGATGGCGACCTCCGCCACGGGCCTGCTCGCCGGCCGCCTCCCGGGACTGCACACGCTTCCCGACGGCCCCGGCTGGGTGGTGGCCCGGCTGGCCTGGCTCCCGGTCTTCGCCCTCGCGCTGGCCGTCTGCTGGACCGCGTTCCGCACCTGTGAGCAGGGCGGTGGCCGGCGCCGTTCCCGGGTGGTCCGGGCTCACCGTCCCGGGACGGCCACCGCACCAGACCCTAAAGTGGGCGCGTGATGCGATGGGAAAGCCGCGTCAGGCGTGGGCTGCGGGTGCTGCGCGACGACCTGTGGACCGCACGGCCGGATCCGCTGCCCCCGTCCGTCTGGCTGCGCTGGCTTCCGCACGGCGTCGTGTGGCTGGCCGCGTTCGCGGTGCTGCTGGGCGCCGCGGGCCACCTTTGGAGCGGCGCGCGGCTGGCCTTCGGGTATGCCTTCCTCGTCGCGCTCGGACAGGCCGGTGCGATGGTGCTGGCCCTGTGGCGGCCCATCCCGGCGTGGTGGCTGTCCATGGCGGCCACGCTGCTGGGGGCGGTGGCCCTGCACGGCCCGCTGGTCGCCGGTGATCTGCAGGGCTTCACCTGGCCCTGGACCACGTCCGGGATCATCGCCCACCTGTTCGTCCTGCTGCTGCTCGCCCTGCGGGTGCGCACCCGCGTCGCCGCGGAGGCGCTGGCCCTGACCGCCCTGGTCACCTACGTCCTCCAGGGCGTGTGGGGCGCCCCGCGCTACGAGCCCACCGGTGTTCTCGCGCTGGCGCTGTTCGCGGTCGTGGTGGTGCTGGGCACCGCCCTGCACGGCCGCCGCGAGGCCCGTGCGCAACTGGTGCAGCAGACCACGCTCACCGCGGAGGAGCGGGCCCGCCGCACGCTCCTGGAGGAGCGCAGCCGCATCGCCCGTGAGCTGCACGACGTGGTCGCCCACCACATGTCGGTGATCTCCATCCAGGCGCAGGTGGCACCACACCTCACACAGGACCCCTCGCCGGAGCTGAAGGAGAACCTCGACGGCATCCGGCAGAACGCGCTGGAGGCGCTCGGCGAACTGCGCCGGGTGCTCGGCGTGCTCCGTTCGGAAAACCCCGAGGACCCCTACGGCCTCGGCGAACCCGGCACCTGGGCCGCCCCGGACGCCCCGCAGCCCACCCTGAACCGCCTCGACGCCCTCGTCGAGAACACCCGCGCCGCCGGTCTGACGGTCACCATGGACATCGAGGACTCGCGGCGTGAGCAACGGCCGTATCCGCCGGCCGTGGAGCTGTCGGCGTACCGCATCGTCCAGGAGGCCCTGAGCAACGCCCTGCGGCACGCCCCGGGGTCGACGGTCCGCGTGGAAGTCAGCCACGTGCCCGACGGCCTGTTCCTGAGCGTGGTCAACTCCCGGCCCCGTGGGCCCGTCCAGCCCTCCCCGGGCGCCGGGCACGGCCTGCTCGGCATGCGCGAGCGGGCGACCATGCTGGGCGGGCACGTCACGGCCGCCAGGACACTGCACGGCGGCTTCGCGGTCACGGCCTTCCTCCCGCACGACGGCATCGCGCCCCTGACCGGGATCAGTCCGCCCCGCCTGCCCGTCATCTACACCGACCCGCCCGACGGCCCCGTCGTCCACGTCGAGCCGCCCGGCGCGCCCGCCGACCCCGCCCCGGTCACCGCCCCCAGCCCCAGCCCTGACGACGCCGCGCCCGCTCCCGGCTCACCGTCCCCGACAGGAGAGGACACTCCATGACGAGCGGCAGCATCCGCGTCCTCATCGCCGACGACCAGCAGATGGTGCGACAGGGGTTCACCGTGCTGCTCAACACGCAGCCGGACATCGAGGTGGTGGGCCAGGCGGTGGACGGCCTGGACGCCGTCGCCAGGGCCGCCGAGGTCTCCCCGGACGTCGTCCTGATGGACATCCGCATGCCCGAACTCGGCGGCATCGAGGCCACCCGCCGCATCACGACCGCCACCCCGGACATGAAGGTCCTCGTACTCACCACCTTCGACCTGGACGAGTACGTGTACGAGGCGCTGCGCGCCGGCGCGTCCGGCTTCCTGCTCAAGGACGCCTCCGCGGACCAGCTGGCCGAGGCGGTCCGGGTGATCGCGGCCGGAGACGCGCTGCTGGCACCGGGGATCACGCGCCGGCTGATCGCGGAGTTCTCCCGGTTGAAGAAGGACGCACCGCGCGCCCCGCTGAAGGCGCGCGTCGGCGTACTGACCGAGCGAGAGACGGAAGTACTCGCACTGATCGCGCAGGGCCTGTCCAACGCGGAGATCGCCGGGCATCTCGTCGTCGCCGAGCAGACCGTGAAGACCCACGTGGGCCGCATCCTGGTGAAACTGGGCCTCAGGGACCGCACGCAGGCGGCGGTGTTCGCCTACGAGTCGGGACTGGTCCGCCCCTCCGGGCACTGAGCGCGGGCAGCAGGGCGATACCAGTAAGAGGCGACACCCGTAAGAGGCGATACCCGTAGTACTTGAGACGGACCGTGCAGGACCCCCCTCGCAGGGGACGACCGCGGCCACCGCCTGCGCCTACCTTTTTCAGCGTGACCGAAACGCAGCAGACGCAGCAGACGACGCCGGACGGCGCCTTCAGCCCATACAAGCCGCGCAGCCCGGAGTACAAGCTCGCCGCGAAGGCTCTGCGCGGGCTGAGGCAAGGCCTGTTCCACGACGCCTTCGCCTACCGTCCGCTGCGGCCCGCGGGTGTCGACGGCCCGCTGATCCGGCGGCTGCCAGACCGCCTGCGTCCCTACGCGGCCTGGAGACGGCACGCCGTGGTGGCGGCGGTCGGCCTGCTGGCGCTGTTCGTCGGCTGGGCGGACAGGGCGGCCCCGGTGGCGGGTCTGCTGGCCCTCGCCCCGGTGCTGCTCACCCTGACCCGCCCGGTCGGAGCGTTCTGGGTCTCCCTGATGGCGGCGACGGCCTCGGCGTGGGTCGTCGGCAACCCCGCGGACTGGCCGTGGCAGCCCGGCAGCTACATCGCGCACCTGGCGGTGCTCACGGTGGTGGCGATACGCACCCGGCCGCGCACGGCGGCGTGGATGTGGGCGACCACCGCGTTCTACGCCGTGATCGCCGACGGGCTGTTCGGCTACGCCTACGGCAACAACTCGGCGCCCCTGCTGATCCTCTCCGCACTCGTCCTGCTCGCCGTCACCGTCTGGCACATACGCAAGGACGCCGAGCAGGAGGTGACCGCCCAGCAGACGGTGACCGCGCACGAGCGCTCCCGCCGCACCCTGCTGGAGGAGCGCACGACGATCGCCCGCGAGCTGCACGACGTCGTGGCCCACCACATGTCCGTCGTGGCCATCCAGGCCGAGGCCGCCCCCTACAGGGTGGAGAACCCGCCGCCTGAGCTGGAGAAGGCCTTCGCCACGATCCGGGAGAACGCGGTGGCGGCCCTCACCGAGCTGCGGCGCGTCCTCGGTGTCGTCCG
Source organism: Streptomyces sp. NPDC014889 (assembly GCF_043081205.1). Lineage (NCBI taxonomy): Bacteria > Bacillati > Actinomycetota > Actinomycetes > Kitasatosporales > Streptomycetaceae > Streptomyces > Streptomyces sp. NPDC014889. The sequence goes on from NZ_JBIBWH010000002.1 coordinate 454,574, forward strand.
CGCGGAGGACTACGAGGCCCCCGACGCCCCGCAGCCCACACTCGCCGATCTCGGCACCCTGCTGGAGAACGTGCGGGAGGCCGGCCTGGCGGTGGACAGAACCACGATGGGCGCGGTGCGCGAACTCCCGCAGGGCGTCGAGCTGTCGGCGTACCGGATCGTCCAGGAGGCCCTGAGCAACACCCTGCGGCACGCGCCCGGCGCGAGCGCCCGCGTCGAGATCGGCTACGTACTCGGCGGACTGGCCCTGCGCATAGTCAATGGCCCGGTGCCCGAGCCGTCCCTGCTCAAGCCCTCGCCCGGGTCCGGGCACGGCATCACCGGCATGCGGGAGCGGGTGTCGATGCTCGGCGGCGAGATGACGGCGGGCCCGGCCGACGACGGCGGATACGAGGTGGCGGTGTTCCTGCCGGTCGCCACGGCGGTGGAGACGGCGGACGACGACGAGGCCGGCGCATGAGAACGGGCACGATCCGGGTGCTGGTCGCGGACGACCAGATGATGGTGCGCGAGGGCTTCTCGGTCCTGCTGAACGCGATGCCGGACATCGAGGTCGCCGGCGAGGCCGTCAACGGCCGCGACGCGGTGGAGCGGGTGCGCGAACTGGCCCCGGACGTCGTGCTGATGGACATCCGCATGCCGGAGCTGAACGGCATCGAGGCGACCCGGGAGATCGTCGCCGCGGACGGCACCGCGAAGGTGCTGGTGCTGACCACGTTCGACCTGGACGAGTACGTGTACCAGGCGCTGCGGGCCGGGGCCTCCGGGTTCCTGCTCAAGGACGCCTCGGCGCGGCAGCTCGCCGACGGCGTGCGGGTGGTCGCGGCCGGCGAGGCGCTGCTCGCCCCCTCGGTCACCAGGCGGCTGATCACGGAGTTCTCGAAGCTGACCGAGCCCCCGCGGCTGGCGGCCACCGCGCAGGCGGCGTACGGGGAGCTGACCGAGCGGGAGACGGAGGTGCTGGTGCTGATCGCACAGGGACTGTCCAACGGGGAAATAGCCGGGCGGCTGGTGGTCGCCGAGTCGACCGTCAAGACCCATGTCAGCCGGGTCCTGGTCAAGCTGGGCCTGCGGGACCGCACCCAGGCGGCGGTGTTCGCCTACGAGGCGAGACTGGTCACACCGAGGTGAGCCGTCCCGGCCGGTCCCCGGGGCGCCCACGGGCCGGGGCGCGCCGCGCGAGGTCTGTGACCGACCTCCCCTGGTCGGATCGGCGGTGGCCGGGCTAACGTCCGGGCATGTCCGCTCTTTCCGGCCTCGCCTTCGACCCGTGGGACCCGGCGTTCCTCGCCGACCCGTACCCGGCCTACGCCGAGCTGCGCGCGCGGGGCCGTGTGCTCCACTACGAGCCCACCGACCAGTGGCTGGTTCCGCACCACGCGGACGTCTCGGCGCTGCTGCGGGACCGGCGGCTGGGCCGGACGTACCAGCACCGCTTCACGCACGAGGACTTCGGCCGTACGCCGCCCCCGCCGGAGCACGAGCCGTTCCACGTCCTCAACGACCACGGGATGCTCGACCTGGAGCCGCCGGACCACACCCGGATCCGGCGCCTGGTGTCGAAGGCGTTCACGCCGCGCACGGTGGAGCGGCTCAAGCCGTATGTGCACGACCTGGCGGGCGAGCTGGTCTCCGCACTGGTGGCGGCGGGCGGCGGTGACCTGCTGAGGGACGTGGCCGAACCGCTGCCGGTGGCCGTGATCGCCGAGATGCTGGGCATCCCCGAGTCCGACCGGGCGCAGTTGCGGCCCTGGTCGGCGGACATCTGCGGGATGTACGAGCTGAACCCGTCCGAGGAGACGGCGGCGAAGGCGGTACGGGCGTCGGTCGAGTTCTCCGGCTACCTGCGGGAGCTGATCGCCGAGCGCCGCAAGGAGCCGGGCGAGGACCTCGTCTCGGGACTGATCGCGGCGCACGACGAGGGCGACCGGCTGACCGAGCAGGAGATGATCTCCACTGCGGTGCTGCTGCTCAACGCCGGTCACGAGGCGACCGTGAACGCCACGGTCAACGGCTGGTGGGCACTGTTCCGCAACCCGGAGCAGCTGGCGGCCCTGCGCGCGGACCACTCCCTGATCCCCTCCGCGATCGAGGAGCTGATGCGCTACGACACCCCGCTCCAGCTCTTCGAGCGCTGGGTGCTGGACGAGATCGAGATAGCGGGCACCACGATCCCGAGGGGCACGGAGATCGCCATGCTCTTCGGCTCGGCCAACCACGACCCGGCGGTCTTCACCGACCCGGAGCGCCTGGACCTCGCCCGCCGGGACAACCCCCACATCTCCTTCAGCGCCGGCATCCACTACTGCATCGGCGCCCCCCTGGCCCGCATCGAACTGGCCGCCTCCATGGCCGCCCTCCTGGACCAGGCCCCCACCCTCGCCCTGGCCGCGGAACCCCAGCGGAAGCCCAACTTCGTGATCCGCGGACTGGAGGGCCTGAATGTGACGGTGGGCTGACGCCGCGGCCCAGCTCACCCGTTCGGCTGATCTCCGTACGGATACGTCCGGTCGTGACAGCAGGCCCGGCAAGCTGGTGCCGGCCTGCGGGAGGAGGCACCATGACGGTTATGGCGCAGCACATGCCGTCCCAGATGTCCGTGGAGGAGTTCGAGGAACTCGCCGCACACGTGGCCGAGAGGTTCGTCGCCGTCAGGTTGGAATTCGTCGACGGACGGGTCGGGATCAAGGGCATGACGAACGGCAGTCACGGTGAGATCGCCATGTGGTTGGTCTTCCAGTGCAAGCATGCTCGGCCGGATCTCACGCTCAACACCACTGGTCAGGGGCTGAAGGTCGAGGCGTACCGGAACGGGCGAGCACGGCCCGACGCCGTGCTCGCCCCGGTGGGCCACTTCAACGGACAGGGTGAATGGGCCGCTCCCGACGGTGTCCTGATGGTTGTCGAGATCACGTCGTACGACTCGGACACCCACCGCCGCGACCGGGTCGAGAAGCCCCAGGCATACGGCGAGGCCGGCATCCCGGTCTACCTTCTGATCGACCGTGACCGACTGAAGATCGTCGTCCACAGCGACCCGGACCCGCGGATCGGCTACCACAACGTCCGCGTCGTAGAACTCGGCGAAAGGGCGACCCTCCCCGAACCCCTCGGATTCGAACTCGACACCGAGGACCTCAAGGGGTACGTCGACTGAGCCGGAGGCTCAGCCGGCGATGTCCCGTCTGCGCAGACCCGCCAGCCCTCCGGTCACCAGGAGCACCGCGAGTGCCAGCAGGACGCCGACCGGCCCCCACTCCATCCGGCCGCCCGGAAGCTTGGGCAGGTGGCCGAAGGGGGAGAGGTCCAGAACGAACCGGGGGACGTTCAGGGCGGGGCCGATCCAGCCGATCAGCAGGACCGCTCCGGCCACTCCCCACGCGGCCACGGCGCCCCGCGGCAGGACGCCGTAGAGCAGGACGGCGATGCCGCCGATCACCCACACCCCGGCCACCTGCACGAGGCACGCGCCGAGCACCGGGCCGACCTGCTTGCCGTGGCCGGCCGCGATGCCCAGTCCGGCCAGGAGCATGATCAGCGCGGAGCCGCCGAAGGCGATCAGCAGGTGCCCGGCGGCCCAGCGCAGCCGGCCCACCGCGCCCGCCAGCACCGGTTCGGCGCGGCCGGAGGTCTCCTCGCCGTTCAGGCGCAGCACGGACGCCACGACGTAGAGCGCGACGACCATGCCCAGCATCCCGGTGATCGCGGCGAGGAAGGCGTCCGTCATACCGGACTGCCCGCCCATCCGCTCGAAGATCTCCCGCGCCTTGGCGTTGTCGCCGACGAGTTCGGCCGCGCCGTCCGCCAGCCCGCCGTAGACGACTCCGGCGACGAAGAAGCCGATGCTCCAGCCGAGCACGCTGCCGCGTTGCAGGCGCCAGGCCAGCGCGCCCGCCGTGGCGAGGCGGCCCCGGGCGGGGCCCGGCCGGGTGGGCAGGAAGCTCATGCCGATGTCCCGGCGCCCGGCGAGTTCGTAGGCGATGCCCGCCTGGAGGGCGGTCGCCGCGGCGAACAGCAGCAGCACCCACCAGCGTTCGGCGGCGAAGGCGCGCATGTCCTCCAGCCAGCCCAGCGGGGACAGCCAGGTCAGCACGGACGAGCCGTCGTCCGTACCCGAGTCGCCCGCGGCCCGCAAGACGAAGGCGGCGCCCAGGACGGCGGACGTCAGGCCCCGGGCCAGCCGGGCGCTCTCCGTGAGCTGGGCGACGATCGCCGCCATCGTGGCGAAGACCATGCCCACGCCCGCCACCCCGAGTCCGAGGGCCAGGGCACCGGCGGCGCCCTGCCCGGCGAGACCGGCCGTGATCAGCAGGGCCAGGGCCGCGTTCGCGACCGCCGCGGCCAGCAGCGCCGACGTCAGCGGTGCGCGGCGGCCCACCATCCCGGACGACACCATTTCCTGCCGTCCGCTCTCCTCCTCGTCCCGGGTGTGCCGGACGACGACGAGCAGGCTCATGACGGCGGCGAGGGCACCCGCGTACACTCCCGCCCGCCAGGCCGTCAGCGCGCCCAGCGAATCGCCGAACACCGGGCCGACCATGGCGCGCAGGGAGGCGTTCGTCGTCATCTGGCGGACCAGGTCGGCGCGCTCGGCCGGGGTGGCGTACAGGCCCTCCAGCGTGCTCGGCATGGACAGGACCATCAGTGCGTTCACCGCGACCCACACCGGGATCATCACGCGGTCGCGGCGCAGCGCGAACCGCAGCAGCGTGCCGGTGCCGGCGAGGTTGCGGGAGCGGCCGGCGGGCACGGCGGCCGGCGTGGTGACCGCGGCGGTCATCGCGCCACATCCGCGGCTTCCGCGTCCGTCCCGGAGCCGGCCTCGGCCCCGGCCCCGGCCCCGTTTTCGTCCTGGTAGTGCCGCAGGAACAGCTCCTCCAGCGTCGGTGGGGTGGAGGTCAGCGACCGCACGCCCGACTCGCTCAGGGAGCGCAGCACCTCGTTCAGCTTGTCGGTGTCCACCTGGAGGCGGACCCGCCGGCCCTGTACGTCGAGGTCGTGCACGCCGGGCAGGCCGGAGAGCCCGCCCGGCGGTCCCGCCAGTTCCGCGGTGACGCTGGTGCGGGTGAGGTGGCGCAGGTCGGCCAGAGAGCCGCTCTCCACCGTGCGGCCGCCCCGGATGATGCTCACCCGGTCGCACAGCTCCTCGACCTCGCTCAGGATGTGGGAGGAGAGCAGGACGGTGCGGCCCCGGTCGCGTTCCTCGGCCACGCACCGCTGGAAGACCTCCTCCATCAGCGGATCCAGGCCCGAGGTCGGCTCGTCCAGGATCAGCAGGTCGACGTCGGAGGCGAAGGCGGCGACCAGGGCGACCTTCTGCCGGTTGCCCTTGGAGTACGTCCGCCCCTTCTTGGTCGGGTCCAGCTCGAACCGTTCGACCAGCTCGTCCCGGCGCCGCCCGTCGAGGCCGCCGCGCAATCTGCCGTACAGGTCGATGACCTCTCCCCCGGAGAGGTTGCGCCACAGGGTCACGTCGCCGGGCACGTAGGCGATCCGGCGGTGCGTCTCGACCGCGTCCGCCCAGGGGTCGCGGCCCAGCACCCGCGTGGCGCCCGAGTCGGCGCGCAGCAGGCCGAGCAGGACCCGGATGGTGGTGGACTTGCCGGCGCCGTTGGGGCCGAGGAAGCCGTGTACCTCGCCGGCGGCGACGTTCAGGTCGAGGCCGTCCAGTGCCCGCGTGCCGCCGAACGACTTGCACAGGCCGGACGCCTCGATGGCGGAGTTTGCCGTGGTCATGCTTTGGAACGTACGTGAACTTCACAAATTTGTGAAGTTAAGGAAGCGTATAAAAGCAAGGTTAGACTAGATGGTGCGTCCAACAGGCTGAGCAGGGGAGAGGGGCCCGGATGACGGAGCGGGAAACGGCGGTGGAGCGGGACCCCGAGGTGGTCTCGCAGTTCGTCGAGCACTTCGCGGCCCAGCTCGTCGAGGCGGGCGTGCCGCGCATGCCGGCCCGGGTCTTCGCCGCGCTGCTCGCCTCCGACACCGGCGCCCTGACCTCCGCCGAGCTCGGCGCCCAGTTGAAGATCAGCCCCGCGGCCGTCTCCGGCGCGGTGCGCTACCTCGCCCAGGTGCACCTGGTCTCCCGCGAGCGGGAGCCCGGCTCGCGGCGGGAGCGCTACCGGGTCCGCAGCGACCAGTGGTACGAGGCGCTCACCAGCCGTGACGCGCTCATCAAGCGCTGGGAGGACGCCCTGCGGGACGGTGTGGCCGGCCTGGGGGCCGAGACCCCGGCGGGACGCCGGCTGGCCGAGACGCTGGCCTTCTTCGAGTTCATCGAGCGGGACGTCGCCGGAATCATGGAGCGCTGGCGCCGCCACCAGGAGGAGAACCTCGGCGGTTGACCCGGCCGGACTCCCCGACCCGGCTCACCCCGCCACCGGCGGCGTCCGGGTGTCACCGGGGGCGTCGCCCCGCTGCCGGCCGACGTCACCCCGCCACCGGCAGCGTCAGGCCCCACGCACCCTCCACCACCCGCCACGTCCGCGTCCGCACCGGTCCCGACACCACCGCGTCCGCCCGGTAGCGGAAGCCGGCTCCCGAGACGGTCACCGTGCGCCCCCGGGCCAGCAGCGGCGAGGCCTCCGCGCCCACCGACAGCCGCCGCACCTCCACCTCGGCCTTCCCCGTGCCGCCCGGAGTGACCGAGACCGCCTCCACCGGCTGCTCCAGGTCCACGACCGTCTCGCCGTCGACCTCGACCCGCAGCCGTGAGGGACCGGGCCCGGCGACCGCCGTGGCCCTCGGCGGGCGGGTCACCAGCGTCCGTACGAGGGACTGGCAGGTCCGCAGCCAGGGGTGCCCCTGCCCCGGCGGGAGCGCCGCGGCCCCGTCCGGATCCTCCTGGCGCGCGGAGACCGGCGGGATGCGCAGCGTGCCCAGCACCACCCCGTCGCTGTCGTCCACGAGCAGGTCGAGCCGCCGCTCGGCGCCCTCCAGGACCGCCCGCGCCGCCGCCACCGGCCCCGTCGGCACCCCCAGCGCACGGGTCAGCGACAGGGCGCCGCCGACCGGCACCACCGACAGGGCGCAGCCGGCCAGCTCCCGCTGCCGGTGCAGCGCCGACACCGCCCGCAGCAGCGCACGGTCGTCGCCGACCACCACCGGCCGTCGCGAGCCGCGCCGCGCCAGCGCGCGGGTGAACTCCTCCGGACCGTCCGGCAGGCACACCTTGGCGGCCGCACCCGCGCTGAGCACGTCTTTCGCGATCCGTACGGACTCACCGTCCGTCCTCCGGGCGACCGGGTCGATGACCACCAGCAGCTGATCGGACGTCGGATAAGTCGCCACCTCGGTCCTGCCTCGCTTCCTCGGGTAGCATCTTTGTGCAAGAGCCCCTTTGCGCTATTGCGCCAGGGGCTTCGTCTATTCCGGGGCATCCGGTCCGACGGTTGAGCGGCCGACGACGGTCGCGGTGCACGCGGCGGTGAACCCTCCGCGTACGCCCCTGACCCTGGACATGCCCCGCCCGGAAGGGGTGTACGCGCGTGCCCGCACTTGTGCTGCTCGGTGCTCAGTGGGGTGACGAGGGCAAGGGGAAGGCCACCGACCTGCTCGGTGGCTCGGTGGACTATGTAGTGCGATACCAAGGCGGAAACAACGCCGGCCACACCGTCGTCGTCGGTGATCAGAAGTATGCACTGCACCTCCTCCCTTCCGGAATCCTCTCGCCCGGTTGTACGCCTGTCATCGGCAACGGTGTGGTCGTCGACCCGTCGGTCCTGCTCTCCGAGCTGAGCGGTCTGAACGAGCGCGGCGTCGACACGTCCAAGTTGCTGATCAGCGGCAACGCCCACGTCATCACGCCGTACAACGTCACCGTCGACAAGGTGACGGAACGCTTCCTCGGCAAGCGGAAGATCGGCACCACGGGCCGGGGCATCGGCCCGACCTACGCAGACAAGATCAACCGCGTCGGCATCCGGGTCCAGGACCTGTACGACGAATCGATCCTCACCCAGAAGGTCGAGGCGGCCCTCGACGTCAAGAACCAGATCCTCACCAAGCTGTACAACCGGCGCGCGATCGCCGTGGACCAGGTGGTCGAGGAGCTGCTGGGCTACGCCGACCAGATCAAGCCGTACGTCGCCGACACGGTCCTGATCCTCAACCAGGCGCTGGACGACGACAAGGTGGTCCTCTTCGAGGGCGGCCAGGGCACGCTGCTGGACATCGACCACGGCACGTACCCCTTCGTCACCTCCTCCAACCCGACCGCGGGCGGCGCCTGCACGGGCGCCGGCGTCGGCCCGACGAAGATCAGCCGCGTCATCGGCATCCTCAAGGCCTACACCACCCGCGTCGGCTCCGGCCCCTTCCCGACCGAGCTGTTCGACGAGGACGGCGAGGCGCTGCGCCGGATCGGCGGCGAGCGGGGCGTGACGACGGGCCGCGACCGCCGCTGCGGCTGGTTCGACGCGGTGATCGCCCGCTATGCCACCCGGGTCAACGGGCTGACCGACTTCTTCCTCACCAAGCTCGACGTCCTCACCGGGTGGGAGCAGATCCCGGTCTGTGTCGCCTACGAGATCGACGGCGAGCGCGTCGAGGAACTCCCGTACTCCCAGACCGACTTCCACCACGCGAAGCCCGTCTACGAGTACCTCCCCGGCTGGCAGGAGGACATCACGAAGGCCAAGGCCTTCGCCGACCTCCCGAAGAACGCCCAGGCCTACGTCAAGGCCCTGGAGGACATGTCCGGCGCCCCGATCTCCGCGATCGGCGTGGGTCCGGGCCGCGACGAGACGATCGAGATCAACTCGTTCATCTGACGCGTCTTTCTTGCGGCCGGGTGACGGCGACGCCGTCACCCGGCCGCAAGAGCTCGAAGCCGGGGTCCTCAGCTGAAGACGATCATCGAGCCCTGGGCCAGGCTCCGCGTCGCCGCCGCGTGGAGGCCCAGCCAGACATGGCGTTCCCGGGCGAACGGGCTGGGGTCGTAGGGGGCGGGGGCGGCCGGCTGTTCCAGTTCCGTGGGGCCGAGCGGGGGGTCGGGAGCCGTCGGCGGGTTGGCCGGATCGATACCCAACGACGGTGCCACGTGCTCCAGTTCGCGCAGGAGCGCCTGCGAGGAGCCCAACGGCCCTCCGGCTGCCAGGAGTTCCTCGTTGGACAGGGGGTGCGGGAAGTCCAGCGGGACGTAGGCGCCGGCGTGGTCGTAGTGCCAGACCAGGTGGGACTGCTGGGCCGTCGTCTCGAACATCTCCAGCAACTGCTCGTAGTCGCCGCCCAGTTCGTCGACCGGGGTCAGCGGCAGGCCGCAGACCTGGAGGAGGTGGGCGCGGCGCAGGAAGTGCAGCGCGTCGTAGTCGAAGCCGGCCACCGGTGCCACCTCCCCGGACAGGCCGGGCATGTACTGGTACACCGGCACCGGTGGGAGTCCGTTTTCGGCGAGCACCTTGTTGTACTGCGCGAGTTCCTCGGCGAACGGGTTGTCCGGGGTGTGGCACAAGACGTCGACGAGCGGTACCAGCCACAGGTCACAGGCCAAAGAGGGCTCCTCGGGGAGGGCAGGACGTTCAGCGTGTTCGGTGGTCGAAGAGTGTAGAAGCCTAGTCGGTGCGGAGCCGCTCAGCTCACCTCGTGCAGGTCCCATACCCACACCCCGCCGGTCCACGTGCCCGGACGGCCCACCAGCTTCGTCACCGCCTCCCGCAGCGGCTCCTCGTGCGGTTGGGGCGCCAGGACCAGGACGCCGGCGTGCCAGTCGGCGAAGTCCCGCCGCGCCTGGGCCTGCCATTCCTTGTCGATGGCCGGTACGGACCCGGTGTAGCTCACGTCCCGCAGCAGGTTGGAGGTGTAGCGGGGGACGGCGCCGTAGATGCCGACTCGGTCGGGGCCGTAAGGGCCGTTGAAGTAGCCGCCGGGCAGCTTGAAGCCGAGGTGGGCCGCGGTCTGCCAGTGCAGGGCCTCTGCGTTGCCGGGGTCGGGCAGCGGCACCGGCACCAGGGACTCGCCGTCGCGGACGTGGGACTTCCACAGGCCGGCCGTGATGAACTCCGGCACCGGGGCGCGGTCCTCGGCCTTCAGCGGGGCGGGCACCAGCGGCAGCAGCGCGAGGCAGACCGTCAGCAGACCGCCGTAGAGCGTGCCGACGCGGCCGGCGGCGGTGATCCTGGCGACGGCGATCGCCAGCAGCATGCCCAGGGCCGGCGCGCAGATCATCGCCACACGCCCCTCGATGACCGATTCGAACAGCGGCAGACGGGCGAGCGGCGCCCACGGGCCGGGGTAGACCGTGTCGGTCAGCGGGACGCGGAACTTCGGCCCCAGGGACAGCAGGGCCGCGGCGGCCGTCGTGACCGCCAGCGCCTTCACCAGCGCGTGCTCCCACAGCCGTACGGTGATGCCGAAGGCGAGCAGCAGCAGCGGCCAGCCGTAGAAGGCGTTCTGCTCCGTGGGGTTCAGGGAGAGCGCGTTCGCCTTCTGGGCGTCGCCCGCGAACAGGGAGCGCTCGGCGAAGGAGATCAGGGCGAGCGGGCTGTTGCCCGCGTTGTCGCCGTGCAGCACGCTCTTGTAGCTCTGCGGTCCCGCGAACTGCCAGTACAGCGGGTAGGCGACGATCGGCAGGCACACCGCCGCGGCGATCAGCAGGCCCTTCAGCAGGGGCCGCCAGGCCGCCCGTGCGACCTCCCGGCGGACGACGCCGTAGGCGGCGGCGAACAGGGTCATGCCGATCGCGGCGAGCAGCAGCGGCTCCTCGCCGAGGAAGACCTGGTACGCCGTCATCAGGCCGAGCACGATCCCGTCCCGCCGCACCCGGGCGCCCCCGGCCAGGCGCAGCGCCCGGTCGACGATCAGCGGGATCATGAACAGGATCACGAAGTTCGGGTGCGCGTTGGCGTGGCTGACCATCGGCGGGGCGAAGGCGGCCAGGCAGGCGCCGGTGAAGGCGGCGCCCCGGTGCCGTACGACCCGTTTGACGATCAGCCAGTACCAGGCGGCCGCGGTGGCCGCGAGCCCCAGGGTCATGCAGACGGTCAGCGAGACCGCGGGTCCGTAGGCCAGCGTGACCGGGGCGAGGGGGACGGACATCCCCAGCATGACCGTGTTGGCCATGAGGTTCACGCCGTCCGGGAAGTTCTGGAGGTCGGTGAACAGGGGGTTGCTCAGATGGGCGACGCTGTCGGCGGTGACCGCGAAGAACCACTCCCACTGGTTCTGGTCCTGGAGGGAGTCGGGGAGGTAGCGGTGGCCGGGGTCGAAGAGACGGCCCGAGTAGAGGGTGACCGCCATCAGCAGGAACAGCGCGCCGGCCAGCAGGTCGGCCGGGCGGACGGAGCGGGCCTTGAGCCGGCCCAGTTCGGCGAGGACCCGCAGGTAGTCCAGCGGGGCGACCTTCGAACCGGACTGGTGCGCCCAGCGGACCGGCACCTCGGCCACCGGCCAGTCACGGCGGCGGAAGTGCTGGAGGACCTCCACGTCGATGCCCCAGCCGCTCAGCCGGGAGGCGGCGAACGCCTCGCGGGCCTGCTCGCCCTCGAAGAGTTTGAAGCCGCACTGGGTGTCGCGGATGCCGGGCACCGCGACCCGCCGTATCAGGAAGTTCCCGGCGCGGCCCAGCAGTTCGCGCACCCGGTGCTGGCGCCTGGCTATCGTCGCGCCCGGAACCGAGCGGGAGCCGATCGCGGCCGCGCCGCCCTCCCCGAGCGCCTTGTCGAGCTGTTCCAGCTCCTCGATGGGGGCGGCGAGGTCGGCGTCGGTGACCAGCACCCGGCGGCCGCGGGTGGCGGCCACCCCGAGGCGCAGGGCGTGGCCCTTGCCGCGGTTGCGGTCGCCGGCGACCAGCCGGACGCGCGGGTCCCCGCGGTCCGCGACGAGGCCGCCGGTGCCGTCGGTGGACCCGTCGTCGGCGACGACGACCTCCCACGAGCCGAAGCGGTCCTCGTGGCCGGCCAGGTACGCGGTGACCGCGTCGAGTGTGGGGCCGAGGCGTCGTTCCTCGTTGTAGGCCGGGATGACGACGGACAGGTCGACGGCCTCGGTGACGGTCGCGCTCATGCGGTGGCCAGCCGCTCGACGAGAGCGAGGTCGTGCGCGTTGTACGCGGCGACGATCGCCCGTGCGGCCGGGGCGTCGCCCCTCGTCATGGCGTCGACGAGTTCGGTGTGGGAGGACCACAGCAGGCCGCGCAGATCGCCGCGGCGGCGCAGGTGCTGCACCGCGCACACCCAGAACTGCACGCGCAGCCGGTTGAGGAAGTCGGAGAGGTAGGGATTGCCGAACAGGGCGCCGAGCTCCCGCCAGAACCGCAGGTCGTAGCCGATCAGGACGGTCAGGTCGCCGGCGTTGGCCGCGCGCTGGGCCTCCTCGCCGCGCCGGCGCACCCCGGTGAGCGTGGCCTTGACGTACGGCTCGTCGGGCCGGCGGAACTCCTGGGGCGCCGAGACGACGGCGCGGAACATGCCGTCGGTGATGAGGGCACGCGCCTTGATCATGTCGTAGAGGTCGTGCAGCGAGTACTCGCGCACATGGAAGCCGCGGTGCTGGTCGGCCTCCAGCAGGCCCTGCGCGGACAGGTCGACGAGCGCCTCGCGCACCGGGGTCGCGGACACCCCGTACTGCTCGGCTATCTCCTTGACCGTGAACTCCTGCCCCGGCTGGAGCCGCCCGGCCAGCACCTCGTCCCGGAGCGCGTCCGCGATCTGCTGCCGCAGGGTGCTGCGCGTCACGGCGCCGTAGCCGCTGATGCCGGGCATGGTCGGGGCGTCTCCTTGCGCGTGCGGGTGGCGTACTCGTACGTCCATGTCTACGAGCACGCCACCTTACGCGTTCGGGATGCCCCCGAATCCGGCTCGTCGCCGCCCGCGCCGCTACACCGTGTGCTCGTCGGCCACCGTCAGCGCGGCGTCGAGGGCCGCCAGGCCCTCCTTCAGCTCGGCCTCGGTCGCGTTGCACGGCGGGACGACGTGCGTGCGGTTCATGTTGATGAAGGGCCACAGGCCGTTCGCCTTCGCGGCGGCGCCGAAGGCCGCCATGGGGGCGTTCGCCTCGCCGGCCGCGTTGTACGGCACCAGCGGCTCGCGGGTCTCGCGGTCCCTCACCAGCTCCAGGGCCCAGAACATGCCGGTGCCGCGCACCTCGCCGACGCTCGGGTGCCGCTCGGCCAGCTCGCGCAGCCCCGGCTCCACGACCTCGGCGCCGAGCCGCTTCGCGTTCTCGACGACGCCCTCCTCGGCCATCACGTTGATCGTTGCGACGGCCGCCGCGCACGCCAGCGGGTGCCCGGAGTAGGTCAGACCGCCGGGGTAGGCCCGCTTGCCGAAGGTCTCCGCGATCTTCCCGGAGATGGCGACGCCGCCCAGCGGCACGTATCCGGAGTTCACGCCCTTGGCGAAGGTCATCAGGTCCGGCACGACGTCGAAGAGGTCCGCGGCGAACCACTCACCGGTCCGTCCGAAACCGGCCATGACCTCGTCCAGGACGAAGACGATCCCGTACTTGTCGCACAGCTCGCGCACCCCGGCCAGGTAGCCGGGCGGGGGCACCATGATCCCGGCGGTGCCGGGGATGGTCTCCAGGATGATCGCGGCGATGGTTGCGGGGCCCTCGAAGGCGATCGTCGCCTCCAGGTGGTCGAGGGCCCGCGCGCACTCCTGCTCCTCGGTCTCGGCGTAGAAGCGGGAGCGGTAGAGGAACGGCGCCCAGAAGTGCACCACGCCCGCGAAGCCGGCGTCCGACGCCCAGCGCCGCGGGTCGCCGGTGAGGTTGATGGCCTGCTGCGTGCCGCCGTGGTACGAGCGGTACGCCGAGAGGACCTTGGGGCGCCCGGTGTGCAGCCGCGCCATGCGCACCGCGTGCTCGACGGCGTCCGCGCCGCCGTTGGTGAAGAAGATCTTGTCCAGGTCGCCCGGTGTCCGCTCGGCGATCAGCCGCGCCGCCTCGGACCTGGCCTCGACGGCGAACGCCGGCGCGAAGGTGGCCAGGGTGGCGGCCTGCTCCTGTATCGCGGCGACGACCCTGGGGTGCTGGTAGCCGATGTTGGTGAAGACGAGTCCGCTGGTGAAGTCCAGGAAACGCTTGCCGTCGTAGTCCCAGAAGTAGGACCCTTCGGCACCGGCCACGGCCGGCGGGTCGATGAGGTCCTGTGCGGACCAGGAGTGGAACACGTGCGCCCGGTCCGCGGCCTTGACGACTGCGCCGGCTTCGGGATTCGGCTGAGGGGTCATGCGGCCGAGGGTAAACGGCGCGGCCGGGGGCGCGACATCGGCGGCCTGTCTGTGGACGCGGGGTTTTAGCGACAGGTTGTCGGGAGTGGCCCGCGCGGGGCGGACCTGTTACGGAACCGTAGACGCCGGGTCGCCCGGCCCGCCGGGCCGCCGCACTATTCTCGGTCTGACGCACAGGGACCGTTTCGGGGGATGTCGGGGGGAGGCGGTTCGGCCATGGACAGGCTGGGGCCTGGCGATCCGCAGGAGATCGGTGCCTACCGGCTGCTGGCGCGGCTCGGGGCCGGCGGCATGGGGCAGGTGTTCCTGGCCCGGTCGGACCGGGGGCGGACCGTCGCCGTGAAGCTGGTGCGGCGGGAACTGGCGCAGCAGGAGGAGTTCCGGGCGCGGTTCCGGCAGGAGGTGCGGGCTGCGCGGCAGGTCGGCGGGTACTGGACCGCGCCGGTGCTGGACGCGGACACCGAGGCCGACGTGCCGTGGGTGGCCACGGGGTACGTCGCCGGGCCGAGCCTGCAACGGGTCATCGGACGCGACCACGGTCCGCTGCCCGAGCGGTCGGTGCGGATCCTCGCGGCCGGCCTGGCGGCCGCGCTGAAGGACATCCACGCCGCCGGTCTCATCCACCGCGACCTCAAGCCCTCCAACGTGCTGGTCACGATCGACGGGCCGCGCGTCATCGACTTCGGCATCGCCCGCGCGCTGGAGACCGTCACGGACGGCGGGCTCACACGGACCGGCGCGCTGGTCGGCTCGCCCGGGTTCATGGCGCCCGAGCAGGTGCGCGGCGACCGGGTCACGACCGCGTGCGACGTCTTCTGCCTGGGCTCGGTCCTCGCGTACGCGGCGACCGGCGCGCTTCCGTTCGGCGGCGCCGACAGCGGAGTGCACGCGCTGATGTACCGCATCGCCGAGCAGGAACCCGACCTCGGGGCGCTGCCCGAGGGCATCGCCGACCTCGTCCGCGCCTGCCTGCGCAAGGACCCGGCGGCCCGGCCCACCGTGGACTCGATCATCCAGCGCACCGGCGCCGAGGACACGATCGCCGACGGCCGCCTCCGCGACCCCTGGCTCCCGGGCGCCCTGGTAGCCCAACTCGGCCGCCACGCGGTCCAACTCCTCGACACGGAAAACCCGGAGGAACTGGGAAAGCCGACGGGCACGACCCCGCCACCCGGCACGCCGGGTACACCTGGCGCGATTCCGTCGCCGGGCACATCGGGTACGCCCGGCGCCACCCCGCCGCCCGGCACACCTGGCACGTCCCCGTCGTCCGGCGCGCTCGGCACACCCGGCACGCCGGGCGCCCCCGCGGCCGTGCCGGGGGCACCCGCTGCCCTCGCCAAGCAGCCGACGGGCTCGACGGGCCCCGCAGCCCAGCAGCCAACGGGCCCCGCAGCCCAGCCGGCAGGCGCTGCGCCGGCGGCGGGAGAGCCCCGGGCGTCGAGCGCCGTTCCGGCACCGGACACGCCCGGTCCCGCCGCGCCCGGCGCTCACGGACCGTCCGGCGCATCCGGGGCCGCGCCGTCCGGCGCACCCGGGATTCCCGGGGGCGCTGGGGCGGCGTCTGCCGCCGGGTCGGTACCGGGCACGCCCGGTTCCGGAGCACCGGGTTCTCACGGACCGTCAGCCGCCTCCGGGGCTCCCGCGCCGGGCAGCGCGCCCGGGGCTGCCGGGCCGGCTCCGGGTATGCCCGGCCCTCACGGACCGTCTGCCTGGTCCGGTGCGCCCGGCGCCTCGGGAGCCGGTGAGGACGCGGGCGTGTCGGGCGTGCCCGCTGCCGGGATCGGGCCCGCCGGGGCTGCCGCCTCGGGCGTATCCGGCCCGCACGGACCGTCCACGCCGCCCGGCGCACCGGGATCCGCCGGAACTCCGGGAGCCGTCGGGGCTCCGGGTGTGCCCGGCCCTCGTGGTGCGCCTGCGGCCTCCGACGCACCCGGCGCCGCGTCGGCTGCGCCCGGCCCGCACGGATCATCCGCGTCACCCCCCGGTGTAGCTGGGGCCGGGTTCGAGGGCGCCGCTTCGGGTGGGGCCGGCGCTCAGGAACCGTCCGCGCCGTCCGGTGCCTTCGGCGACGTCGGGGCCCGTTCCGGCGCTCAGGGGCCGGGGGCGCCCGACGGTGCCGTCTGGGCGCCGCCGTACGGGTCGGCCGAGCACGCGGCCGTCGCCGATGCCTCCGTGCCGCCGCCCGGACAGACCGGCGGTGGGGCGCACACGCCGCCGGTGGACCACCCGCCCACCATGATCGCGGGGCAGGCGCCACCGCCCGCTCCCGCCCCGTACGGCTACCCCCACCAGCACCCCCAGCCCGCCGCCTACGGCTACCCGCAGGCCGGGCATCACCCGTACGGCGGCCTGGCCCGGACCCCGCCGTACGGCCCGCCTCCGATCGGCTCGACACCGCCCTACGGTCCGGGTCCGTCCCCGGAGCGGGAGCCGCGTCGCAGCGGCCGTTCCACCGCGGCACTCGTCGCGGTGGCCCTGGTGGTGGCGCTCGGCGCCGGCGGTTCCGTGTACGCGCTGATGCGGGGCGGCGGTGACGGCGACGACAAGGGCGGCGGGCCCGGCCCCACGCCGACCGTCAGCGCGTCCACGCACGACGCCACGGGCCCCGACGGTTCCGACCCGTCCCCGGCAGCCTCGCAACCCCAGTCCCCGTCCGAGTCCGAGTCACCGTCCGACGGCGCGGTCCCGACCGGCTACCTCGGGAGCTGGACGGCGACCATCGACAACGCCTACGGCGCGAACAGCCGCCGGCTCACCATCACCCAGGGAAACGTGGGCGACACCGTGCTCACCCTCGTCGCCGACGGCCCCACCGACGGCGGCGGCACCTACCACTGCGTGTTCGAGGCCCGGCTCGCCCAGCGGCCGAGCGGCGGCGGACCGCTGGAGATCGGCCCCTCGGTCGTCACGACCGGACGGCAGAGCCAGGGGTGCAACCCGGGCGCGGCCACGCAGGTCGTCCTGCTGCCCGACGGCACGCTCCAGCGCGTGAACACCGGCAGCGGGGAGAAGCTGACGTACACCAGGCAGTGACCGGAAGCCGTCGCACCGGACAGCGACCGCGGTCAGCGCGGCTCCGGCGGCCGCTGCCGGGGCATGTTCGGCCGCGCGGCACCCGGCGGCAGCGGCAGGCGCCCGTGCCCGCCGCCCGGCTCGGACCGCCCGGCGGCCCCGGGCCCCGCCGCCTGGAGTCCCATCGGCGCCGAGCCGATGCGGAACTCCACCATCCAGTCGGCCGTCTCCGTGCGCACCAGCTCCGTGACGTCCTCCGAGAACCGCCGCAGCACCCCCAGACACCGCTCGGCGGCCTCACCGGCCGTCCCCTCCGCAGGGCCCAGGACCTCCCGCACGTTCTCGGACGCCCAGTCGAACTGGAGCGCCTGCAACCGGCGTTGGACGGCCTGCGCGGTCGCCACGTCCCGCATCCACCCGGCCGTCACCCCGAAGTACCGGTCGATCCCCACGCACGCCACGCACAGCAGCAGCGCCACATACCCCCACGGCGCCGCGCCGTCGGCCGCCCCGGATCGAGCAGGGGCAGCGCCGCCCCGGTCACCGCCCCGGCCGCGGCCCCGACCCGCAGCGCACGGGCCCCGCGCCGCTTCCACACCCGCTCCCCGAGATACCAGGCCACGGTCTGCAGCGCCCCGCGCTCGACCCAGCGGTACAGCTCGTCCAGCCGCTGCGCCGGCTCGCCCCAGTCGCCGAGCGGGAACGGCCGCCCGGTCAGATCGCCCGGCCGCAGCCCGGCCGCCCCGTCGCCCCGCCCGTCCTGCGGCGGACGCTCGGGCTGCATCTCCGGCTGACCCACCCGGCACTCCCTAATGATCACGATCCGTGACGCTGGCTCACACGCCGGACCCTTCCTACCCCCCAATGGGTGGCGAGGCGCCGGGAAGCACGGCTTTTCCGCTCGTAAGAGGGCCTTGATCAGGTACAGGGCTCATCCGCGACTCACTCGAAAGAGTGGCGGGGCGCTGCATGCCCGGACCACGTAGGCTCGTGCCAGCGGGGAACCGGCCCATCGGCCCCGCCCGGACAGTCGTACGAAAGCAGGAGCTGATCGTGATTCCCGGTGGTGGCCAGCCCAACATGCAGCAGCTGCTCCAGCAGGCCCAGAAGATGCAGCAGGATCTTCAGCGGGCCCAGGAGGAGCTGGCGCGGACCGAGGTCGACGGCCAGGCGGGCGGCGGTCTGGTGAAGGCCACCGTCACCGGCGCCGGCGAGCTGCGCGCGCTGAAGATCGACCCCAAGGCGGTGGACCCGGAGGACACCGAGACCCTCGCCGACCTGATCGTCGCCGCCGTCCAGGCGGCCAACGAGAACGCCCAGACCCTCCAGCAGCAGAAGCTCGGCCCGCTGGCCCAGGGCATGGGCGGCGGCACCGGAATCCCGGGGCTGCCTTTCTGAGGCGGCCGCCGGGCAACTACCGTACGTACCGAAGCGACCCAGGAAGGGCGGCAGTCCGTTGTACGAAGGCGTGGTCCAGGACCTCATCGACGAGCTCGGGCGGCTGCCCGGCGTCGGTCCCAAGAGCGCGCAGCGGATCGCCTTCCACATCCTCCAGGCGGAACCGGCGGACGTGAGGCGGCTCGCCCAGGCCCTGCTGGAGGTGAAGGCGAAGGTCCGCTTCTGCGCCACCTGCGGCAACGTCGCGCAGGAGGAGCTGTGCGGTATCTGCCGCGACAGCCGCCGCGACCTCTCGGTCATCTGCGTGGTCGAGGAGCCGAAGGACGTCGTCGCCATCGAGCGCACCCGTGAGTTCCGCGGTCGTTACCACGTCCTCGGCGGAGCGATCAGCCCCATCGAGGGCGTCGGCCCGGACGACCTGCGCATCCGGGAACTCCTGGCCCGTCTGGCGGACGGCACGGTCACCGAGCTGATCCTGGCCACGGACCCGAATCTCGAAGGCGAGGCGACGGCGACGTACCTCGCCCGCATGATCAAGCCCATGGGCCTGAAGGTCACCCGCCTGGCCAGCGGCCTCCCGGTGGGCGGTGACCTGGAATACGCGGACGAGGTCACCCTCGGCCGCGCCTTCGAGGGGAGACGACTCCTAGATGTCTGACGCCACGCTGCACGCCACCAGCCAGAACCCGGACGACTTCGCGGTCCAGATCGCCGACCAGGTGGAGAGCTTCCTGGTCGCGGTCACCGAGGTCGCCAAGGGCGACGAGCCGGACTCGGCGGTGCCCTTCCTGCTGCTGGAGGTCTCCCAGCTCATGCTGGCCGGCGGCCGGCTCGGCGCGCACGAGGACATCGTCCCCGACGAGCGCTACGAACCCGACCCGGGACCGGAGCAGGACGTGGACCAGCTCCGCGAGAACCTCGCGCGCCTGCTGGAGCCGATCGACGTCTACTCCGAGGTCTTCGACCCCTACGAGCCGCGCCGGGCGCCCGTGCCCGCCCGTATCTCCGACGACCTGGCGGACGTCGTGGCCGACCTGCGGCACGGCATGGTCCACTACCGCGCGGGCCGCACCACCGAGGCCCTGTGGTGGTGGCAGTTCTCCTACTTCTCCAACTGGGGCTCCACGGCCTCCGCCACCCTGCGCGCCCTGCAGTCCCTGGTCGCCCACGTCCGCCTCAACCAGCCCCTGGAGGAGCTGGACGGCCTGGACACCGACCAGGGCATGGGCGACGAGACGCTGGAGTTCGAGGCCGGCAGGGTCATGGCGCAGGAGATCGCGAACCCGCTGGGACTGCGCGCCGACCGCGCCGACCGCCCGGTGTGACCCGGCGCACTTTCCGAGTGGTGCCCCGGTGCCTGGGCATGAGCCGTTCTGACCAGCGGGCGGCCGGGTATCTCACCATGCGATATCGCGAAGGGGAAATTCGGACGCTCGATAGACTGAGCCGACCGCACCGCGTATGCGCGAGTGCGATGGACACGGACTGAGCGAGGAGCGCACGTGGGCCTTGTCGTGCAGAAGTACGGAGGCTCCTCCGTAGCCGATGCCGAGGGCATCAAGCGCGTCGCCAAGCGGATCGTGGAAGCCAAGAAGAACGGCAACGACGTGGTTGTCGTGGTTTCCGCGATGGGCGACACGACGGACGAGCTGATCGATCTCGCCGAGCAGGTTTCCCCGATGCCTGCCGGGCGCGAGCTCGACATGCTGCTGACCGCCGGAGAGCGGATCTCCATGGCCCTGCTGGCCATGGCGATCAAAAACCTGGGTCACAAGGCCCAGTCGTTCACCGGCAGCCAGGCAGGTGTCATCACCGACTCGGTGCACAACAAAGCCCGGATCATCGACGTCACGCCGGGCCGTATCCGGACCGCGCTGGACGAGGGCAACATCGCCATCGTCGCCGGTTTCCAGGGCGTCAGCCAGGCGGGGAAGGACATCACCACGCTGGGGCGTGGCGGGTCCGACACCACCGCCGTCGCGCTCGCGGCCGCCCTCGACGCGGA
This sequence comes from Streptomyces sp. NPDC014889, assembly GCF_043081205.1. Taxonomy (NCBI): domain Bacteria; kingdom Bacillati; phylum Actinomycetota; class Actinomycetes; order Kitasatosporales; family Streptomycetaceae; genus Streptomyces; species Streptomyces sp. NPDC014889. The sequence goes on from NZ_JBIBWH010000002.1 coordinate 475,160, forward strand.
GGTGTGCGAGATCTACACCGACGTCGACGGTGTGTTCACCGCCGACCCGCGCGTGGTGGCGAAGGCCCGGAAGATCGACTGGATCTCCTTCGAGGACATGCTGGAGCTGGCGGCGTCCGGCTCCAAGGTGCTGCTCCACCGCTGTGTGGAGTACGCGCGCCGGTACAACATCCCGATCCACGTCCGCTCCTCCTTCAGCGGGCTGCAGGGCACGTGGGTCAGCAGCGAGCCGATTCAGCAAGGGGTCAAGAAGGTGGAGCAGGCCATCATCTCCGGTGTCGCACACGACACCTCCGAGGCCAAGATCACGGTCGTCGGCGTGCCCGACAAGCCCGGCGAGGCCGCCTCCATCTTCCGTACGATCGCCGATGCCGAGATCAACATCGACATGGTCGTGCAGAACGTGTCCGCCGCCTCCACCGGCCTGACGGACATCTCCTTCACGCTGCCGAAGGCCGAGGGCCGCAAGGCGATCGACGCGCTGGAGAAGAACCGGGCCGGCATCGGCTTCGACTCCCTGCGCTACGACGACCAGATCGGCAAGATCTCCCTGGTCGGCGCGGGTATGAAGACCAACCCGGGCGTCACCGCCGACTTCTTCACCGCGCTGTCCGACGCGGGGGTGAACATCGAGCTGATCTCGACCTCCGAGATCCGTATCTCGGTCGTCACCCGCAAGGACGACGTGCCGGGGGCCGTGCGCGCCGTGCACAGCGCCTTCGGGCTCGACTCCGACAGCGACGAGGCCGTCGTCTACGGAGGCACCGGGCGATGAGCGACCGACCGACGCTCGCGGTCGTGGGAGCGACCGGAGCCGTCGGCACGGTACTGCTCCGGATCCTGTCCCAGCGCGCGGACATCTGGGGTGACATCCGCCTGCTCGCCCCTGCTGAGGGCTCTTCCCCGGGCTCTCACCCGCGTCCGGCCGGCGGGGAGCCCGAGCGCGCGGTCGGCCGCAGGCTGACCGTGCGCGGCGAGGAGGTCGAGGTGGCCGCGCTCGCCGAGGACGCCTTCGACGGGGTCGACATCGCCCTGTTCGACCTTTCCGACGAGGCCACCGCGCACTGGGCGCCGCTCGCCGCCGCCCGGGGCGCGGTGGTGGTCGACAACTCGGGCGCCTTCCGCGCGGATCCGGAGGTGCCGCTCGTGGTGCCCGAGGTCAACCCGCACGCGGTGCGGCGGCGCCCGCGCGGGATCGTCTCCAGCCCCCACTGCACCACCCTGTCCATGATCGTGGCGCTGGGCGCGCTGCACGCCGAGTTCGGCCTGCGCGAGCTGGTCCTCTCCTCGTACGAGGCGGTGAGCGGGGCCGGGGACGAGGGCGTGGAGACCCTGCGCCGGCAGCTGTCCCTGGTGGCGGGCACCGAGCTGGGGACCAGCCCCGGTGACGTGCGGCGGGCCGTCGGGGACGACACCGGTCCGTTCCCGGAGCCGGTGGCGCTGAACGTCGTGCCGTGGGCCGGGTCGCTGTGCGAGGAGGGCTGGTCCTCGGAGGAGATGAGGCTGCGGGACGAGTCCCGCAAGGTGCTCGGGCTGCCGCGGCTGCCGGTCGCCGTGACCTGTGTGCGTGTCCCGGTGGTCACCACCCACTCCCTGACCGTGCACGCCCGCTTCGAGGGCGAGGTCACGGTCGGCGGGGCACGGGAGATCCTTGCCACGGCACCCGGGGTGGTGCTCTACGACGACCCGGCTGCGGGCGAGTTTCCCACGCCCGCCGACGTGGTGGGCACCGATCCGACATGGGTCGGGCGGGTGCGCCGGGCGCTGGACGATCCCACGGCGCTGGAGTTCTTCGTGTGCGGTGACAATCTGCGCAAGGGGGCGGCGCTGAACATCGCGCAAATCGCGGAGCTGGTGGCCGCCGAGACACCGTGACTCCTGTCGCACGAGGGCGTCGCCGCCGGAAATACCGTGGCCAGGGGCCTTTCCGTTTGTACGATCCATGTGAGAATCGATCCGGCTGGTGGGCTGGGCCACTTGACCCATGCTGTTCGCTGTTCGGCGGCCGATGATTTGCCTCCCCGCCCTTTGCAACCGCGCGAAGGACGGGGAGCGTCTTTGCGGTCGCCCTTCGCGGGCGTGGGGACGCTGCGGGACGTGGGGACGTCCCGGCGATTCAGGCATAGGGGATGAGCGGGACGTATGAGGGCATACAGGGCGCGTTCGGTTGTGCCACCTGCCACGAGAACGGTGCCGGACGTGTCATATGGCGCAATCGACTTGCCCGGCACGTACAACCTCAGTGGGGGGAGACGTGTCCAACTGGCGTGGCAGAGGTTCTCGAGTTCACCCCCAAGCTCTTCGAGCGGGGGGCATCCCCGGCGGCGGCCCGCGGTGCCGCCCTGCGACCGCCCCGCGCGGCGCTCCGTCCGCGCGTGCCCGGCGGCATGCCGGTGATCGCGCCCATGCCTGCCGCGCGGCCCGCCCGCATACCCAGTCAGCGTGAGGCCGCCGAGGACACCGTGGCGGCCGGCACCACCGTCGACCACCTCACCGAGACCTACCGCGCGCACTACCGCTCCCTGCTGGGCCTGGCCGCGCTCCTCCTCGACGACACCGCCTCCTGCGAGGACGTGGTCCAGGAGGCCTTCATCCGCGTCCACTCCGCCCGCAAACGCGTCCGGGAGCCGGAGAAGACCCTCGCCTACCTGCGGCAGACGGTCGTCAACCTGTCCCGTTCGGCCCTGCGCCGCCGCATCCTCGGCCTGAAGCTGCTGTCCAAGCCGATGCCGGACATGGCCAGCGCCGAGGAGGGCGCCTACGACCAGCTGGAGCGCGACTCCCTGATCAAGGCGATGAAGGGCCTCCAGCGCCGTCAGCGCGAAGTCCTGGTGCTGCGCTACTTCGCGGACATGACCGAGGCGCAGGTCGCCGAGACCCTCGGGATCTCGCTGGGCTCGGTCAAGGCCTACGGCTCGCGCGGCATCGCGGCGCTGCGGGTCGCGATGGGGGCGTCGGCATGAGGGAGCACGACGAGGACCGTGACGCGTCCGGGGAACACGAACCCGACGCGTCCCGCGAGCCGGACCATCAAGAGCACACGTCATCGCACGCTGGGAACGTAACCGTGAACCACAGCCCCGACGAACTCGGCCCGGGCGGGCTCGACTCGGACGAGCTGGCACTGCGCAGGATGCTGCACGAGGCGGTCCAGGACGTCGAGCCCCGGGACGGCACGCTGGACCACCTGCGGCGGGCGGTCCCGGCGCGGCGGGCCCGCAAGCGGCAGGCCGCCGTCGGCATGGCGGCCGCCGCCCTGTTCGTCGGCACCGCCATCCCCGCCCTCGTGCACGTCTCCGACACCGCCGACTCCGACGCCAACCCGGCCATGGCGGGCCAGGCCTCAAAGCCCCAGGCCGGCGCGGGCCAGGGCAAGGGCCCGGACGGCGGCGAGAGCGGCATCGGCGGCTCCTCGGGCAAGGCCGTCGGCGGCGGTGAGAAGGAACGGAAGGACGACAGCAAGGACGGTCCGGGCAGCGCCGCCGACAGCGGGCCCACCGGCGGTCCGGACAGCCCCGTGGCAGCCTCGGGCAGCGACGCCCCGGTGTGCGCGGCCTCCCAGCTCGGATCCGCCACCGCCACCGTCGACGCCCCCGACTCGGCCGGTGTCGTCTACGGCACCTTCCGCGTCACCAACGTCTCCGTCGGCAGTTGCCGGGTCGGCGGCTCCGGCTCGGTGAGCACCCTCGCCCAGGGCGCGGCCGACCCCACCAGGATCGTCGTGGTCGCCCACACCTCCGGCGACGGGGCGGCCGGGCTGCCCGACCCCTCCACGGAGGTGCCCGGACTGCTCCTGCCGTCCGGCTCGGCGTACGAGGTGAAGTTCGCCTGGGTGCCCTCCCAGACCTGTCCGACCAGCGGCGGCGGCAGCGGCGGCACCGAGACCGGCGGACCCTCGTCCGACCCGTCCCCCACCCAGGGTGTCAGCACCACGGGTGCCGCGACCACGGGCGGCGACTCCGGCGTCTCCACCCAGATGCTCCTGGCGGACGGCACGGCCGACGGCAGCGTCGTGGTCTCCCACACCCCGGACGCCGGCTCGCCCTCGGACTCGGTCACGGTGACGAACGCGTGCGCGGGGACGGTCTACCGGACCGGGGTGCTCCCGGCGTCCTAGTGCCGGCTCCGGTCGGCCGAGGGCCCGCTCGGGCGGGGGCCCGTTCAGGCGCCGGACGCGCCGCTCGACGCGGGCGCCGGCAGCGGGGCCTGCTCGGGCGCGAGGCCCAGCTCCGCGTCCCGTACGGCCTCCACCTCGCGGCGCAGCAGCCGGAACCACATGAAGACCACGAAGCCGGCGAAGACGAACCACTCGCCGGTGTAGCCGAGGTTCTGGAACGCCTTCAGGTCGAGGCCGGTGTTGTCCGGGGCCTTCGCCGGTACCGCCGTCATCCCGGCGTCCGCGTGGTTGAGGGTGACCCAGGCGTCGTAGACGCGGTACGGCACGAGGTTCACCAGCGAGGCCGCGCTGATCGCCGCGGTCTGCCCGGACGGCAGCCCGCCCTGGGAGCTGACCCCGTTGTCACCCGGCGTCTCCGACGCCTGGAGCGCCCCGGTGACCGTGACCTGGCCCGCGGGCGGCGCCGGGACCCTGGCCGGGTCCGGCTTCCCCGGCAGCCAGCCGCGTACGACCGGCAGCGCCTTTCCGGAGCCGGTGTGCAGCAGCGTCAGCACGTAGTACCCGGACGTGCCGTCGAGATCGCGGTCCGGGACCAGCAGCTGATCGCCGTACCGGCCGGTCGCGGTGGTCTGCATGCCGGACGTGCGCTTGTCCACGGGCAGCAGCCGGTCCAGCGGGCGCGGGGTCTCCTTGCGGTAGGAGGCGGCCTGCTCGTTCGCGGTCCGGTGGTCCTGCACCCGCGCCTCGAACCGGCTGAGCTGCCAGGACCCCATGAACACGCAGAAGGGGATGGCGAGCAGCACGAAGACGTTGATGCCCCACCAGCGAGGTGTCAGCAGAAACCGGTACACGCCCTCAACGGTACGGTGCCGCGCGCCGCACTCCGGTCGCGGGGTCGGCCGGGCGCCGCGCCCGGCGGACGGGCCGCGGGGCTCCGGTCGGGCGGGAACGGTGTGGAAACGGCAAGAGAATGCGAAGGGTCCGGGCGGAGTTTTCCACAGGCTGGGGAGACCGCACAGCGCGTTGTCCCCGGAAGCGTGCAGTATGGGGTCATGACTGAGAGCAACGGGTCCGACTCGCCGCAGCAGCTCGACCGGCGGCCACTCATCGAGGAGATGCCGGACTGGGAGAAGCGCTTCCGAGCGCCCCGGGTGTCGCTGCCCGACTGGGCCGAGGACGCGCCGGAACGCTCCCTGTTCGTGTCGAACGCGACGGGGACGTACGAGCTGTACGCCTGGGACCGGGTGACGGGTGGCCAACGGCAGGTCACCGATCGGCCGAACGGCACGACGGACGGTGTGCTCTCGCCCGACGGGCGCTGGATCTGGTGGTTCGACGACAAGGACGGCGACGAGTTCGGCGTCTGGCGGCGGCAGCCCTTCGAGGGCGGGCCCGACGAGGCGGCCGTGCCCGGCCTCGGCGCGTCGTATCCGGCGGGGCTCGCGCTCGGCCGGGACGGCCGCACGGCGGTCGTGGGGCGCTCCACGGACGAGGACGGCACGACCCTCCACCTGGCCCGCGACGGGCAGGTGACGGAGATCTACCGGCACCGCGAGTCGGCGGGCGTGGGCGACCTCTCCCACGACGGCTCGCTGATCGCCCTGGAGCACACCGAGCACGGCGACGCGATGCACTCGGCGCTGCGCGTGCTCCGCCCGGACGGCACGACGGTCGCCGAGCTGGACGACACCAAGGGCGGGACGGTCGAGCTGGGCCTGGAGGTCCTGGGCTTCGCCCCGGTCGACGGGGACACGCGGCTGCTCGTCGGCCACCAAAGACGCGGCCGCTGGGAGCCGCTGGTGTGGGACGTGGCCACCGGTGAGGAGCACGACCTGGCCCTCGACCTGCCCGGTGACGTGAGCGCCGAGTGGTGCCCGGACGGCGGCGGCCTGCTCGTGGTGCACGGCTTCGAGGCCCGCAGCGAGCTGTTCCGCTACGACCTGGCCACCCGCGAGCTGACGCGGATCCCGACCCCGCCCGGCACGGTCTCCGGAGCGACCGCCCGCCCGGACGGCAGCGTGGAGTACCTGTGGTCCTCGTCGGCCGAGCCCTCCGCGGTCCGCTCGACGCACGGCGGGGTGGTCCTCGACCCTCCCGGCATGAAGTCCCCGGGCTCGGTGCCGGTGGAGGACGTGTGGGTGGAGGGCCCCGGCGGCCGCATCCACGCCCTGGTGCAGAGGCCCGCGGGCGCGACCGGGCCGCTCCCCACGGTCTTCGACATCCACGGCGGCCCCACCTGGCACGACAGCGACTCCTTCGCCGCGGGCCCGGCCGCCTGGGTCGACCACGGGTACGCGGTGGTCCGGGTCAACTACCGCGGTTCGACGGGCTACGGCCGGGCGTGGACGGACGCGCTCAAGCACCGGGTGGGCCTGATCGAGCTGGAGGACATCGCGGCGGTCCGCGAGTGGGCCGTCGGCTCGGGACTGGCCGACCCGGCCCGCCTGATCCTCACCGGCGGCTCCTGGGGCGGCTATCTCACCCTGCTCGGTCTGGGCACCCAGCCCGAGCTGTGGGCGCTGGGCATCGCGGTGGTCCCCGTCGCGGACTACGTCACGGCGTACCACGACGAGATGGAAGCGCTGAAGGCCATGGACCGCACCCTGCTCGGCGGCACCCCCGAGGAGGTGCCCGAGCGCTTCGAGGCCTCCTCGCCGCTGACGTACGTCGACCAGGTCAGGGCGCCCGTCTACATCTCCGCCGGGGTCAACGACCCGCGCTGCCCGATCCGCCAGATCGAGAACTACGTCAAGCGCCTTCAGGCGCGCGAGGTCATCCACGAGGTGTACCGCTACGACGCCGGGCACGGCTCCCTGGTCGTCGACGAACGCATCAAGCAGATCCGCCTGGAACTGGACTTCGCGGAGCGGCATCTGCCGAAGTAGGGAGTCCCGCGCCGCGGGGCGGGGGCGGCTCAGGACGGAGCACCCGTGAGCCACCCGTGTCCGCCCCGCGCCTCCTACAGCCCCTGCGTGCCCTGCGTACCCGTCCGCTCCCGCGGCCTGCGGCCCAGCAGCTCCGCCAGCCCGCGCCGGGTCGCCGCGAGCACCACCCGGTCCTCCCCGCGCAGGACGTAGGTGCCGGGCACGTTCCACACCAGGCCCGAGGCCCGGTCCGGGTGGTCGGCCGCCTCCGGCGCGGCCGGCTCCCGCCGCTCGTCCGCGGTCACCCCCACGTCCAGTGCCAGCACCCGCCAGTACCCGGGCCGGAAGGCCTCCGCGAGCGTCCTGCCCTCCAGCTGCGGATGCCCGCCCACGTCCACGGACGCGAACAGCAGCACCCGCCGCTCCACCGGGATCGCCCCCAGGATCTGCCGGCCGAACATCGCGCCGGCGAACGCGGGCGCCGCCAGGTGCGTCACGCTTCGGCTGCGGGTCAGGGCGTGCGGGTGCGCGGCCCGCAGGGTGCGGTACACCGCGGTGGCGAAGTCGTCGTCGTACAGACGCAGCACCACCCGCAGGTCGGGGCGCACGGACCGCGCGTACAGCACGGCCTCCAGGTTCGTCGTGTCCGCGCTGGTCACGGCGAGCAGCGCGTGTGCGCGGTGGATCTTCGCCGCCTCCAGCACGCCCTCCTGCGTGACGTCCCCGAGCACCACCGGCACCCGCAGCCGCCGCGCCGTGGCCACACCGCGCGCCTCCGGGTCCGACTCCACGCAGACCACGGGGATGCGCAGTTCTCGCAGCCGCGTCAGCACCCGGGTGCCGATCTTGCCGAGTCCCAGCAGGACGACGTGGCCGCCGAGCCCACGCGGCGGCCTGCGCAGCGCGGACGCCGAACGGAACGTGCCCAGCGCCTCGAGCACAGCGGCCAGCACCACGGGCAGCAGCAGCACGCCCACCAGGCCGGTCAGCAGTTGAAGGAGCTGCCGTCCGACCGGCTCGCCGAGCGCGGGGTCGTCGATGGCGAACAGGTCGAGCAGCGTCAGGTACACCGCGCCCAGCGGATGGACCCCGGCGACCACCCACAGCGCCACCGCGAGCGCGAACACGCACGCCAGCAGCCCCGCCACCGTCCACCGCAGCCGCCGCGAGAACAGCGACGTCAGGGGAGGCACGGCCGCAGCCACCACGCGCCGGGCGGACAGCGGCTCACCGGCGCCGTACGAGACCTGTTCCAGCACCACGGTCCCGCGCCCGGTGGCCGCCTCCACCGCGGCCTCGTCCGGCAGCAGCTGCGGCCGCTGGTCGCCGCTGTCCTCGGAGCCGTCCGCGCCGGCCGGGTCGCTGCTCGTCGCCGACAGCAGCGCCAGGGTGCACAGCCCGGGGTCGGCGACGTGTCCCGGCGCGGGCGGCGGCCGCTCCACCGCGCGCAGCAGCAGTCCGTCGGTCTGGACGACCTTGCTGGTGCCGACGACGGCACTGGCGGCCAGCGCGGGCGCGGCGGTGTCCGCGTCGGACAGCACGGTCGTGGACGCGTCGGTGCCCGCCGTCGCGTCGCCGCCGATCGCCAGCGCGGCGGCCTGGTCGAGGAGCTCCTCGATGTGCTGGCCCAGCCGCCGGTTGTACAGGCGCACCACGAGCCGCAGCCGCGGGTTGAGGCGGCGGGCGGTCAGTGCGGCGCGGATGTTGGTCTCGTCGTCGTCGTACACCAGGGCCAGCGCCGCGGCCCGCTCCACGCCCGCGTCCGCGAGCACGGCATCGGTCAGTTCGGCGGCCTCCAGCAGCCGGTCCGGACCGGTCGGCTGACCGCCGGTGCCGCCGCCCGCGCCGTTGCCCCCGCCGTTGCCCCCGCCCCCGGCCCCGACTCCCGCCCGGCTCACGGCCGCGCTCACCACCCGGTCCACCCGGTCCAGGAGCGCCGACGCCGTACGGGTCCGGCCCACCACCGGCGGCCGCACCGTGCGCTCCGAGGGCGGCACGACCAGCGTCACATGCTCGCCGTACACCCCCCGCAACTCGGCGGCCAGCCGGTGCGCGAGCCCGTCGTCCCCGCACACCACCATGTGCGCGCCCGTGCCGTCCGGCACACCACCCTGATACGGAACGCTTGCCACGAGGGAAGAGACTGCCGTACCTGGACGGGTGGTTCCACCCTCCACCCCGGCTCCGCGCGGTCATCTCGAAGGCCGTCTGTCCTGGGCCGTTCCGCGACAGAGCGCGGGGAGGGCGGTACCGCGAGAGAATCGGAGCATGGGATTCCGTTTCGGTCGGGCAATCCCTGGGCGGGGATGGTCCGTATATACGGATGTGTCGAGATTCTGGTTCCCCGTGGGCCGGCTCCCGGACGAGGCTCTGCTGTCCGGGCTCGCCACCGGTGATCCGGAACTCGCGGTCAGTTTCGTAAGAAGGTTTCAGCACCGGGTCTTCGGTGTCGCCGTCGCGGTCACCGGGGATCCCCAACTGGCGGAGGACATCGCACAACAGACATTCGAGCGGGCATGGCGGCACGCGCAGATCTACGACTCGCGCCGCGGGTCGGTCACGACCTGGCTGACCACCATCGCCCACAACCTCGCCATCGACGCCGTACGGTCACGGCGTCAGGAGCCGGTGGCTCCTGAGGACCTCGACGCGATCCTGGACGTCGTCAGCGACACCCCCGAGCGGCACGCACTGGCCGACGAGGCGTCGTCCCGGCTGCGGGCCGCAGTGGCCGAGCTGCCGCGCGAACAGGGCCGTGCCCTGGTGATGGCCGGTATCTACGGCATGACCGCCCAGCAGATCGCCGACTGGGAGCACATTCCGCTGGGCACCGCCAAGACCAGGGTCAGGACGGCGATGGGGAAGTTGCGCACCACCCTCGCGTCCTTCCAGCGAGGCGACCATGGCCAGTGAGATCAGCTGCGAGAAGCTCCGCGAGATCGGCGCCGAGCTCGCGCTGGGCGTGCTGCCCGGCCGCGAGCGTGCCGGCGCCGTCGCGCATCTGGAGAGGTGCGCGGACTGCCGCGAGTACGTCGCACAGCTGACTCTCCTCGGCGACCGGCTGATCGGTCTGCTGCCGGGGAGCGAGCCACCGGTCGGGTTCGAGAGCCGGGTGGCGCAGGCGCTGACGCAGCGGGCGGCGCACGAGAAGGGTGCGCACACCCGGGCGCCGGGCATCCCGCGTCCGGGCGTGCTCGGCTGGGTACGGCCGCGGGTCGCCGCCGCCGCGGGCGCGGTCGTCCTCGCCGTCGGCTTCGGCGGCTGGGCGGTCGGCACGGCGATCGAGTCCACGATGGCCGGGCCCGCCGCGACCGCCGCCGTCGGCTCCGGCATGCTGTGGGGCGGTTTCACCTCGGCCGACGCGGCCGGAAAGCCGGCCGGCGAGGTCTACGCCCACCCCGGCTCCCCGGGCTGGATCTACATGACCGTCGACCTCTCCAGGACCGGCACGCCCCACGAGGGCAAGGTCACCTGCCGGCTGGTGCGCAAGGACGGCACCACCGTCCGCGTCGGCGACTTCACCCTGCACCACGGCCGCGGCTCCTGGGGCGGCCCGGCCACCGTCGACCCGGCGAAGCTGGCCGGCGCCCGGATCCTCGCCCCGGACGGCATGGTCCTGGCCAGAACCCACTTCGCCACGGGCGAGGAGACGTCCTGAGGGCTGCCGAGGAGGGCTGCTCACAGAGCTGGAAGCACCGTGCTCAGGGCCGCCGTCAGTCGGGGCAGCGTGGGCCGGTCCGCCGGATCGAGGCTCAGACAGGCGTCGACGGCCTCGGCGAGCGTGCGCGGCAGGCGCCGGTGCGACGCGACCGGCGGGGCGGCGTCCTCCAGTTGCGGACAGCGGAGGCCTTCCGTGCCGTACTCGTCCTCGTCGTCCTCGTCGTCCTCGTCCGGGAAGGGCACGTCGCCGCACGCAGCCTCGTACAGCGTGACGCCGATGCCCCACACGTCGGCCGCGGCCGTCAGCGGGCCGCCGCGCGCCTGCTCCGGCGAGCGGTAGTACAACGTGCCCGTCCCGCGCGGCGCGTTCCCGGGCGGTCGGGCCAGGCTGAGGTCGAGCACCTTGACGTGTCCGCGGTCCACGACGATGTTGGACGGCTTCAGGTCCAGGTGGAGCAAACCCCGGCCGTGCAGGTAGTGCACCACGGAGCAGAGCTGGACCCCGAGCAGTGCCACGTCGGTGGCGCCCGGCCGGCGCCGCAGCCGGCCGAGGAGATGCGCGAGCGTCTCCCCGGTCAGCGTCTCCATGACGACCAGCGGCTCGGGCTCCGCGAACGTCTCGTACGCGCGGACCAGGTGCGGGTGGGTGAAGTCGCGCAGCCACCCGCCCTCCCGCAGCAGCTCGGCGCCCAGTTCCGGATCGTCGCGCAGGTCCGGGCGCAGCACCTTGATGACGCAGCGGCAGGCCCGCTCCTCGCTCCAGGAGTCGTACAGGTCCAGCCACGCCGTGCGGTCCAGATGCCCGAGGATCTCGTAGCCGGGGAGCGGGCGGGCGCCCGCGGGCAGTGGCGGCTCGACGGCCGCCTTCGTGGTGGCGGTCATGACAGCACCGTGCCCTGGGGCGGCGGCCCCGTGGGCGTGGCCGCGGTGTGCAGCCGGTGCAGTCGCGCGTACGTGCCGCCGCGCGCGAACAGCTCGTCGTGTGTCCCGGACTCGACGACCCGGCCGTGGTCGAGCACCATGATCCGGGTGGCGTCGCGGACCGTGAGCAGGTTGTGGGAGATGACGACGGTGCTCCGGCCGGCCATGAGCCGGCGCAGCGGATCCAGGATCCGGCGGCCGGACAGGGCGTCCAGGCCGGTGGTGGGCTCGTCGAGCAGCAGCACCGGCGCGTCCCTGATCATCGCGCGGGCGATGGCGAGCCGCTGGCGCTGTCCGCCGGAGAGCGTCCGGCCGCGCTGGCCGACCACGGTGTCGTAGCCGTCCGGCAGCAGCCGGATGAACTCGTCGGCGTCCGCGGCGCGGGCCGCCTCGACGATCTCCGCGTCGCTGGCGTCGGGCCGGCCGTAGGCGATGTTCTCCCGCACCGTGCCGTGCAGGACGAGCGTCTCCTGGAGCACCACCGCGACACTGTCGCGCACATCGGTCAGTGCCAGCTCGCGCAGATCGGTGCCGTCGAGGCGGACGGTGCCCTGGTCGGGGTCGTAGAAGCGCAGTTGCAGCTTGGCCACCGTGGACTTCCCGGCCCCGCTCGCGCCCACCAGGGCCAGCGTCTCGCCGGGGCGGACGCGGAACGACACGTCCGACAGCGCCCAGCGGGACGTCTCGGGATAGCGGAAGGACACGGCGTCGAACTCGACCTCGCCGCGGGCCCGGCCGATCCGCCGCGCGTCCGGCGCCTCGCGGACCTGGGGCCGCTGGTCGAGCAGCTCCACGATGCGTTCGGCGGAGGCGGAGGCGGCGTAGAAGGCGGGGCCGAGGCGGGACAGGTCGCGGACCGGGCCGTAGAGCTTGCCGATCAGCGCCAGGAACACCAGCAGCCCGCCCAGGGTGAGCTGGCCCTGGGTGAGCTTCCAGGTGCCGAGCCCCATGACGGCGAGGCCGCCGCACACCTCGATCAGCTCCACCAGCGGCCGGTACACGGCCCGGATCCGCGTCGTGGCCATCGCGGCGTGGAAGCGGCCCACGTTCTCGCGCTCGAAGCGCTGCTGCTCCCAGTCCTGCCGGTTGTACGCCTGCACCAGGGTCACGTTGCCCAGCGACTCCTCGGCCACCGCGCTCAGCGAGCCGGTGCGGCGCGTGCGCTCGCGCGACGCCTGCTTGGTCAGCCGGGAGAAGTGGCGGGCGGCGCCCCAGAACAGCGGCACGATGACGATCGCGAGGAGGGTGAGGTCCCAGCTCAGATAGAAGAGCAGGCCGAGGAAGACGCCCAGTTGGAGCAGGTCGTAGAACACGTCCGCCACGCCGGAGAGCAGGAACGTCTCGACGTCGTCCACGTCCCCCGTGATCCGCGACAGCACGTCGCCGAGCCGCCGCCGTTCGAAGAACCCCAGCGACAGCCTCTGGACGTGCCGGAAGACATCGGTGCGCAAGGAGAGCAGGAAGCGTTCGCTGACGTACGCGGAGGTCAGGTCGTCGGCGAACCCCAGGATGCCGGAGAAGAGGATCAGTCCCACGTAGGTGGGCGCGATCCAGACGAAGGGGTGCAGGTCCCGCGGGACGAGGACCTCGTCCACCAGGATCTTGAACAGCCACAGTTCGGCCGCGTCGACGAGGGGACCCGTCGTGCTGAGCAGGAGAAGCGGCGCGAGCCATCCCCGGCGCCCCCGGGTGTAGGGCCAGAAACGCCGGAACACCTCGCGCAGGGGCAGCGGCGGAGCGGCTGTGACCACGGTCTGGTCGTCCGCCCCCACCGACAACAGGCGACTCAGGACGTACTGACGAAGCGGACCGGCTCCCTGGGGCTCCGGTCCGCTCCGCTCCGAGTCAGCTTGGGGGGCCAAAGTCAGTAGCCGCCACGTCCGCCACGTCCGCCGCGTCCGCCGCGTCCGCTACGGCCGCCGCGTCCGCCGCGTCCGCCGCGTCCGCCGTGGTCGCCGCGTCCGCCGCGTCCGCCGTGGTCGCCGCCGTGGCCACCACCGTGGCCGCCGCCGTGGCCGCCACCGTGATCACGGTTCAGAGCGGGGAAGAGTGCAGTGAAGATCGCCATGGCTTTCCTCCTGATGGAACATGTCTCTTAGGGGATACGTCCCGGATCAGGAATCGGATGGCGATTTAGGTCAAAACGGGGCAAATACCTCACGGGTGGGGCGTGGACGCCCCCGATCACAGCCCGCAGGAGCCGCGGTCCAGGTGGAAGAACCGGGCGTTGGCCCAGCGGCACAGCCAGATGCCGACGGCGACACCGGCGATGGTCACCAGGGCGGGCAGATAACCCGCGGCGACCTGGACGATCGGGATGGCCGGGCAGCCGCCGGAGATCGCCCACCCCGTACCGAACAGCACCGCGCCGGGGATCACACCGGCATGGATGCGCCCGGGGGTCCGGCGCACCCGCAGCAGGGCGAACGCGACCACGATGATCGCGACGGCGCCCGCGAAGGACAGGAACATCCGCAGGTCCTGGAAGGTGAACATGCGGTTCAGCTCGGCGTAGTCGCCGAAGCCGATGTTGGAGACGGTGAAGCCGAGGGCCAGCCCGGTGATGACGTTGGCCAGCAGAATCGCGCCGCGCGTACGCATCAGATCACCTTCCACAGGAGGAACGACACCCCGACGGCGGTGCCGAAGAACACGGCGGTCGCGACGATGCTGACCGGGCGCAGCCGGCCGCAGCCGTTCAGCCCGTGGCCGGAGCTGCATCCGCCGGCCAGCCGGGTGCCGAAGCCGACCAGCACGCCGCCCAGGAACAGCAGGCCGACCATGGTGACCGGGTCGGAGGTGACCAGGTCCCGGAAACCCGGGCCCATGTCGTGGCGGATCTCGAACCGCCCGGACACGAGCGAGGCGATCAGCCCGCCCAGGAAGATCGACACCAGCAGGGCGGCCTGCGTGACGAGGGGGGCGGGGCGCTGGCTGGTGACCGGTTCGACGCCGGGGTCGGGCGCGGGAGGCTGCGGCGGCGCCGCGTACGGGGCGTGCGATTCCGCGTACGGGGCTTCCGCGTAGGGGGCCTGCGACTCCGTGTACGAGGCCGGCGCGCCGGGCAGCGTTCCGAAGTGCTCCGCGGTGGCCGCGGCGAGGGCTTCGGCGAGCGCCTCATCGTCGGCGAACTCGTCGTCCATCTTCTCGAGACGGCGTTCGCTGCGCCAGTGCAGCACACGGTCCCAGGCGGACGACACTCCGAAGGACCGGTCGGTGGTGAGGGTGTAGTTGACGGTGACGAGGGCGAGCCCGACCGCGCCCGCCCACCAGGGCCAGTAGTTCATGCCGGACCTCTCATCCAGTCGGCGAGCCGACCCAGCAGCCCGCGCTTCGGACCGGGAGTTCGCCCCGTGTGCGGAGCGGGGCGGTCCGAAGGCCGGGGGGTCGGTATGTGCGGTGGTGACGGTTGGTGGGGCCGGACCGGCGCCGGGGGCGCCGCCCCGAACCAGGCCGAGCTTCCCCGGTCTTCGGTTCCAGGTGACACCGGCTCAGGCGGACCGGCCGGTACCGCCTGGGACCAGGCGTCCGGGTGCGGCTGCGGCTGCGGGTACGGGTGTGGCTGGGGTTGAGGCGGCGGAGCCTGCCGGGGCGCCTGCGTGCGGTTGGTCGCGCTGGACCGGCCCGCACGGTTCTCGCCTTCGAGGTGCCGCGCCGTCGCTCCGTTGGGCAGCAGGCTGATCGGCACCCGCTCGCCGGTGAGCGACAACCGGTAGCGGGCACAGTCGTGCCACTGGTCCGCGCTGTCGCAGTAGTAGTCGCGCCAACCCTGCAAGCTCGCCCTGAGCAAGGGGAAAAGGGGGCATGCCACGGCGTGCGAGCAACCCACGTTGCTCCCTCCTGACCGGCGCGGGCCACCCGTGAACGAAGGGCGGTCGCCGTTTCCTGGTTCTTGTCCTTGCCGCGCCCGATCGACGATCACAAAACGTCCGGGAATTCGGCACAGAGCCGCATTGTGACTGCCGGTCACCGCGTTCAGCCGTGATGGAACCACTTTCCCGGTACCCCGGGCAACCCGACTGGGTTTTCCGGCCGAACTGCTTGACATCGGCCAGTGATATACGCCACGCGAAAGATCCCTTCGCCTGCCTCTGATGTCCGGATATTTTCCGCCCGGCAACCAGGCTTTGATCGCGATCAGGTCTCATGATCCCGCAGGCTGCGGGCATGTGTCGGCTGTTTGTGGAGAGAGTGCAAATGTTCGACCGGGTTGTGGGGAGAGCGTGAGAATTGCAGGTCATAAATGAATTCGGTGGCCGTGATCTTTCACGGCCACCGCATTCAACCACCCGCGCCCGGCGTCAGTTCGATGCGGTGGCGCCGGACTTCAACTCGCCTATGAACGAGGCCCAGGAGCCGGTGGCGAAGGCCAGCGAGGGGCCGTCCGGGGCCTTGCTGTCACGGACGGGGACGATGTCCTTGACCGCGTCCGCGACCTCCACGCAGTCGCCCCCTGCCTGATTGCTGTAGCTGCTCTTGCGCCAAGCGGCGTCGTTCGGATCGGGACGGGACGTTGGCTCCACGGTGGTTGCCCTCCATCACGCTTCGGATCATGTCGAGCGACATGAGAGGGGGCAGGGCGGCTGCCCGTAGCCGATCGTAAATCACCGTGTAGCGACTGACGTTGGTCGGTTCCTCAATGAGTCGGCCATAGTCCGAGCTCTCCGTGTAGGCGGCCTCTGAACCGTCCGGGAGCGTGAGAAGTGTCAGTGATCCGCCCATCGCCTCGTGGCCGCCCTGGTCGAAGGGCAGCACCTGCACGGTGGTGCGACGGTCCGCTGCCGCATTGAGCAGTTCCCCCAACTGCTCCCGCATCACGGCCAGGCCGCCGATCGGACGCCGGAGCACGGCCTCGTCGAGAATCACCCACAGCTCCGGTCGGTCGGGTGAGCGGAGCCGTTCCTGTCGCCCCAGCCGGGCCGCGACGCGTTCCTCCAACTGGTCCTCGTCGGCGAGTAGCGCGTCCAGGCTCAGAACGGCTCGCGCGTACTGTTCCGTCTGGAACAAACCCGGCACGACGTGCGCCGCGTACTGCCTGATGGACAACGCGCGCTCGGAGTAGGCCATGAACGCCCTCGACCAGTCCGGGAACGCCTCCCGATACACATAGGGCCACAACTCGACGAGCAGGTTGTCCGCGCCGAGGGCCACGTCGAGCGCGCGGGCCAGTTCCAGGGTCGGCCTGGCCCCGGAGGCGCGTTCGATCTGGGTGATCCGGCTGCTCACCACGTGTGTCATGGCTCCGAGTTCCGCCTGGGTGAGTCCGGCCGCGATGCGGAGTCTGCGCACCCGCGCACCGAACAGCGCCGCCATGGAGGTACTGGGGTCGATTCCCTTGGCCAAGGCGTTACTTCCGTTTCTTACGAGCTGAAAGGTAAGGCTGCGCCGTCTTCCGAGCGTAGGGCCGGTGGACGACTCTTGAGCACGGAACGTGACGACTCGTGTACTTGGCGGGAAGGAAGGCAGGCCGTGCGGGCAGGAACGACCACACCGGAAGAGGGCGTAGCGCCCGATTCCCGTCACGTCGCGGCGCAGTTCGCCGCGACTCCGCGAGGCGCACGGCTGGCCCGGCGCCTGGCGGTGCGGCAGATCGAGGAGTGGGGGTATCCACCGGACTCGGACACGTCGTGCACGATCGCGCTGGTGGTGGGCGAACTCGTGGCGAACGCCGTACGGCACGGCCGGGCGCCGGGACATGACTTCGCTCTCAGGCTCGCCCTCGACGCGGCGACGGGCGTGATGCGCGTCGAGGTGGCGGACGCCTCGGCCAAACGCCCGCCGGTGACCGCCCCTTCGTCGCACCCCGACGGTGAGTCGGGCCGCGGCCTGCTCCTGGTGGACGTCCTGGCCGCACGCTGGGGCTGCACGCCGAGGGAACCGCTGGGCAAGACGGTCTGGGCGGAGGTCCGTTGCCCTTTCAGTGAGGTTGTTTGAGCACCGTTCGTCGGTTCGGGGCCCGCTATGTTGACGGGAACATCCGACAGGTGGGGCCGGCATGCAGAGATCAGAAGAACGGGTCGAGGAGGCGGAGACCGCCGACGCGGACGGAGCGGCGGGGGACGACGCCGCTGCCGGCTGGCCCCGGTACTGGCCGCTCCTGTTACTGGGGGCGGCCACCTTTCCCGGCGCGGTGCTCTACCTCGGGGGCCGGTGGATGGAGACACCGGCGATGCAGGCGTGGCGGACCGTGTGTCTTGCGGTGACCGTTCAGGCGCTGCCCTTCCTGCTGCTGGGTACGGCCCTTTCCGGCGCCATCAACGCGTTCGTGCCGGCCGGGGTGTTCAGCCGCGCGCTGCCGAGCCGGCCGGTGCTCGCCGTGCCGGTGGCCGGCGTGGCGGGAGCCGTGCTGCCGGGCTGCGAGTGTGCGTCGGTGCCGGTGGCGAACCGCCTGATCGGGCGGGGCGTCCCGCCCGCGGCCGCGTTCGCGTTCCTGCTGTCGGCGCCCGCGATCAACCCGGTGGTGCTGACGGCGACCGCGGTGGCCTTCCCCGGGAACCCGGCGATGGTCGCGGCCCGTCTGCTGGCCTCGCTGGGCACGGCGTTGGGGGTGGGCTGGCTGTGGCTCTGGCTGGGGCGGGCCGAGTGGCTGCGGCCGGTCGTGCGGCACGGTGGCCATCGGGCGGGTGGCAGCCGGTGGCGGGAGTTCCGGGAGGGCTTCCAGCACGACTTCCTGCACGCGGGCGGTTTCCTGGTGGTGGGCGCGATGGCGGCGGCCACGTTCAATGTCGCGGTGCCTCGCTCCGTGCTGGACGCGTTCTCCGGTTCGCCCTGGCTTTCGGTGCTGTTCCTGGCCGGGCTGGCGATCGTGCTGGCGGTGTGTTCGGAGGCGGACGCGTTCGTGGCGGCCTCGCTGACCGGGTTCTCGCCGGTCGCGCGGCTGGCGTTCATGGTCGTCGGCCCGATGGTCGACCTGAAGCTGCTCGCCCTTCAGGCGGGGACGTTCGGCCGGGCCTTCGCGGTCCGGTTCTCCGCCACAACGGTGGTGGTGGCGGTCGTGTTCAGCGCGCTGATCGGAGGTGCACTGCTGTGAGACGCCCGCTCCAGATGACCTTGCTCGTCCTCAGCGGCGTCGGTCTGCTGCGCGTGTCCCTGTTCACCGACCTGTACCTGCGGTACGTCAATGAGGGGATGCGCTGGCTGCTCATCGCCTCCGGCGCCCTGCTGGTTCTGCTCGGCATGGCGGACGCGGTGTCGTACGCACGACGGGGCGAGGGCGACGAACACACGGACCACGGCGACCATGAGGACAACGACGACGGTCACGGGCACCACCACTCAGGGGCACCTGGGGCCGCGTGGCTGCTGTTCCTCCCGGCGTTGAGCCTGCTGTTCTACGCCCCGCCCGCCCTTGGCGCGTACACCGCCTCCCGTCAGCCGCCCAAGGCCATCACGCACGAGGACGACTTCGACCCGCTGCCCGCGACCTCGCCGCTTCCGATGACGCTTTCGGACTTCATCCGCCGTGTGCAGCAGGACCGCACGGGGGCCATCGAGGGGCATACGGTCCGGTTGACCGGCTTCGCCGGCTCCGGCAAGCAGGGCGACGGCTGGACCCTGACCCGGATCGTCATCTCCTGTTGTGCGGCGGACGCCCAGTCCGTGAAGGTACGGATCCACGGCACCCCGGCCCCGCCGGCCAACACCTGGGTGGCCGTCACGGGCACCTGGCACCCCGGCGGAACCCTGGGCACGAGCTCCGCACCCGCCGCGCTCGACGGCCGTTCCGTGCACAAGATCCCCAAGCCGGCGAACGCCTACACCGACGCCCTTCCGCTCACTCCGACGCGATGAGGCGCGGGCGGGGCGCGGGCGGGGCGGACGGCCGGCGGCACGGCCGCAGGCCTTCAGACCGCTTTGCGGCGTTCCTCCGGCCATCGGACTGGGGGCCTGCGCCGCATGGGGGGACACAGCATCACCGCCACGCACACCACGACTGCGGCGGGAGGCACGAACCACCACGGAACGCCCGTCCAATTCGCCAGGAACCCCACCACGAGGCAGGCGCCGAGGACCGTGAAGAGGATCTGCCCACCGTAGGGGTAAAAGGTGAAGGGCTCGTGGGAACGAGGCCTGACAAGGCGTACCGCGCCGAACACCAGCATCTCAGCCGCGAGGAGCGCGACGAGCGTGCCCAGGGCGGCCTTCATCTGGAGGTCGTCCCCGGGTACTTCAGTGGTGTTCTGCTCGACGCCGTCCTTGCTGAGCGCCACGATGCGGCGGCGCCAGAGGGTGGCGGTGACCTGGTCACCCGGCTTCAGCCGCTCGAAAAGCGGCCCCTGGCTATGGAAATCCACGTATCCCTGCCAGGATCCCTCGTACTTCAGGGTCGCCTTGTAGGTCTTGGATCTGGTGCCGGTCTCCTCTGTTTTCACGACGGTGATCTGCCAGGTACTCACGGCGATTTCCGGCTTGCACCGTTCCTGTTCGGCTGTCTGCCCGCACTGCGAGCCATCGCCCGCGCTGCCATCGGCTCCCCCCCCATCCCCGACCACGTCCCGGCGATCATCACACCCGCCGCACGCGGGGTCCAGGCGCTTCCGCGCCCGGTTCGGAATCTCGTCGACGGGGTGGGCCCACGCGGGTCGAACGGGCAACCAGTCTCAAAGTGATCGAGGGACACCAGGCCGTAGTACCCCGGTACCACCTGCCTGACAGTGTTCAGCCCCCGGTACCACCGGATCCGGCAGATCGCGGACTTAGCGTGACGGAGGAGGCGTCAGGCGTACAGGGCGCGCCGGAGTCCGAAGGGGAGAACGCGAATGATCGAGGCACAGCAGCTCACCAAGAGGTACGGGGAGAAGACAGCCGTCGACGGGCTTGACTTCACCGTGAAGCCGGGCACGGTGACCGGCTTCCTCGGCCCCAACGGAGCGGGCAAGTCGACGACGATGCGCATGATCGTCGGGCTCGACGCGCCGACGAGCGGCTCCGTCACGGTGAACGGGCAACGCTACGCCCGCCACCAGGCGCCGCTCCAGGAGGTCGGGGCGCTGCTGGAGGCGAAGTCGATCCACCCGGGCCGCTCGGCCTACAACCACCTGCGGGCCCTCGCCCTCACCCACGGCATTCCGCGCCGCCGGGTCGACGAGGTCGTCGAACTCGCCGGCCTCGGCAGCGTCGCGAAGAAGCGGGCCGGTGCCTTCTCCCTCGGCATGGGCCAGCGGCTCGGCATCGCGGCCGCTCTGCTCGGCGATCCGCAGGCCGTGATGCTCGACGAGCCGGTCAACGGACTGGACCCCGAGGGCGTCCTCTGGATCCGGAACCTGCTCACCTCCCTCGCGAGCGAAGGGCGCACGGTGTTCGTCTCTTCGCACCTGATGAGCGAGGTGTCACTGGTCGCTGATCACCTGA
Organism: Streptomyces sp. NPDC014889; assembly: GCF_043081205.1. NCBI lineage: Bacteria > Bacillati > Actinomycetota > Actinomycetes > Kitasatosporales > Streptomycetaceae > Streptomyces > Streptomyces sp. NPDC014889. Next base: position 496,073 of record NZ_JBIBWH010000002.1, read on the forward strand.
TCATCGTCGGACGTGGACGGTTGCTGGCCGACACGACCGTACGGGACCTGGTCCGCGAGGCCGGCGGCGACACCGTGAAGGTCGCGACGGACGACCCCGCTCGGTTGCGGGACGTACTCGCCGGACACGGCGTGGAGATCACCGGCCGCGTGGGCTCCGAGGAACTGCAGGTGACCGGGCTGTCGGCCCGCGAGATCGGGCTGAAGGCGGCCGAGCACGGGATCCCGCTGTTCGAGCTGACCACGAAGGCGGTGTCGCTGGAGGAGGCATTCATGGAACTGACCAGGGACGCCGTGGAGTACCACGGCTCCACGACCCGCAACGAGATCTCCGGGAGCGCGGCATGAGCACCCTCACGGCAGCCCCCGAATCCCCTGAGACCGCCCGGGCCACGCCGGCCCGCCCCGCCTACCGGGTGACCGGACGGCGCGTGCTGGCCTCGGAGTGGGCCAAACTGTGGTCGCTGCGCTCCACCTGGATCACTCTCGGCCTGGGCCTGCTGTTCCTCGTCGCCTTCGGCATCATCGCCGCGAGCCGCTACAAGTCCGGGATCGACTCCGGCCGCCCCATGGACGGCCACTTCGCCGACGCGACGGCCGTGAGTCTGTCCCTCTTCGGCACGAACTTCGCCCAGCTGGCCCTCGGCGTGCTCGGCGTACTGGTCATGGCGGGCGAGTACTCCACCGGCATGATCCGCTCCACCATGGCCGCGGTGCCACGCCGGCTGCCCGTGCTGTGGTTCAAGGCGGCTGTGTACGGGCTGGTCGCGCTGGTGATCGCCACCGTCGGCGCGTTCGTCGCCTTCCTCGTGGGCAGCCAGGTCGTCTCCGGCACGCCGGCCGCCATGAGCCTCGGCGACGCAGGTGTCCTTCGCAGTCTGCTGGGCGCCGGGCTCTACCTGGGCCTGGTCGGTGTGATCGGCACCGCCCTGGGCGCGCTGTTGCGGTCCGTGGCCGGCGGCATCTCGGTCCTGGTGGCCGCCTTCATGCTCGTACCCGGACTGATCTCCCTGCTGCCCAGCTCATGGAGCGGGAACATCGACCCCTACCTGCCCAGCCACGCCGGCGAGTCGATCTTCGCCCTGACCCACGACTCGACCACCCTGTCGCCGGTCGCCGGGCTCTGGGTCTTTCTCGGCTGGACGGCACTGGCGCTGGCCGGAGCGGCGTACCGGCTGCTGCGCAGCGACGTCTGAGCGGCAGCCACCCGCATCATGGTCTGGTGAACTCCGTGACCACCGAAGATCTCAGCGGGATGGGGCCGCTGGTCGCCCGGCTCGGCCGGACCGGCCAGCGGCTCCGGCACGCCGACCGGGCCCGTCCGTGGGTGCTGGACACCGCGGTGGTGGTGCTGGTCATCCTGATGTTCTGCCTGCCGGACCTGCTGCACGAGGTCGGCGCGATCGACGGGGAAGGCGACGGTCCGCGCCGCTTCCGCCTGGTGTTCACCCGGTTGCCCGTGGCGGGCATGCTGGCCCTGCAGGCCGGGCTGGTGCTGCCGCTGCTGTGGCGGCGCCGGGCGCCCGCCGTCGCGTTCGGCGCGGTCATGGCCGTGTTCGCCCTCCAGTGGTCCCTCGGCGCCGCGCTCCGTGCGGATGTCGCCCTCTTCGTCGCCCTGTACAGCCTGGCCCTGCACGGGCGGCTACGGCAGCTGCCGTGGGCCTGCGCGGCCACGGCGGGTGCGCTCGGCCTGGTCGCGGCACGGGTGTCGCCGGCGGTGTCGGTCGGGGACGCGCTGTTCTTCCTGCTCAGCACGGCGACCGCGGCCCTCGCGCTCGGCCTGATGATCCGTATCCGGCGGGCCCAGCTGGCCGGGCTTCGGGACCGTGCGGCCCGGCTGGAGATCGAACGCGACCAGCGCGGCAGACTCGCCGTCGCGGCCGAACGGGCGCGGGTGGCCCGCGAGATGCACGACGTCGTCGGTCACAACCTGTCCGTCATCATCACGCTCGCCGACGCGGGTGCCTATGCAGCCGGGGCCGCTCCGGAGCGGGGCAAGGAGGCCCTGCACCTCATCGGCGACACAGGTCGCCAGGCCCTGGGGGAACTGCGCCGGGTACTCGGCGTGCTGCGCGAGGCGGACGGACGGCCGACCGAGCCCGAGCTGAGCCCGCAGCCCGGTCTCGCGGACATCGGCGCGCTGTGCGAAGGGGTGCGCGCCGCCGGCCTGGAGGTCGTCTACCGTACCGCCGGAGACGTCGACGCTCTCGACAGCGGGGTCCAGCTCACGGTCCATCGCATCGTGCAGGAGGCTCTGACGAACACCCTGAAACACGCCGGTGCCGGCGCGCGTGTGAACCTGGCTGTCGCCGTGGAGGACACGCGGCTGACCATCACCGTCCAGGACTCCGGCCCAGTCGTCCCGGCCGACCGTCCCGGCACGGCGAACGAGGAAGGACACGGCCTGGTGGGCATGCGGGAACGAGCGACTCTCTACGGTGGACACGTCAGCGCGGGTCCCACGGGTGGCGGCTGGACCGTACGGGCGGCACTCGACCTCACTCCCCAGGGCGATGCCCGGTGACCACCGTGCTCGTCGTCGACGACCAGCCGCTCCAGCGGTACGGCTTCCGCATGCTCCTGGACTCCGTGCCCGAGACGGAGGTGGTCGGCGAGGCCGCTCACGGAGCGGAAGCGGTGCGCAAGGTCGCCGAACTCCGCCCCGACGTGGTCCTCATGGACGTACGCATGCCGGGCATGGACGGCATCGAGGCCACCCGCCGCATCGTCGCCGCCGGCGGTCGCTCCCGCGTCCTGGTGCTGACCACGTTCGACCTGGACGAGTACGTGTATGCGGCCCTGCGCGCCGGAGCCAGCGGCTTCCTCCTCAAGGACGCCCGCCCCGAGGAACTCCTCGCGGGCATCCGGGCCGTGGCCGTCGGAGACGCCGTGATCGCCCCCGCACTCACCCGTCGTCTCCTGCACGAGTTCGCCCGTCTCGTGCCCGTCGGCGGCGACGGCTCCGCCGAGGACCCGCGCTTGAGTTCCCTCACCGACCGTGAGCGCGAGATCCTCGTCGCCATCGGCAAGGGCTGGAGCAACGGCGAGATCGCCGCCCGTTTCGTCCTGTCGGAGTCCACGGTGAAGACTCATGTCGGCCGCGTCCTGGCCAAGATCGGCGCCCGCGACCGCATCCAGGCGGTGATCTTCGCCTACGACCACGGCCTGGCCCGGCCTCACGGGGGCTGAGCGGCGGGTTCACGTCGCCAACGCTGTTCCGGCGGCCTCAGTGAGCGTGCCGGAAACCCGTCAGGGGCCTGATCCACTAACTGGATCAGGCCCCTGACGGTACTTCACTGTCGGGGTGGCAAGGCCGCTGCCAAGCGCCTGCGCCGCGGGCGCTGAGGTTCGGCAGCGCTGGTGCAGCGTCAACGGCGCTTGCGGATCTCCTGGTACCGCCGCTCAACGTCCGCCATGAACCAGTCGGGCACTTGAGCGGCCGTCCGCAAGTGCTGGCGCTCATCAGGGGAAAGTGTCTGCGCGGAGGCGTCTACAGCGATCGAGTAGTCGGTCATCTTGTCCGACAGCCGCTCGCGTCGAATGTCTCCGCCGATCTCGGCGCCCACGGATTGGCGGCTGGCGAGCACTGTGAACCATCCGAGGAAGCGCAGTTTGCTGCTCTTCCGGCGGAGTTCATCGCGAACGATGAGCCAGCACAGGCGTTCATCGGTCACGTTCGGGATCGATCCTGACGCTGCCATGCATCCCCCTCCCCATGCGGTTGGACTTCTGATTCCACCGCAGGCAGGAGCATAGGCCCAGGGCTCAACAATCAGTGCGGCAGTTGATCACCTCAGCCGCGCCTGGCCCAGCCCAGACAAGTGAGGCCGTAGGTGGCCCGTAGAGCGCCTGAACCCCCCTGGTGTGAACCAGGAAACCGGAAACACGCTCACTCTGCGTCACCACACGCGTGTGGTGACGGGCCGTCGCAGGGCCCGTCACCACCGACCCACTCATCCCGGAAACGAGGACACCCGTGAGCCACGGACACGTCTGGCGCACCCACCGCCAGTACGCAGCCACCGCCGCCCGCTGGACCGCCGATCACTGGCGCAAGGAAGCCGAGCGCCGCCGCGCCCTGCGCGCCGAACGCAGGCCGCTCGTACGCGACGCCCGCCGTGCGCACGCCACCGCACGCGCCATCGACCCCAGCTCCGGCCGGTCATCACGCAGGGCGCGGAGGCCATGGACGCGATCTTTGCTCAGCGGCGCGAGGCAACCGCCCGCGAGGCTTGATCAGAATCCTTTGGCCCCCTGTTTGGCCCCCCGAGCACGACAGAGGCCCATTCGCGATCACGCGAATGGGCCTCTGACTAGCGTCGGGGTGGCGGGATTTGAACCCACGACCTCTTCGTCCCGAACGAAGCGCGCTGCCAAGCTGCGCCACACCCCGATGTCGCTGCTTGTCGCGGCGACGACGTTTACTTTAGCCCACTGGTGGCCGGAGGCGAAATCCGGTTTTGGTGCGGCGGCGGATCGGGTTCGGGCGGGTGTGGTCGACGGCCACGAGGAGGAGGGCCAGGGCGTAGAAGGAGAGGCCCAGGAGCAGGGCGGTGGCGAGGACGTGCTTGTAGCCGTGCTCGGAGACGTCCAGGAAGGGGTGCAGGTAGCGGTCGGGGGCGTCGGCGGGGAGCAGTTCGCCGCGGGTGAGGGAGAAGGCCAGGTAGGCCAGGGGGTAGAGCAGCCACGGCGCGGCCTGGTGCAGGTGGAGGCGGTCGGGCTCGGTGAGCAGGAGCCAGTCCAGGAGGGCGGCGATCGGGGCCGCCGTCAGCAGGATCACGGTGGCCGTCCTCTGCCAGAGCGGATGGATGCCCGGCTCGCCCGTGATCGAGAACACCGGCGAGGTCCGGGTCAGGAGCGCGTGGTGCACGACGGCCGTGATCACGGTGTACAGCACGGTCGCCCCGGTCAGCCAGGCCGGCAGTGGCCGGCGGGCCGTCCAGGCCCTGCGGGCCGAGAGGAAGAGGACCAGGGCGAGAAGGATGCTGCTCTGGATCGCGAACGCGCTCAGGACGCGGGCCGGGGAGCCGAGGTGCAGTTCCACGGCCAGGGCGGCCGCGACCGCCGCGGCGGTGAGGAGGCGGCAGACCGCCGCCCCGGGACGGCGGGTGGGCGCCATGACGGCGGACGGGGGGACGAAGGAGGGGGGCATCAGCTTGACGATGCCCGGGATCACGGGCAGCTCCGGTATGTCCCGAGGTATGAAAGGCGTCGGAGACATCTCCGGCACCTCGGGCAGTTCGGGGGTCTCGGCGGCCATGCCCTCACGGTAGGAAGGGCGGGCCTAGGGGGCGATTTGAGTAGTCCATATGGGTTACGGACCGCATGGCGCCCCCCAGGCCTGCCGCGCTACCCCGTCACTGCCGTTCCACCAGCGTCAGCAGCGTCGCCTCCGGGGGGCAGGCGAAGCGGACCGGGGTGTAGCGGTTGGTGCCGCAGCCGGCCGAGACGTGCAGGTAGGACGTGCGGCCTTCGGCGGTGTGGGTGGACAGGCCCTTCACCCGGTCGGTGTCCAGGTCGCAGTTGGTGACCAGGGCGCCGTAGAAGGGGATGCAGAGCTGGCCGCCGTGGGTGTGGCCGGCCAGGACCAGGGGGTAGCCGTCGGCCGTGAAGGCGTCCAGGACGCGCAGGTACGGGGCGTGCACCACACCCATTGAGAAGTCCGCCGCGTCGGACGGGCCGCCCGCCACGCGCGCGTAGCGGTCCCGCTTGATGTGCGGGTCGTCCAGGCCGGTCAGCTCCAACGAGAGGCCCTCGAGCTTGAGGGTGCCGCGGGTGTTCGTCAGGTTGAGCCAGCCCGCCGCGTCGAAGCCGTCGCGCAGGTCCTCCCACGGGTTGTGGATCGCGCCCACGGCAGGTGCGTTGCCGTTCAGGCCGTGCCGGCCGCTGGTCTTCTCCAGCAGGTAGCGGGCGGGGTTGCGCAGCTTGGGGCCGTAGTAGTCGTTGGACCCGAAGACGTACGCGCCCGGGAACTCCATCAGCGGGCCGAGGGCGTCGAGGGCCTCCGGCACGCCTTCCGGGTCGGACAGGTTGTCGCCCGTGTTGATCACGAAGTCGGGGCGCAGCCCGGCGAGCGAGCGCAGCCAGCGCTGCTTCTTGCGCTGGCCGCCGACCATGTGGATGTCGGAGACCTGAAGGACACGCAGGGGGCGCATGCCGGAGGGCAGGACCGGGACCGTCACCCGCCTCAGGCGGAAGGAGCGGACTTCGAATCCCGCCGAGTAGAGGAGACCGGCGGCCGCGACCGCCGTGATGCCCAGGGGTGCTCCGTATCGCGCGCGCATGTGTCCATCGTCTCAGGCCGGTGGCGTCCGGCGGAAATCGCCGATGGTCCCGGTCGCCGGGCCAACGGGCGCGGCCCGCCCGGAGATCGGCGTTTGCCCGGGCGTCGTAAATCGGCGCGCGGGTGACGTGCCGTACCTGCGACAATCGGACCCATGACCACGCTCAAGTCGAAGCTGCACGACGACCTCAACGCCGCGATCAAGGAGCGTGACGAGCTGCGCTCCTCGACGCTCCGGCTGACGCTCGCCGCGATCACCAAGGAGGAGGTGGCGGGCAAGGAGAAGCGCGAGCTCTCCGACGACGAGGTCCTCAAGGTGATCACCAAGGAGGCCAAGAAGCGCCGGGAGGCGGCCGAGGCCTTCGCCCAGGGTGGTCGTGCGGAGTCGGCCGAGCGGGAGAAGGCGGAGGGCGAGTTGCTCGCCACGTACCTGCCCAAGCCGCTCTCCGACGAGGAGCTGGAGCGGATCGTCGGCCAGGCCGTTCAGGAGGCCAAGGCCGCCGGTGCGGAGGGGCCGCGGGCCATGGGCGCGGTCATGAAGATCGTGAACCCCAAGGTCGCGGGCCAGGCCGAGGGCGGCCGTGTCGCCGCCGTGGTGAAGAGGCTGCTGGCCGGCTGACCCGGCCGGTTCCCGGGCACGTACGAGGAAGGGGCGCCGGCCATCAGCCGGCGCCCCTTCGTCGTGGCGGCGGCGGAGGAACGTGCCCCCGCCGCCCGCCCGTCAGCCGTGCCGCCCTCCGTTGCCGTTGCCGCGCGTTCCGCCGTTCTGACCCTGGAAGAAGCCGCCCGGGAGGGAGATGGACGGGTTCGGGAAACCGCCGCCGTTGTCCCCGCCGTTGTTGTCGCCGGGGCCGCCGTTGTCGCCGCCGTCCCCGTGACCGTCGCCGCGGTCCCGGCCCTTGTGCTTGTCCTGGTCCTTGGGCGCGTCCGGGATGTCGACGAGGTTGAAGGCCGGGGCCTCCTTGCCGGCGAGGGCGCCGGTCATCGCGTCACGCCAGATCGGGCCGGGCACCTGACCGCCGTAGACGAGCGGGTTGAAGACACCGCCGATGTTGATGTTGATCATCTTGACGCTCTGGGAGGCGCTGCCCACCCACACCGCGCCCGACAGGTTCGGCGTGTAGCCGACGAACCACGCGTTCTTGCGCTCGTCCGTCGTACCCGTCTTGCCCGCGTTGGCGCGGTCGGACAGGCCCGCCTGCGAACCCGTACCGGAGTCGATCACGCCCTGGAGCAGCGTGTTGACGGTGTCCGCGGTCTGCTCGGACATGGCCCGCGTGCAGGACGACTTCGGCACCGCGAGCGACTTCTCCTGGCCGCCGACCTTCTGCGTGATCGAGTCGATGGCGACCGGCGTGCAGTACGTGCCGCGGGAGGCGAAGGCGGCGTAGGCGCTCGCCATCGTCAGCGGGGAGATGCCCCTGGAGCCGAGCGAGATCGCGGGCACCTCGGGCAGCTTCTCGCCGCTGCCCTGCACCACGTGCAGCTTGTCGACGATCTGCATCACCGGGCAGAGGCCGATGTCGGCGACCATCTGCACGAAGTAGGTGTTGACCGACTTGGCCATCGCCTCCTTCAGCTGGTACGGGCCGACCTCCGACTTGCTCTCGTTCGGGACCTTCTCGTTCGCCTGATTGGTCCAGGGCTTGCCGCTGCACGTCTGTACGGGATCCGGGTACGGCATCTCGTACGGCGACGAGTACTCCTGCGTCGGCGGCCTGCCCTGCTCGAGCGCGGCCGCCGCCACGAACGGCTTGAACGTCGAACCGGTCGGGAACCCGTAGTTCGAGCCGCCCAGGTCGTTGCCGACCGAGTAGTTGATCTCGGTCTCGTTCTTGCCGTAGCCGTACGGCTTGGACTGGCCCATCGCGAGGACCTTGCCGGTGCCGGGCTCGACCAGCACCGCCGCGCCCGCGACCGAGTCGGACTGGTAGACGTGCTTCTTCAGCGAGTCCTGCACGGACTGCTGGGCCTGCGGGTCCAGCGTCGTACGGATGGTCAGGCCGCCCTGGTTCCAGATCTTGGCGCGCTGCTGGCGGGACTTGCCGAAGACCGGGTCGTTGAGGAAGATCCGCTCGACGTACTTGCAGAAGAAGCCGGCGCCCTTGACTGCCGTGATGCAGCCGTTGCGCGGCTGGGTGACCTTCAGGCCCAGCGGCTCCTTCGTGGCCTTGGCGGCCTCGGCCTGCGAGATGTCGCCGACACTGGCCATCCGCTGGAGCACGACGTTGCGCCGCTTGGTGGCCTCGGCCTCGTCGTTGACGGGGTCGTAGCGGCTCGGGGACTGGACGATGCCGGCGAGGAGCGCCGCCTCGGGCAGCGTCAGGTCCTTGGCGTGCTTGGAGAAGTAGCGCTGGGAGGCGGCCTCGATGCCGTAGGCCTGCTGCCCGAAATACGTGATGTTGAGGTAGTTCGCCAGGATCTTGTGCTTGCCCAGGTCCTGCTCGACCTGGATCGCGAACTTCAGTTCCTTGACCTTGCGGCCGAGGGTCTGCTGGGTGGCCTCCGCGACCTTCGTCGGGTCGTCGCCGGCCTCCTCGACGAAGACGTTCTTGACGTACTGCTGGGTGAGCGTGGAGGCGCCCTCGGAGACCCCGCCGCTCTGCGCGTTCTTGTTGAGCGCGCGGAGCACGCCCTTCAGGTCGATCGCGCCGTGCTCGTAGAAGCGGGAGTCCTCGATCGCGACGATCGCCTTCTGCATGTACGGCGAGATGTCCTTCAGTTCGACCACCGTACGGTCGCGGGAGTAGACCTGGGCGATCTGGTTGCCCTGGCGGTCCAGAATCGTCGTCCGCTGACTGAGCGGCGGACGCTTGAGGTTGGCCGGGATGTCGTCGAACCCCGTGGCCGATCCCTTGGCGGCCAGGCCCAGCGCGCCGGCCGCGGGCAGTGCGATGCCCGCCATCACGGCTCCCGCGAGCACACTGACACCGAGGAACTTCGCGGCCTGCTGCGTTGGCGACAGACCACCGCCCGAGCGCTTCTTTGGCATGGGGGCAGCCTAATCCGTAGTGATGAGCGTTCCGGCGGAGCAGGGCGTCCCGGAACGTTCGAATGCAGGATCGTGACATCCGGGGGCGGGCGGGCGGGGCGCACCGGTGCCGCGCACGGCCAGCAGGGGCGGCGGACCGGCCTGTGTTCTCATTCGCCGGACACGCGTCTATGCCTTGGCCTAAGCTGCTCTCGACTGTCACAGCGGTACGGCTACGTATCCATACGTCCGGCAGCCCCGAAACGTTCCGGCTCCGTTCGACTTTTCTTGGTCGGGTGGTCCGGGTGGTGTCGGGGCGCGCGACCGGGGCGTGTGGGATGAGTGCCCGAATTCCCCCTGTGTGTCATCCGGTGACCCTTGCGGCACGCGGCAACTGCCCCGCTGTGCCGGGAATGTCGCGCATGTCGCCAGCTCACTCCCCCGGGTGATCTGCCGCTTACCCATAGTCCGTTCGGACCATTCAAGATTGGGCCCGCTGGGGGTGTTGCGCCGTGCCCACCTTCCGTAACGTCCTCAACTGGCGGCGGTGAATATGCCGCTGCCGCCGTGGGGGAGCCTCGATTCGGGAGAGGACGGCGCCGGTATGGGCTGGGTAACCGACTGGAGTGCGCAGGCGGCCTGCCGCACTACTGATCCGGATGAACTGTTCGTTCAGGGAGCAGCGCAGAACAGGGCCAAGGCGGTGTGCACCGGATGCCCGGTTCGCACCGAATGTCTCGCCGACGCGCTCGACAACCGTGTCGAGTTCGGCGTCTGGGGAGGCATGACGGAGCGTGAGCGTCGCGCGTTGCTGCGCCGGCGGCCGACCGTGACCTCCTGGCGCCGGCTGCTGGAGACCGCGCGCATGGAGTACGAGCGGGGGGCGGGACTGGTGTCCCTCGCCGACGACCAGGTGTACGAGGACTACGCGGCGGTGGGCTGAGCGTCGGGCTGGGGCGTCGTCCCTCCTGGGCGGTTCGGCTTGTCGGACGGCGGGGTCGTCCCTCCTGGGCGGCCGGTCCGCCCACGTGGATGGCCGAGTCGTCCTTCCTTGGCGGCCTGCGGTCGTTCATGAGTCCGGTGGGTGTCTCGGGCTGTCCCGCCGCGCGGAGGGACAGCGGAAGACCCGGCGGGCGCGCGTCAGGCGCCCGGGTCGGGCAGCTCGTGGCGGTGTTCCGCGAGCCGGTTTCCGATGTCCCGCAGCCCCGTGAGGTCGTGCACGTCCCCGGGCAGCGCGGCCACTTCGGCCACCGCCACCTCGGGATGACGGGCGGCGAAGCGGTCACGCGTGCGCTGCTCACGGGAGAGCAGCTGCATGCGCTCGGCATGGAGCCTCAGCAGACCCGCGGTGACCTGGTCGACGGACGGCTCCGGCGCGAAGCCGTCGTCGGCGGGCGCCTCGGGGTCCGCGGGAGCTGCGCCGGAATCGGGATGAGCAGCGAAAGAGTCTGAACTGCCGTACGTTTCGGGAGAGTTACGAAGTCCAGCTTTCCCGTCCCGCTGATCCACAATGCGGGAGTCCTCAAGATTTTCCGCGGCGGCGAGCGCCCGCTCGGCCGACAGCTCACCGGCTCCGCTGCCGTGCACCCGGTTGAGCACGAGACCGGCCAGCGGCATCTTCTCCGCGGCCAGCCGCTCCACGAAGTAGGCGGCCTCGCGCAGTGCGTCCCGCTCCGGGGCCGCGACCACCAGGAACGCGGTTCCCGGCGCCTGGAGCAGCTTGTACGTCGCGTCCGCACGGGTCCGGAAGCCGCCGAAGGTCGTGTCCATCGCGGACACGAACGTCTGGACGTCCTTCAGGAGCTGACCGCCCAGCAGCTTGCCGAGCGTGCCGGTCATCATCGACATCCCGACGTTCAGGAACTTCATCCCCGCTCGTCCGCCCAGCTTCGCCGGGGCGGTCAGCAGCCGGATCAGCCGGCCGTCGAGGAAGGAGCCGAGCCGCTTGGGGGCGTCCAGGAAGTCCAGGGCGGAGCGGGAGGGCGGGGTGTCGACGACGATGAGGTCCCACTCGTCCCGGGCGCGCAACTGGCCCAGCTTCTCCATCGCCATGTACTCCTGCGTGCCGGCGAAGCCCGCGGAGAGCGACTGGTAGAAGGGGTTGGCCAGGATCGCGGCCGCCCGCTCGGAATCCGCGTGCGCCTCGACGACCTCGTCGAAGGTGCGCTTCATGTCGAGCATCATGGCGTGCAACTCGCCCTCGCCCTCGGTGCCCTTCACCCGGCGCGGGACGTTGTCCAGGGAGTCGATGCCCATGGACTGGGCGAGCCGGCGGGCCGGGTCGATGGTCAGCACGACCACCTTGCGCCCGCGCTCGGCGGCGCGCAGGCCGAGGGCCGCCGCGGTGGTGGTCTTGCCGACCCCGCCCGAGCCGCAGCACACCACGATCCGCGTCCCCGGGTCGTCGAGCAGCGGGTCGATCTCGAGCACGCGCGTGGGTGCCAGACGACGGGCGCCGTCGTACGCGGGGGCGTAGGTGCGCGCGGCCTCCCGCTCGGGTGCCGGGTCCGGGCTCATGACATCCCCTGCTTCCGCAGCTCGGTCGCCAGTTCGTACAGGCCCGCCAGGTCCATGCCCTCGGCGAGCAGCGGCAGTTCGTGCAGCGGCAGACCCAGCTCGCTCAGCACGGACCGCTGCTCCTCCTCCAGCGTGTAACGCTCGGCGTACTCCTCGGCCTGCTCCAGTAGCGGACCCACCAGCCGCTCGGCGTTCTGGCCGCGGCGCGCCCCGCCGAGCCCGGCGGAGGACAGCGACTGGGCGAGGGCGCCGTGCGAAGCGGTCCGCACGAGTTCCAGCTCGTCCGCGTCCAGCAGCCGCGGGCGCACCATGTTCACGATGATGCGGCCCACCGGCAGCCGGGCGGCGCGCAGTTCGGCGATGCCGTCGACGGTCTCCTGGACCGGCATCTCCTCCAGCAGCGCCACCAGGTGCACGGCCGTCTCGGGCGACTTCAGCACCCGCATCACCGCCTGGGCCTGATTGTGTATCGGGCCGATCTTCGCCAGGCCCGCCACCTCGTCGTTGACGTTGAGGAAGCGGGTGATGCGCCCGGTGGGCGGCGCGTCCATGATCACGTAGTCGTAGACGAACCCTCCGCCGCGCTCCTTGCGCCGTACCGCCTCGCACGCCTTGCCGGTCAGCAGGACGTCCCTGAGCCCGGGCGCGACGGTGGTGGCGAAGTCGATGGCGCCGAGCTTCTTCAGGGCCCGGCCGGCGCTGCCCAGCTTGTAGAACATCTGGAGGTAGTCCAACAGGGCCAGTTCGGGGTCTATGGCCAGCGCGTACACCTCCCCGCCCCCGGGAGCGACGGCGATCTTCCGTTCCTCGTAGGGCAGCGCCTCCGTTTCGAAGAGCTGTGCGATGCCCTGCCGGCCCTCGACCTCGACGAGGAGCGTCCGCTTCCCCTCCGTGGCCAGGGCCAGCGCGAGGGCGGCGGCGACCGTCGTCTTTCCGGTCCCGCCCTTGCCGCTGACGACCTGGAGCCTGCTCACGTATTCGAGACTAACCAGTCCGCGCTCGGGTCACGCGGGAGGCTGTGGACAACCGCGCCGTGGTCGGCCGCGTGGGCCGCCGGAGGCAGCGGATACAGTCGGCCCCATGACCAAGTGGGAATACGCAACCGTGCCGCTGCTCGTCCATGCCACGAAGCAGATTCTGGACACCTGGGGCGAGGACGGCTGGGAGCTCGTCCAGGTCGTGCCCGGACCGAACCCCGAGCAGCTGGTGGCCTACCTGAAGCGGGAGAAGCAGGCATGAGCGCGGTCGAGGCGAAGCTGGCGGAGCTGGGCCTGAGGCTGCCGGAGGTCGTGCCTCCGCTGGCCGCCTACCAGCCGGCCGTGCGGTCCGGCGTGTACGTCTACACCGCGGGCCAGCTGCCCATGGTGGACGGCAAGCTCCCGGTCACCGGCAAGGTGGGTCTTGAGGTCACCCCGGAGGAGGCCAAGGACCTGGCGCGCACCTGCGCGCTGAACGCCCTGGCGGCCGTCAAGTCCGTCGCGGGTGACCTGGACCGTGTCGCACGCGTGGTGAAGGTCGTGGGCTTCGTCGCCTCGGCGGCGGACTTCACCGGCCAGCCCGGGGTCGTCAACGGCGCCAGCGAGCTGCTGGCCGAGGTCCTCGGCGAGAAGGGCGTGCACGCGCGCAGCGCGGTCGGTGTGGCGGTGCTGCCGCTGGACGCGCCCGTGGAGGTGGAGATCCAGGTCGAGCTGGAGCCGTAGGCGGAGCCCGGAACCGGCCCTGACGTCGGCCACCTCTCGAACATTCGCTCACCAGGGGATAGCCTCCGCCCATGGCGAATGGGCAGTGGTTTCCCCCGGACTGGCCGGACCGTATCCGCGCGCTCGCGGACGGCACCCTCACACCGGTCACGCCCAAGCGCGCGGCCACCGTCATGCTCCTGAAGGAGACCGGTTCCGGCCCCGCGGTGCACATGCTGCGCAGACGCGCCTCCATGGCCTTCGCCGGAGGCGCGTACGCGTACCCGGGCGGTGGCGTCGACCCCCGTGACGACGACCACCACGTCCGCTGGGCGGGGCCCTCGCGCGCGTGGTGGGCCGACCGCCTCGGCGTCGACGAGAAGGCGGCCCAGGCGATCGTCTGCGCGGCGGTCCGCGAGACGTACGAGGAGGCCGGCGTCCTGCTCGCCGGGCCCGGCGCGGACAGTGTCGTCGGGGACACCACGGGTGCCGACTGGGAGGCCGACCGCGCCGCCCTGGTGGCCCGTGAGCTGTCGTTCGCGGAGTTCCTGGACCGCCGCGGCCTGGTCCTGCGCTCGGACCTGCTGGGCGCCTGGACCCGCTGGATCACCCCCGAGTTCGAGTCCCGCCGCTACGACACCTGGTTCTTCGTGGCCGCGCTCCCCGAGGGTCAGCGCACCCGGAACGCCTCCACGGAGGCCGACCGCACGGTGTGGATCACGCCCGCGGAGGCGGCGGCCGCGTACGACCGGGGCGAGCTGCTGATGATGCCGCCCACCATCGCCACCCTGCGCCAGCTCATGCCGTGCGCCAGTCCCGCCGAGGCGCTCGCCGCCGCTCGGTCCCGCGATCTGACCCCCGTGCTCGCGCGGGCCCGCCTGGTGGACGGCGAGGTGGTCCTGACCTGGCCCGGGCACGACGAGTTCACCAAGCACATCCCGAGCGGCACGGCGCGCGCGTGAGCCGCCGCGCCCGCCGCGCCCGCCGGATCCACGTCCAGGAAGGCCCCCTCGCATGACGGACGCAGCAGCGCTGCCCGGACAGCCCCGGGGCGGTGCCCCGGCCGGCCCCGCCACCGCGCGGGCCGTCAACGTCCTCGCGCCGAACGCGTCCCCCATGACCCTGGACGGCACCAACACCTGGATCGTCTCGGAGCCGGACTCCGACCTCGCCGTCGTGATCGATCCGGGGCCGCTGGACGAGGGCCACCTGGCCCGGGTGGTCGCCACCGCCGAGGAGGCGGGCAAGCGGATCGCGCTGACCCTGCTGACGCACGGCCACCCCGACCACGCCGAGGGCGCCGCCCGCTTCGCCGAGCTGACCCGTACGCGCGTGCGTGCGCTCGATCCGGCCCTCCGGCTGGGCGACGAGGGCCTGGGCGCGGGCGACGTGATCAAGGTGGGCGGGCTGGAGCTGAGGGTCGTACCGACCCCGGGCCACACCGCCGACTCCCTCTGCTTCCACCTGCCGGCCGACCGCGCCGTGCTCACCGGCGACACGATCCTGGGCCGCGGCACGACCGTCGTGGCGCACCCCGACGGCCGTCTCGGCGACTACCTGGACTCGCTGCGGCGGCTCAGATCCCTCACGGTCGACGACGGCGTCCACACGGTCCTGCCCGGCCATGGACCCGTCCTGGAGGACGCCCAGGGCGCCGTCGAGTTCTACCTCGCCCACCGGGCCCACCGGCTCGCCCAGGTCGAGACGGCCGTCGAGGCCGGCCACCGGACCCCGTCCCAGGTCGTCTCCCACGTGTACGCGGACGTGGACCGCTCCCTGTGGCCTGCGGCCGAGCTGTCGGTGCGCGCCCAGCTGGAGTACCTGCGGGAGCACGGTCTCATCTGAGGGCGGACGACGAGCCCCGTCGAGGGCCGTCGACGAGATGTGCGCTGTTGCTGACGACGAAGGCCCCGTCCCGGCAGGGACGGGGCCTTCGAGGGCCGCGGGCGCGGGTCAGCGCGAGCGCTTCGCGAGGCGCTCCACGTCCAGCAGGATCACCGCGCGGGCCTCCAGGCGGAGCCAGCCGCGCTGGGCGAAGTCGGCCAGGGCCTTGTTCACGGTCTCACGGGAGGCGCCGACCAGCTGGGCCAGCTCCTCCTGGGTGAGGTCGTGCACCACGTGGATGCCCTCCTCGGACTGCACGCCGAAGCGGCGGGAGAGGTCCAGCAGGGCACGGGCGACCCGGCCCGGAACGTCGGAGAAGACCAGGTCCGACATCTGGTCGTTGGTCTTGCGCAGGCGCCGGGCGACGGCGCGCAGCAGGGCGCCCGCCACCTCGGGCCGCACGTTCAGCCAGGGCTGGAGGTCGCCGTGGCCGAGGGCGAGCATCTTGACTTCGGTCAGCGCGGTCGCGGTCGCGGTGCGCGGGCCCGGGTCGAACAGCGACAGTTCGCCGATGAGCTCACCAGGACCCACGACGGCCAGCATGTTCTCGCGGCCGTCCGGGGACGTGCGGTGCAGCTTGACCTTGCCCTCGGTGACCACGTAGAGCCGGTCACCCGGGTCGCCCTCGTGGAACAACGAGTCGCCACGTGCGAGTGTCACCTCCGTCATGGAGGCGCGGAGCTCCGCGGCCTGCTCGTCGTCGAGCGCCGCGAAGAGCGGATTGCGCCGCAGAACGTCGTCCACGAGTTCTCTCCTTGTCGACCTGCTCAGAGGATCTTGCTTCCCCCGTGTGCCAGGGGTCCGTGTTCCCCATTTTGCCGGACGGTCCAAACAGTGTGATCTGTCACAAGGATGCCGCACAGGTGTGCCCGCTTACGCGGCAGGGGGCCAATCGGGGGCCGATCTCGGGGGTCCGGAGCGGATGTCGGTGCCGGGCTTTAGGCTGGCCGGGTGTCCAAATCGCCGGTGAGAGCGCAGGCCGAGGGGGCTGGGCGGGTGGTTGTACGTGAGGATTCCGCTGTGGGCGAACAAGGGCGCGACGATGGAACGAACATGGCAAAAGCGGCGAAAAGGGCACCGGTGAAGAAGGCGGCACCCGCGAAGAAGACGGCTTCCGAGGACAGCGCGGCACCGGAGAAGAGCACGGCGCCTGAGAAGAGCGCCGCGCCCGGGAAGAAGGCCGCCCGCGCCGGGAAGGCGGCCTCCGCCAAGAGCACGGCCCCCGTCAGGAAGGCGGTGGCCCCGAAGAAGGTGACGGTCGCGCCCAAGAAGGCCACCGCCGCCGTCGGGAAGGCCGCGCCGGCGAAGACGCTCGCCCCGAAGCCGCCGAGGAACGAGTCGCGCACGGCCCTGGTCCGCCGGGCCCGCCGCATCAACCGCGAGCTCGCCGAGGTGTACCCGTACGCCCACCCCGAGCTGGACTTCGAGAACCCCTTCCAGCTGCTGGTCGCCACGGTCCTGTCGGCCCAGACCACGGACCTGCGGGTCAACCAGACGACGCCCGGGCTGTTCGCCAGGTACCCCACCCCCGAGGACCTCGCCGCCGCGAACCCCGAGGAGGTCGAGGAGATCCTGCGGCCCACCGGCTTCTTCCGGGCCAAGACCAAGTCCGTGATAGGGCTGTCCAAGGCGCTGGTGGAGGAGTTCGGCGGCGAGGTGCCGGGGCGGCTGGAGGACCTCGTCAAGCTGCCCGGCGTCGGCCGCAAGACCGCCTTCGTGGTCCTCGGCAACGCCTTCGGCAGGCCCGGCCTGACCGTGGACACCCACTTCCAGCGGCTGGTGCGGCGCTGGCAGTGGACCGAGGAGACCGAGCCCGACAAGATCGAGGCCGCCGTCGCCGCGCTCTTCCCCAAGAGCGACTGGACGATGCTCTCGCACCACGTGATCTTCCACGGCCGCCGTATCTGCCACGCCCGCAAGCCCGCGTGCGGCGCCTGCCCGATCGCCCCGCTCTGCCCGGCCTACGGCGAGGGCGAGACGGACCCGGAGAAGGCGAAGAAGCTGCTGAAGTACGAGAAGGGCGGCTTCCCGGGCCAGCGCCTCAAGCCACCGCAGGCCTACCTGGACGCGGGCGGCCGCCCGGCGCCGCCGCTGGGGGCCGGATGACAGCGGCGGAACGATCTCGGTACCGCCGGGCGTTGGACCCGGCGGGACGCCGAGGGGCCCGGGCGTGGGACACGGCAGGACCCCCAGGGACACGGCGGGACGGCGAGGGGGACGGGGGTGGCGATGACGCGGGCCAGTGAGGCGAGCGGGACACAGGGCGGCTCGGTGGCACTCAGCACGGAAGGGCTGCCCGGCTGGCTCGAGCCGGTCGCGCGCGTGGCCGAGACGGTCCGGCCGGTCCAGCTGAGCCGTTTCCTGCCGCCGAAGGACGGCGCGGGCCGCCAGTCCGCCGTCCTGATCCTCTTCGGCGAGGCCGAGCGCGGCCCCGAGCTGCTGCTCATGGAGCGGGCGAGCTCGCTGCGCTCGCACGCCGGTCAGCCGTCGTTCCCCGGCGGGGCGCTCGACCCCGAGGACGGCGACCCGCAGGGCGACGGCCCGCTGCGGGCCGCGCTGCGCGAGGCCGAGGAGGAGACCGGGCTCGAACCGGGCGGCGTCCAGCTGTTCGGTGCGCTGCCCCGGCTGTACATCCCGGTCAGCGGCTTCGTCGTCACGCCCGTGCTCGGCTGGTGGCGCGAGCCCAGCCCGGTGGGCGTCGTCGACCCGGCGGAGACCGCGCGTGTGTTCACCGTTCCCGTGGCGGATCTCACGAACCCCGACAACCGGGCCACGGCCGTCCATCCCAGCGGCCACCGAGGTCCGGCATTCCTGGTCGAATCGGCCCTCGTATGGGGCTTCACCGCCGGGATCATCGACCGTCTGCTCCACTACGCGGGCTGGGAGCGGCCCTGGGACCGCGACAAGCAGGTCCCGCTCGACTGGCGGTCGTGACAGGGTGGGCACCGCGGCGGTGCTGCCGGGGGCGGAACTCCAGGAAGACACAGGCCGGCCTGGGGTGATCGGAACATGATGAGGCGAGGCTCGACGCGGTGAACGTGCTGGACATCCTGCTGCTGATCGCCGCCGCTTGGTTCGCGGTCGTGGGCTATCGCCAGGGATTCGTCGTCGGCATCCTGTCGGTGATCGGCTTCCTGGGCGGCGGTCTCCTCGCCGTCTACACGCTCCCGGTGATCTGGGACGCGATGACGGACAACACGCCGGTCAGCACCACCGCGGCCGTCGTCGCGGTCATCGTCGTGATCGTCTGCGCCTCGATCGGCCAGGCGCTGACCACCCACCTCGGCAGCAAGCTGCGCGTGTACATCACCTGGTCCCCGGCCCGTGCCCTGGACGCGACCGGCGGCGCCCTGGTCAACGTCGTCGCCATGCTGCTGGTCGCCTGGCTGATCGGCTCGGCCCTCGGCGGCACGACGATACCGACGCTGGGCAAGGAGGTGCGCAACTCCCGGGTGCTGCTCGGGGTCTCCGAGGTGCTGCCCGCGCAGGCCGACACCTGGTTCGCGGACTTCACCTCCGTGCTCGCGCAGAACGGCTTCCCGCAGGTCTTCAGCCCGTTCGCCAACGAGCCCATCACCGACGTACAGCCTCCGGACCCGGCGCTGGCGAACAGCGTCGTCGCCCTGCGCGCCAAGCAGTCCGTCGTCAAGGTCATGGGCACCGCGCGCAGTTGCGGCAAGGTGCTGGAGGGCAGCGGCTTCGTCTTCGGCAACCGCCGTGTCATGACCAACGCGCACGTCGTGGGCGGGGTCGACGAACCCACCGTGCAGATAGGCGGCGAGGGACGGAAGTACGACGCCACCGTCGTCCTGTACGACTGGCACCGCGACATCGCCGTGCTCGACGTGCCCGACCTGAAGGCGCCGGCCCTGAAGTTCACCGGCACCGACGCGCACAGCGGCGACGGCGCGATCGTCGCCGGCTTCCCGGAGAACGGGGCCTACGACGTCCGAGCCGCCCGGGTGCGCGGGCGCATCACGGCCAGCGGCCCCGACATCTACCACCGTGGCACTGTGCGCCGCGACGTCTACTCGCTGTACACGACCGTGCGCCAGGGGAACTCCGGCGGCCCGCTGCTCACGACCGACGGCAGGGTGTACGGCGTGGTGTTCGCCAAGTCCCTCGACGACGCCGACACCGGCTACGCGCTCACGGTCGACGAGATCCAGCAGGACATCACGCAGGGCCGTACCGCGAACCAGCAGGTGGGCAGCGACGACTGCGCGCTGTAGGCGGCGCCGGCCGGCGCGGGGTCAGCTGCGGCTGTGACGCAGCCGTACGGAGACCCAGCGCGCTCGGCGGCGCAGGATGCGGGGAATGCCCACCCTTGGGTCCGTGTCCGTCAGCCGCGGAGTGCCGCGCTGGTGCGAGGTGGGACCGCTCACCGAACGGCGGGTGCGTGCTACGTCGTTGTAGTCGTGCGTCCAGCCCATACCGGGACGTCTGCCCCGGCCGCATGGTCGATAACCGCCCGAGGACTCCTCAATTGGCCTATGCAGCGGGCAATTGGCAGTTCGCGGGACAGCTGTTCACGTTCGGATACCGGGCGCATCGGCCGGGTCACCGATCCGGTTCCGGGTCTTTCAGCCAGTTGACCAGCTCCGTCGAGAACGCCACCGGGTCCTCTTCGTGCGGGAAGTGGCCCAGCCCGTCGAAGAGGCGCCAGCGGTAGGGGGCTTCGACGTACTCGCCCGAGCCGGCCGCGCTGCGGGTGCGCTGCACGGGGTCGAGGGAACCGTGCAGATGCAGGGTCGGCACGCGCACGGGCCGCTTCATCCGGCGGTAGAACTGGATGCCGTCGGGCCGGGCCAGGGAGCGCACCAGCCAGCGGTACGGCTCGACGGAGCAGTGCGCCGTCGAAGGGATGCACATGGCACGGCGGTACGTCTCCACCGCCTCGTCGTCCGGCAGCCGCGGCCCCGACCAGTCCCGTACGAGCCGGGCCACCAGCGCGCCGTTGTCCGCGGTGAGCTGCCGCTCGGGGATCCAGGGCCGCTGGAACCCCCAGATGTAGGAACTCGCCGCGGTCTGCCGGACGTCCCCGAGCATCGCCGAACGCCAGCGCCTGGGGTGCGGCATCGAGGCGACCGCGAGCCGCCGTACCAGCTTGGGGCGCATCGCGGCCGCCGTCCACGCCAGATAGCCGCCGAGGTCGTGGCCGACCAGCGCGGCGTCCGGCTCGCCGAGCGAGCGGACCACGCCGGTGATGTCGAGGGCGAGGTTGGCCGGGTCGTAGCCGCGGGGCGTGCGGTCGCTGCCGCCCACACCGCGCAGGTCCATCGCGACGGCCCGGAACCCGGCGTCGGCGAGGGCGACGAGCTGGTGCCGCCAGGTCCACCAGAACTGCGGGAAGCCGTGCAGCAGCAGGACCAGCGGTCCGTCGCCGAGCTCGGCGATGTGGAAGCGGGCGCCGTTGGCCGCGACGTCCCGGTGCGTCACCTTCCTGCCGCCGGGCAGGTCGATCCGGACGACCGGCGTCGATTGGGCCGAAGGGGTGGCGGGCTCCGTCATGAGGTCGAGCGTGCCACAGCCTCGATGGCCGCGGGGGAGCGGTCCTCCAGGGCGGCGGGCTCCGAGCGGGGGTGCGGCTTGGCGTTCTGGAGCACCCCGGCCGTCGCCTTCATGGACGCGGCGACCTTCTGCGGACCCTGGCTCTTCTTCGTCTTCTTCGCGAGGAACACACCGATCAGCGCCAGTACGCCGGCGAGCAGGCAATTGGCCCCGAAGGACACCAGGAAGCAGAGGGCGAGGTTCCAGTCGGTCCAGGTGTGAACGCCGTACGCCAGCGCGAAGTTGAGCATCGGCAGGGAGAACAGCGCCAGCGCACCGGCCAGGCTCAGCAGGCTGCCGCTGCCCAGTCCGCGCCTGACGTCCTTCTTCAGCTGGGCCTTGGCCAGCGCGATCTCGTCGTGCACCAGTGCCGACATCTCGGTGGTCGCCGTGGCGAACAGCTGGCCGATGCTGCGTTCGGTGCCGACCGGGTTGCCGTCGGGTGCGCTCATCGCGTCTTCCTCTCCTGCCTGACTACGGACTGGTTCCGTGCGGCCTCCGTCCGGCTGCTGCCACTGCCTGACTTCTGCCCGACTGGGAACGCTCCTGTCATTTGTACCGTCCCGTCAGATCATGCCGGACCGCTGTCCTCCTCGCTTGCCCTGCCGGGCACTTCGGCAAGCCCCTCGGTCCCTTCGGCTGCTTTCGCCTCGGCGAGCCGGCGGTGCTCGGCGGCCTTCCGCTCGTGCATTTCGGCCATGCGCAGGTGGTAGGCGGGGTCGTCCTGCTCGTAGACGTCCGGGATGCCGTCGAGGTCGTCGTCCCGCTCCTCGGACTCGCACAGCTTCCGGTACCGGGTGTTGCGCATCTTCAGCAGGACGGTGGCCAGAACCGCCGCGATGAGGGAGCCGGCGAGGACGGAGGCCTTGACCTCGTCGGTGAGCGCCGCGTCGCCGGTGAAGGCGAGTTCGCCGATGAGCAGGGAGACGGTGAAGCCGATCCCGGCGAGCGTCGCCACGGCGAACAGGTCGGCCCAGGCGAGGTCCTCGCTGAGCGACGCCCTGGTGAAGCGGGCGGTGAGCCAGGTCCCGCCGAAGATGCCGACCGTCTTGCCGACGACCAGTCCGAGGACGACGCCGAGCGTCTCGGGCCGGGTGAACACGTTGGCCAGCGCCCCGCCCGAGAGGGAGACACCCGCGCTGAACAGAGCGAACAGCGGCACCGCCAGGCCCGCCGAAAGGGGCCGCACGAGGTGTTCGACGCGCTCGCCGGGGGAGGCCTCCTCGTCGTCGCGGGGGGCGCAGCGCAGCATCAGACCCATCGCGACGCCCGCGATGGTGGCGTGCACGCCGCTGTTGTACATCAGCGCCCAGATGACCAGGCCGAGCGGCACGTACACGTACCAGCCGCGCACGCCCTTGCGCAGCAGCAGCCAGAAGACGACGAGCCCGGCCGCCGCCCCGCCGAGCGCGGCGAAGTTCAGATGGCCGGTGAAGAAGACGGCGATGATCAGGATCGCGAACAGATCGTCGACGACCGCGAGCGTCAGCAGGAAGGCGCGCAGGGCGCTGGGCAGCGAGGTGCCGATGACCGCCAGTACGGCGAGCGCGAAGGCGATGTCCGTGGCGGTCGGCACCGCCCAGCCGCCGAGCGAGCCGCCCGAGCCGAGGTTGGTCAGGGCGTAGACGACGGCCGGTGCCGCCATGCCGCACAGCGCGGCGATCACCGGCAGGATCGCCGCCTTGGCGTCTTTCAGGTCTCCGGCGACGAGTTCGCGCTTGAGTTCGATCCCGGCGACGAAGAAGAAGACGGCGAGCAGCCCGTCGGCGGCCCAGTGCTCCACGGAGAGGTTCAGGCCGAGGGAGGCGGGGCCGAGGTGGAAGTGCCCGACGCTCGCGTAGCTGCCGCGCAGGCCGGGGATGTTCGCCCAGAGAAGGGCGGCGACCGCGGCGAGCAGCAGGATCACACCACCGACGGTCTCGGTGCGCAGCGCGTCCGCCACGAAGTTCCGCTCGGGCAGGGACAGGCGTCCGAGGAACTTGCGTGCGGGGCTGTCGGTGCGGGGCGCGGTCACGGGAACCTCCGGTCGGTGGGCATGACGGATCACATGCCGACCAGACTTCCCGGCGCACCTGAGGGTCTCTTCTGTTGCGTCCTCCCGCCCACCTTACCCAAAGGCCGGCTGAGCGGACCGGGCGTTCTCCCGGGGTGCGGAAGGGGCACCCGGCGGTTGTCCCGCCGGGTGCCCCTTGACGCCGTGATGAGTCCCGCCCGGATTCCGGGCGGCCCTGGCTCAGTCCTCGCTGGGCGACGCGGGGAGCTTGGCCTGGATGAGGTCCATGACGGTGGAGTCGGTCAGCGTCGTGACGTCTCCGAGCTGCCGGTTCTCCGCCACGTCACGCAGCAGGCGCCGCATGATCTTCCCGGAGCGGGTCTTCGGCAGCTCCGCCACCGGCAGGATCCGCTTGGGCTTGGCGATCGGGCCGAGCGTCGAGCCGACGTGGTCGCGCAGCTCGCCGACCAGGGTCTCGGTCTCCGTGATCGCGCCGCGCAGGATCACGAACGCGACGATCGCCTGTCCGGTGGTCTCGTCCGCCGCGCCGACCACGGCCGCCTCGGCGACCGACGGGTGGGAGACGAGCGCGGACTCGACCTCGGTGGTGGAGATGTTGTGCCCGGACACGAGCATCACGTCGTCCACGCGGCCGAGCAGCCAGATGTCGCCGTCGTCGTCCTTCTTGGCACCGTCACCGGCGAAGTACCGGCCCTCGAACCGCGACCAGTAGGTGTCGATGAACCGCTGGTCGTCGCCCCAGATGGTGCGCAGCATCGACGGCCACGGCTCGGTGAGCACCAGGTAGCCACCGCCGCCGTGGGGCACCTCGTTCGCCTCGTCGTCGACCACGGTGGCGGAGATGCCGGGCAGCGCCCGCTGGGCCGAGCCGGGCTTGGCGTCGGTCACCCCGGGCAGCGGGGAGATCATGATGCCGCCGGTCTCCGTCTGCCACCAGGTGTCGACGACCGGAGTGCGGTCGCCGCCGATGTTCTTGCGGTACCAGATCCACGCCTCCGGGTTGATCGGCTCGCCGACCGAGCCGAGGATGCGCAGGGAGGACAGGTCGAACTTCGCGGGGATGTCGTCGCCCCACTTCATGAACGTACGGATCGCGGTCGGCGCCGTGTAGAGGATCGTCACGCCGTACTTCTGCACGACCTCCCAGAAGCGGCCCTGGTGCGGGGTGTCCGGCGTGCCCTCGTACATCACCTGCGTCGCGCCGTTGGCCAGCGGCCCGTACACGATGTACGAGTGGCCGGTGACCCAGCCGACGTCGGCGGTGCACCAGAACACGTCGGTCTCCGGCTTGAGGTCGAAGACCGCCCAGTGCGTGTACGCGACCTGCGTGAGGTAGCCGCCGGAGGTGTGCAGGATGCCCTTCGGCTTCCCCGTGGTGCCGGAGGTGTACAGGATGAACAGCGGGTGTTCCGCCTCGAACGCCTCCGGGGTGTGCTCGGCCGGCTGGCGGTCGACGATCTCGTGCCACCACAGGTCCCGGCCCTCGGTCCAGGCGACCTCCTGGCCGGTGCGGCGGACCACGACCACATGGTCGACGTTGTCCACGCGTCCGACCGCCTCGTCGACGGCCGGCTTGAGCGCGGACGGCTTGCCGCGCCGGTAACCGCCGTCGGCGGTGATCACGACACGGGCGTCGGCGTCCTGGATGCGGGTGGCGAGCGCGTCCGCGGAGAAGCCGCCGAAGACCACCGAGTGCGTGGCACCGATCCTGGCGCAGGCCAGCATCGCGACCGCGGTCTCCGGGATCATCGGCATGTAGATCGCGACCCGGTCGCCCTTCCGGACGCCCAGTTCGAGCAGGGCGTTCGCGGCCTTGGACACCTCGTCCTTGAGCTCGGCGTAGGTGATGGCGCGGTGGTCGCCGGGCTCGCCCTCGAAGTGGATCGCGACCCGGTCGCCGTGTCCGGCCTCGACATGCCGGTCGACGCAGTTGTACGCCACGTTGAGCGTGCCGTCCTTGAACCACTTGGCGAACGGCGGGTTCGACCAGTCGAGCGTCTCGGTCGGCTCCACGGACCAGGTCAGCCGGCGGGCCTGCTCCGCCCAGAAGCCGAGCCGGTCGGCCTTGGCCTGCTCGTACGCGTCCGCCGTGACGTTGGCGTTCGCGGCCAGGTCGGCGGGCGGCGCGAAGCGTCGCTCCTCCTTCAGGAGGTTGGAGAGTGAAGAACGCTCGTTGTCTGCCATCGTCGCACACCGTCCCAGTGGTTTAGACCATTCAAGGCGCCCGATTCTCCGAGGGCCCCAGGGTGTCGGTCAACCCCTCCCATCCTGACATCCGCTCATTCACGGGTCACGCACGACCGTCCCCTGAGGTTCACTCCTGGACTCCTTTCTTACTCAACGCACTCGGACTGTCACTGACCGTAAGGGAAAGGGGTGTCGCCTGCGCAGTCTCCGCCGCTTCGGCGCGGGTGAAGGGGTCCAGGCCGGCGACGCGGACCCCGGGACGACGGCCGGTGAGTTCGACCGAGCCGCCCTGCGCGGTGTGCGTCCGCTGCCAGTCCCGCAGGGACTCGTACGCCGCGTGATCCATGAACGAGCCGTCGAGCCTGACGACCGCGGCGGCTCCCGGGGGCACGCGATGCAGGGCCCGGCTGAGTTGCGGCACCGCGAGGAACGTCAACTGCCCTCGCACCTGTACGTGATGGACTCCTTCCCGCTCCTCGTGCGTGATGCGGGTGCGGGCGAGGCGGCGCAGGGCGACGGCGACGGCCGCGGCGATGCCGAGGGCCACGCCCTGCAGAATGCCGAGGACCACCACGCCGAGGGCGGTGGCGGCGTACACCGGCACCTCCTGGTGGCGCGACACCGTGCGGATGTGGTGCGGGGAGACCATCTGGAGGCCGACGGCCATCACCAGGGCGGCGAGCGAGGCGAGCGGGACGAACTCCAGCACCGGGACCATCAGCAGCGCGGCGATCACTACGAGAACGCCGTGCAGCATCGTGGAGTTCCGGCTCATGGCGCCCGCGCGCACATTCGCCGTGCTGCGCACGGCCACCCCGGCGACCGGCAGGCCGCCGAGCGCGCCGGAGACGACGTTGGCGGCGCCCTGGCCGAGCAGTTCCCGGTCCAGGTCCGAGCGGCCGACGCGGGCGGCCGGTCCGGCGCGGCCCGCGACCAGCTTGTCCACGGCGACCGCGCCGAGCAGCGACTGCACGCTGCACACCAGCGTCGTGCCGAGCACCGCGGCGACGAGCCCGAGAACCGGCCCCTGGGGCAGCCCGGCCAGGGCGTGGCTGCGCCAGGACGGCAGATCGACTTTCGGCAGCACCAGCCCGGTGAGGGAGGCGACGGCGGTGGCCGCGGCGACGGCGACGAGCGCGGCGGGCACCCTGCCCAGCAGGCGGCCCGCCCGGCCGGGGATGCGCGGCCAGGACAGCAGCACCGCCAGGGTCAGCGCGCTCACCGCGAGGGCCGCCGGGTCGAGGCCGGCCAACTGGGCAGGCAGGGCACGGAGGTTGTCGAGCACGGAGCTCTGCGGGCTGCCGCCGAGGACGATGTGGACCTGGGCGACGGCGATGGTCATCCCGATCCCGGCGAGTATGCCGTGCACGACCGCGGGGCTGACGGCGAGTGCGCCGCGGGCCACGCGCAGGCAGCCGAGGGCGAGTTGGGCGAGACCGGCGAGAACGGTGACCGCGCAGGTCGTACGCCATCCATAACGGTGGATGAGGTCGGCGGTGACGACCGTGAGGCCGGCGGCGGGGCCGCTGACCTGGAGCGGTGAGCCGCCGAGCCGTCCGGCGACGAGTCCGCCCACGGCGGCGGCCACGAGGCCGGCCCGCAGCGGGGCGCCGGTGGCCAGGGCGATACCGAGGGAGAGGGGCAGGGCGATCAGGAAGACCGCGACGGAGGCCGACACGTCGGCGCCGGCGAGGCGGAGGCGGCGTGGGTGCCGGGGCGGGCTGTGGGGCGGGTGGGCGCGCTCGGTGCGGGCGGACTTCGCGGTGTGGTCGGGGACGCAGGCCGGCATGTTCACCGTCTCCTCGGGGTGGCACGGGCGCTGAACTCCGGCTGAATCAAAGGGACTCGGAGGGAAACAGCGGATTCAACGCTTGGTAAAGCAATCGTAATGCCACGTAAAGCGCATGCCTAGATTGTCTGCTCTAATGGGGCAGCAAATCACCTCGTTGAGTGAAGTGGGCTTTTCATCGGCTTGTCATACTAATTCCTTCTCCGGTCCGTGCGATCTTGACGGCGCTGTCGGCCCGTCCGGCACATCACCAGCACACGCCGTCTCGGCGTTGGACGAGAGAAGGAAGAAGGTGGGCGGAACATGGCCGCCACCCAGAGGATCGCCGTGGGCATTGCCGTCGCCGCGG
Organism: Streptomyces sp. NPDC014889; assembly: GCF_043081205.1. Classification (NCBI taxonomy): domain Bacteria; kingdom Bacillati; phylum Actinomycetota; class Actinomycetes; order Kitasatosporales; family Streptomycetaceae; genus Streptomyces; species Streptomyces sp. NPDC014889. The sequence goes on from NZ_JBIBWH010000002.1 coordinate 523,295, forward strand.
TCTGTGCCTCGTCGCTCGCCGCTTGCGCGAGCGGCCCCGAGGTAGTCAAAAAGGGCGCGCCCGGCGCCCAGAAGGGCCCGCAACTACCCGGGAGTGTCGTCCGCCTGATCGGCGACGGGTCCACCGCGTACACCGGAGCTCAGCCGCATCTGCCCAGGCCGGAACGGCTCAAGGCCGGTGAGAGGCCGCCGCAGTTCGTCGTCTTCTCCTGGGACGGGGCGGGGGAGGACAGTCAGAAACTCTTCTCCCACTTCCGTCGGGTCGCCAAGGCCAACAACGCGACCATGACCTTCTTCCTCAGCGGCGTGTACCTGCTCCCGCGGGAGAAGCGGGACCTCTACCGGCCGCCGCAGCACGCCCCGGGCAGTTCCGACATCGGCTTCAACGACGCGCAGGGCATCGCCGACACGGTCAAGCAGGCGCGTCTGGCGTGGCTGGAGGGCAATGAGATCGGCACCCACTTCAACGGTCACTTCTGCGGCCCCGAGGGCGGGGTCGGAAAGTGGTCGGTCGACGAGTGGAAGAGCGAGATCTCCCAGGCCAAGCAGTTCGTGAAGACCTGGAAGACCAACACCGGCATGAAGAATGCCGCTTCGCTGCCCTTCGACTACGACAAGGAACTCATCGGCGGCCGTACCCCGTGCCTGGAGGGCCAGAAGAACTTCGTCAAGGCGGCGAGCCGGCTGGGCTTCCGTTACGACAGCAGCGGGGTCAACAACCAGGTGTGGCCCAAGAAGAGGGACGGCCTGTGGGACCTGTCGATGCAGCTCGTGCCCTTCCCGGGTCACACCTTCGAGCAACTGACCATGGACTACAACTTCATGGTCAACCAGTCCGGCACGCGGACCCAGGGGGACCCCGCCAAGTTCGGCTACTGGGGCAACCAGATGCGTGACGGCCTGCTCAAAGGCTTCCAACGGGCCTACGAGGGCAATCGCGCCCCGCTGGTGATCGGCAACCACTTCGAGTCCTGGAACGGCGGCATTTACATGCGTGCCGTCGAGGACGTCGTGAAGGAGGTGTGCAACAAGCCCGACGTGCGCTGTGTCTCCTTCCATCAGCTGGCCGACTGGCTGGACGCCCAGGACCCGCGCACGCTCGACAAGCTGCGGACCCTCGAGGTCGGCGAGGCGCCGAAGCAGGGCTGGGCGTCCTTCCTCTCGCCCCGCCCGGCCCCGGCACCCAAGGGCGTTCCCGGCGCGCCCAAGCCGTAGCGAGGATTCAGCCCGTGGCGGGGCTTACGCCGTCGCAGGACTCACGCCGGGGCGGTGACACCCTCGCCGAGGACGAAGCCGGGGTCGATCTGGGCCGCGAGGTCGGCCCCGGTCCGCTCGTTCCCCCAGGAGGCGGCGTTCTTCAGGTGGAAGTGCACCATCTGGCGGGTGTAGCGGTCCCAGTCACGCAGCTCGTACGTGGCGTCGGCGGCGACCTGGAGCATCCGCAGGGCGCGGCGGTTGGCGTCCTCCAGGAACTCGAACCGGGGTGGCCGGCCCTTCTCCATGGCGCGCACCCAGTCCGAGTGCCCGACGGTCACGAGCAGGTCGTCCCCGACCTCGGCGCGCAGGAAGTCGAGGTCGTCCTGGCCCTGCACCTTGTTGCCGACGACGCGCAGCACGACACCGTAGTCACGGGCGTACTCCTTGTACTGGCGGTAGACGGAGACCCCCTTCCGGGTCGGCTCGGCCACGAGGAACGTGATGTCGAAGCGGGTGAACATGCCGGAGGCGAAGGAGTCCGAGCCCGCCGTCATGTCGACCACGGCGTACTCGTCGCGGCTGTCCACCAGGTGGTTCAGGAACAGTTCCACCGCGCCGGTCTTGGAGTGGTAGCAGGCGACCCCCAGGTCGGCGCTCGTGAAGGGGCCGGTGACCATCAAACGCACGGCCGCGCCGTCGAGTTCCACCGGGTGAGCGCAGGCGTCGTAGAGCGGGTTGTCCTCGCACAGGCGCAGCAGGCGCGAGCCCTCGCCCGGCGGGGTCGTCTTGATCATCGTCTCGGCGGAGGTGATGCGCGGGTTGGTGCCGCGCAGATAGTCCTTGATCAGCGGCAGCCGGTCGCCCATGGCCGGCAGCGCGGCGGACCGCGCCTCCTCCAGGCCGAGCGCGGCCCCCAGGTGCTGGTTGATGTCGGCGTCGATCGCGACGACGGGCGCGCCGGTGGCCGCGAGGTGCCGGATGAAGAGGGAGGACAGGGTGGTCTTGCCGCTGCCGCCCTTCCCGACGAAAGCAATTTTCATGTTCACGAAGCGTAGCGAACCGATCGCTGAGCGTGGAGAGGGGCGTGAAGAAGACCACTCATTCGTGGGGCGGAGCGCTCCGGCCCGTAGGGTCTTACTCATGAGTACGACAGGCGCGACCGCCGAGCCCCCGCCGAGCTCTCGAACGAGCTCGAACAGGCAGGACCCCCTTGCGGCCCTGGGTGCGCTGCCCGGTGTGGCCGAGTCCGTGGAGTCCGTACGCAAGGCCGTGGACCGGGTGTACGGGCACCGGGTCATGCGGCGCCGGAGCAACGAGGTCACCTCTGAGGCGGCGCTGCGTGGTGCGCGCGGCTCCGCGGCGCTGTCCGGCGCCGACTGGGCCTTGGAGGAGGTGCGCCGCCGCTCCGACTTCAGCGGCGACGACGAGGCGCGGGTGGTGGGCGCCGCCCTGAGGCTGACCGCCGAGGCCGGCCAACTGCTGTCCATCTGGCGGCAGTCGCCCCTGCGGGTCCTGGCCCGGCTGCATCTGGTGGCCGCCGCGAGTCAGGAAGGCGCGGTCGGACGGCCGCGCCAGGCGGGCGAGGACGTCGGCGAGCCGCTGATCGAACTGCCGCTGCCGGGCGCCGACGAGGTCTCCGGGCGCCTGGAGGGCCTGTCCGAGCTGATCATCGCCGGCAGCTCCGCGCCCGCCCTGGTGACGGCGGCCGTGGTGCACGGCGAACTTCTGGCCCTGCGGCCCTTCGTCTCCCACAACGGGCTGATCGCCCGCGCGGCCGGGCGCATCGTCCTGGTCGGCAGCGGTCTCGACCCCAAGTCGGTCTGCCCCGCCGAGGTCGGCCACGCCGAACTGGGCCGCGCGGCCTACCTGGCCGCCCTCGACGGCTATGTCTCCGGCACCCCGGAGGGCATGGCCGCCTGGATCGCCCACTGCGCCAGGGCGGTGGGGCTGGGGGCGCGCGAGTCCACGGCGGTGTGCGAGGCGCTCCAGCGCGGGGCGGCGTGAGGGACCCGGAAACAGGGTTGCGGCGGTACGAGAACTCGTACCGCCGCTGGCATGAGCACCGAGTTACCAAGCGTCCTCGATATGTCGCCCATCAGGTCGGGATCTTTGCCCGTCACCTGGTGCGGCTGGCCCGTAATCGACGGGTCGACGTCGCGTGGGTGCCCGGTGTTCATGCTCGGTCCGTGGGCCAATAGCGCTGTTAAAGGTGATCCTTGCGGATGTCCTTCGGTCTCGCGGGCCGTCGAATCCTTTGTACTGCAAGCGGGGTACAAGCGGAACCCCCGGCTGCACTTCTTTACTTTCAGGTTCAAACAGGGGCTGATCGGGCGAACGGGTGCCGCGCCGGTTTTTCCGGGGCCGGGCGGGTGGGTCAGGCGACCGAGTTCCGGCGCCGGTTCGTGTACCAGACGAGCCCTGCCGTGGCCGCTGCCGCGCCTATGGCCGCCATCGCGACCAGGGCCGGACGCGGCGGTACGGAGAAGGCGGGCAGCCGCTGCTTGAGCCGCACCGGCCGGTGGAAGTCGAGAACCGGCCACGCCCGTGCGACAGCCTCCCGGCGCAGCGCCCGGTCGGGGTTCACGGCGTGCGGATGCCCGACCGACTCCAGCATCGGCAGGTCGGTCACCGAGTCGCTGTAGGCGTAGCAGCGGCTGAGGTCGTACCCCTCGGACTCGGCCAGTTCGCGGACCGCCTCCGCCTTCGTCGGGCCGTAGGCGTAGTACTCCACCTCGCCGGTGAAGCAGCCGTCCTCCCCCACCACCATCCGCGTGGCCACCACGCGGTCCGCGCCCAGCAGTTCGCCGATCGGCTCGACCACCTCCGCACCCGACGTGGACACGATGACCACGTCGCGGCCGGCCGTGTGGTGCTCCTCGATGAGGGACGCGGCCTCGTCGTAGATGATCGGGTCGATCAGGTCGTGCAGCGTCTCGGCGACGATCTCCTTGACCAGCCGCACGTTCCAGCCGCGGCACAGTGCGGACAGGTACTCGCGCATGCGCTCCATCTGGTCGTGGTCGGCGCCGCCGGCGAGGAAGACGAACTGGGCGTACGCCGTTCGCAACACGGCCCGGCGGTTGATCAGTCCGCCTTGGTAGAACGACTTGCTGAAGGTGAGCGTGCTCGACTTCGCAATGACCGTCTTGTCCAGATCGAAGAAGGCCGCCGTGCGGGGCAAGGAGTGGTTTTCCACGCCCCTGAGCATAGGGGCAGCCCATTCGGCGTAAGGTGGGCGTGTGGGTTTGCCTGAGAAGGCTCTCGGGTACACCATGGAAGTCACGGATCGTTCGCGACCGTGCCAACCCGGTCCGACTCCTCCCCCCCCCCCCCGAGTCGGCCGTGGAGACGACCCCCGCTCTCCCCCCCGGCGGGGGTCGTCGCATGTCCGGGTGGGTTTCTCCCTTTCTGTCCGTGGTTGCCGGGCCGCATCGGCCGCACCGCGTGGGCTGTGGGCCCTCTTCATGATCTGTCACGCTGGGTAGTCGTGGCGCTGCTCTGTGGAAGTCGCACGGGAACCAGTACAGGGGTCACCGGTATGGGTGACGGCGATATTCACAGCCATCGAGTCGTCCACAGTTTTTGACCAAGATCCACACGATTTTCCGGATCACTGCACCGTGATTCCGACGCGCACCGCTCCCGGCGAGTTCTTGGCCGGTTCCGATTGTCAGGGCGCGTGCGGCCGGTTCCGTATCGGCCGCTCAAAGGAAGGCCGATCGCCGGTTCTTCTCGTGTTCGGGATTCGCGGGGCCGCGCCGGCCGCGCGCAAGAAGCAGTGAAGGGGGTTCGACCCGTGGCCGGAACCGTCACACACGATCCACCGCCCGAGGCCGGAGGGCTTCAGGGCAGACCACTGATCGTCACCGAGGACGCCGGACTCCTCGACGACCTGCTGCGCCTGTGCGCGGCGGCCGGCGCCACGCCCGAGGTCCATCACGGCCTGCCCGAGCGCAGAGGCGGCTGGGAGGCGGCGCCGCTGGTGCTGGTCGGAGACGACGCCGCCAGGCGCGTGCGCGGGGCCGCCCGCCGGCGCGGAGTGGTGCTGGTCGGCCGCGACCAGGACGACTCCGGGATCTGGCGGCGCGCCATCGAGATCGGCGCCGACCATGTGCTGGTGCTGCCCGACGGCGAGCAGTGGCTGGTCGACCGCATCGCCGACGTCGCCGAGGGTGTCGGCCGTCCCGCGCTCACCGTGGGCGTCATCGGCGGCCGCGGCGGAGCCGGCGCGTCCACGCTGGCCTGCGCGCTTGCCGTCACCTCCGCCCGGGAGGGCCTGCGGACCCTGCTCGTGGACGCCGATCCCCTGGGCGGCGGCCTCGACGTCCTGCTGGGCGGGGAAACGGCCCAGGGGCTGCGCTGGCCGGCGTTCGCCGCCTCGCGCGGGAGAGTCGGCGGCGGCGCCCTGGAGGAGTCGCTGCCGGAACTCCACTCGCTGCGCGTGCTGAGCTGGGACCGCGGCGACTGCGTGGCCGTTCCGCCGCAGGCCGTCCGGGCGGTGCTGGCCGCCGCGCGACGGCGCGGCGGCGCCGTCGTGGTCGATCTGCCCCGCCGCGTCGACGAAGGGGTCGCCGAGGCCCTCGCCCAGATCGACCTCGGACTGCTCGTGGTCCCAGCCGAACTGCGCGCCGTGGCGGCCGCGGCACGGGTGGCGTCCGCGGTCGGCATGGTCCTGCGCGATCTGCGGGTGGCGGTCCGTGGGCCGTACGCGCCCGGGCTCGATGACCGTGAGGTGGCCCGTCTGCTCGGTCTGCCGCTGGCGGGCGAGGTGCCCGTGGAGTCGGCGCTGCGGCGCCCGGGCGAGGGCAGGACCCCGCCCGGCGCGGTGGCGCGCGGACCGCTCGCCCGATTCTGCACCGCCTTCTGGGAGCGGGCCCTGATCGAGGCGGCGGCCGCATGAGGACGGTCGCCGAACACCTGCGGACGGCGTCGGGGGACGCGCCGCGCGAGCCCGCGCCCGTCAACGGGTCCCGAATGCCCGCTGAGTTGCTGGACGGCGTACGGCAGTGGCTCGCCGAGAGCGGCGCCGAGCCGACGCCCGCACGGGTCGCGCAGGCCCTGCGCGACCAGGGCCGGGTCCTCGGGGACGCCGAAGTGCTCGGCGCGGCCGAGCAGTTGCGGTCCGAGCTGATCGGCAGCGGTCCGCTGGAGCCACTGCTGGCGGATCCGTCGGTGACCGACGTCCTCGTGTCGGCCCCGGACCGGGTGTGGGTGGACCGGGGCGGCGGACTGGAGCGGGCCGCCGTCGCCTTCTCCGACGCGGCCGCCGTACGGCGTCTCGCGCAGCGCCTGGCCGCCGTGGCCGGCCGCCGGCTGGACGACGCCCGGCCGTGGGTCGACGCCCGGCTGCCCGACGGCACCCGGCTGCACGCGGTGCTGCCTCCCGTCGCCGTCGGCTGCACCTGCCTGTCCCTGCGGGTCGTACGGCCGCGCGCGTTCACGCTGGAGGAACTGGTCGCGGCGGGCACGGTGCCGCCCGGCGGGGACCGCGTGCTGCGGGCGCTGATCGAGGCCCGGCTGTCCTTCCTCATCAGCGGAGGGACCGGAACCGGCAAGACCACGCTGCTCAGCGCGCTGCTCGGGCTGGCCGGGCCCGGCGAGCGGATCGTCCTCGCCGAGGACTCAGCGGAGTTGCGCCCCGACCATCCGCACGTCGTCCGCCTGGAGACCAGACCCGCCAACCAGGAGGGCGCGGGCCTGGTCACCCTTGAGGACCTGGTGCGGCAGGCACTGAGGATGCGGCCGGACCGGCTGGTCGTGGGCGAGGTGCGCGGCGGCGAGGTGGTCCATCTGCTGGCCGCCCTCAACACCGGCCATGAAGGCGGCTGCGGCACGGTGCACGCCAACGCCGCGGCGGACGTCCCCGCCCGCCTGGAGGCGCTGGGCACCGCCGCCGGGCTCGACCGGGCAGCGCTGCACAGCCAGTTGGCGGCCGCCCTGTCGGTGGTGCTCCACCTCGTGCGGGACCGCTCCGGGCGGCGGCGGATCGCGGAGGTGCGGGTGCTGGAGCGGGACGCGTCGGGACTGGTGCGGACCGTGCCGGCGCTGCGCTGGGGCGCGGAGGCGTTCGTGGCGGAACCGGGATGGGAGCGGCTGCGGGGGCTGCTCCGGAGGGAGAGCGGGAGAGGGGGCGAGGGCCGCGATGGATGAGGGGTTGCCGGGCCCGGTCCGGGTGGCCGCGGGCGCGGTGTGCGCCGGGACGGCCGTGTGGCTGCTGGGCGCATGGCTGGTGGGCGGGTGGCACTCCGCGGCACGGCGGGCGCGGGTGCTGCTTGCCGGCGGTGGCCCGGAGGGCATGGGACAGCCGCCCTCCGGCCGGGTCCTTCCCGGACTGGCCCGGATCCGGGGGAGGTTGCGCGCCGAGTGGTGGGCGCCGGCCGCCGGGCTGGTGCTCGCCGTGCTGGGCGCCTCGGTGCTGCCGGCCGTCGCGGGGGCGGTCGGGGTGCCGCTGCTGCGGCGGACCCGGCTCGCCCGGGCGGCACGCCGACGGCAGGAGCTGCGGGCGGACGCGGTGATCGCCCTGTGCGGGGCCCTCGCCGGAGAGGTACGGGCCGGACGGCAGCCGGGCGAGGCGCTGCTGTGCGCCGCGCGGGACTCGGGCGGGCTCGGCGACGCGCAGGCGGCGGTGCTGGCGGCGGCCCGGTTCGGCGGGGACGTGGCCGCCGCGCTCGCCGGAGCGGCCCGGCAGCCGGGCGCCGAGGGCCTGCGCGGCCTCGCGGCCTGCTGGCGGGTGGCCGTGGACCAGGGCGCGGGCCTGGCGGCCGGGCTTGACCGGCTCGAAGGGGCGCTGCGGGCTGAGCGTGACCAACGTGCCGACCTGCGGGCCCAGTTGTCGGGGGCCTGGGCCACGGCCGTCATGCTCGCCGGCCTGCCGGGCCTCGGACTCCTGCTGGGCACGGCCATGGGGGCCGACCCCTTGCGGGTGCTGCTGCACACCGGAGCGGGCCTGGGCTGCCTGGTCATCGGCGGAGTGCTGGAGGGCGCGGGTCTGTGGTGGGCCCTGCGGATCGTGCGAGCGGCGGAGGCGATGTGAGCGCGGGCGGCGTTGTCCACAGGTTGGGGATGGCCGTGGGAGCGGCGGCGCTCCTGTGGCTGACGGTGAGATGGCTGGAGGCGATGGGCCGGGAGCGGAGAGCGCGGCGGCGGACGGTCGCGCTGCTGGGGCCGGAGCGGACGGCACGGGAGGCATGGCGCTCGCGCTCACGGCTCCGTGCGGCGGGAGACCTGCGGCAGTGGCTGCCGGCGGTGGGCGTGGCCGGGGCCGGTTGGGTGCTGGTCGGCGGGCTCACCGGACTCGTGCTCGGGCTGGCGGGGGCGGCCGGGATGCGGCAGTGGCGGCGGCGGACGGCGAGCCGTCCCGAAGCGGAGTCCGACGCGGCCGAGGCCGCCCGTCAACTCCCGCTCGCGGCCGACCTGCTGGCGGCCTGCATCGCGGCCGGCGCCGGCCCCGTGATCGCCGCCCAGGCCGTCGGGGAGGCGTTGGGCGGCCCCGTCGGGGACGCACTGGCCCGGGGCGCCGCCCAGGTCCGGCTCGGCGGACAGCCGGCCGACGCCTGGCGCGGACTCGCCTCGATACCAGGGGCCGCGGCCCTGGCGCGGCTGCTGGAGCGGGCCGACGAGTCGGGCCTTCCCGCCGCCGGTCCGGCCGGCCGGCTCGCGGCCGACGTCCGCGCCGACCGGGCGCGCACCGCGACGGCCAGGGCACGCCGGGCGGCCGTGCTGGTCACCGCGCCGGTGGGGCTGTGCTTCCTGCCCGCCTTCGTCGCGGTGGGCGTGCTGCCCGTGCTGATCGGCCTCGCGGGCGGACTGCTGAGAGGAGGTGGTGGCTGAGGGCAGTGGCGGAACGGTCGCGGGAGCAGCGAGCCGACAACCGACAGGCAACCGACAGAGAACCGATAGAGAACCCACAGAGAACCAACAGGCCAAGGAATTACGGGGTTTGATATGTACGGAAAGGTACGGGCACGGCTGCGTGCCCTGGCGAGCCGGGATGCGGGAATGGTGACGTCCGAGTACGCGATGGGGATCATCGCGGCGGTGGCGTTCGCCGTGCTGCTCTACGAGGTGGTGACGAGCGGCCAGGTCAAGACGGAGTTGCAGAACATCGTGAAGCGAGCGCTCAGTGCGCGGATGTGAACGGGCACGGGCGCGGGTACGCCGGGCCGAACGGGCGGGCGCCGACGCGGGGTTCGTGACGGCGGAGGCCGCCATGGTCCTGCCCGTGCTGGTGCTCGTGGTGACGACGCTGGTCTGGGTCCTGCTGGTGGTGCTCGCGCAGATCCAGTGCGTGGACGCGGCTCGGGCAGGGGCCCGGGCCGCCACCCGCCAGGACCCCGAGGGCGCGGTCACCCGAGTGGCCCGGGACGTGGCACCACACGGGGCCGAGGTCACGGTGACCCGCCGGGGAGACCATGTGCACGTGGTCGTCGTGGCCGACCCGCCGGGGCTGGGCGTGCTGCCCTTCCGGCTGAGGGAGGAAGCCGTGGCGGAGGCGGAGGACATGGTCGGGACGCACGCCCAGCGGGGAGCGGGGACATGAGGCGGAGGACGGGGACATGAGGCACCGCATTCCGGCCCTCCGCGGCTTCTGCCGGTGCGTTGGCGGCGGGTGTCGTGGGCGTCGTCCGCGGGACCGCGGTTCCGCCACCGTGTGGAGTGTCGGTGCGATCGCCGTGCTCTGTGTGGTGTTCGGCATCGGTCTGGCCCTGGGGGAGGCGGTGGTCGACCGGCACCGCGCGGCCGGGGCCGCCGACCTCGCGGCGCTGGCGGCGGCGGGCCACTGGGCCGAGGGCGGCACCGCCTCCTGTGACCGGGCGGAGAAGGTGGCCCGGGCACAGGGCACCCGGCTCGTCCGGTGCACGATCGTGGGCGACACATCGGACGTCACGGCGGCGGTCGCACGGGGACCCTTCACCGCGGAGGTCAGGGCGAGAGCGGGGCCGGCGATCCCGGAGGACGCCCCGGTGGGACCGGTTGCCCCCGCGGACACCCGCCCGGGGCCCTGGGACGCCCCTGCGGGGCCCCGGGCGCCCACAGCGGCGTCGGTGGAGCCGGGAGGGCCCACGACGCTGTCCACGGCCCCTGGGGGCTCCATAGCCGGTGGAGCCGGGCCCACGGCTGCTCCATAGCCGGGCCCACGGCCACCGCCACCTCTCACCCACCTGGGCTAAGCCCCCACCTCCGGCTGAGCCTCCGCCTCTGCCCCGATCTGAGCCGCCACCTCCGCCTCCCGCGCGGCCTCCTCCTCCGGGGCCGCCCTCAGCAGCACCGTCAGCAGACGTACGGCGCCTCTCTTGTGCAGCGGGTCGTTGCCGTTGCCGCACTTGGGGGACTGGATGCAGGAGGGACAGCCGGAGTCGCACTCGCAGGAGGCGATGGCCTCGCGGGTGGCGGAGAGCCAGGCGCGCGCGGTGTGGAAGGCGCGCTCGGCGAAGCCCGCGCCGCCCGGATGGCCGTCGTAGACGAAGACCGTGGGCAGCAGCGTGTCGGGGTGCAGCGGGACGGACACGCCGCCGATGTCCCAGCGGTCGCAGGTGGCGAACAGGGGCAGCATGCCGATCGACGCGTGCTCCGCGGCGTGCAGGGCGCCACCGAGGATCTCGGGGTTGACGCGGGCCTCGTCGAGCTGGTCCTCGGTGACCGTCCACCACACCGCGCGGGTGCGCAGCGTACGAGGAGGGAGGTCGAGTTTCGTCTCGCCGAGCACTTCACCGGTGATGACACGTCGGCGCAGGAAGGAGACCACCTGGTTGGTGACCTCGACGGAGCCGTAGCACAGGCGGCCGTCGCCCCAGGGCACCTCGACGTCCGTCTCCAGGACGGAGATCGCCGTCGTGTCGCGGGCGACCGTCGTGTACGGCGGGACGGCCTCCTCGACCAGGGCGACCGAGTCGTCCAGGTCGAGGGAGCGCACCAGGTACGTACGGCCCTGGTGCAGATGGACCGCTCCCTCGTGGACCGTCGTGTGCGCGGCGCCCGCGTCGACCGTGCCGAGCAGCCGGCCGGTGCCGGACTCGACGATCTGCACCGGCCGTCCGCCCTCGCCGCGGATGTCGGTGAGGTCCGCGGCCCGCTCCCGGCGGGTCCAGTGCCAGGCCTTCGTCCGGCGGCGCAGCAGCTTCGCGGCCTCCAACTGCGGCAGCAGCTCCGCGCAGGCCGGGCCGAAGAGTTCGGTGTCCTCCTCGGTGAGCGGCAGCTCGGCTGCGGCCGCGCACAGGTGAGGGGCCAGGACGTAGGGGTTGTCGGGGTCGAGGACCGTGGACTCGACCGGCTGGTCGAACAGGGCCTCGGGGTGGTGGACGAGGAAGGTGTCCAGCGGGTCGTCGCGGGCGACCAGCACCGCCAGGGCGCCCTGACCGGAGCGCCCCGCGCGGCCCGCCTGCTGCCACAGGGAGGCGCGGGTGCCCGGGTATCCGGCGATCAGCACGGCGTCCAGGCCGGACACGTCCACGCCCAGTTCCAGGGCGGTCGTGGCGGCCAGGCCCAGGAGCTCGCCGGAGTGCAGGGCGCGTTCCAGGGCGCGGCGTTCCTCGGGCAGGTAGCCGCCCCGGTAGGCCGCGACACGCCGGGACAGCGGCCGGTCGACCTCGGCCAGCCGCTCCTGTGCGATCACCGAGATCAGCTCGGCGCCGCGCCGGGACCGTACGAAGGCGACCGAGCGGACACCCTGGAGGGCGAGGTCGGTCAGCAGGTCGGCCGTCTCGGCGGTGGCGGTGCGCCGGACGGGTGCGCCGCGCTCGCCCCTCAGCTCGGTCAGCGGGGGTTCCCAGAGGGCGAACACCAGTTCACCGCGGGGCGAGGCGTCGTCGGCCACCTCCACCACGGGCACGCCGGTGAGGCGGCGGGCGGCCACCGCGGGCTCCGCGGCGGTCGCCGAGGCCAGCAGGAAGACCGGAGAGGCGCCGTAGCGGGCGCACAGCCGGCGCAGTCGGCGCAGGACCTGGGCGACATGGGAGCCGAAGACGCCGCGGTAGGTGTGGCACTCGTCGATGACGACGTACTTCAGGGCCCGCAGGAAGGAGCTCCAGCGCGGGTGCGAGGGCAGGATCCCGCGGTGCAGCATGTCCGGGTTGGTCAGGACGTGGTTGGCGTACTGGCGGATCCACTCGCGTTCCTCGGGCGGGGTGTCGCCGTCGTACACCGCGGGGCGTACGGCCTTGCCCAGCGGCCGGGCGAGTTCCTTCACCGCGCGGCACTGATCGGCCGCGAGGGCCTTGGTGGGAGCCAGGTACAGGGCGGTGGCGCCGCGGCCGTTGGCCGCCTCGGAACCGTCCAGCAGCGTCGAGAGCACCGGGACGAGGTAGGCCAGCGACTTGCCGGACGCGGTGCCGGTGGCGACGACGACGGAGTCGCCGTCCAGGGCGTGTTCCGCGGCGCGCGCCTGGTGTGCCCAGGGGTGCTCGATTCCGCACGCCTGGACCGCCGAGATCACCTCTGGCCGAATCCGGTCGGGCCAGACGGCATGGCGCCCCGCGCGCGGGGGCAAGTGCTCCGTATGAGTGATGCGCGCAGCCCGGCTCTGCCCCGCGGCGAGCCGGTCGAGGACCGTGCCCGGCGCCAGGCGGGTGGCGGGGGCGGCCGGGGTTCGATCGGGTCGGTGATTCTTGGCCATCGGCACCGAGTCTGTCACCGGCGTGCAGGACAATGGGACCAAGGCGTCGTGCACGCCTGCCGGTAAGTGATTGAATGCCATCGCGGCTGGCGAACCGTCCCGGGGGCTTCAAGCCGAGGTGTCCTGAGGGGCGACCGCTCGATAGCAAGGTGCTGGAGGATCCGTGGACCTGTCCCTGTCGACCCGTACCGTCGGCGATCGTACGGTCGTCGAGGTCGGTGGCGAAATCGACGTATATACCGCGCCCAAGCTGCGCGAGCAGCTGGTCGAGCTGGTGAACGACGGGAATTTCCACCTCGTCGTCGACATGGAGGGCGTGGACTTCCTCGACTCCACCGGGCTCGGCGTACTGGTCGGTGGCCTGAAGCGAGTGCGTGCCCATGAGGGCTCGCTGCGCCTGGTGTGCAACCAGGAGCGCATTCTCAAGATCTTCCGTATCACCGGTCTCACCAAGGTGTTCCCGATCCACACCTCGGTGGACGAAGCGGTGGCAGCCACCGACTGACCGCCGGCCCCGGGCCGGTGACCGGGGCGGAAGAGTCCAAGCGGGGGCCGGGCATTTCGGCGGCCCGGCCCTCCGACAGCACGCCCGTAGCTTCAAGGGGGATGCATGGCCACCGTCGAACTCCGCTTCAGCGCGCTGCCCGAGCACGTCAGGACCGCCCGTCTGGTGGCGGCAGCGGTGGCGCGCAGGGCCGGAGTGGACGAGGCCGTCCTCGACGAGGTCAGACTCGCCGTCGGCGAGGCCTGTACACGGGCTGTCGGGCTGCATCGCAACGGCGGGATCTCGGCACCGGTGAAGGTGATGCTGACCGAGGAGGAGAAGCAGTTCTCCATCGAGGTCGGCGACGAGGCCCGCCACGCGCCGTTCCACGCCGGGGAGGCCCCGGGCGCGGTGGACGAGGCGGAGGCCGAGGAGGACGAGATGGGCCTCGCGGTCATCAGCGGCCTCGTCGACGACGTGAAGGTTTCGGCAGGGGAGCATGGCGGGCTGATCAAGATGACCTGGCCGACCACGCCGCCGGTCGCGACGCTTCCCTGACGCGCCTCACTCGTTCGGCGCAACCACATGAGGGCCCTGCTTCGCAGGGCCCTTCTTGTTGCGCGACCGCCTCCACCAGGTACATTTGAATTCGTGAATGAATTCACGACCTGTCGGCAGATCATTTGATCAAGCATTGATCGCGGGTCAATGGTTTTGAACCATTACCTCTTTCGGGTTCCGTGGCGTGACGTCGATCATTTGCTGAAGAGCAGGTGAAGGGCAATTCGGTTTGCCGCGCTCTGTTTTGATCAGGTTCCGCTACCTACAATCCGTCCACATCTTGAGCTCAGCCCAAGCGTCAAGGAGGACGAATGGCGGGGCTTTCTACCCCTCATCAGTTGGGTCACCCCACAACCTTCGCAGCTGCAGTGTTGACCCACGACAATCGGATCATCGTGGCGGTCATCGGGGCCGTCGCGCTGGCCGCGCTCGTGGTCGCGGGCATCCTGGTGCGCCAGGTGCTGGCAGCGGGCGAGGGCACCAACAGCATGAAGAAGATCGCGGAAGCGGTCCAGGAAGGCGCCAACGCCTATCTGGGCCGCCAGCTGCGCACGCTCGGCGTATTCGCCGTGATCGTTTTCTTCCTGCTCATGCTGCTGCCTGCGGACGACTGGAATCAGCGCGCCGGACGATCGGTGTTCTTCCTGATCGGAGCCGCCTTCTCGGCGGCCACCGGCTATATCGGCATGTGGCTCGCCGTGCGCAGCAATGTCCGTGTCGCCGCGGCGGCCCGGGAAGCGACCCCTTCCCCGGGCGAGCCGGAAAAGGATCTCACCGCCGTCTCGCACAAGGCCATGAAGATCGCTTTTCGCACCGGCGGTGTGGTCGGCATGTTCACGGTGGGGCTCGGCCTGCTCGGCGCCTCCTGTGTGGTGCTGGTGTACGCGGCCGACGCGCCGAAGGTGCTGGAAGGCTTCGGCCTCGGCGCCGCGCTGATCGCGATGTTCATGCGAGTGGGCGGCGGCATCTTCACCAAGGCCGCCGACGTCGGCGCCGACCTGGTCGGCAAGGTCGAGCAGGGCATTCCGGAGGACGATCCGCGCAATGCCGCGACCATCGCCGACAACGTGGGCGACAACGTCGGCGACTGCGCGGGCATGGCGGCCGACCTCTTCGAGTCGTACGCCGTCACGCTGGTCGCCGCGCTCATCCTGGGCAAGGCGGCCTTCGGCAACGACGGACTCGCCTTCCCGCTGCTGGTGCCGGCCATCGGCGTGATCACCGCCATGATCGGGATCTTCGCGGTGGCACCCCGCCGCGCCGACCGCAGTGGCATGAGCGCGATCAACCGCGGCTTCTTCATCTCCGCGGTGATCTCACTCGCCCTGGTCGCGGCCGCCGTCTTCCTCTACCTGCCGTCGTCGTACTCCGGTCTCACCGGCGTCACCGACGCGGCGATCAGGGGCAAGGCCGGCGACCCGCGGATCCTCGCCCTGGTCGCGGTCGGCATCGGCATCCTGCTGGCCGCGGTGATCCAGCAGCTCACCGGCTACTTCACCGAGACCACCCGGCGGCCGGTCAGAGACATCGGCAAGACCTCGCTCACCGGTCCGGCCACCGTCGTCCTCGCCGGTGTCTCCGTCGGCCTGGAGTCGGCGGTCTACACCGCCCTGCTGATCGGCCTCAGCGTGTACGGGGCCTTCCTGCTCGGCGGTACGTCGATCATGCTGGCGCTGTTCGCGGTGGCGCTGGCGGGCACCGGACTGCTCACCACGGTCGGCGTGATCGTCGCCATGGACACCTTCGGCCCGGTCTCCGACAACGCCCAGGGCATCGCCGAGATGTCCGGCGACGTCGAGGGCGCGGGCGCCCAGGTGCTCACCAACCTCGACGCGGTGGGCAACACCACCAAGGCCATCACCAAGGGCATCGCCATCGCCACCGCCGTCCTCGCGGCCTCGGCGCTCTTCGGGTCGTACCGGGACGCCATCACCACGGGCGCGCGTGACGTCGGGGAGAAGCTGAGCGGCTCGGGCGCGCCGATGACCCTGATCATGGACATCTCGCAGCCCAACAACCTGGTCGGCCTCATCGCCGGCGCGGCGGTCGTCTTCCTCTTCTCGGGGCTGGCGATCAACGCGGTGTCGCGGTCGGCGGGTGCGGTGGTGTTCGAGGTGCGCCGGCAGTTCCGTGAGAAGCCCGGGATCATGGACTTCAGCGAGAAGCCGGAGTACGGCAAGGTCGTCGACATCTGCACCAAGGACGCCCTGCGGGAGCTCGCCACACCCGGGCTGCTCGCCGTGATGGCGCCCATCTTCATCGGCTTCACGCTCGGTGTCGGTGCGCTCGGCGCCTATCTCGCGGGCGCGATCGGCACGGGCACGCTGATGGCGGTGTTCCTCGCCAACTCCGGTGGCGCCTGGGACAACGCCAAGAAGCTGGTCGAGGACGGCCACCACGGCGGCAAGGGCAGCGAGGCCCACGAGGCCACGGTGATCGGGGACACGGTGGGCGATCCCTTCAAGGACACCGCCGGCCCCGCGATCAACCCGCTGCTGAAGGTGATGAACCTGGTGTCGCTGCTCATCGCGCCCGCGGTCATCAAGTTCTCCTACGGCAGCGACAAGAGTCTCGGCGTGCGGATCGTGGTCGCGGTCCTGTCGCTGGCCGTGATCGTCGGCGCGGTCTACATCTCCAAGCGGCGCGGCATCGCCGTGGGGGACGACAACGCCGAACCGGTGTCCAAGTCAGCCGATGCCGCGGTGGTTTCGTAGACGGTCTCATTCCGGGCCGGCTCAGGAGACGGGCGGGCGGCGCGTACGACGCGTCGCCCGCCCGCCGTGTGTGCGGATGGTCCCCGTGAGCCTTCTCTCGCTTGGTGCAAATGGCCGCAAGATGCCATAGAAGGGGCGAGCGGCCCCTGGTGCGGCCGACGCGGCGTGTATGTTCCGGGGCCGAGAGCCATGGAAGGGACCAAACCGGTGAACAAGAAGCTCGCGGCCGCACTGTCCGGCGGTGCGGTACTCGTACTGGCACTGACGGGCTGCACCGACAGCGCTGCCGACAGCAAGAACGACGCGCTGAACACCTGGGCCAAGCAGGTGTGCGACGCCGTGCAGCCGCAGGCGAAGAAGATCGAGGCCGCCAACGCGGCCATCCAGAAGGAGACGTCGGACAACAGCGCGCCCGCCCAGGTCCAGAAGACCGACGCGCAGGCCTTCCAGGACATGTCCGACGCCTACAAGGCCATCGGCCAGGCCGTGAACACGGCCGGCGCGCCCGAGGTCGACAACGGCAAGAAGAAGCAGCAGGACGCGGTCAAGGAGCTCGACGGCCTGTCGGCCTCGTACTCCTCCCTGAAGGAGCAGGTGGACAAGCTCGACACCAAGAACCAGGCCAAGTTCGCGGACGGCCTCAAGGACATCGCCACCCGGCTGGACAAGCTGAGCCGGACAGGGAACGACGCGCTGAAGAAGCTGGAGGAGGGCGACGTCGGCAGGGCGATGGCCCAGCAGCCGAGCTGCAAGTCCGCCTCCGCCACCCCCTCCGGCTCGTCCTCGTCCCCGGCGACGAGCGGCTGACGTACGCGGACGTACGCAGACACACACGCGCGCGTGCGCTGCCGGGCGGACACACGCCGCGGACCACACGCGCGCGTGCGCTGTCGGAGTGAGCCGACACAATGGGGGGCGTGAGTGACACCAGCCTGCCCGCACTGCCCGCCTCCGACCGACCGGACGTCGCCGCCCGGCTGAGGGACGCCCTGCTCGGCGCCTCCTTCACCGCCGACGGCCTGCTCGAACTGCTCGGCGCGCCCGCGTACGCCGCGCTGGCGCGCAGCGAGACCGTGCCCGCGCTCCGGGCCACGCGCGGCGACACGCCCCTGGAGTTGCTGGTCCGGCTGTTCCTGCTCCAGCAGCCGGTGCCGTACGCGCCCGTGGCGGACGTCCTGCCCGCCGAGGCGTGCCTGGAGACCGGCTGGCTGGTGCGCGTCGGCGCGGACGAGGTCGCCGCGACCGTGGACGTCCGGCCGTACGGCGGGCTCGACGGCGAGGACTGGTTCATCGTGTCCGACCTCGGTTGTGCGGTCGGCGGTTCAGGAGGTGTGCGCGCCGGCGCTCGTTGGAGGGGTGGTGACGGGCGAGGGGCGGGCGGCATCGGCAGCCGGGACGAGGGCGTCGTCCTCGGCGTCGGCGGCGCCTCCACGACCCTGGCCGGCATCACGGTCCGCAACCCGGTCGGCTCCGCGCTCGACCTCGGCACCGGCTCCGGCATCCAGGCGTTGCACGCCGGCCGGCACGCCACGCGCGTGACCGCCACCGACGTCAATCCGCGCGCGCTGCACATCACCGCCCTGACGCTGGCGCTGTCCGGCGCGCGGGACGCCGATCTGCGCCAGGGCTCGCTGTTCGAGCCGGTCCGCGACGACGAGCGGTTCGACCTGATCGTGTCCAACCCGCCCTTCGTGATCTCCCCTGGCGCCCGGCTGACCTACCGCGACGCCGGGATGGCCGGGGACGACCTGTGCCGCACGCTCGTCCAGGAGGCGGGCGATCGCCTGAGCGACGGAGGGTTCGCGCAGTTCCTCGCCAACTGGCAGCACGTCGAGGGGGAGGACTGGCAGGACAGGCTCAGGTCCTGGGTGCCCCGAGGGTGCGACGCGTGGATCGTGCAGCGCGAGGTGCAGGACGTCACGCAGTACGCCGAGCTGTGGCTGAGGGACGCGGGCGACCACCGAGGCGACGCCGCGGAGTACCGGGCGCGGTACGACGCCTGGCTGGAGGAGTTCGAGGCGCGCAAGGTCAGGGCCGTGGGCTTCGGCTGGATCACCCTGCGCAGGACGGGCTCCGCGACGCCCTCGATCACCGTGGAGGAGTGGCCGCACCCGGTGGAGCAGCCGCTCGGCGACACCGTCCGGGCGCACTTCGCCCGCGTCGACTACCTGCGGGACCACGACGACGCGGCTCTGCTCGACGAGCACTTCCGGCTCGTGCGCGAGGTGGTCCAGGAGCAGGTCGGGCTGCCCGGAGCCGAGGACCCCGAGCATGTCGTGCTGCGCCAGAACCGCGGGATGCGCCGGGCCACCGCGGTGGACACGGTGACCGCCGGCTTCGCCGGGGTCTGCGACGGCACGCTGAGCGCCGGCCGCATCCTGGACGCCATCGCCCAGTTGATGGGCGAGAACCCGCTTCTCCTGCGCGACCGCACACCGGCCCGGATCCGCCTGTTGGTGGAGCAGGGGTTCATCGAACCGGCGCAGGAACCGGGGGAAGAACAGGCTCGGTGACCGGTTCGGTGATCGGTCGCTGATCGGTTCAGCGACCGGTTCAATGACCGGAGCGGTGATCGGTCCGCGCGACCGGTGAGGCTGCGGGGGCGACGGCGAGTTCTCGTCGTTTCTCATGGCCCATGAGTCGTTTCGATCGCGCTCGGCCACGCTTTTCGATCTTTGCCGGGGGCCGGGCGGGAAAAGGCGGAAAAAAAGCGGAGAGCTTGATTCCTGTCACGTGCGGAGGGGAGGGGAGCACCGCCCCGTGGAGCGTGCCGACTCGTGTTCACCGCGGGTTCGTGCCGTCGTCGCCCGCGGGTGCCAGCCTCCCGTACCGGGGCATCGGGGGACGGGAGGGTACGTACATGGAGAGCGGTCCGGCGATCTTCACGGGAACGGTGTTCTCCCTGTTCGGAGCGGCCTTGCTGGGGTGGACGGCGGTCCGGCTCCGGCACCGGGAACCCGTCGCCCACGGCCTGCCCCGCACCGCCTCGGCGACCGTCGCGACCCTGGCCGCCGTGACCGCTCTGGCCGCCGGCGTGTGGTGCTTCGGGCGTCTGTGAGAGCCGCCGCGTCTGTCCGGTCTCCGTAACTGAGAAATCACCCTCCGCATCAGCCCGAACGCCCTGGTGAGCAGTCCGGGCGGCAGGAAGGGGGGTACTCGGGTTACCGTTCGAGTGGCCGTTGCGGGCTTTTCCCGTTTGACACGGGGGCGGGATGTACCGTCACACTCCGCAGCGTCACCACCACCCGACCCCCGGGAAATCCAGGCCTGGGGAGGCCCCAGCGTCGACCGGAGAGAAGAGCGAAGTTGTCCCCGACCAGCGAGACCGCACAGGGCGGCCGCCGACTCGTCATCGTCGAGTCGCCTGCCAAGGCGAAGACGATCAAGGGCTACCTCGGCCCCGGCTACATCGTCGAGGCGAGCGTCGGGCACATCCGCGACCTTCCCAACGGCGCCGCGGAGGTCCCCGAGAAGTACACCGGCGAGGTCCGCCGCCTCGGTGTGGACGTAGAACACGACTTCCAGCCGATCTATGTCGTCAACGCGGACAAGAAGGCCCAGGTCAAGAAGCTCAAGGATCTGCTGAAGGAGTCCGACGAGCTCTTCCTCGCCACCGATGAGGACCGCGAGGGCGAGGCCATCGCCTGGCACCTTCAGGAGGTGCTCAAGCCGAAGATCCCGGTCAAGCGGATGGTCTTCCACGAGATCACCAAGGACGCCATCCGGGAGGCGGTCGCCAACCCGCGTCAGCTCAACCAGCGGCTGGTCGACGCCCAGGAGACCCGGCGCATCCTCGACCGCCTCTACGGCTACGAGGTCTCGCCCGTGCTGTGGAAGAAGGTCATGCCGCGGCTGTCGGCGGGCCGGGTCCAGTCGGTGGCGACGCGGCTCGTGGTCGAGCGGGAGCGCGAGCGCAGGGCGTTCCGCTCCGCCGCGTACTGGGACCTGACCGGCACCTTCTCGACCGGCCGCGCGGGCGACCCGAGCGACCCGTCGTCGCTGGTCGCGCGGCTGCAGACCGTCGACGGCAGGCGTGTGGCGCAGGGCCGCGACTTCGACTCCCTGGGCCGGCTCAAGAGCGAGAACATCCTTCACCTCGACGAGGCGACCGCCCGCGCGCTCGCCGCCGCCCTGGAGGACACCCGCTTCTCCGTCCGGTCGGTCGAGTCCAAGCCGTACCGCCGCTCGCCGTACGCCCCGTTCCGTACGACGACGCTCCAGCAGGAGGCGAGCCGCAAGCTCGGCTTCGGCGCGAAGGCGACCATGCAGATCGCGCAGAAGCTGTACGAGAACGGCTTCATCACCTACATGCGTACGGACTCCACGACCCTGAGCGACACGGCGATCGCCGCCGCGCGCGCCCAGGTCACCCACCTGTACGGCGCCGACTACCTGCCGCCCCAGCCCCGTACGTACGCAGGGAAGGTCAAGAACGCACAGGAGGCGCACGAGGCGATCCGTCCTTCGGGTGATCGTTTCCGCACGCCCGCCGAGACGTCCCTGACCGGCGACCAGTTCAAGCTCTACGAGCTGATCTGGAAGCGGACGGTCGCCTCCCAGATGAAGGACGCGACCGGCAACAGCGTGACCGTGAGGATCGGCGGCGCCGCTGCCGACGGCCGGGACGTCGAGTTCAGCGCGTCCGGCAAGACGATCACCTTCCACGGTTTCCTCAAGGCGTACGTCGAGGGTGCCGACGACCCCAACGCCGAGCTCGACGACCGCGAGCGCAGGCTGCCCCAGGTCGGCGAGGGCGACGCGCTCACGGCCGAGGAGATCACGGTCGACGGCCACGCCACCAAGCCCCCGGCCCGCTACACCGAGGCCAGCCTGGTCAAGGAGCTGGAGGAGCGCGAGATCGGCCGCCCGTCGACCTACGCGTCGATCATCGGCACGATCCTCGACCGCGGCTACGTCTTCAAGAAGGGCACCGCCCTGGTGCCGTCCTTCCTGTCCTTCGCCGTGGTCAACCTCCTGGAGAAGCACTTCGGGCGGCTCGTCGACTACGACTTCACCGCCAGGATGGAGGACGACCTCGACCGCATCGCGCGCGGTGAGGCGAAGGCCGTGCCGTGGCTGAAGCGCTTCTACTTCGGCGAGACGGCGCCCGACAGCGGCCTCGCCGCGGGCGGCCCCGGCGGCGCAGCCGAGGCGGGCAACGGCGACGGGGACCACCTCGGCGGGCTCAAGGAACTGGTGACCGACCTGGGCGCGATCGACGCGCGCGAGGTGTCGTCGTTCCCGGTCGGCAACGGCATCGTGCTGCGGGTCGGCCGCTACGGCCCGTACATCGAGCGCGGTGAGAAGGAGACCGACACCCACCAGCGCGCCGACATCCCGGACGACCTGGCCCCCGACGAGCTGTCCGTCGAGTACGCCGAGGAACTGCTCGCCAGGCCGAGCGGCGACTTCGAGCTCGGCACCGACCCGGCCACCGGCCACACGATCGTCGCCAAGGACGGCCGCTACGGCCCGTACGTCACCGAGGTGCTCCCCGAGGGCACCCCGAAGACCGGCAAGAACGCGGTCAAGCCCCGTACGGCCTCGCTGTTCAAGTCGATGTCCCCGGACACCGTCACCCTGGACGACGCCCTGAGGCTCATGTCGCTGCCGCGCGTCGTCGGCGCCGACGCCGAGGGCCAGGAGATCACCGCGCAGAACGGCCGCTACGGCCCGTACCTGAAGAAGGGCACGGACTCGCGCTCGCTCCAGTCCGAGGACCAGATCTTCACGATCACGCTGGAGGAGGCGCTGGCGATCTACGCCCAGCCCAAGCAGCGGGGCCGCGCGGCCGCCAAGCCGCCGCTGAAGGAGCTCGGCGAGGACCCGGTCAGCGGAAAGCCGGTCGTGGTGAAGGACGGCCGCTTCGGCCCCTACGTCACCGACGGCGAGACCAACGCGACCCTGCGCTCCGGCGACAGCGTCGAGGCGATCACCCCGGAGCGCGGTTTCGAGCTCCTCGCGGAGAAGCGCGCGAAGGGCCCGGCCAAGAAGACCGCGAAGAAGGCCGCCGCCAAGAAGACGACCGCGAAGAAGACGGCGTCCACGGCCGCGAAGAAGACCGCGGCGAAGAAGACGACCACCGCCAAGAAGACGGCTGCGAAGAAGACGACCACCGCGAAGAAGACCACCGCGAAGGCGACGGCCGCCAAGGCGACGGAGGACTGACGCGCGGCGGATCCGGCACGGTCCTCTCCGGAGGATCGTCCCGCGGCGGATTCCCTCACGGCTCCTTTGCAAAAGGCACGCCCCGGCATCACTTTGGTGTCGGGGCGTGCGCACCTCCGGGCGGTCACTCCGTGCTGTCGGTGCGTCCCGATAGGCTGAACGCATGACGCGAGCCGAGCAGCCAACGGCCCACACCTCCGCACCCGACGACGCTCTCCTGACCGATTCCCGCGAGCGCGCCGTCCGCGCCCTGCTGCGCCGGCCGCAGTTGCGGCGGCTGTGGAGCGCCCAACTGGCCGGAGGCGTCGGGGACACCCTCGCGCTCCTGGTCCTGGTCGTTCTCGCCCTCCAGGCGGCGGTCGCCACGAGCCCCTTCGGCGGTGGCTACCGGGGCGTGGCCTTCGCAGTGGCGACGGTCTTCGCAGCGCGCGTCCTGGCGACGCTGCTCTTCGGCGCGGTCCTCCTCGGACCGCTCACCTCGCTCACCTCCCAGGAGGGGCCGCTCGACCGGCGCTGGACCATGGTCGGCGCCGACGGCCTGCGTGCCGCCCTGCTGATCGTCGCTCCGCTGTGGATCGACTGGACGCCGGACAACGCCCTGGTCCTCCTCCTGGTGACCGTCTTCGTGACCGGGGTCGCCGAGCGCCTCTGGACCGTGTGCCGGGAGGGCGCGGCCCCCGCGCTGCTGCCGGCCCCGCCCCCGGAGGGCGCCACCGTGCGTCCGCTGCCGGACCACATGGACGCCCTGCGCCGCCTGTCGCTGCGGACCACCTTCCTTGCGGTCCCGCTGGCAGCCGCCGCCCTGGTCGGCGCCTCCCTGCTCAACAACCTCCTGGGCACCGGCGTCGCCTGGTTCGACCAGCACCAGGCCGCCCTCGGCGCGTACGTCGCGGCCGGACTGTTCGCCGCGTCCCTGTCCGTGCTGACCTATCTGGAACTGCCCGGCACCCGCACCCCGCGCCCGCGCTCGCCGCTGGAGGGACTGCGCCGCCCGAAGACGGGCTCCGGCGTCGACAAGGGCCGCACGGGTGCCGTGCCCCTGCTCGTACTCGCCTGCGCGTCCGTCGCCGGGGCGATCGCCGCCGCGGTCGCCGTCTGCGTGCTGCACGCCACGGACCTGCACGGCGGCCCGGTGCTGTACGGGCTTGCGGTGCTCGCCCTGACCGGCGGGGTCGCGGTCGGCATCCGTACGGCGCCGAAGGCGCTGGTCTCCCTGTCGCGGCGTCGGCTGCTGGCCCTGACCATCGCCCTCACCGGCGTCGCCCTGCTCGCCGCCGGGCTGGTCCCCGACGTCACCACGGTCCTGCTGCTCCTCGCGCTGGCCGGGGTGAGCGCGGGCGCCGCCGCCAACACCGGGCACACGCTGCTCGACCAGGAGGCCGAGGACTACCGCAAGCCGCGCATGACCGAGCACCTGCACGCGGTGGTGCGGGTCTTCGTGGCGCTCGGTGCCGTGCTCGCCCCCGTGGTCGCGGCCGGGATCGGCCCGCACCGGCTGCAGGACGGCCGGTTCGTGTTCGCGCACGGCGGCGCCGCGTTCACGCTGATGCTGGTCGGCGCGCTGCTGCTGCCGGTGGCCGCGCTGGTCCTCGCCAAGGTCGACGACCGCTCCGGCGTACCGCTGCGGCAGGACCTCGTCGACGCCCTGCGGGGCGGCGACGACCCCGTGACGGCCCCCGCGGAGTCCGGGTTCTTCATCGCCCTGGAGGGCGGCGACGGCGCCGGGAAGTCCACACAGGCCGAGGCGCTCGCCGACTGGATCAGGTCCAAGGGCCACGAGGTCGTCCTCACCCGCGAGCCGGGCGCCACTCCGGTGGGCAAGCGGCTCCGCTCGATCCTGCTGGACGTGTCCTCGCAGGGCCTGTCCCACCGCGCGGAGGCGCTGCTGTACGCCGCCGACCGCGCGGAGCACGTCGACACGGTCGTACGGCCCGCGCTGAAGCGGGGCGCCGTGGTGATCACCGACCGGTACATCGACTCCTCCGTCGCCTACCAGGGCGCGGGCCGCGACCTGTCCCCGACGGAGATCGCGCGGATCTCCCGCTGGGCGACGAACGGTCTCGTGCCGCATCTGACGGTCCTGCTGGACGTCTCGCCGGAAACCGCCCGTGAGCGGTTCACGGAGGCGCCCGACCGCCTGGAGTCGGAGCCGGCCGAGTTCCACGCGCGCGTGCGGTCCGGCTTCCTGGCGCTGGCCGCCGCCGACCCCGGCCGCTACCTCGTGGTGGACGCCGGGCAGGAGCCGGAGGCGGTCACCACGGTCGTCCGGCACCGGCTCGACCAGATGCTGCCGCTGTCCGAGGCCGAGCTGAAGGCGCAGGAGGAAGCGCGCAAGCAGGCCGAGGAGGAGGCGCGCCGCAGGGCCGAGGAAGAGGCCCGTCGCAAGGCCGAGGAGGAGCGCCAGGAGCGCGAGCGCAAGGAGCAGCTCGCGCGGCTGCGCGCCGAGGAGGAGGAGCGCAAGCAGCGCGAGCTGGAGGAGGCGCAGCGGCGCGAGGCGGAGCGGCAGGCCGAGGAGGCCCGGCAGCGCGCCGAGGAGGCCCGCCGCAAGGCCGAGGAGGAACAGGCCCGGCTGCTCGCGGAGGAGCGGGCACGGGCGGAGGCCGAGGCACGCCGCAAGGCCGAGGAGGAGCAGCGGCGCCGGCAGGCCGAGGAGGAGGAGCGGCTGCGCGCCGAGGCCGAGGCGCGGCGGCTGGAGAAGCAGCGCAAGGCGGAGGAGGCCCTGCGCCGGGCCGAGGAGGCCCGGCGGGCGGCGGAGCAGGCGGCGGCCACCGCGCAGACGGGTCCGCGCCGGTCCACGGAGCCCTCGGCCGCGGCGGTGCCGCCGGAGGCGGTGACCGTCGCGACGCCGGTGGTGACGCCGACGAACGCGTCGGGCGGGCCCGTGGACGAGACGGCGGTGCTGCCGCCGGTGCGGGACGAGCGGGCGAGCGGCGAGCCTTCGGGCGAGGACTCGGACCGCGGCCCGGACCAGGACACGGGCCGGGGCTCGCGCGAGGACTCCCGTGGGACGTCGCGCGGGTCGCAGGAGTCGGGGCGGCGGACGGCGGGCGAGTCGGAGTCCGAGGTGACCGCGAAGCTGCCGAAGCCCGTGGTCCCGCCGGGTGCCGCCGATGAGACGGCCGTGCTGCCGCCCGTCCCGCCGGGGGCCGCGGACGAGACCGCCGTGCTGCCGGCCTTCACCCCGGGTGCCGCGGACGAGACGGCGGTCCTGCCTCCGGTGCGCGGGGACGACCCCACGGACCGGGTTCCGCCCGGCTACTTCCGGGACGAGCGGGACGGGCGGGACGAGCGGTTCCGGGCCGTTCGGCACGACGAGGGCGACGACCGTACGCGGGAGCTGCCCCAGGTCGACGCCGGGGCGGTCGCCCGCCGGCGGCCGCGGCCGGACTGGGCCGAGGAGACGCCGCTCGACGACCTGCCGACCCTGGCGGACGAGCTGCTGGGCCCGCGCGAGGACGGCGACGAGCCCGACGACGGCGAGGGCGGCCGGAGCCAGGGCCGGCGCCGCTGAGCTGTCGGAGGCAGAGGCCGGACCCTGTTCCAGCCGGAGGGTCCTGCCCTGCCTCCGGAGGCGGCCGACGGCGTGGGGCTCGTCGGAGCCGCCCGCCGCGTTGTCAGTGGTGCCCCGCACAATGGTTCTCGCATCACGAACCATGACGAACATGACGAACATGACGAGAGGGCGGCGTGACCCATGAGCGTGTGGGACGACCTCGTCGGGCAGGAGCGGGTCAGCGATCAGCTGGGCGCCGCCGCCCGGGACGCCGACGCCCTGGTCACCGCGGCCGCCACGGAGGCGCCGCCGCCGGAGGCGTCGAAGATGACGCACGCCTGGCTGTTCACCGGCCCGCCCGGCGCGGGGATCACGCAGACGGCACGGGCCTTCGCCGCCGCCCTCCAGTGCGTGAGCCCCGACCGCGCCCTCGGCGGCGCCCCGGGCTGCGGATTCTGCGACGGCTGCCATACGGCGCTGATCGGCACCCACGCCGACGTCAACACGGTCGCCGCCGTCGGCACGCAGATCCTCGCCGACGACATGCGGGACACCGTGCGCAAGTCGTTCACCGCCCCGGCGAACGGCCGCTGGCAGGTGATCCTCGTCGAGGACGCCGAGCGGCTGAACGAGAAGTCCGCCAACGCCGTGCTGAAGGCCGTCGAGGAGCCCGCCCCGCGCACGGTCTGGCTGCTGTGCGCGCCCTCGGTCGAGGACGTCCTGCCCACGATCCGCTCCCGCTGCCGCCACGTGAACCTGCGCACCCCGTCGGTGGACGCCGTCGCCGACATGCTCGTACGCCGGGAGGGCGTCGAACCCGCCGTCGCGGCCGCCGCGGCCCGCGCCACCCAGGGCCACATCGACCGGGCCCGCCGCCTGGCCACCGACCCGGCCGCACGCGAACGCCGCGCCGCCGTCCTGAAGCTCCCGCTGCGCGTGGACGAGATAGGCGGCTGCCTCCGGGCGGCCCAGGAACTGGTCGACGCGGCGGCGGACGACGCCAGGGCACTCGCGGAGGAGAGGGACGCCAAGGAGTCCGAGGAGCTGAAGGCGGCGCTCGGCGCGGCCCAGGGCGGCCGGCTGCCCCGGGGCACGGCGGGCGTGATGAAGGACCTGGAGGACAAGCAGAAGCGCCGTCGCACCCGCACCCAGCGCGACAGCCTCGACCTCGCCCTGACCGACCTCACCGGCCTCTACCGTGACGTCCTGGCCCTCCAGCTCGGCTCCCGCGTCGCCATCGCCAACGCGGACGTCGAGGACACCCTGGAGCGCCTCGCCCGCGGCGGCTCGCCCGAGTCAACCCTGCGCCGCATAGAGGCGATCGCGGCCTGCCGCGACGCCCTCGACCGCAACGTGGCCCCGCTGCTGGCGGTGGAGGCGATGACGATGGCCCTGAGAGCGGGCTGACGAGGCCGGTGACCCCGGCCTCGGTGTCACTCGTACGGGCAACGCTCCGCACGTAACGCACTCATCCGATCGCTGAGAGTTACGCTCGCTGGATGCACATCAGGCGCGCCCTTCGTCCGAACAGCAGCAGAGGCCCCCGGCCCCGAACCCCCCTTCGCGCGGCCCGCGCGGGCGGCACCCTCCTCGCGGCCGCCGCCCTGCTGGTGTCGGCCTGCTCACCAGGCACCACGCAGCGCCGGACCGAACCCGCGGCGGCCGCGGCCCTGGCCGCGCTGCCGAAGGCCACGCCGGCCGCGCTGTCGCCGTACTACGGGCAGAAGCCGGCCTGGCGCAGCTGCGGGGTGTCCGGCTTCGAGTGCGCCACGGTCAAGGCGCCGCTCGACTACGACCGGCCCGACGCCGGCGACGTCCGGCTGGCCGTGGCCCGCAAGAAGGCGTCGGGCCCGGGCAAGCGGCTCGGCTCGCTCCTGCTGAACCCGGGCGGACCGGGCGGCTCGGCCATCGCCTACCTCCAGCACTACGCCGGTGCCGCGTACCCGGAGGAGATCCGCGCCCGCTACGACCTGGTCGCGATGGATCCGCGCGGGGTCTCCCGCAGCGACGCCGTGCAGTGCCTCGACGACCGGGACATGGACACGTACACCCAGACCGACTTCACGCCCGACGACCGCAAGGAGACCGACGCGCTCGTCGCCGCGTACCGCACGTTCGCGGAGGGCTGCGGCGCGCACGCCGCCCGTCTGCTGCGGCACGTCTCCACCGTGGAGGCGGCACGCGACATGGACATCCTGCGCGCGGTGCTGGGCGACGGGAGGCTCAACTACGTCGGCGCCTCGTACGGGACGTTCCTCGGGGCTACGTACGCAGGCCTGTTCCCGGGCCGTGTCGGCCGCCTGGTCCTGGACGGGGCCATGGACCCCTCGCTGTCGGCACGCCGGATGAACCTGGACCAGACGGCGGGCTTCGACGGGGCCTTCCAGTCGTTCGCGAAGGACTGCGTACGGCAGAGCGACTGCCCGCTCGGCGGCCGCGACGCGACGCCGAAGCAGGTCGGCGACCAGCTCGCCGCCTTCTTCCGCAGACTCGACGCCCATCCGATCCCGGCCGGTGACGCCGGCGGCCGCCGCCTCGGCGAGTCCCTCGCCACCATCGGGGTGATCGCGGCGATGTACGACCAGGCGGCCTGGCCGCAACTGCGCGCGGCGCTGACCTCGGCGATGAAGCAGAACGACGGCGCCCCCCTGCTCGCCCTCTCCGACAGCTACTACGAACGTGACTCCGGCGGCCACTACACCAACCTGATGTACGCCAACGCCGCCGTGAACTGCCTGGACCTGCCGGCCCCTTTCACGGCCCCCCAGCAGGTGGAGGAATCCCTCCCCGCCTTCGAGAAGGCCTCCCCGGTCTTCGGCCGCGGCCTCGCCTGGAACACGCTGAACTGCGCGTACTGGCCGGTGAAGTCCACGGGTCTGCCCCACCGCATCGAGGCCAAGGGCGCGGCCCCCATCGTGGTGGTCGGCACCACCCGCGACCCGGCGACCCCCTACCGCTGGGCGCAGTCCCTGTCCCGCCAGCTCGCCTCGGCCCGCCTGCTGACCTACGACGGCGACGGCCACACCGCCTACCGGCGCGGCAGCGGCTGCATCGACTCCGAGATCAACACCTACCTCCTCCAGGGCACCCCTCCGGCGAACGGCAAGCGCTGCTCGTAACCACCGCCCCGCCCCGGCGCCCCCGGCCCCAGGGGCGCCCGGGGCCTGTGCGAAGCACCCCCGGAAACTGTGTAGACTTACCGACGTTGCCGATCGCACCATGGTGCGGCAGCGCGCCGCTTTAGCTCAGATGGCCAGAGCAACGCACTCGTAATGCGTAGGTCTCGGGTTCGAATCCCGAAAGCGGCTCCACCCGAAGCCCGGCTCAGACAGTGTCTGAGCCGGGCTTTTCCGTTCACCGGCCGGGGAGCACCCGTTGGTCGAGTTCGCCGCTGCGAGTGGCAGGCGTACTTTTGGAATCAGGCAAGGGTGACTCCCTGATCGGAACGTCCGGGCGAGGTCGTCGGGCGGCCCGGGGGTTCAGGGCCACGGCCTGGACCGCCGGTTCCGAGAGGGGTGCGTACTCAGACAGCAGGCGCGGAGGGGTCATGGCCGAGCTCGGTAAGGCGGGCAACCCGCCGGACCCTGCCGCGGTGCTGCGCGAGCCGGCACGGCTGGCCGCGGTGGACGCCGTCCGCGCGGTCGACGAACTGACCGCGGACACGTTCGCCCGGTCGGTGGACCTGGCCGTGCGGCTGCTGGACACCCGTATGGCGCTGATCAGCCTGGCCGGGGCTGACCAGCAGTACATCCGCGGCGGGAACGGCCGGACCGTACCGCGGCACGGGCAGCAGGAACGAGTCGACTGGTGTTTCTGTTCCGAGGTGGTGGTGTCGCGCCGGCCGCTGGTCATCGACGACGTCCGCGGTGACTTCGCGCACCGGGCCGACCGCGCGGTCGCCACCACCGGCATGCGCGCCTACCTCGGTGTGCCGCTGCTCCTCGAGGAGCTGCCGATCGGCGCGCTGTACGTGATCGACACCAGGCCGCGGCTGTGGGACGCGGGGCAGCAGCGGGCCCTTGAGCAACTGGGCGCCTCGGTGATGAGCGAGGTCCGGTTGCGGCTGGACGCGGCCGAACACAGCCGGCTCTACGCGCGGGCCGCGGCCGCCGCCGTGGTCGAGCACAGACGATCACAGCAGTTGCAGGACCTGGCCAGGGCCAGTCTGCGGATCAATGCCGCACCCTCACTGGAATTCGCTCTCCAGACGGTCACCGAGGAGGCCAGGGGGCTGGTGGGCACGCACCAGTCGGTCACCAGCATGACCTCGAACCTCCGCTGGGCCCAGGCGATCAACGCGGTCTCCCTGTCGGACAAGTACGGCGAGTACCGCTTCTTCGACGAGCCCCCGGCCGGAGACGGGATCTATGTCCTGGTGTGCAAGGAAAACCGGCCGATGCGGATGACCCAGGGCGAGCTGGAGGCGCATCCGGCCTGGCGGGGCTTCGGTTCCTTCGCCCGGGTCCATCCGCCCATGCGTGGCTGGCTGGCCGTCCCGCTGATCGCCACCGACGGCCGCAACCTGGGGCTGATCCAGCTCTCGGACAAGATGGACGGCGGTGAATTCACGGCCGACGACGAGGCGGTCCTCGTCCAGCTCGCCCAGCTGGCCTCGGCGAGCATAGAGAAGGCCGCCGCGCTGGAGAACCAGTACGAGATCGCGCGCACCCTGCAACGCAGTCTGCTGCCGCAGCAGCTTCCCGAGCACTCGGCGGTGACGGTCGCCTCCCGCTATCTGCCCGCCGCACCCCGCGCCGGGGTGGGTGGCGACTGGTTCGACGTGATCGGGCTCTCCGGTGCCCGGGTCGCGCTGGTGGTCGGGGACGTGGTCGGACACGGTATCCACGCGGCCGCGGCGATGGGCAGGCTGCGTACGGCCGTGCGCACCCTCGCCGACGTCGATCCCACGCCCGAGGAGCTGCTCACCCGGCTGGACGACCTGGTGAGCCGGCAGTCCGCGGAATCGGGGGCCGACGACGGTGCCGACCCGGAACACGGAGGCGCCGCGGACGTCGGAACCACCTGCCTGTACGCGGTGTACGACCCGGTGACCGGGCGCTGCGCGATGGCCTGTGCCGGCCATCCGGCGCCGATCGTCGTGGCCCCCGACGGCAGCGCCGACTTCCTCGACCTGTCCACCGGGCCGCCGCTCGGTGTCGGCGGTGTGCCGTTCGAGACGGTGGAGGCCCAGATGCCGGAGGGCAGCCTGCTCGCCTTCTACACCGACGGCCTGGTGGAGACCCGGCAGCGCGACCTGGAGACGGGGCTGGAAGAGCTGCGCCAGGCACTGACCGAGCCGTGCGACTCGCTGGAAGCGCTGTGCGACCACGTGGTCAAGACGCTGCTGCCCGACCCCCCGAGCGACGACGCCGCACTGCTGCTGGTCCGGCCGCACAGCCTGGACGAGGCGCGGGTCGCCACCTGGGACATCGCCGCGGAACCGGCCGAGGTGGCCCGGATCCGCGCCCGCACCGCCCGCCTGCTGGCGGCCTGGGGCCTGGAGGAGATCGGCTTCGTGACCGAACTGGTGGTGAGCGAGCTGGTCACCAACGCCATCCGCTACGGCCAGGCTCCCATCCAGCTGCGGCTCATCTACGACCGCGTGATCATCTGCGAGGTCTCCGACGCCAGCAGTACCGCCCCGCATCTGCACCAGGCCCGCATCTTCGACGAGGGCGGACGCGGCCTGATGCTGGTCGCGCAGCTCACCCAGCGCTGGGGCACCCGCCACGCCCGCGACGGCAAGACCATCTGGTGCGAGCTGGCCCTGCCGGTGGAGGGCGTGCCGGTGAAGGGCCTGTCCCTGGAGGCACTGGGCGCGCTGGAAGGGCTGGAGGACCTCTCCATGGAGGGGCTGCTGCCGCCCGACTCGGAGCAGTAGCGGGGCGAGCGGTGGTCCGCGCCGTGATCCGTACGTGATCGGCAGGCCGTAGTCTCACCGCCCGGCTGTGGCATGCGCGCCACGAGCGGACGAAGGCGGGGGACGGTCATGACGTATCGGCGAGCGGTGATACCGGCGCTGGTCGGGGGGCTGCTGATCACGGCGCTGCTGTGGTGGGCGGGGGCGAGTGCGCAGGCCCTGCACCTGGCGGGCGCCGCCGACGCGCTCGGCGGCCGGACCACCGCCGAGCTCGAAGGCTGGCTCACCCCCTGGTCGTACGACCCTCCGGACGTCGTGCGGTTCGGTGCCGGGGCGGCCGACTGGGTCGACGGCACGCCGGATCCGGACGGGGCCCGCTACCTGGCGCTCTACCACACCGCCGCGCAGATCCGCTTCGGCGCGGTCTTCGCCTTCTTCGTGCCCGGGGCGCTGCACCTGGTCCGCAGGCTGCCGCCGGTGCACGGCCGGCTGCCCGCAACGCTGCTCGCGGTGTGGGCCTGGGGCCTCGTGGCGGGGACCCTGGCGATGACCGTCTCCACGCCGTGGGTGATCGCCTCGAAGGGGCACGGCAGTTACCGCTTCCTGCCCCAGCTGGCGGCCCTGATCTCGTCCGGGCGGCAGATCCTCGTGGTGACCGCGCTGGTCGCGGCGGCCGGGACGGTGTTCGCGGCCTGGATCACCGCCAAGGGCGCCGGTCCGCTGCCGCGGCAGGCCGTTCCGGCGCGGGCCGCCCGTCTTTCCGCCACCGCCGGGACCGTGGTCGTCGCACTGTCCGTGGTCGTCCTCTCGTACCAGTCGGTGGCGGCGTCCCTCCAGAGGTTCGACCCGGCCGGCGGGCTGTTCGCCGAACCGGGTGACCTGCTGCGCGAGTGGCTGCTTCTCGGTGGCTGGGCGGGCCCGGCGGGCGCGCCGCTCGGCGACTGGCTCCTGCACCGGCTGCCCGACGTACTGCTGCTCGCCGTGGTGTGGTGGGCGCTGCGGTGGCTGCCCGTCGTGCTGACCCGGGCCACCGTTCCGGCGATGGCGGTCGGCGCGGTGTGCGCGACCGTCCTCGGGCTGCTGGCGAGCCAGTTGCTGCGGATGGCGACGGACGGGGCGGGCCTGCGCTGGGGCCTGATCTACCTGTCCTCGGGCCTCGGTTACGGCGTTCCGGCCGCCCTGACCTGCGGACTGGTGGCGGGAGTCGCGGCCGCCGTGACGCTGCGGCTGACCGTGGGCCGTACGGCCGACGAGGCCCCGGAGGCCACACCCGCCGCCGAGAGCCCCGCTCACTCCTAGGCCCGTCCCTCCGCGCACCCCGGCGAGGGTGCGCGGAGGGTGGTGGTCAGCGTTCCGTGCGGGCGTGTGTGCGCTCGAAGGTGGCGAAGGCCGCCTCCTGGCGCCACTCGAGTTCCGCCCTGGGGCTGCCGGAGAGCAGGCGCTGACAGGCCGGGGTCCATACGGGCAGGCCGGGGTGCTCACCGCGGCAGGCGGGCACGATCCGGTAGCCCGTGGTGGTGGGATTGCCCTGCCACAGGCCGGCACCGGGCAGGAAGGCGTACTGGAGCGAGGCGCGCGCGAGGTCCTTCAGCTCGGGGTAGGAGAGGCCGTAGGTCGCGGCGGCGTACTGGTACTCGTGGCTGATGTCGATCCGGGACACGCCGGGGTCGTCGGTGGCCAGCACGATGGGGACGCCGTAGCGGCGGTACGTGGTGAAGGGGTGTTCGGCGCCCTTCACGCCGAGGATCTGGGCGTTGCTGGAGAAGGGCACCTCGACGGCGACCTGGCGGGCGGCCATGGTGCGGGCCGTGCTCTGCCAGCCGTCCTCGTGGACGAGGTCGACGCCGTGCCCGACGCGTTCGGTGCGGGCGACGTCGACGGCCTCCTCGATGTGGAACCTCAGGTCCTGCGGCTTGACCAGCCCCGGCCACAACTCGCCCGCGTGCAGGGTGACATGGGCCCTCGGGTACGCGCCGCGCAGATAGCGGACCATGCGCATCTGGAGGCTGTAGTCGCGCAGCGCCACGTCACCGTCCTCCGGCTGGACGAGGTTGACCGCGACGAAGCGCGGGTCGCGCTCGGCCAGCCGCATGCCCAGGGCGAGTTGGGTGAAGACCCGCTCCGGAGCGCTGCCCCGGGAGGCCTGGGAGATCCAGCGGACGGTGAGCCGGCAGCCGGGCCGGGCCTGGCGGGTGCCGCAGCGCTCGGTGGCGCGGAACTCGGCGTCGCCGTCGTCGGCCTCCTTGCGGGCGGCGGCGACCAGCTTGTCCAGCTTGCCACCGGCCACCAACTTGCGGTGCAGGGCGGCGAGATCGTCGTCCCAGCCGACCTCGGCGGCGAGTTGCTTCGCGCCGTCCGAGGCCGGGCTGACCATGGTCTCCAGATAGAACTGGTTCTGGCCCGCGACGTGGTCGGCGACCTGGGCGAGCAGCTTGCCCCGGTGCCGCCAGGTCACCTCGCCGAACTTCCCGAAGGTGTCGAAGAAGTGGTCGTGGCCGTTGCCGCCGGGCGGGAAGTCCTGCATGGACCAGGCCCGGACCAGCGCGTCGTGGAAGGCGCGGTCTCTTCCGGCGTCCGCCGCCGGACGGGTGCCGGGTCCGCACGGCGGCGCGACGGCGGTCAGCGTCGCGGTCTCGACGCACAGCCCGTCCTCGGCGGCCAGCTCGATCAGATACTCCGTGGACACCGCCCCGGAGAGGTGGTTGTGCAGGTCCCCGCCCTTGGGCAGGCTCACGAAGAAGCCGCGCAGCGGCACGGGCCGGGAGCGCAGCGATCTCAGGTAGGCGTCCGTACGGGCCTCCGCGGCCGTCACCGGCCTGGACTGCGGCACGGCGCGCGACGGGAGTCCGCCACCGGCCGGCCCCGCGTCACCGGCCCGTTGCGCCCCGGCGGCGGGCTGGGCGCCGGCGGACACGGCGGACAGGAGGGACAGGGCGAGGAGGGAGCCCACGGCGGCCGGAACGACCCGGCGGCGTGCGGAACTTCGGCGTTGCATGCTCACTCGGGCATGATCGGGGAACAAACGCGGCTGAATCGGTTCTCCCGGACATCTTTCGCCGGACAGTACCCGACCGGGTGACGGCGCGGAATTCGGCGGGCATCACCCGGGCGGCTGACGAACTCACGCGTGGGGTGGGGTTTCCGTGCCGGTTCCGGGCGGGTCGAGGCGAGGCGGGGGTAAGAGGAGGCAAAGTGAGGTGGCGTCAGAGCAACCGGCGCCGCCGAGGCGACATCCTGGTGAACGGGGGCGCCGCGCGGGCGCCGTCGTCGTCGGATGGGATGAGGGCCGTGGTGGAGCCGAGGATCGCTGTCGCGGTGGTGACCATGGGCAACCGGCCTCCCGAGGTCGACGCCCTGCTGGAGTCCGTGGCCAAGCAGGACCTCGCGCCCGCCCGCATCGTGATCGTCGGCAACGGGTGCAGGCTGCCCGAGTTCGCCCGGCGACTGTCCCTGCCCGGCGAGGTCACGGCGGTCGATCTGGACGAGAACCTCGGCTGTCCCGGCGGGCGCAACGTCGCCCTGGCCCGGCTGCGGGAGTTCGGGGACGTCGACGTGGTCGTGGAGCTGGACGACGACGGGCTCCTGGTCGACGCCGACGTGCTGCGCCGGGTACGGGACCTGTACGCCGCCGACCCGCGCCTGGGCATCGTCGGCTTCCGCATCGCCGACGAGCACGGCGAGACCCAGCAGCGGCACGTGCCGCGGATCGGCGGCTCGGACCCGATGCGGGGTGGGTACGTCACCGGGTTCCTCGGCGGCGGGCACGCCCTGCGGATGGCGATGCTGGAGCAGACCGGGGACTGGCCCGCGGAGTTCTTCTTCGCGCACGAGGAGACCGACCTGGCCTGGCGCGCCGCCGACGCCGGCTGGAAGATCCTCTACGCCCCGGAGCTGCTCCTGCGGCATCCGAAGACCTCGCCCGCGCGGCACGCCGTCTACTACCGGGTCACCGCCCGCAACCGGGTCTGGCTGGTCAGGCGGCGGCTGCCGCTCCCGCTGGTCCCGGTCCACCTCGGCGTGTGGACGCTGCTCACCCTGGCGCGGACCCGTTCGCTCGCCGGGCTGAGGGCCTGGTGCGGCGGGTTCGTGGAGGGGCTGCGCGAGCCGGCGGGGGAGCGGCGGCCCATGCGCTGGCGGACCGTGTGGCGGCTGACCCGGCTCGGCCGGCCGCCGGTCGTCTGACCCGGTCCGGATCCCGCGCGGCCCCGTGCGACCTGTCCGACGCCGTACGGGCCCCACCGGAACACGCCGCCGGGGTCCGTACGGTGCCCGGGCCCGCTCACTTCGCGTCGGCGTAGCACTCGACCACCGCCGTGCTGAACGGGAACCGCACCGGGGTGTCGCCGAACGTCAGCCGTCCCGCCACCTCCGCGGCCTGCCGGATCGCCTCGACGACCGTGTCCGCCTCCTCCTCGGGGCAGTGCACGATCACCTCGTCGTGCTGGAAGAAGACCAGTTCGGCCGCCAGGTCACGGCAGGTGCGGCGCAGCGCGGCGAGCAGCAGCAGGGCCCAGTCGGCGGCGCTTCCCTGCACGACGAAGTTGCGGGCGAAGCGGCCCCGGGCCCGCGAGTTGGTGGAGGCGTACCCCGGCATCCAGCCCTGGTCGGCGGTTTGAGCGGCGGCCGGGTCGTCCTGCGGGAGGCCCGCCTCCCCGGTCGTGTCCTCGCTCGCCCCGGCGGCCGGGGGACAGGTGCGGCCCAGCCAGGTCCGTACGAGCCGGCCCTCCTCGCCGGCCCGCGCGGCCTCGTCGACGTACGCCACCGCCTTCGGGAAGCGGCGTCTGAGGGCGGCGAGGTTCTTCAGGCCGTCGCCGGAGGTCTGCCCGTAGACCGCGCCGAGCACGGCGAGTTTCGCCTGGGCGCGGTCGCCGGAGAAGGCCCGGTCGGACACCGACTGGTAGAGGTCGGCGTCCCGGCCGGCCACCTCCATCAGTCCCGGGTCGCGGGAGACGGCCGCCAGCACCCGCGGCTCCATCTGCGCGGCATCGGCCACGACGAGGCGCCAGCCGGGGTCGGCCACCACGGCCCGGCGGATGACCTTGGGGATCTGCAGCGCGCCCCCGCCGTTGGTCACCCATCGGCCGGTGACCGTGCCGCCGGCGAGGAACTCCGGCCTGAACCGCCCCTCCCGCACCCAGTCCTGGAGCCAGGACCAGCCGTGGGCGACCCAGATCCGGTACAGCCTCTTGTACTCCAGCAGCGGTTCGACGGCCGGGTGGTCGACGGACCGCAGCTCCCAGCGGCGGGTGGACTTCATCCGGATCCCGGCCCGGGCGAAGGCCTTGACCACGTCGGCGGGCAGATCCGGCCGCACCCGGTGGCCGAAGGCCGCGGACACCTCGTCCGCGAGTTCGGCCAGGCGGCGGGGCTCGCCGCCGCCCGCGTAGCGCTCGCCGAGCAGTTCGTGCAGCACCTCGCGGTGCACGTCCGCGCGCCAGGGCAGGCCCGCGCGGTTCATCTCGGCCGCCACCAGCGTGCCCGCCGACTCGGCCGCGGTCAGCAGGCGCATCCGGTCGGGGTGCTCGGCTCGTTCGTGCCGCCGCTGCTGCTCGGCGTAGACCGCGATCAGGTCGGTCAGCGGCAGGCGCACTCTCTGCGGCTCGAAGAGCGAGGACTGCGCGCCGGGTTCGGCGGACCGGTGCGGCGGGTCCGGTGGTACGGGGCCGCCGCGCAGCCGGGCCAGGGCGGCGGCTGCCGAGCGGGGCTCGCCGTGGCGCCCCTCGTGGCCGAGGAGGAGCGTCTCGGCGTCCTCGATGTCGTAGCACCGCTCCACCCGCACGCCCGCGGCGAGCAGGCGTGGATAGACCTCGGCGGTGGACCGCCACACCCATCGTGCGACGTCCGGTCTGCCGCGGACCGCCTCCGCGAGGTCCGCGGCACGGTGCACCGGACCGGCGGGCAGCCCGTCCCGGCCGAGGGGGGCGACCTCGGCGCCGCCGTCCTCGGCCGGTGCCAGAGCCCACCGGTCGGTCATGTCGGCGAGTGTCGCAGGCAGGTCTGACATTGATGCTGATACTCAGGTTCCGGCGCTCCGGCCTGCCACGAAGGAGGGCGCGGTCAGCCGTCCTGTCCGCCGCCCTCCTGCGGCTCCTGGTCCTCGTCCTGCCGGGCCCGGTCCTTCACCAGTTCCGCCAGGGCTGCCGCGACGTACTCCTCGGTGCGCGCCTTGTCCAGGCCGAGGCCGCTGAGGACGCCCTCGCCGTTCTCCAGCTCCAGCAGGGCCAGCAGGATGTGCTCGGTGCCGATGTAGTTGTGGCCGAGGCGCAGGGCCTCGCGGAAGGTGAGTTCCAGGGCCTTCTTCGCGGCCGAGCCGTAGGGGACCAGCTCGGGGGCGTCGTCGGACGCCGGCGGCAGGGCGGCGGTCGCGGCCTCGCGGACGGCGTCCAGGGTGACGCCCTGGGCCTCGACGGCCTGGGCGGCCATGGCCTCCGGCTCGGTGAGCAGCCCGAGGACCAGGTGCGCGGGCGTTCCCTCGGCGTTCCTGGCGGCCTTGGCCTCCTCGTGGGCGGCCATGACCACCTTGCGGGCGCGGGGCGTGTAGCGGCTGAAGCCCTGGCTGGGGTCGAGGTCGGCGGACTCCTTGGGCACGAACCGCTTCTGCGCGGCCTGCCGGGTGACGCCCATGCTCCTGCCGATGTCGGTCCAGGAGGCGCCGGAGCGCCGGGCCTGGTCGACGAAGTGCCCGATGAGGTGGTCCGCCACCTCGTCCAGGTGCTCGGCGGCGAGCACGGCGTCCTGAAGCTGTTCGAGGGGTTCCTGGTGGACGGTCTTGATGGCCGAGATGAGGTCGTCCAGACGGACGCTCGACCTGATGGTGGGGTTCGTCATGTGTCAACCGTAGGTTGCGCCCCTTTGGGGTGTCAACCGCGGGTTGACACCCCTTTGGGGTCAGGAGTTGTCCACAGGGTGTGGACAGAGTTTCGGACCTCTCGTGGCACCATCGACCGGTGAGCACGTCCAGCACCGTCGACCGGGCCTTCCGGGCAGCCCTGTACACACCCTCCGACGACGCCCTCGACACCGGCGCCTCCCTGCTGGCGTCCGACCCCGCGGCGGACGCCGAACTCCTGCGGCGCGGGCGGGAGTTCGTGGCGACCGCGTGGCAGCGGGGCTGGCAGCCCGCCGATGTCGTCCGGCTCGTGCGGCGGGAGCTCGGCGAGGTCCACGCACGGCTGCTCGCGGCGCTCGTCCGCGCGCAGGCGGCCGACGACCGTCCGCGCGGCCCGCGTTGGGCCGCCCAGCTCGACGCACTGCCCTCCGGGGAACCGCCCCGCGCCGACCGCTTCTCGCATGTCACCGCCGTCCTGGAGCTCTACCGCCTGCTGCTGCGGCTCCCCGCGCTCGAACCGCTGGACGAGCCCGCGCCCGCGCCCCGGGCCGAGTCCCGCATGCTCACCCGGATCCGGGCGCTGCTCGCCAAGGCGGAGGCGACCGGGTACCCCGAGGAGGCGGAGGCGCTCAGCGCGAAGGCGCAGGAGCTGATGGCGCGGCACAGCGTCGACGAGGCGCTGCTCGCCGCCCGCGCCCCGGCGCCCGACGCTCCCGGCGCCTGCCGGATCGGTGTCGAGCCGCCGTACGAACAGGCCAAGGCCGTGCTGCTGGACGCCGTCGCCACCGCGAACCACTGCCGCGCCGTGTGGAACGAGGCCCTCGGTTTCTCCACCGTCGTCGGCTTCGAGGCCGACCTGGAGGTGGTCGAGCTGCTTCACGCGTCGCTGCTGGTCCAGGCCACGACGGCGATGACCAGGGCGGAGGCCGCGCAGCGAGCGGGCGGGCGCAAGCGGACGAAGACCTTCCGGCAGTCCTTCCTCGCCGCCTACGCCCACCGGGTCGGCGCCCGCCTCACGGCCGCCGCCGAGACCCAGGTCACCGCGGACCTGCTGCCCGTGCTCGCGACCCGGGACGTCGCGGTCACCGACCACGTGGACGTCCTGTTCCCGGAGACGACCACCACCCGGCTGCGCGGGGTGAGCGACACGGCGGGCTGGACGGAGGGGGCCCGGGCGGCGGACCGTGCCCAGGTGAAGTCCCGCCCGCCACTCGGCCGACGGGCCGCACCCGCCTGAACGCTGCCGCGGTCAGTCGCCGGCCGCGTGACCGGCGCCGCGGTCAGTCGCCGGCCGCGTGATCCGGCGCGCCGCGGTCAGTCGCCGGCCGGCTGGAAGGCCGTCACCGAGGCGTCCGGGTCGCCCGCGTCCTTCTTGCCCTGGACCGGGCCGTAGGACCACGGGAAGTCCTGGCTGTCGGACGCCCCGGGCAGGCTGAGCTTCAGCGACGTCGCCGCGAGGCTCTTCGCGCCGCCCTCCGCGGCCCGTACGTACCTGAGGGTGAAGGACGCCGTGTCGTCCTTGGCGAGGGTGAGCCTCTGCGGCTTGCCGGACGTGTCCTGCGGGACGGCCGCCGTCGCCTTGCCGGCGGACAGGGTGACGCCCGGGAAGCCCTCCAGAGTGCACCGGGCGCCCCGGTTGGTGACGGTGACGGGCACATCGCCCGTGTCCCCGGCGGCGGGCGCGGCGTTGGCGGGACCGACTTGGACCCCGAGCTCGCCGATCCGGCAGGCCGTGCCGTCGGAGTTCTTGTTCCCGGAGCCGGTGTCGTCGCCGCCGCTGTCGCAGGCGGTGAGCAGGAGGGCCGCGGTGAGAGCGGTGACGGTGAGCGGAATGGCGCGCATGAGCTGGTCCCTTGGGTCGTGACGGTGCCCGAGGATCATCACGCACGAGCAGGCGGCGCGGTTGCCGGCCCCGCGATCGGCCCCGCGAACGTCAGGAGCCCAGGCTCGCCGTTGGCAGGCCCGACGGTAGTGCCCCGCCCGTGGACCGGGTGTACGTCTCCATGCCGAGACCACCCTCCCAGGTAACGCGGAGCGTGGTCCTGTTGACGGAGTCCACCGTGCCGGTCGTACGGGCCTTGCACGCGTCGAGGTGGATGACGTGCCTCGTGCCCTCCTCGGCCGCCGTGCCGGTGCAGATGGTCCGGTCGGTCGAGAAGAGCGCGGCCCGCCTGCCGTTGACGATCAGGGCCACGGCCCTGCCGCCGGTGGTGGCGAGCCAGCTTCCGTCCACGCCCTTTTCGTCGGCGGCCGAATCGCCCGCGCCGCCGCCGTCCTCGCCGGTCGCGGACGCGGTCGCGCCGGGGCCGGCGGAGGCTCCGCCCGTGTCACTGGAGCCGCCGCTGTCGCATCCGGTGAGCGCGAGCGCGCCGAGCAGGACCGCGCCCGCGATCCGCGTCGCCGCGCTCGCCCCCGTCGCCCCGGTTGCCGTTGTCGCCTTGGTCGCCTTGGTCGCCGTCGTCATCGGAAAGCCCCCAGTCTCAGACCGGCCGGCCGTCCGGCGGCCGGTACGACCGCAGCAAGCTACCAGGGACGAGCGCCCTACCAGGAGGCCTTGCGGACCCCGGGCAGATGCCCGGCGTGCGCCTGCTCCCGCAGGCTCACCCGGGACAGGCCGAAGGTGCGCAGGTAACCGCGCGGCCGGCCGTCTGTCTGGTCACGGTTGCGCACCCGCGTGGCGCTCGCGTCCCGCGGCTGCCCACGCAACTCCCGCTCGGCGGCGAGCCGTTCGTCCGGCGTCGAGGACGGCCTGCGGATGATCTCCTTCAGCTCGGCCCGCCGGGCGGCGTACCGCTCGACGGTCCGCCGTCGCTGCTCGTTCTTCGCGATCTTGCTCTTCTTCGCCATGGCGTCTCCCTGCTTCTCGGTTCCTCGGGGTTCCTCAGACCTTCACTCCGCGCGCGCGGATGCGCGCCACGGCCGCCTCGACGCCGATCGTGTCGACGGTCCTGACCGCCCTCGCGCTCAGCCGCAGCCGCACATGGCGGCCCTCGCCCGGCAGCCAGTAGCGCTTGGTCTGGATGTTCGGGTCGAAGCGGCGTGAGGTCCGGCGGTGGGAGTGCGAGACGCGGTTGCCGAAGCCGGGCCGGGCGCCGGTCAGCATGCAGTGGGCGGACACAGGTGACGCACCTCTCCTCGTTCGGTGATGTAAATGGAATTCATTTTCAGTAGCATAGCGACATGGCACGCAACGAACTCCGCCCGGTCGTCAAGCTCCGGTCCACCGCCGGAACCGGGTACACCTACGTCACCCGCAAGAACCGCCGCAACGATCCCGACCGGCTGACCCTGCGCAAGTACGACCCGGTCGCCGGCCGGCACACCGACTTCCGAGAGGAGCGCTGAGGCCGCCGTGCGCAAGGGAATCCACCCGGCCTATGGCCTTGTCGTCTTCCGTGACCGTGCCGCCGGCCACGCCTTCCTCACTCGCTCGACGATGACGAGCGAGAAGACGATCGAGTGGGAGGACGGCCGCACCCACCCCGTCGTCGACGTCGAGATCTCGAACGTCAGCCACCCCTTCTACACCGGCACCGCCCGCGTCCTGGACACCGCCGGGCGCGTGGAGCGCTTCGAACGCCGGTACGGGAAGCGGGGCGGGGCGTGAGTCTGTCGGTGGTGATCGTCGGCGGGCTGCACGCCGACGCCCGGAGGGCGGCCGTCGCGCGGCTCCTCGCCGAGGTGCCCGGTGGCGTCGCGCTCCACCACGATCTGGCGACGGCCCCCGCGGGCACGGTCGTGCGGACCGTCCGGGACGCCTCCGGGGTGCTGTCCCGCGGTGAGACGCCCCTGGTCAACGACTGCGCGTGCTGCGCGCTGCGCGAGGACCTGGTGCCGGAGCTGCGCGCGATCGCCGACGCCGGGCGGACCCGGCTCGCGGTGGTCGAGCTGTGGGACTCCGTGGAGCCCAAGGCGATGGCCGAGGTGGTGGTGGCCGGCGGCCTCACGGTCACCGGCGTGGTCACCGCCGTCGACCCGGCGCTGGTCCTGCCGTACCTCGGCAACGGCGACGACCTGGCCGACGGCGGGCTCGCCGCGGCCGCCACCGACCAGCGGACCGTCGCCGACACCTTCGCCCGGCAACTGGAGTACGCGCCCGTGCTCGCCGTCGCCGACTCCCCGGAGGCCGACGACGAGGACCGCGCACTGCTGGCACAACTCCACCCGACGGCCCGCCGGGTCCCGATCGGCCACGGTGACCCGGCGGGCGCCGGCCCCGCCCGGGTGCGGGCGGGGGAGGCCGCCGGGCGTTCGGAGCTGGTCCGCGCCGCCCTCGCCGGATTCGACGTCGAGGCGGCCGCGGCGGCCCAGCACCCGGCGTGCGCGCTGCTGCCCGCCGACGAGGACGCGCACGGCGTCTCGACCCTGGTCTGGCGCCGCCACCGCCCGTTCCACCCGGAGCGGCTGTACGCGGCCCTGGAGGACCTGACCTGCGCCGCAGCGCGCAGCCGCGGCCGGTTCTGGCTGGCCGACCGGCCCGACACGCTGCTGCACTGGGACGCGGCCGGCGGCGCGCTGTGCGTGGAGAGCGCGGGCCCGTGGC
Source organism: Streptomyces sp. NPDC014889 (assembly GCF_043081205.1). NCBI lineage: Bacteria > Bacillati > Actinomycetota > Actinomycetes > Kitasatosporales > Streptomycetaceae > Streptomyces > Streptomyces sp. NPDC014889. The sequence goes on from NZ_JBIBWH010000002.1 coordinate 566,754, forward strand.
TCGCCGCCCTGCCGGACGCGGCCTGGGACCTGGTCCCGCCGGTGCGCCGGGCCGCCGCCGCACTGGACTGGCACCCGGAGCACGGCGACCGCTGCCAGCACCTCGTCTTCACGTCTCCCGGTCTGGACCGCGACGGTCTCGAACGGCTGCTGGAGTCCTGCCTGCTGACCGACGCCGAGTACGCCGCAGGGCGCGAGGCATGGAAGGGCCTGGCGTCCGCATTCGACACCCTCCTGGAGGTCTGAACCGATGCCCCGCAAGAGCGACCGCAAGCCCGCCGCGCCCCGTCCCAACCCCCTGGAGCAGGCAGGAATCTCCTACATCGACTACAAGGACACCGATCTGCTGCGCAGGTTCGTCTCCGACCGCGGCAAGATCCGCAGCCGCCGGGTCACCCGGGTCACGGCCCAGCAGCAGCGGCTGCTCGCACGGGCGGTCAAGAACGCGCGGGAGATGGCGCTGCTGCCGTACTCGGGCCGCTGAACCGGCCGGTGACGCACGAGGTTACAGGTAGGAGATTTCCTACGGTTGACACGTAGGGAATTTCCTACCTAAAGTCGTCCCCATGAACATCACCCACGCCTCTTTCGTCACCCTCCCCGTCGGCGACCAGGACCGGGCCCTGCGCTTCTACACGGACGTCCTCGGCTTCGGCACCGTCGCCGACCGGGACATGCCCCAGGGGCGCTGGCTCCAGGTGGCGCCCGCCGGCGCGCAGACGGTCTTCACGCTCTCCGGGCCGGGGATGGGGGGTTTCGAGCCCGGATCGGCACGGGGGATCATGTTGGTCACGACCGATGTCGACGCCGACTGCGCGAGGCTCGCGCAGTCGGGCGTCACCGTGCAGGGTCCGGACGACCTGCCCTGGGGGCGCATGGCCTCCTTCACGGACCCCGACGGCAACGGTCTGATGCTGATGACGGAGAAGGAAGGCTTCTGACCGCCGCCATGAACGGGACGAGCACCGCATGAAGGGGACGGACACCGCCGCGGAGGACCGCGTCTTCGCCGCGCTCGCCAACACCACCCGACGCGAGGTGCTGCGGCTGCTCCGCGAGGAGGGGCCGCAGCCCGTCCAGGACCTGGCCGACCACTTCGACATGCGCCGCCCCAGCCTCTCGGAACACCTCAAGGTGCTCCGGGAGGCCGGCCTCGTCTCCGAGCAGCGCTCCGGACGGCAGCGCATCTACCGTCTGGAGGCGGCCCCGCTGGCCGAGGTGCAGGACTGGCTCCACCCGTACGAGCGGTTCTGGCGCGGCCGGATGAAGGAACTCGGCGCACTGCTGGACCGTATGCCCGACGACGACCCCGCCTGAGACCCTTGCGGTGACCGCGCCCGAGCCCCCACACCCCACGGCGATCGCACATGAGCACCACCGACCCCCACGGCGACGACCTCACCACGATCCGCGTCGACCAGTTCTATCCGCACCCGCCGGCCAAGGTCTGGCGGGCCCTGACCGAGCCCTCGCTGCTCGCCCAGTGGCAGATGCCGGGTGCCGCCGACTTCCGCCTGGAGGTCGGCCACCGCTACCGGATGACCTCCGTCCCGCGGCCCAACTCCCGTTTCTCCGGCGTCGTCGACGTGGAGGTCCTCGCCTACGACGTCCAGCGGATGCTGTCCGTCCGCTGGAGGGATGCCGATCCGGCCAATCCCGCGGACTGGACACTCACCTGGACGTTGGAACAGGAAGGCCGCGGAACGCGTCTCTTCCTGGTGCACGACGGATTCGATCCGGACGACCCGGCGCAGATGATGGCTCGAAAGATCATGGACGGGGGATGGCGTTCGCATGTCCTGCGCGTTCTGGGGCAGACGCTGGAGCGGCTCGGGTGAGGCGGACGGCAGGCCTGTAACCGCTGAACCACTCCCCGTGCACGTGCATCTGCTCACGCATCTGCATGTGAACAGGGCTATGATCCGGATCAGTTGACCGATGCATCAATGGCCATACCAGCCAGTGCACCACCGGGGAGCGACCTGTGGACGACGTCGAGGGCGGGTACGGGGGCGACGTGTACAACGGCATGGCGGCCGCGGGGCTGCACGGGGTGGCCTGGCAGAAGAGCCGGCACAGCAACTCCCAGGGCTCCTGCGTGGAGTTCGCGCGACTGCCGGGCGGAGACGTGGCGGTGCGCAACTCCCGCTTCCCCGACGGCCCGGCGCTCGTCTACACGCGCGCGGAGATCGAGGCGATGCTCCTCGGCGTCAAGGACGGGGAGTTCGACCACCTGATAGCGGGCTGACCCGCCCTCCGGCGAGAGGTGTGACTCCGCAAGAGGGGTGCGCGACACCTGGTGACGCGCGTAGAACAATGGCGTGGAAGAGTGCCGCGGTTCGTCATTCGGCGGGGGGCAGCCGGAAGAGCGCCCAGACCACCTTGCCGTCCAGGCTGCCGGTCAGCGGGTGCCAGCCCCAGCCGTCGCTGAAGGAGTCGACGAGGAAGAGGCCGCGGCCCGACTCCGCCGAGAAGTCGTCCGTCTCGCGGGCGACCGGGCTCTCCCGGCTGGGGTCGCGCACCGCGCACACCAGCCGCCCGGTCCAGCGCAGCAGATGGAGCCGCACGGGCGAGTCGTGATCGCACGCGCCCTCCGGCTGCGGCACCGGCACCCCGTGCCGCAGGGCGTTGGTGACCAGCTCGGAGACCACCAGGCAGACGTCCTCGAACCGCTCGTCCAGCTTCCACCGGTCAAGGGTCGCGCGGGTGAACCGTCTTGCCTCGCGCACCGCTTCGTAGCGGGCGGGCAGCGCGCAGGAGGCCGCGCTGGCCACGGCCGCGGGGTCCAGCGGGGGAAGGCCCTGCCGTAACGGCTCGAGCATGGTCGATCCATTCGTCCCCATGCGAGGCACTCCCGGTAATCCGCGGTCGTTGCGATGCAGCGGTGGCGCGAGACCATGCTTTCGGATGCTTAGAGCAGATGCAAGGGCAGATGCACGTGCACGCGACCGAATTGAGCCTCCCCGTACCGCTTACTGGCCATTTTTTTCCGCCATCCTCTCGTCATCCACCGGTCTCCCGCCCGGCCGGCGCTCGTGGGGATTCCTTGATCTCTTTCCGTTTCCGTAATCGCGCGAGTACAGCTCGGAGTGAATTAGTGGCAGACTGCGGCCCCTGAAGACGGTTGGGGAGGCTGGCGAACGTGAGCGCGGGAGAGCCAGGATCGGTGGTGCGGCGCATGCTGCTCGGCTCGCAACTCAGGCGACTGCGGGAAGCGCGGGGGATCACGCGCGAGGCGGCCGGGTACTCGATTCGCGCCTCGGAGTCGAAGATCAGCCGGATGGAGTTGGGCCGGGTGAGCTTCAAGACCCGAGACGTGGAAGACCTGTTGACCCTGTACGGCATCACGGACGAGACGGAGCGCACGTCGCTGCTCTCCCTCGCCAGGGAGGCCAACGTCGCGGGCTGGTGGCACAGTTACTCCGACGTCCTGCCCAGCTGGTTCCCCACCTATGTGGGACTGGAGGGCGCGGCGTCGCTGATCCGCGTCTACGAGGTGCAGTTCGTGCACGGACTGCTGCAGACCGAGGCGTACGCCCGGGCGGTGGTCCGGCGCGGTATGCAGGGCGCGAGCGAGGCCGACGTGGAGCGGCGGGTGGCGCTGCGCATGGAGCGGCAGAAGTACCTCGTCTCGGAGAACGCGCCGGACCTCCACATCGTCCTGGACGAGGCCGCCCTGCGCCGCCCCCACGGCGACCGCGACGTGATGCGCGGGCAGTTGCAGCACCTGATCGAGATCTCCGAGCGGCCCAACGTACGGCTGCAGATCATGCCGTTCGGCCTCGGCGGGCACGCCGGCGAGTCCGGGGCCTTCACCATCCTCAGCTTCCCCGAGTCGGACCTCTCGGACGTGGTCTACCTGGAGCAGCTCACCAGCGCCCTCTACCTGGACAAGCCCGAGGACGTCGCCCAGTACGAGAGGACGCTGCAGGAGCTCCAGCACGACGGACCCGGCCCGGACGGGAGCCGCGACCTGCTGCGGGGGCTGCTCCAGCTCTCGTAGGGAACCCCCCCGGAAACACGCATCGCACAGCAACCCGCTTCGCTCGCAAGTACGATGACACGCGATCAGACCGTGAAGAAGTGATCGGGAGTTGATCCGGGGCTCCGACTGCTTCGACCGTCTCGCAGCAGGGGATCGAGGGAGCACATGTCGTCCTACTTCACCGACCTGGCCCAGCAGTACATCGACGGCGAGTGGCGCCCGGGGACCGGCTCCTGGGACATCATCGACTTCAATCCGTACGACGGGGAGAAGCTGGCCTCGATCACCATAGCCACGGTCGACGAGGTGGATCAGGCCTACCGCGCGGCCGCCCGCGCCCAGAAGGAGTGGGCCGCGACCAACCCCTACGCCCGCAGAGCCGTCTTCGAGAAGGCGCTGCGGCTGGTCGAGGAGCGGGAGCCGGAGATCACCGACGTGATCATCGCCGAGCTCGGCGGCACCCGTCTGAAGGCCGCTTTCGAGTTGCACCTCGCCAAGGAGTTCCTGCGCGAGTCGATCCATCTGGCGCTGAGCCCCGAGGGGAAGATCCTGCCCTCCCCGGTCGTCGGCAAGGAGAACCGCGTCTACCGGGTGCCGGTCGGCGTCGTGGGCGTCATCAGCCCCTTCAACTTCCCCTTCCTGCTGTCCCTCAAGTCGGTCGCCCCGGCGCTCGCCCTCGGCAACGGCGTGGTGCTCAAGCCGCACCAGGACACCCCGGTCACCGGCGGCTCCCTGATCGCGAAGATCTTCGAGGACGCGGGTCTGCCGGCCGGTCTGCTCAACGTCGTCGTCACGGACATCGCGGAGATCGGCGACGCCTTCATCGAGCACCCCGTCCCCAAGGTCATCTCCTTCACCGGCTCCGACCAGGTCGGCCGCCACATCGCCACCGTCTGCGCCTCCCACTTCAAGCGCTCGGTCCTGGAACTCGGGGGCAACAGCGCGGTCGTGGTCCTGGACGACGCCGACCTCGACTACGCGGTCGACGCGGCCGTCTTCAGCCGGTACGTCCACCAGGGCCAGGTCTGCATGGCGGCGAACCGGATCCTGGTGGACCGCTCGGTCGCCGAGGAGTTCACCGCGAAGTTCGTCGCCAAGGTCGGTTCGCTGAAGGTCGGCGACCCGCGCGACCCGGAGACCGTCATCGGCCCGGTGATCAACTCCACGCAGGCGTACGCGGTGTCGGGCGCCGTCGAGCAGGCGATCGCCGAGGGGGCCACGGCCCTGCTGCGCGGCGCCACCAACGACAACCTCGTCGAGCCGTCGGTCCTGACGGACCTGCCCGCCGACTCCTCCCTGCTCCGCCAGGAGGTCTTCGGTCCGGTCGCTTTCGTCGTCCCGTTCGACGGCGAGGAGGAGGCGGTCCGGATCGTCAACGACACCCCGTACGGCCTCAGCGGCGCCGTCCACACGGCGGACGTCGAACGAGGCGTCGCCTTCGCCCGGCGGATCGACACCGGCATGTTCCACGTGAACGACGGCACCGTCCACGACGAGCCGCTCGTCCCCTTCGGGGGCGAGAAGCACTCCGGCATCGGCCGCCTGAACGGCGAGACGACCCTGGACGCCTTCACCACGCTGAAGTGGATCTCGGTCCAGCACGGCCGGAGCGGCTTCCCGTTCTAGAGGTTTCCAGCGGTGGACCCAGAGGTTCTAGTGGTGGAACCCGGTGGCCGCGTTCTTGTCCCGGGTCTGCGGGTGCGGCTGGCGGCGCAGTTCGGGCAGCAGCCGGTTGAGATCGTCGAGGAACAACTCGGCGAGGTCCGCCGAGAACCCGTTGCGGCAGACCACCCGCAGCACGGACAGGTCCTCCCGGTTCGGCGGGAAGGTGTACGCGGGCACCAGCCAGCCGTACTGGCGCAGCCGCCGGGACACGTCGAACACGTCGAAGCCCTGCACGTCCGGTGCCGTGGTGAAGGCGAACACCGGCAACTGGTCGCCGCGGGTCAGCAGCCGGAAGTCGCCGAGCGCCTCGATCCGTTCGGCGAGGTGGCGGGCCACGTCCCGGGTGCCCTGCTGCACCAGCCGGTAGCCCTCGCGGCCCAGCCGCAGGAACGAGTAGTACTGGGCGACCACCTGCGCGCCGGGCCGGGAGAAGTTCAGCGCGAAGGTCGGCATGTCGCCGCCCAGGTAGTTGACCCGGAAGACCAGCTCCTCGGGCAGTGCCTCGCCGTCCCGCCACAGCGCCCAGCCGACACCCGGGTACACCAGCCCGTACTTGTGCCCCGACGTGTTGATCGAGGCCACCCGCGGAAGCCGGAAGTCCCAGACCAGGTCCTCGTCGAGGAAGGGCGCGACCATGCCGCCCGAGGCGCCGTCGACGTGCACGGGGATGTCGAGGCCCGTGCGTTCCTGCAGGGCGTCCAGGGCCGCGCACAGGTCCGCGATCGGCTCGTAGGAGCCGTCGAAGGTGGAGCCGAGGATGCCGACGACCCCGATGGTGTTCTCGTCGCACAGCTCCGCGGCGGCCCGCGGGTCGAGGTGGTAGCGGTCGCCGTCCATGGGGACCTGGCGTGCCTCGACCTCCCAGAAGTTGCAGAACTTGTCCCAGCACACCTGGACGTTGACGCCCATGACGAGGTTGGGGCGGGCGTCCCGGCCGGGGTAGCGGTCGGCGTTGCGCCGTGCCCAGCGCCGCTTGAGCGCCATCCCGGCGAGCATGCACGCCTCGCTCGACCCGGTCGTCGAACAGCCCACGGCGGCCGAGGGATCGGGCGCGTTCCACAGGTCGGCGAGCATCGCCACACAGCGCCGCTCCAGTTCGGCGGTGCGCGGGTACTCGTCCTTGTCGATCATGTTCTTGTCGAGGCACTCGTTCATCAGGACGCCGGCCTGCGGCTCCATCCAGGTCGTGACGAACGTGGCCAGATTCAGCCGTGCGTTGCCGTCCAGCATCAGCTCGTCGTGCACGAGCTGGTACGCCGTCGAGGGCGGCAAAGGCGTGTCGCCGAGCCGGTGCTTGGGCGGCGCCTCGGCCATCTCGACGGCCGGATTCGCCTCCCCGTAGAAGGGGTTGACGGACAGGGGGCGCTCGTCGGGCTTCTCGTGTCCTCGGTGCAGCGGCATGGGCTGTCTCCTGCGGGGTCGACGCGGTCGATGGGTTCCTGGGTCCGGAGGGTGCGTAGGAGCGGGGGAGGGGCTGCGGGGTCAGCGGATCGCCGTACCGTCCTTCCTCAGCTGCATCAGCGGCCTGCCGGTCACCAGCAGCCAGGCCGGCAGCGAGGCGGCGCACAGCAGGGCGAGGACGGTCGGAGAGGACACGAGTACCGCGGCCGTGAACAGGCTCACCCAGCCCTGCCGGGTGACGGCCAGGAGCATCCCCAGTACGCCCGCCGCCACGCCGAGCGATTCGGGCACGGCGGGCACGAGGGCGTGCGCGGTCAGTCCGAAGGCGGCGCCGACGAACACGGACGGGAAGATCCGCCCGCCGCGGAACCCGCAGGACGCGGCGACGAGCAGCGCGGCCAGCTTCACCACGGTCATGGTCGCGAACTGCCCCGCCGTCCAGGCGCCGGGATCGCGGGTCAGCTCCGCGACCTCCGACAGCCCCTTGAAGAGGGTGAGGGGGCCGCCGAGCACCGCCAGCAGACCGAGCACGAGCCCACCGACGGGCAGGGCCAGCATCGGGTGCCCGAGCCGGGAGAAGGCGCGGTGGACGTACGGGAAGGCGTACACGGCGAGCAGGCCGAGCAGCGCGGCCGCGGAGGCGATCACCAGCGCGGCCAGGAGGTCTCCCCAGTGCGGTCGCCCGAAGGGCGGCAGACCCAGGTCGAAGGTGGGGCGGGCGATCAGCGCGGTCGTCATGGCGCCCGCGGTCCCGGCGGCCAGCGGCGCGAAGAGGTTGTCCCACAGCGCCCCCTTGGCCGGCCGTCCGGCCAGCGCCTCGGAGATCACGAGCGCGGCGGCCACCGGGGTGCCGAACAGGGCGCCGATCGTCGCTGCCTCCGCCAGCACCGGCCACAGCGCGCCCGGCAGCCGGGGCAGCAGCCGGCGGCCCAGCGCGAACGCCAGGGCCACGTTCGCCATGATGATGGGGTTCTCAGGGCCGAGGCTCGGCCCGCCGGCCAGCATCAGCATGGCGGCCACCAGCAGCCCCGGCAGCACGGCCGGCGCCACCGGGGCTGCCGTCAGACCCAGCGTCACCGGGTCCGGGCCCGCGTGCCCCGGCGCCCGCCACACCACCAGTCCCACCAGGACGCCGGTCGCGGTGAGCACGGCCAGCGTCCAGACCACCGAGTGACGCCCGATGCCCAGGGCGTCGGGCAGGATCTCCCACAGAACCCCCTGTAACTGCTCAGCCACCCCGCTCACCAGCAGGAACAGCAGGCTGGAGCCGACCCCGACGGCCAGCGCGGGCAGGATCAGCGGCAGCAGCGCGCGGGCCGGGGCCGCCGGGGCGGTCGGTGCCTGCTGTGCGGTGTCCTGGGCCACGGGCTCACGATAAGCGGACGAAAGCGACACAACATCCGGAACGAAACACGCTTGCACCTCACGCGGCGTGAGGAGCCACCGTGGACGGCGTACCGAGAAAGGAGCGGAAGTGAGCTACTCCGTGGGACAGGTCGCCGGATTCGCCGGAGTGACGGTGCGCACCCTGCACCACTACGACGACATCGGCCTGCTCGTCCCGGGCGAGCGCAGCCACGCGGGCCACCGGCGCTACGGCGACGCGGACCTCGACCGGCTGCAGCAGATCCTGTTCTACCGGGAGCTCGGCTTCCCGCTCGAGGAGGTCGCGGCCCTGCTCGACGACCCGGATGCGGACCCGGCCGCGCACCTGCGCCGCCGGCACGAACTGCTGACCGCCCGGATCGAGAAGCTGAAGAAGATGGCCGAGGCCGTGGAACACGCCATGGAGGCACGCAGGATGGGCATCGATCTCACGCCCGAGGAGCGGTTCGAGGTCTTCGGCGACCACGACCCCGACAGATACGCCGACGAGGTCCGGCAGCGCTGGGGCGGCACGGAGGCCTACCGGCAGTCCCAGCGCCGTACCGCCTCGTACACCAAGGAGGACTGGAAGCGGCTCACCGAGGAGCAGGACGCGATCCACCGGCGCATGGCCGCGCTGCTCGACGCGGGTACGCCGGCCGGCTCCGAGGCCGCCATGGACGTGGCCGAGGAGCACCGCCGGTTCATCTCCGGCAGCTACTACGACTGCGGGCACGAGATGCACACCTGCCTGGCGCGGATGTACGTCGCCGACCCCCGCTTCACCGCTACGTACGAGCAGATCAGGCCCGGCCTGGCCGCGTATCTGCACGACGCGATCCTCGCCAACGCCGAGCGGCACACCTCGTAGGAGCGTCGTGGGGCCCGGGTCCCGCGGCACCCGGGCCCCGGGCGGTCACTCCCGGGCCAGGACCACGGCCGTGCCGTAGGCGCACACCTCCGTGCCGACGTCCGCCGCCTCGGTCACGTCGAAGCGGAAGGCCAGCACCGCGTTGGCGCCCCGCGCGCGTGCCTGCTCGACGAGCCGCTCCATGGCCTGGTTGCGGGTCTGCACCAGCGTCTTGGTGAGCCCCTTGAGCTCACCGCCGATCATCGACTTCAGACCCGCCCCGATCTGGCTGCCCAGGTGCCGGGACCGGACCGTCAGCCCGAAGACCTCGCCGATCACCTTCTCCACCCGGTGGCCGGGTACGTCGTTCGTCGTCACGACCAGCACATCCGGCTCGGGCTCCTGGCCGCCGCCGTATTCCTCGATGTTCATGGCGCAAGCTTGGCGTGAGAGGACCGCGCGGCGCCATCCCCCGGACACCCTTGGAACCTTGGGCGTATACCTTGCGTTGGTAGCTTTGTGCGGCACCGCACGAGGCTTCGCCTCCCCCTCGACGCCGCACCACCCCACCCTCAGGAGTCCGGAACCGTGACGACGCTTGCCCTCGGCCCGAGCTGGCTGGATCCGAACCACCTGCTCAACTCGTTCGGCATCTGGGGCCTGCTCCTCATTGTCTTCGCCGAGTCGGGTCTGCTCATCGGCTTCTTCCTGCCGGGTGACTCCCTGCTGTTCACCTGCGGTCTGCTGATCACGTCGAAGCAGCTGGACTTCCCGCTGTGGGGCGCCATCGCCCTGATCTGCCTCGCCGCGATCCTGGGCGACCAGGCGGGCTACATGTTCGGCAAGAAGGTCGGGCCGTCGCTCTTCAACCGGCCCGACTCCCGCCTGTTCAAGCAGGAGAACGTCACCAAGGCGCACGAGTTCTTCGAGAAGTACGGCCCGAAGTCCCTGGTCCTGGCCCGCTTCGTGCCCATCGTGCGCACGTTCACGCCGATCATCGCGGGCGTCAGTGGCATGCGGTACCGCTCCTTCCTGGTCTTCAACGTCATCGGCGGTGTGCTGTGGGGCGCGGGCGTGACGCTCCTCGGCTCCTGGCTGGGCAACATCGGCGTCGTCAAGAACAACATCGAGGCGATCCTCATCCTGATCGTCCTCGTCTCGGTGGTCCCGATCATCATCGAGTTCCTGCGCGCCCGCTCCAAGGCGAAGAACGCCCCCGAGGAGCCGGCCGGCCGCGCCCCGCAGCCCGCCGCCGGCCCGTACGGGCAGCAGCAGCCGCAGCAGTTCCAGCAGCCGGTCATGGACGACGCCACGACCCGCCTGCGCCGCATCGAGCCGCCGCACCAGTACGGCGAGCAGAACGGGCCCGCGCAGGAGCAGCAGCAGTACGGCTACGGCCAGCAGCAGTACGCGCAGCCGTACCCGCAGCAGCCGTACGGCGAGCAGCAGGGCCAGGGCGGCTACGACCAGAACCCCCCGCAGTACCCGGACAACGGCGGCTACTACCGCGCCCCGTAGGTCCCGCGGAGCCGGGCCCCGCGGGTCAGAACCCGCGGGTCCGCTTCGCGGCCCGGCGCCCCGCGGCGGAGGCGGCGCCCGGCACCCTCAGGAACAGCCGGGAGATCTCCGAGCCGAGGTTCACCCCGATCGCGATGGCCATGGCGAGCGACACCGCCTTGGCCAGCGACACCAGCCCCTTGTCGACGTTGTTCTGCGCGATCGACAGCAGACCGAAGTACGTCGCCGAACCCGGTAGCAGCGGCCCGATCGCGGCGGTCGTGTACGGCAGCGCGGACGCGAACCGGTAGCGGGACAGCAACTGCCCGAACAGGCCCACCAGGCCGGCCGCCACCGCCGTGGACGCCACCGGCGAGATGTTGCCGACGTCGTGCATGGCGCCGTACACCGACCACGCGACGCCGCCGTTGAGCGTCACAAGGAGCACGGTGGACCGCTCCTGCTGCAGCAGCACGGCGAAGGTCAGCGACAGCAGCATCGCCGCGACGATCTGGAGCACCGGCCGCCGGCTCATGGCGAGCGCGGCGTCCGGGTCGAGCGCGGCGCCCAGCTTCACACCGAAGTACAGGACCAGCAGCACGCCGGTGACGATGCCGACGAAGAAGTACATGACCTCCAGCAGGCGCGCGGAGGCGGTGATGTAGAAGCCGGTCAGGCCGTCCTGCACGCCCGCCACCAGCGCCCGCCCCGGCAGCAGCGCGAACAGCCCACCGGTGATGACGGCGGACGCCTTCACGTCGACGTGCGCCACGGTGAGCGCGACGCCGAGTGCGGCCGGCGGCATCGCGGCGACCGTGAACTGGTAGAACTCCGGCAGCCCGCGCCCCGCGCACAGCCACGCCAGCCGGTCGCCGAGCATCGCACCGAGCGCCGCGGCCACGAAGACGATCAGATCGCCGCCGACCAGGACGGAGGCCGTGCCCGCGAGCAGCCCGGCGGCCGCGGTCAGCGCCCAGCCGGGGTAGGGGTGCCGGTTGCGGCGGATCTCCGCCAGCCGCCGGTAGGCCTCCTCCAGGGAGATGTGGGCTTCCGGGTCGCTCAGGTCGTCGACGAGCCGGAAGACGGCCGCCAGGCGCGTGTAGTCGGTGCCCCGGCGGCGTACCGTCCTCGACGCCGTCACGGGGTCGTCGACCAGGGACGGCTGGTGGGAGATCGACAGCAGGGTGAAGGTGACGTTCGGCTCGCAGCGGTCCAGGCCGTAGGAACGGCAGACCGCGAACATCGCCGCCTCCACGTCCTCGGCGCCCTCACCGCCCGCGAGCAGCAGCTCGCCGATACGCAGGGTCAGGTCGAGCACGCGCGGGACGGCGGGACCCTCCTCCTCCGCCTTCTGCACCGGTTCGGGCGCGGGCCGCTCGGTCACCGGCATGCGCAGCATGGTGCGCATCCGGTCCTGCCAGGGGACGTCCTTGGGCAGGTTGATCGCCGGGATGCCGCCCGCCGGGGTGAAGGCGGGCGGGGCCTGGCGGGCGCTGTAGGTGCGCGGCGGGCTGAAGGCGGACCCCTCCGGCTCCACGGCCGGCTGCGGCGCGACGTCGAGTCCGTTCGGCACGGCGAACTCGGACGTGGTCTCCGACTCGGCGGTCCCCGTCCTGCGCGCCGTCAGCCCCTCGGGTACGGCGAACTCGGACGTCGTGGACGACTCTCCGTCGGCCGCCGGTACCACCGGGATCATCTGGGTCACCTGGGTCACCGACGACCCGGCGGGAGCCCTGAACGCACTCCGCGCCTCGTCCGACTGCGGCTTGCGGTCCTCCGCGTCCGTCACTGAGAAACGCTCCCTGAACGACACCTTCCGTCTGCCTCAGTATGCGCAGACGGACGTACCGGTACGCGAACGGCCGCGCGTACGCGAACGGCCGCACCGCCCCCGTGGGGACGGCGCGGCCTGTGGGAGGCGCGGGGCTCAGTGACCGCCGTGCTCCTGGAAACGCTTGATGGAACGCTCGATCTCCGCCTCGGCGTCGGAGCGGCCCACCCAGTCGGCGCCCTCGACGGACTTGCCGGGCTCCAGGTCCTTGTAGACCTCGAAGAAGTGCTGGATCTCCAGACGGTCGAACTCCGACACGTGGTGGATGTCCCGCAGGTGCTCCACACGCGGGTCGGACGCGGGCACGCACAGCAGCTTGTCGTCGCCGCCGGCCTCGTCGGTCATGCGGAACATGCCGATCGCGCGGCACTTGATGAGGCAACCGGGGAAGGTCGGCTCGTCCAGGATGACCAGCGCGTCCAGCGGGTCGCCGTCCTCGCCGAGGGTGTTCTCGACGAAGCCGTAGTCCGCCGGGTAGCTGGTCGAAGTGAAGAGTCGACGGTCCAGGCGGATACGACCGGTCTCGTGGTCCACCTCGTACTTGTTCCGCGAACCCTTCGGAATCTCGATCGTGACGTCGAACTCCACCGGTGGCTCCTCCATGATCAGCACATAGTTCTGGTGATTAAGTGTCCCTCACGCAGGTGTGTGATCGCGAAAGGGGCTGGTGGTCGTGCCGGAGCTGAGAGCCTGGCGGGCCGCGAGACCGCGCCTGGCCCGTCTCGCACGGGCCGCACGGCCGCGGCTCGTACGGGCCGCGCGGGCCGTGAAACCGCGGGTCGCGCGACTCGCGGGGGCCGCCGGGACGCGGCTCGCCGAGCCGCGGACCTGGCAGTACACCGCGGGTGCCGCCACGGCCGGGCTCGCGCTCGCCGCCGGTGCGGTGACCGCCGCCGGACCCTGGGACTCCTCCGGCCAGCGTACGGCCGAGCGGGACCGGGCCGTGGCCCTGGAGCGCGCGGGTGGCGCAGATCACGGTCGCCGGTCCGGTATGCCGGATCCGTCGGACGCGTCCGATGTGCCCGGATCCGTGTCCGGCGGCGGGGCGAAGCCCGCGCCCAGCGCCGTTCCGGTGCTCGTGGGTCTCGGCGGCTCCGGAGACCCGGCGCGGCCGGCGTCGGACGCCTCCGCCGTCGCGGCCGCCCTGGACCCGCTGGTGCGGGACGCCGCTCTCGGCAGCCGCCGGGCGGCCGCCGTCGTCGACGTCACCACCGGCGAGCGGCTCTACGGCCAGAGCGCCGGCGACCCGCACGTCCCCGCCTCCACCACCAAGATCGCCACCGCCGTCGCCGCGCTGTCCGCCCTCGGCCCCGACCACCGGCTCACCACCCGCGCCGCCCTGGAACCCGGTACCGGGAAACTCGTCCTGATCGGCGGCGGCGACCCCACGCTCACCGCCCGCAAGGACGCCGGGAACCTGGCGAGCCTGCGCACCCTCGCCGCCGACACGGCGACCGCGCTGACCAGGCGTCATGTGACCGAGGTGACACTCTCCTACGACACCAGCCTGTACGCCGGTGCCCTCCTGCACCCCATCGGCGTGAACGACAACCTGGCCCCGGTCAGCGCCCTGATGGCCGACGAGGGCCGCATCGGCGACTCGACCAGCGGCCCGGCCCCGCGCGTGGCCGACCCGGCGGCGGAGGCGGCCCGCGCCTTCGCCGACCTGCTGTCCGGCCACGGCGTCCGGGCCACGGTCGCCGGTACGGCGGAGGCCACCGGCCGCGCGGAGACCCTGGCCACCGTCTCCTCGCCCCCGCTGTCGAGCCTGGTCGAACGGATGCTCACCAACAGCGACAACGACATCGCCGAGGCCCTGGCCCGCCAGACGGCCGCCGCGACGGGCGGACGGCCGGACTTCGCCGGGGGCGCCGCCGCGATCACCGCCCAGCTGAAGAAGCTCGACCTGCCCCTGACGGGCGCCGACTTCCACGACGGCAGCGGACTCGACCGCGCCGACCGGCTCACCGCGGACCTGCTCACGGCCCTGCTGGCCAAGGCGGCCGACCCGGCAGGCCCCGGACTCCGCCCGGTCCTCACCGGCCTCCCCGTCGCCGGCTTCACCGGCACCCTGACCAGCCGCTACACGGACGGCGCGGCCGGGCTCGTACGGGCCAAGACGGGCACGCTGACGGGCGTCAACACCCTCGCGGGCACGGTCGTCGCCCGCAACGGCCACCTCCTGGCCTTCGCCTTCCTCGCGGAAGACACCACGGCCCCGCAAGCAGCGCAGAGGGCCCTGGACCACGCGGCCACCACCTTGGCGACGTGCACCTGCGCCTGACACGGCCCTGCCCACGACCGGCCCCGGCCGGTTCGGCACGCCTGTGGCGTACTGGCCGTGGCCGGAACACGAAGGACACATCCGCCCAGCGTCACGGCCTGCCCGGAGTGGCGGGGCTCACGTACCGTTGACACATGACGAGCATCGGTGGTGCGGCAAGTTCCGGGATGGTCGACTGGAATCTCGCGGTCGCGACCGCGACCCGACTGGTGCGACCGGGGCCCGAGGTGAGCCGGGACGAGGCACGGGCCGTCGTCGCGGAGCTGCGCCGGCACGCCAAGGCGTCCGAGGGGCATGTCCGCGGCTTCACCCGCCTGGGTACGCGCGAGGCCCACGACACCCCTGTTCTCGTGGTCGACCGCCCCGGCTGGGTCCGGGCGAACGTCGCCGGGTTCCGGGAGATCCTCAAACCGCTCCTGGACAAGATGCAGGAGCGGCGCGGCGGCACCCCCGGCGGCGCGGTCCTCGGCACCGTCGGCGGCAAGGTCACCGGCGTGGAACTCGGGATGCTGCTGTCCTTCCTCGCCTCCCGCGTCCTCGGCCAGTACGAGACCTTCGCGCCCGCCGCCCGCGACCTGCCGGCCGGCGGTTCCCCCGACTCGCCCGGCGGCGGCCGGTTGCTGCTCGTCGCCCCCAACATCGTCCACGTCGAGCGCGAACTCGACGTCGACCCCCACGACTTCCGCCTGTGGGTCTGCCTGCACGAGGAGACGCACCGCACGCAGTTCACCGCCGTGCCCTGGCTGCGCGACCACCTGGAGGGCGAGATCCAGTCCTTCCTGGCGGAGACGGACGTCGACCCCATGGCGCTCCTGGAACGCATCCGCGAGGCCGCCCAGTCCCTGGCCGGCGGCCGTCCCGAGGCCGAGGAGGGCGACGGCGGCCACTCCCTGGTCGAGATGGTCCAGTCCCCGGCCCAGCGCGAGATCCTCGGCCGCCTCACCGCCGTGATGTCCCTCCTGGAGGGCCACGCCGACTTCGTGATGGACGGCGTCGGCCCGGACGTCGTGTCGACCGTGGCGGAGATCCGCGAGAAGTTCCAGCAGCGTCGCGCCAAGGGCGCCTCCCGCCTGGACGTGGCCCTGCGCAAGCTGCTCGGCCTGGACGCCAAGCTGCGCCAGTACCGCGACGGCGAGCGGTTCGTGCGCGCCGTCGTCGAGCAGGTCGGCATGGACGGCTTCAACCGGGTGTGGACCTCCCCCAACACCCTCCCCACCAAGGGAGAGATCTCGAAGCCGGCGGACTGGATCGCCCGGGTGCACCGCAGGGCCGAACCGTGACCATGTGTGCGATGCCCGGAAGAGGAACCGGCAGAGAAATCCGGCCTACGGCAGGCGAACGCCGCTTCAATCACTCGTCCGAGGGACCGTGGGCCATGCGTAGGCGTGCAATGCTCGGGGAACGGCCTGTTTCTGTCACCATCGACGCACTCTGAGTGACCGATATCGGGCTCACCCCCCGAAGACTCCGTGAAGGGAACCGGACATGGGTCCCCATCCTGCGGTCGCGGCGATACGCCTGGCGGTACGCCGCGTCCTCCACGACATCCTCGACGAACAGCTCTCGCCCCACCCCGCGCAAGCGGCCCCGCACGCCCGGCCGGGCCCCCTGGCCGCGCAGCTCCCCGGGCAGCCCCCGCTCGGCGCGTCGACGCCGGGCCGCGTCCGGGCGACCGCCGAGCGGGCCTTCCACGGCGCGCCGGCCGCGCATGCATCGGCGGCGCACAGCGCACCGGACACCCCGGGCACACTGGACACACAGGCCGCACCGGACACATCGGCCCCCCAGGAGCGGCCGCCGTCGCCGCTCGTGCTCGTGGCCTGCTCCGGCGGCGCCGACTCCATGGCGCTCGCCTCCGCCCTCGCCTTCGAGGCGCCCAGGCTCGGCGTCCGGGCCGGCGGCGTCACCGTCGACCACGGCCTGCAGGCCGGCTCCGACGTGCGCGCCGAGGAGGTCGCCCAGCGGCTGCGCGTCCTCGGCCTCGATCCGGTCGAGGCCGTCGCCGTCACCGTCGGGCGCGACGGCGGACCGGAAGCCGCCGCCCGCGACGCCCGCTACGCCGCCCTGGACGCCGCCGCCGAGCGCCACGGGGCCCACGCCGTCCTGCTCGGCCACACCCGGGACGACCAGGCCGAGACGGTGCTCCTCGGTCTCGCCCGCGGCTCCGGCATCCGCTCCCTGTCGGGAATGGCCGCGGTCTCGGGGGCCGGCGGCCGTTACCGCCGCCCCTTCCTGCACATCGACCGGCAGACCGCCCGCAAGGCCTGCATGGTCCAGTCGCTGCCCGTCTGGGACGATCCGCACAACACCGACCCGGCCTACACCCGCTCCCGGCTGCGCCACGAGGGTCTCCCGGCCCTGGAGAAGGCCCTCGGCAAGGGCGTGGTGGAGGCCCTCGCGCGCACCGCCCAGCTCTCCCGCGACGACGCCGACGCCCTCGACGCCTGGGCCGGCCAGGCCGAGGCCACCGTCCGCGACGACGCCGGCCGCCTGGAATGCGCCAAGCTGTACGCCCTGCCCCCCGCCGTACGCCGCCGCATCCTGCGCCGTGCCGCCATCGACGCCGGCGCCCCGGCCGGGTCGCTGTTCGCCCGGCACATCGAGGAGGTCGACCGGCTGATCACCGGTTGGCGCGGTCAGAAGGCCATCAACCTGCCCGGCAGGGTGGTCGCCCAGCGGCAGGGTGGCAGACTGGTGATTCGGCAAGGCTGATTCGGGCCCCTCCCGCCGGCCCGCTGACGCGGAGTCCGGAGGAGGGCCGTCGAGGCCGGTGAGACGACCGAAAGTGATGCGGGTGGACGCGAAAGACATGGGTGCCGACCTCGAGAAGGTGCTCATCACCAAGGAAGAGATCGACGCGAAGCTGGCCGAGCTGGCGGCGAAGATCGACGCGGAGTACGCGGGCAAGGACCTGCTGATCGTCGGCGTCCTCAAGGGCGCGGTGATGGTCATGGCGGATCTCGCCCGGGCGCTGTCCACCCCCCTCACCATGGACTGGATGGCCGTGTCCTCCTACGGCGCGGGCACCCAGTCCTCCGGCGTGGTGCGGATCCTCAAGGATCTCGACACCGACATCAAGGGCCGGCACGTCCTGATCGTCGAGGACATCATCGACTCCGGCCTGACCCTCTCCTGGCTGATCTCCAACCTCGGTTCGCGGGAGCCCGCCTCGCTGAACGTGTGCACGCTGCTGCGCAAGCCCGAGGCCGCGAAGGTCGCCATCGACGTGGAGTGGGTCGGTTTCGACATCCCGAACGAGTTCGTGGTCGGCTATGGCCTGGACTACGCCGAGAAGTACCGGAACCTGCCGTTCGTCGGTACGCTCGCACCCCACGTCTACGGCGGCTGACCCCGAAGGGCGCAAGCGCGGAGCGTGATCGGGAACCCCGGCGGCGCCGGAGCCGTTGGAGCAAGCAGACGGGTACGTCGGCCCTACCGTGCGGCTTCGAGCCCCGATGCTGGGGTACCGTCAGAAGAACTGTCTTATCAAACTCACTGTGGCAGGAGGGACGGGGCGGCACCGCTCCGTATGGATGGACGTGAAGCGATACTTCCGTGGGCCGGTCATGTGGATCGTGCTGGCCGTCCTTGCCGTGGTCGTGTTGATGAATGTCGTCGGTCAGTCCGGCGGCTACAAGACGGTTGACACGGGCAAGGTCGTTGCGGCGATCAATGACAACAGGGTCCAGCAGGCCAAGCTGGTCACGGGCGACGAGCAGACCATCAAGGTCGAGCTCAAGGACGGCCAGAAGGTCGACGGCAGCTCGAAGATCCAGGCGAGCTACATCGGCGACCAGGGCGTGACCATCGCCAACACGCTGCAGACCAAGTACCAGGACAAGCAGATCCCGAAGGGCTACACGGTCTCGCCGTCGAAGCAGAGCCCCTTCGTCGGCATCCTGCTCACGCTGCTCCCCTTCGTCCTCATCGTGGTCGTCTTCCTGTTCCTGATGAATCAGATGCAGGGCGGCGGCTCCCGGGTGATGAACTTCGGCAAGTCGAAGGCCAAGCTCATCACCAAGGACACCCCCAAGACGACGTTCTCGGACGTGGCGGGTGCGGACGAGGCCGTCGAGGAGCTCCACGAGATCAAGGAGTTCCTCCAGGAGCCGGCCAAGTTCCAGGCCGTCGGGGCGAAGATCCCCAAGGGCGTGCTGCTCTACGGCCCGCCCGGCACCGGCAAGACCCTGCTCGCGCGCGCCGTCGCGGGCGAGGCGGGCGTGCCGTTCTACTCGATCTCCGGTTCCGACTTCGTCGAGATGTTCGTCGGTGTCGGCGCCTCCCGCGTCCGCGACCTGTTCGAGCAGGCCAAGGCGAACGCTCCGGCGATCGTCTTCGTCGACGAGATCGACGCGGTCGGCCGCCACCGCGGCGCCGGCCTCGGCGGCGGTCACGACGAGCGCGAGCAGACGCTGAACCAGCTTCTGGTCGAGATGGACGGCTTCGACGTCAAGGGCGGCGTGATCCTGATCGCGGCCACCAACCGGCCCGACATCCTCGACCCGGCGCTGCTGCGTCCGGGCCGCTTCGACCGGCAGATCGCCGTGGACCGCCCCGACATGCAGGGCCGTCTGGAGATCCTCAAGGTCCACCAGAAGGGCAAGCCGGTCGCGCCCGACGTCGACCTGTCCGCCGTCGCCCGCCGCACCCCCGGCTTCACGGGTGCCGATCTGTCCAACGTCCTGAACGAGGCCGCGCTGCTCACGGCCCGCAGTGACAAGAAGCTGATCGACAACCACATGCTGGACGAGGCGATCGACCGCGTGGTCGCGGGCCCGCAGAAGCGGACCCGGATCATGTCGGACAAGGAGAAGAAGATCACCGCGTACCACGAGGGCGGTCACGCCCTGGTCGCGGCGGCCTCGCCGAACTCCGACCCGGTCCACAAGATCACGATCCTGTCCCGCGGCCGGGCCCTCGGCTACACGATGGTCCTGCCCGACGAGGACAAGTACTCCACGACCCGCAACGAGATGCTGGACCAGCTCGCCTACATGCTGGGCGGCCGCGCGGCCGAGGAGCTGGTCTTCCACGACCCGACCACGGGCGCGGCGAACGACATCGAGAAGGCCACCACCACGGCCCGCGCGATGGTCACCCAGTACGGCATGACCGAGCGTCTGGGCGCGATCAAGTTCGGCGGCGACAACACCGAGCCGTTCCTCGGCCGTGAGATGGCTCACCAGCGCGACTACTCGGAAGAGGTCGCCGCGCTGGTGGACGAGGAAGTCAAGAAGCTCATCGAGAACGCGCACAACGAGGCCTGGGAGATCCTGGTCGAGAACCGCGACGTGCTCGACAACCTGGTCCTGGCCCTCCTGGAGAAGGAGACCCTGGGCAAGGAGGAGATCGCCGAGATCTTCGCGCCGATCGTCAAGCGGCCCCCGCGGCCCGCCTGGACCGGCTCCTCCCGCCGGACCCCGTCCACCCGCCCGCCGGTGCTCTCCCCGAAGGAGCTTGCGCTGACGAACGGGGCCAACGGCTCGACGGCGGCGATCAGCACCGTCAAGTCGACGGCGACGGAGCACGCCCCGGCCACGGAGCAGGTGCCGGAGGACCGTCCGGACAACTGACCGGACCCCCGCGCACGGGCCACCGGCCCCGGAATGCATGCCGCGTCCCCCAGGTTCTAGCCTGGGGGACGCGGCATTTCGCATGTCCGCAGATCAGACACACAGGAACGAGGCTTCACATGACCGACCCCGTGACGCTGGACGGCGAGGGCTTCCTCGGTGAGTTCGACGAGAAGCGCGCCGAGAACGCCGTTCGCGAACTCCTCATCGCGGTCGGCGAGGACCCGGACCGTGAAGGTCTGCGGGAGACACCGGGACGGGTGGCCCGGGCGTACAAGGAGATATTCGCGGGACTGTGGCAGCAGCCCGAGGACGTCCTGACGACGACGTTCGACCTCGGTCATGACGAGATGGTGCTGGTCAAGGACATCGAGGTGTTCTCGACCTGCGAGCACCACCTCGTGCCGTTCCGGGGTGTCGCGCACGTCGGCTACATCCCGTCCACCAGCGGGAAGATCACGGGCCTCTCGAAGCTGGCCCGGCTCGTGGACGTCTACGCCCGCCGCCCGCAGGTGCAGGAGCGGCTCACCACCCAGATCGCGGACTCGCTGATGGAGATCCTGGAGCCGCGCGGTGTGATCGTCGTAGTGGAGTGCGAGCACATGTGCATGTCGATGCGGGGCATCCGCAAGCCCGGAGCGAAGACCATCACCTCGGCGGTGCGCGGTCAGCTGCGGGACGCGGCGACGCGGAACGAGGCGATGAGCCTCATCATGGCGCGCTGACGCGCACGGCGCCCGGCCGCGCCCGCTCGCTCACCCGCGTACGGCGCTCGCCGGGCTCATGCCGTCGGCTGCGCCCCCGGCGGGTTCTGGTCGTCGTCCTCCGGGAGCTTGCAGACCCGTTCGAGGAACACGGCCGCCGCTATCACCGCGATCCCGGCGAGGACCGAGAAACCGGCGTAGAAGGCCTGGTCGCGGCGGGCGGGGATGTCGAGGAGCTCCAGCAGGGCGACGCACGTGCCGCCGTACATGCCGGCGACGAGGGCGGCGACCAGAGCGCTGGCCTGGCCGAAGACGACCGCGCGGGCGGCCATCATGGGGTCGACCCCCTTCGCGCCGGGCCGGCGCTCGCGCTGCGCCTTCAGCCGGGCCCGCAGGGAGAGCGCCGTGGCCAGCAGGACCGCGGCGATCAGGGCGAGGACGATGGGGGCGGCCAGCGGCACGCCGGGGAGGGTCCCCACCGCGGTCCACAGCCGGGCGCCCGCCCAGGACAGGACTCCGGCGACGACGAACACGCCTGCCAGCACCCTGATACGCAGCTCTCTCACGGTGTCCCTTCAGCTCCCCCGGACCGGGGCCGGTCGCAGACCTTGCGTCGCCCTGACCTTAACGACTACTCGGGCAGCCGGAGTTCCAGGTCCGCCCGCGGCTCGACGCCTTCCCGGGTGAGCGCGGTCAGCAGATCGGCCACCGCGCCCCGGCCCGGGAGCTGAGCCTCCGGGTCCACGTCGTGCCACGGGGCGAGGACGAAGGCGCGCTCGTGGGCGCGCGGGTGAGGGAGCGTCAGCACCGGGTCGTCGGAGACGTGCTCCGCGTAGGCGACGATGTCGACGTCGAGGGTGCGCGGGCCCCAGCGCTCGTCGCGGACCCGGCTGAAGGCCTCCTCGACGGCGTGGGCGCGCTCCAGCAGGGACGACGGCGGCAGCGTGGTCTTCAGGACGACCACCGCGTTGAAGTACGACGGCTGCGAGCCGGGCTCGACGCCCCACGGCTCGGTCTCGTAGACCGGGGAGACGGCCTTGACGCGGACGCCGGGGGTGTCCTCCAGGGCGTCGACGGCACCCTGGAGGGTCTCCAGGCGGTTGCCGAGGTTGGAGCCGATCGAGATCACGGCTCGCTTGGGGTTCTGCAGCGTGGTGTCGGCCGCGTCGACCTTCTCGACGACCGAGGCGGGCACCGGCTGGACGGTCGGGTCGGTGGGCCCTTTGGTGAAAGGCGCGTTCATACTCGGCTCCGGGTGATGGTGACGGTCACGTCGTCGAAGGGCACGGTGATCGGGGCGTCCGGCTTGTGGACGCACACCTCGACCTCCAGGACCCCCTCGTGCTTCAGACAGACCTGGGCGATGCGCTCGGCGAGCGTCTCGATGAGGTTCACGGGCTCGCCCTCCACCACGGCCACGACCTCCTCGGCCACGATGCCGTAGTGCACGGTCTTCGCCAGGTCGTCGTCGGCCGCGGCCGGCCGGGTGTCGACTCCCAGGACGATGTCCACGAGGAAGGTCTGGCCCTCCTCGCGTTCCTTGGGGAACACACCGTGGTGCCCGCGGGCCCTCAGGCCGCGCAGCGCGACACGATCCACGCGAATCACTCCTGCAATCGTCGGCGGCGACCGGTCCCTGCCGCGTGCGGGCGGCACACCGGCCTGGCACGAATCTACCTGCGGGCACTGACGGGGCCGGGCCTCGGGGAGGCGGGGCGAGCCGTGCCCGGCAGGTTTCATCGTGTGTTTCCCCTGGAGAACCCGGTTGCTCACGGACCGGTGGGCGGCCCTTTTCCCGAAGTCCGTGATTCCGGCCACTCCGCGTTCCTGCCCCGGGCGCCTACCCACTCAGGCGGGTGTGTCGTCGTCCTCGGCACCGTCGTTTTCGGCCAGAACGGGCGAGGCGTGGTGGGACCAGAGCTTCCAGCCGAGGCCGGTGCGGCGGAACACGTTGGTGGCGACGACGAGCTGTCCCACCAGCGGGCCGAGCTCGCCGCCGGCCGCCGGGGCGGGGCCACCGCTGAGGATGTTCTCCGTGCAGTTCACCAGGGCGGTGTCGCCGGTCACCGAGACGTGCACGTCGGTGAGGAAGAACTGGATGTAGTCGGTGTTCGCCATGATCAGCGCGTAGGAGCGCAGCACCTCTCCGCGGCCGGTGAGCACCGGCCAGCCGGGGTGCACGCAGGAGACCACGCCGGTGTCGGCCGGGTCGTGGTACTCCTCGTCGACGCCCAGGTCGGCGGGGGTGAGCCAGAGCGAGGACAGCTCCTCGAAGTCACCCCGCTCCAGGGCCTCGTAGTAGGCGGTGTTGGCGGCCTCCACCTGCTCGACGTCGGTGTGGGGCGCGCTCACCGGTCACCTTCGGCGGGCCCGTGCGCTTCCCGTCTGCCGTCCGCCCGCGCATCCCCGGCGGGGCGCGCCCCGTCCTCCGGTGCGCTCGCGGGGGTGCGTGCCTCTTCGACGGCGCGGGCGACGCGCACCGCGTCCGCCGTGGCGCGGACCTCGTGGACGCGTACGGCCCAGGCGCCTGCGTGCGCGGCGAGGGCGGAGACGGCGGCGGTGGCGGCGTCGCGCTCGCGTGCGGGCGGGGGCGCGCCCTCCGGGCCGGCCAGCACCCGCCCGAGGAACCGCTTGCGGGAGGCGGCGACCAGCACGGGGTGGCCGAGCCCGCGGAGGCGGTCGAGGTGGGCCAGGAGCGCGAGGTCGTGCCCGGCCTCCTTGGAGAAGCCGAGGCCGGGGTCGACGACGACGCGGTCGGCGGCGACCCCGCCCTCCAGGACGGCCTCCACGCGCGCGTGCAGTTCGTCGACGACCTCGGTGACGACGTCCTCGTACACCCCGCGGACGTTGCCGCCCTCCAGGAAGCCGCGCCAGTGCATCACGACGAAGGGCGCGCCCGCGTCCGCGACCACGGGGATCATGGCGGGGTCCGCGAGGCCGCCGCTGACGTCGTTGACGAGGGCGGCGCCGGCCGCGAGCGCCTGCTCGGCGACGCGGGCGTGCATGGTGTCGACGGAGATCGTGACGCCCTCGGAGGCGAGGCCGCGCACCACGGGGACGACGCGCCGCAGCTCCTCGGCCTCGTCGACGCGGGTGGCGCCGGGCCGGGTGGACTCGCCGCCGACGTCCACCAGGTCCGCGCCCTGCGCGACCAGATCGAGGCCGTGCTTGACGGCGGTGGTCGTGTCGAACCAGCGGCCTCCGTCGGAGAAGGAGTCGGGGGTCACGTTCACGACCCCCATGACCGCGCACCGCCCCCACGCCGGAAGGCCCGCCACGCGGCCGCGCCCGCTGAAGTTGCTCATACGTTCAGCGTAGGCCCCGCCTTCCGGGCCTTCGTGCCGTGGCCCGGACGGAACCCCCCTGTGCTGGAGGGGATGGGGGTTCCGCCCGGGCCGGTCCTGGGTCATGCCGCGCGGACGTCCGGTTCCGCGACCGAGTGCGCGCAGGCGCTCCGGGCGGCGCTGCGGCGGCGCAGGAAGCGCGGCAGCGGTAGGGCGAGGTCGACGAAGCCCTCGGCCTGCATGGCGGCGAAGCCGATGCGGGGCAGGTCGGAGGAGGCGCGGTAGACGACGAACCGCGGCTCCCAGCGCGGCTGGAACTTGGCGTTGAACTTGTACAGCGACTCGATCTGGAACCAGCGGGAGAGGAAGACCAGCAGCCCGCGCCAGGCGCGCAGCACCGGGCCCGCGCCGATCTTCTCGCCCCGTGCGAGCGCCGAGCGGAACATCGCGAAGTTCAGCGATATGCGGGTGATGCCGAACTTCGGGGCGGCCTGGAGCGCCGCCACGATCAGCAGTTCGTTCATGCCCGGGTCGGCCGAGCGGTCGCGCCGCATCAGGTCCAGGGACACGCCGTCCTCGCCCCAGGGCACGAAGTGCAGGATCGCCTTCAGATCGCCGTACTCGCCCGGTTCCGCGTCCTGCTTGTGCGCGGTGGCGATGAGGCAGTCGCCGTCGGCCGGGTCGCCGATCCGGCCGAGTGCCATGGAGAAGCCGCGTTCGGTGTCGGTGCCGCGCCAGTCCTCGGCGGCCCGCCGGACGCGCTCCAGCTCGGTGCCGCCGAGGTCACGGATGCGCCGCACCCGGGTTTCGTAGCCGGCTCGCTCGATGCGCTTGACCATCTGGCGGACGTTGCGCATCGCGCGTCCGGCGAGCGAGAAATCCGCGACGTCGACCACCGCCTCGTCGCCCAGTTCCAGGGCGTCCAGGCCGGTCTCCCGGGTCCACACCTCGCCGCCGGTCTCGGAGCAGCCCATCACGGCGGGCGTCCAGGAGTGGGCCCTGGCCTCGTCCATGAAACGTTCGATGGCGCCCGGCCAGGCCTCGACGTCGCCGATCGGGTCGCCGCTGGCGAGCATCACGCCGGAGACGACGCGGTAGGTCACCGCCGCCTTGCCGCTCGGGGAGAACACGACGGCCTTGTCGCGGCGCAGCGCGAAGTGGCCGAGGGAGTCGCGGCCGCCGTGCCGGGCCAGCAGCTCGCGCAGCCTGCTCTCGTCCTCCTCGGTCAGGCGTGCCGCCGGGTGCTCGGGGCGGAAGGCCAGGTAGACGGTGGTGACGGCGGTGAGCCAGCCGAGGGCGCCGAGGGAGAAGGCGACGGTCCAGGAGGTGTTGCCCTGGTAGTCCACCGGGCCCTCGAAGCCGATCAGGCCGTAGACGACATGGGTCAGCCGGTCCGCCACGCTGGGGTCGCCGACCATGCGGTGCGTGTGCACGCTGACGATGATCATGCCCAGGGCCAGCGAGCCGGCGCTCATGAGGACGAAGTTGGCCAGCGCCCGCCAGCGGCTGCGCGGGTCCGGCAGCGCGGCGAACTCGGCGCGGTGGATCAGCAGCGGCGCGAGCAGCGCCAGCGAGATGACCACCCCGGCCACGGAGTGCCGGTAGACGAACTCCGCCGCAGCGCCGGCCGGCAGCAGGGCCACGGCCGCGCGCCAGGCCCGGCGCTTGCGCCGCTTCAGGCCGTGTGCGAGCAGCAGCAACAGCACGCCCACGCTGAGCGAGAGCGCCGCGGCGAACGGCCCGAACGAGCCCGGCAGCACCTCGGCCATGGCGTGCATACGGCTGTGCCGGAAGCGCGGGAAGACGCCCGCGGCGATGTCCAGGAGGCCGACGACCGCGCAGGCCCTGGCGACCAGCGCGGGGACGGCCTCGGGGCGCGGGCCGCGCAGTATGCGCCGCACCCTGCTGGATCGGTCCGGAACCCCGTCCGACAATTCCCCATCTATCCTGACAGACATCGCATCCCGTAGTTCTGCGAGAGACCTTGAATCCGGTGCCGATCCGGGCATCCGGCGACATTGCGCCCTCTAGGACGGTGTCTCGGGGAGAGAGGTTCACTCCCCGCCGGAAAGTCGGGTCAAAGGGCAGGGAAAGCCCAGGGCAAGCCCTCGCAAGGAAGCGTCGGTGAGCCCTGCGGCGGGAAGCGCAGGCAGGGAAGCCCATGGGTCTCACGAGCAACAAGGTGCTGGTACTGGCGATCCTCTTCGCCGTGCTGCTGTTCGCCGGCACGGTGTGGCTCTGGCCGCGTCTGGCCCGCCGCAACTGGCGCGCGGTGACCGGACGCGTCGGCATGCTGCTGGCCACCCAGGTGGCGATCTTCGCCTGCGTCGGACTCGCCGCCAACCAGGCCTTCGGGTTCTACGCGAGCTGGGCCGACCTGTTCGGGCGGGAGAACGCGCCGGGGGTCGTCGTCGACGACTCCGCGCACGGCCGCACCAAGGGCCCCCTCCAGGTGATCGGCACCCAGCATGTGCGGCTGGGCGACGGCGACCGGCCCCAGGTCTCGGGCCAGATCCAGCAGGTCGGCATCGTGGGCCGGACGACGCACATCGCCTCGCCCGCGTTCGTCTACCTGCCGCCGGAGTACTTCCAGCCGCAGTACCGGACCCGTACCTTCCCGGCGGCCGTGGTCCTCACCGGCTACCCGGGCACCGCGCAGGCGCTGATCAGCAAGCTGCGCTATCCGCACACCGCGCAGGAGCTGGCCAGGACCGGGCGGGCGCAGCCGATGATCCTGGTGATGCTGCGGCCCACGGTGGCGCCGCCGCGGGACACGGAGTGCGTGGACGTCCCCGGCGGCCCGCAGACCGAGTCGTTCTTCGCGAAGGACCTGCCGGACGCGATCCTCGCGCACTACCGGGTCGGAAGGAAACCGGGCAGCTGGGGCATCGTCGGCGATTCCACGGGCGGTTACTGCGCCCTGAAACTCGCCCTGCACCATCCCGAGGTGTATGCCGCGGGCGCGGGTCTGTCCCCGTACTACAGGGCGCCCATCGATCCGACCACGGGTGATCTTTTCCAGGGGGACAGGAATCTGCGGAACCGCGCCGATCTGCTGTGGAGCGTCAAGCACCTGCCGGCGCCCGACACTTCGCTGCTCGTCACCAGCAGCAGGCTCGGCGAGAACAACTACAGGTCGACGCTCAGGTTCATGGACGCGGTGAAAGCGACCAACAGGACACGGATCGCGTCCATCATCCTCGACAGCGGCGGCCACAACTTCAACACCTGGCGGCGCGAGATCCCGGCTACGTTGCAGTGGATGAGCGGCCTCCTGGGCGACCGCTGAAAATGATCTCGGAAGTGAAGGAAAACGGGGCCGGAACTCCCTCTGGCGAGGGAAGGTTTCGTTATGGCTGTCTTTTTGCGGGGCGGCCCGACATGATTCGCGTACGCGCGGTAAGTTTCTGGCCATGCCACGTGGACGTCACCGCCATTCCCCACCCCTGCACAGGCTGATGCCTTCCTCGGCGATCGCCGGCGTCTCTGTCGTCTGCGCCCTGGGTCCCTGGGCGTTCACCGACGCGGCGGTGCTTCGGTTGCTCGCCGGGACCGCCGCGGTGACCGCCGTACTCGGCGCGATCGTCATGCGCCGCTGGGACGCGCAGGCCGGACGGCGGGTAGCCGACCTCACGCGCGCGCGTGCGAGCGACGAGTGGCGATTCGAGGAACGGATCGCCGAACTCGAGACCGACCTCGAGGAGTCGCGCGAACTGCGCGGCCGCCTGGAGCAGAAGCTGCGCGCCCGGCGCACGGAACTCGCGGGACTGCGCAACGAGCACGCGTCACTGCTGCGGCGGTACGCGACGGCGGAGACCGAACGCGCGAGCGCGCTGGAGGGCCGCCGCCTGCTGGAGATCGAGACCGGCCCCGACGTGCTCGCGCTGCCCGCGGCGGCGGCGGACGCCGCGGACGCGGATGGCGCGGACGCCCCGGACGCCGAGGGTGCCGGGACGCACGAGTCCGCGGCCCCCGCGACCGGGCCCGCCGGGAAGAGGCCGGGGGCCACGGCGCCCGGCGCGTTCTCCCCGGAGGGTTCCGAGCTGTACGTGCGCGCCGAGGCCGCCCTGGCACGGATGGGCAAGGGCGGCGCCCGGACGGCGAGGACGGACGAGGCCGCGAAGACCGGCCCGGCGGAGGAGGCTGACACGGCGTCGGAGACCGACCCGGCGCTGGAAACGGCCCTTCCGGTCGACGGCGACGCCGAGCCGGAGTCCGCGCGGGAGTCCGGG
The DNA here is from genome assembly GCF_043081205.1 of Streptomyces sp. NPDC014889. Classification (NCBI taxonomy): domain Bacteria; kingdom Bacillati; phylum Actinomycetota; class Actinomycetes; order Kitasatosporales; family Streptomycetaceae; genus Streptomyces; species Streptomyces sp. NPDC014889. The sequence goes on from NZ_JBIBWH010000002.1 coordinate 595,424, forward strand.
ACGGACGAGACGCACGAGCGCGCGGTCGCCATCGACGAGGCGGAGGCGGAGACCGAGTCTGCCGACCAGAAGGAGTCCGCGGAGGCGACCGGGACGACTGAGCCCGCCGAGCCGGCGGACCGGAGTAATCCTGCTGGAACTGCTGAGGCGGCTGTGACCTCGTCGGCCGACGTGTCCGCCGTGGCCGATTCGGGCGAGCAGGCCGCACCGGCCTCCTCCGCACCGGCCGCCTCCGTGCCCGCCCCCGCTGCCGCGCCTGCCCCCGCCCCCTCCGCGCCGGCCCCCTCCGCCAAGGCCGTCGAGTCGGCCAAGCCCTCGACTCGGCTGCCCTCCGGGCACTTCACCGTGCCGACCGCGGTGGCCGTCGTACCGGCCGCGCCCGCGCGGCGCCCGCTGGTCGAGGGCGGCTTCGACTTCTTCGGCACGAAGGCGGACGCGCCGGCCACCGAGCAGGACGCCGTCCGCAACGACGCCCTCGCCGGCGTGGTGGGCCAGGAGTCGCTCGCCCCGCACAAGGCCGAGGCCGAGTCCCAGTACAAGCCGGCCGACGCGCCGGCCGTCGGCCATCAGGTCATCGACCTGACGGCCCACGACGAGACGGAACAGATCAACCTTCCGGGGCTGCGCACCGCGGCCTCCTGACGGCCACCCTCCGCGACGCCGGGCGCCCGCCCGGCGTCGCGCCCGGGCCGGCCACCGGCCGGGTCAGGTCATCCACCGGTCCGGCCGCGCGCTCCGGCGGCCCGTGCGCGACCTCTCGGCCTGGGCCCGCAGCAGCCGCTCGGCCTCCCGCGCGTCCCGCAGCCGGGCCGTCACCGTGTTGCCGGCCCCGTTGTCCACGTGCACGCCGGCGAGGCCCCACACACGCTGCCAGGGCCCCTGCCGCAGCCGTACGCTCTGCACCTTCGCGTGCGGCACCAGCGCGAGCCGGCGCCGCAGCAGCCCGTGCCGCGCGGCGAACACCGCGTCGGTGACGGCGATCCCGTGCCCCCGCCACCACACCGGCGTGCACCACCGGGCGCGCCGCGGCGGCCGGAGCAGGGCGGATGCCTGAGGCACCGTCACCCCGGGCAGGACGCGGGCGATCAGCGACTCGGCGACCTCCCGCGGGGCGACCGGCAGCAGCACGGAGTTCGACGACCCGGCGACGTCCAGCTCGACCCGCACCCAGCCGCGCCACCGCCACAGCAGCGGCTCCACGATCCGCACGGTCTGCACCCGCCCCGGCGGCACCGTCTCGTGCGTGCGGTCCAGCAGTCCCCGGTCGATCCGCAGCCCGTCGGGCGATTCGCCCACCGCCCAGTCGTACTCGGCGGCGAAGCGTCCCGCGCTGTTCGCCACGGCGCTGCCGAGCAGCGGCAGGACGGCGGCGAGTACTGTCCACAGGCTGTGGGTGAACAGCCACAGCAACGGCGGTACGACAGCCGCGGCGACCAGTGACCCCCAGGTCGCTCCGGTCAGCAGCAGCGAGACGGCGATCAGGCGCCCGGGCACGCGGACCAGCTCCCGCGCGGGCGCCTCACCGACCTCGTGCGCCGTCTCGGGCGCGAACCCGGCGGCGCGCGCGAGCAGTTCGGCGCGCAGCGCCCGGGCCTCCTCCTCGCCGAGGAAGGCGAGTTCGTCCTTCTTGTCGGTCCCGACGACGTCGAGCTTCAGCTTGGCCACGCCCGCGACCCGGGCGAGCAGCGGCCGGGTGACGTCGACGGCCTGGATCCGCTCCAGCCGGATGTGCGCGGTGCGGCGGAAGAACAGCCCGGTGCGGATGCGCAGTTCGGTGTCGGTCACCGCGAAGTGCGTGAACCACCAGGACAGAAAGCCGTAGAGGGCGGCCAGGGGTATGACGACCGCGAGCCCGATCACCAGCGTGGTCGTCGTCAGCCGCGTCAGGTGCCGCTGCGCCTGGTCGGGGTCGTGCACGGCCCAGCCCGTGAGCACGGCGACCGGCGCCCACGCCCGTCTCAGGGGCGTGACGGGATGCAGCCGCCGCTCGGTCACGGGCCGCGCGTCACTCATGAACTCTTGGGGTCGCGGCCTGCCCGCGTACGCCCTCCCCGGGTATGACCTCGTCGCCCCCCGCCGACGTCACAGCCCCGCCGATCGTGCCTCGCCGAGTTCGGTGAGCCGGTCGCGCAGCCGTTCCGCCTCGGCCGGGTCGAGGCCGGGGATGGTGGCGTCGGTCGCGGCGGCGGCCGTGTGGAGCTGCACGGTGGCCAGCCCGAAGTGCCGCTCCACGGGCCCCGAGGTGACCTCGACCAGCTGCATCCGCCCGTAGGGCACCACGGTCTCCTCGCGCCACAGCACGCCCCGGCTGATCAGCAGGTCGTCGGCGCGCTCGGCGTACCGCCACGAGCGCCAGTTGCGGCCGAGCAGCACCCAGCCCCACGCCATCAGCGCCAGCGGCAGCAGGGCGAACGCCGCCCAGACGGGACCGGCCAGCAGGCCCGGCAGCAGCCCCGCGGCCAGGGCGAACAGGCCCAGCCACACCACCAGCAGCAGCCGGCGCATCCGCAGCAGGCCGCGCGGCAGCGCCCGCCACGCCGGCTCGTCCCCGGCCGCCGCCCGCTCGTCCTCCCGGCTCCCCGTCTCCATGGGGCAAGCGTACGTACGAGAGACTGTGTCCATGACTCCTACGACGGAGACCACGGTCGGGATCGGCGGCGCCGCGGAGAGCACCGACATGGTGCTGAACATCGGGCCGCAGCACCCCTCCACGCACGGTGTGCTGCGGCTGAAGCTGGTGCTGGACGGCGAGCGCATCACGCGCGCGGAGCCGGTGATCGGTTATATGCACCGCGGCGCGGAGAAGCTGTTCGAGGCGCGGGACTACCGCCAGATCATCATGCTGGCCAACCGCCACGACTGGCTGTCGGCCTTCTCGAACGAGCTGGGCGTGGTCCTCGCCGTGGAGCGGATGCTCGGCATGGAGGTGCCCGGGCGCGCGGTGTGGACGCGCACCCTGCTCGCCGAGCTGAACCGGGTGCTCAACCACCTGATGTTCCTCGGCTCCTATCCGCTGGAGCTGGGCGGCATCACCCCGGTCTTCTACGCGTTCCGGGAGCGGGAGGTCCTCCAGAACGTCATGGAGGAGGTCTCCGGCGGCCGGATGCACTACATGTTCAACCGGGTCGGCGGCCTGAAGGAGGACCTGCCGGCGGGCTGGGCCACGCGCGCGCGTGCCGCGGTGGCCGCCGTGCGCTCGCGCATGGACGTCTTCGACGACCTGGTGCTCGGCAACGAGATCTTCCGGGGGCGCACCCGGGGCGTGGGCGTCCTGACGCCGCGGGCCGTGCACGCCTACGGCGTGAGCGGTCCCATCGCGCGCGGCTCGGGCGTCGACTTCGACCTGCGCCGCGACGAGCCGTATCTGGCGTACGGAGAGCTCCAGGACACGCTGAAGGTCGTGACCCGGCAGGAGGGCGACTGCCTGGCCCGCTTCGAGTGTCTGCTGGAGCAGACCCACAACGCGCTGGATCTCGCCGACGCCTGTCTGGACCGGCTGGCCGAGCTGCCTCCCGGCCCGATCAACCAGCGGCTGCCGAAGGTCCTCAAGGCGCCCGAGGGGCACACGTACGCGTGGACCGAGAACCCGCTCGGCATCAACGGCTACTACCTGGTCAGCAAGGGTGAGAAGACCCCTTACCGGCTGAAGCTGCGCTCGGCGTCGTACAACAACATCCAGGTGCTCACCGAGCTGCTGCCGGGCACGCTGGTGGCGGACATGGTGGCCATCCTGGGGTCAATGTTCTTCGTGGTCGGGGACATCGACAAATAGGGCCGCCGCTTGCCTCTCGGCGAGGCCGGCCGGCTGTGCCAGCCAGCCGAAGTCGCCGAGCCCGCCCGCCGCGGTGAGTTCGGCGGCCTCCCCGGCGCGCGCGAGGGCGCGTACGTACTCCGAGGGGCGCGTGGAGGCAAGGGTGAGCGGGGGGCGTGCGCCGGTGACCCCCAGGGCGTGCAGGGCCTCGCGCTGGGTCAGCAGCCGGGCGCCCCCAGGCCCGCTCGCGGCACACGCGTCCAGGGCCACGTGGGCCGTGATGTCGCACGAACCGTCCGGCACCGGCGCCGTTTCCCGGCCCTCCCGGAAGCCGGTGAGCGTGCCGAAGGGCGGTCGCGCGCCGGCCGTGTGCGCGTAGTCGACGGCGACCGCGAGGCCCCGTTCGACGCTCGAGACCGCGGCGGCCCAGGCGGCGTCGCGGGGCAGCCCGATCTCCGCGCGCAGGCCCTGCTCGGCGGGCAGCGGCCACCACCGGTCCAGCCACCGCGCCTGCGCCCCCGACACCGGCTCCCCGAGCCGTTCGGCGCCGTCCCGCCGTACGAGGACCCGCCGGGGCACGCCCGCGGAGTCCACCTCCGCGACCTCCACCGGCACGTTGTCCAGCCACTCGTTGGCGAACAGCAGCCCGGTGATCCCCTGCGGTGGCTGCCCCGACCACGCGATCCGGTCGTCCAGGCCCTCCGGCCGGGCGGCGATCTCGACGGCGTGCACGCGCGTGCGTGCCGCCACGTCCGCGGGCAGCGCGGCGAGCACGCCCACCGCCAGCTCGCCCCGCCCGGCCGCCATGTCGACGAGGTCGAGCACCGCGGGCCGCCCCAGCGCCCGGTCGACCCGGCACAGCAGCCGCGCCACGGCCGCCGCGAACAGCGGCGAGGCGTGCACGGACGTACGGAAGTGCCCGGCCGGGCCCTCGGGCCGCCGGTAGAAGCCGTCCGGCCCGTACAGGGCCTCCTCGGCCGCCGTCCGCCAGCCGCGCCACTCCCCGGCCAGGCCGTCCGCCGCGCTCCGCGCCGTGGCACGCGCGGGGGTGCGCTCGGGGCCGTCCGCCGTGGTGCGCTCGCTGCTGTCCGCCGGGTCGTCCGTCACCCCGACAGAGTAGGTTCCGCCCGGTGCAGGGAGGCGCACAAGTGATCACTGCATCCACCTTGGGGAGTACGAAGGTCCCGTGCGGATCGGCCCTTCGGTTGACCCCGGCACCTGTGCCGCTTCTTTACTCTGGGTTACGTGCAGCGCCTCTATGACTTCCTCCGCAGGCACCCGATGTGGGTGGACGGCTCCTGGGCCCTCATCCTCCTCGGGCTTTCCGGCGTGAGCGTGTCGAATCTCAACGGGGCGCCCGGCCACCACGGTTCGGTCCCCGCGGCCCTCGCCCTGTCCCTGGTGCTGTGCGTGGTCGTCGCACTGCGCCGCCGGATGCCGGAGAAGATGCTGGTGCTGGCGGGCGCGGCGGGCGCGGCGCAGCTCGTCCTGGACGTCGAGACCATGGTCGCCGACTTCGCCATGCTGGTGATCATCTACACGGTCGCCGCGATCGGCGCCCGCTGGGCCTCCCGGTTCGCCCTGGCCGGCGGGCTGTGCGCGGCGACCCTCGCGCAGATGCGCTGGCCGCAGCACGACGCGAGCGCCCTGGGCAATGTGGCCATAACCGTCTTCCAGACGGTGCCGTTCGCCCTCGCCTGGGTGCTCGGCGACTCCATGCGCACCCGCCGCGCCTACTTCGCGCAGCTGGAGGAGCGCGCCGCCCGTCTGGAGAAGGAACGCGAGGCGCAGGCCAAGGTCGCGGTGGCCGCGGAACGCGCCCGGATCGCGCGCGAGCTGCACGACGTGGTCGCGCACAACGTGTCGGTGATGGTGGTGCAGGCCGACGGCGCCGCCTACGTCCTGGACGCCGCGCCCGACCAGGCCAAGAAGGCCCTGGAGACGATCTCCTCCACCGGACGCCAGGCCCTCGCCGAGATGCGCCGCCTGCTGGGCGTGCTGCGCACCGGCGAGCACCGGGAGGGCGGCGAGTACGTGCCGCAGCCCGACGTCGACCAGATCGAGGACCTCGTCGAGCAGTGCCGGGGCTCCGGACTGCCCGTCGACTTCAGGATCGAGGGCACCCCGCGCCCACTGCCCAGCGGGGTCGAGCTGACCGCGTACCGCATCGTGCAGGAGGCCCTCACCAACACCCGCAAGCACGGCGGGCCGAACGCGGGCGCGAGTGTGCGCCTGGTCTACTTCGACGACGGGCTCGGACTGCTCGTCGAGGACGACGGCAAGGGCGCGCCGCACGAGCTGTACGAGGAGGGCGGCGCCGACGGCCGGGGGCACGGCCTGATCGGCATGCGCGAACGCGTCGGCATGGTGGGCGGCACCCTGGACGCGGGTCCGCGCCCCGGCGGCGGCTTCCGCATCAGCGCCCTGCTGCCGCTCAAACCGGTGCACTGACACCGCTGCACGGACCCGACCCGCCGATGACCAACGGAAGAGGACCCACCCGATGACGATCCGCGTGATGCTCGTCGACGACCAGGTGCTGCTGCGCACCGGATTCCGGATGGTGCTCGCCGCCCAGCCGGACATGGAGGTCGTCGCGGAGGCGGGCGACGGCGTCGAGGCCCTCCAGGTGCTTCGCGCCACCGCCGTCGACGTGGTGCTGATGGACGTGCGCATGCCCAAGCTGGACGGTGTGGAGGCCACCCACCGCATCTGCTCCGAGCCCGACCCGCCGAAGGTGCTCATTCTGACCACCTTCGACCTCGACGAGTACGCCTTCTCCGGGCTGAAGGCGGGCGCCTCCGGGTTCATGCTCAAGGACGTGCCGCCCGGCGACCTGCTCGCCGCGATCCGCGCCGTGCACAGCGGGGACGCCGTCGTCGCGCCCTCCACCACCCGGCGGCTGCTCGACCGGTTCGCCCCGATGCTGCCCACGGGCGGCAAGGAGCCCCAGCACAAGGAGCTCCAGCGGCTCACCGAGCGCGAGCGCGAGGTCATGGTCCTGGTCGCGCAGGGCCTGTCGAACGGCGAGATCGCCGCCCGGCTGGTGCTGTCCGAGGCGACGGTGAAGACCCATGTGGGCCGCATCCTGACCAAGCTGGGTCTGCGGGACCGGGTGCAGGTGGTGGTCCTCGCCTACGAGACGGGGCTCGTCCGGGCCGGCGGACACGGCTGAACACCGTGCGCGGTCGTCGGTAGGGTCTGCGCATGCTCCTGTGGATCAACGGCCCCTTCGGGGGCGGAAAAACACAGACCGCACACGAGATCCAGCGCCGTCTGCCCGGCAGCGTCGTCTGCGATCCCGAGCACGCCGGGTTCGGCCTGCGCCGTATGCTGCCGCCCGGACTGCGCGGCGACTTCAGGGACTTGGCGTCCTGGCGGCAGGGGGTGGTGGAGGTCCTCGACCTGGCGCTCACCCGGCACGAGGGCGTCGTGATCGCTCCCATGACCGTCACCGACGCCGGCCAGTTCGCCGAGACCGTCGGCCGGTTGCGCGAACTGGGCCATGACGTACGGCACTTCGCGCTCCTCGCGGAACGCGAGACCGTGCTGAGGCGGCTGCGGGAGCGCGGGTTCGGGCACCTCGTCGGTCACGTCGCCGGGAAGACCGCCGTCGGCCGGGAGACCTGGGCCGTGCGGCAGCTCGACGACTGCCTCGAGCGGCTGCGCGAGCCGGAGTTCGCCGAGCATCTGTGGACCGACCACTCGACCGTGCCGAAGACCGCGGACCGGATCGCCGTCCTGGCCGGCCTGACGCTGCGGCCCAACACCGAGGGCGCGCTGCGGACTCGGCTGCGGCAGGCGAAGGTCGGCGTCCGGCACATCCGGTTCGACGGACCGGGGCGCATGCCCGACTCCGGCTCCGGCTCGAGTTCCGGTTCCGGCTCGGGCGACTAGCGGAGCACGCCTTCGAGGAAGTCGCTGCCCAGCCGGGCGACCGTGGTGACGTCCAGTTGGTGCAGCACGTACCGCCCGCGGCGCCGGGTGGTGACCAGGCCCGCCTTCTTCAGCATGCTCAGGTGCCGGGATATCTCCGGCGCGGTCATGCCGTGCACCTGGGCCAGCTCGCTGGTGGTGAACGCGCTGCGGGCCAGGCTGCGGCACAGCCGCATCCGCACCGGGTGGGACAGGGCGGTCATCCGCAGGGCGAGCTGCTCCACCGAGGGCGGGGCGGCGAGCTGCTGGGAGCCGACCGGGTAGTGCAGCACCGGCTGCCAGGCGTACCGGTGCAGCACCATCAGGTGGGGCCGGCCCAGGCTCGTCGGTACGAGCAGCAGGCCGCCGTCCGCCGTGGCCGTGCGGCCCTCGCCCAGTTTGTCGACGGTGATCCGGGCGGCCGCCTCGTCGAGCGCCACCGCCGGGGACGCCGCCGCAAGGGCCTCGGCCAGGCCCTTGCGGCGCAGCAGCTCCGTCTTGTGCCGGGTGTCGGCCGCGAGCTGGTGGCGCAGCCGGGACCAGGTCTGCGCGAAGAACGCCTCGTCGCAGTCCTCGAGGAACTGCCGCAGCCAGGCCCTGATGCGGGGCGGGTCGGCCAGCAGCCGCTCGGTGAAGCGCACCTGCTGCGGACCGCGAGCGGCGGCCAGATCCAGGGCGCGCCGGCGCAGCCCGGCGTCGGCGAGCGGTCCGGGGCCCGGCAGGCCGTACGGCAGGGCGCAGGTGAACTCCAGGGCGGCGTCCACGAACTGCTCGTCGGACAGCTTGTCGAGGACGTCCAGGTCGTCGGCGAGGGTCGCGCCCGGGAGCGTGGTGCCGCCGGGCACGCCCGCGCACGGCAGGAACAGGTCGGAGAACGTCGTCCGCCACAGGAAGTCCGCCTCGCACATCCGGTCGGCCAGATGAGGGTCGAGCCGGGCGGTGACACCGGTCACCCAGCCCTGCAGACCGGGGTGGTGCCCCGGCTCGGACAGCGCGTGCAACGCCATGCCGAGCTCGGCCAGCGGCGCGGCCACGACGGCCACCCTCTCCGGCCGCAGCCCGGCGATGTCGATGCGCACACTCATGCCCCCATGGTGCCCGCCCCCACCGACAACGCACCGCCGGGCGTCCGTGACCACTCCACGTGGTGGGCTACCCGTTGGGCTCCTTGGGGAGGCGGGCGGTGAAGTCCGCCACCGCCGTACGCACGTCGTCCGCGGTCCAGGTCAGTCCCTCGGCCCGGACGGAGACCTCGGTGCGGGCCAGCCGCGGGACGGGGGCGTCCCAGCCGCTGGTGAACAGCATCGTGCCCGTCTCCTCGGCGGTCCGTATCGCGGCCCCGGCGACCGTCTCGACGTCGTACGGCAGCCAGACCTGGAACTCGTGGGTGTGCGGCTCCGCCGGGTGGACGTGGCTCCAGGGCAGCCCTGCCGCCGCGAACCCCTCGCGCAGCGCGGCGGCCACCACGCGCGCGTGCCGCACGTACTCCGGCAGCCGGGGCAGCTCCCGCTCCAGTCCGGCCAGCGCCGACAGCACCGTCGGGAACTGCTGGAAGACATTGCCGCCGTACCGGTGCCGCCACGTTCTGGCCTCGTCCACCAGCTCCTTCGGTCCGGCGAGCGCGGCGCCGCCGTAGCCGGCGAGGGACTTGTAGAACGACACGTACACACTGTCGGCCAGGTCCGCGATCTCCTCCAGCGGCCGGCCGAAGTGCACGGTGGTCTCCCACAGGCGCGCGCCGTCGAAGTGCACCACCGCGTCCCGCGCGCGTGCCGCGTCCACGAGTTCGAGGAGCTCCTCCCACGTGGGCAGCAGGAACCCGGCGTCCCTGAGGGGCAGTTCGAGCATCAGCGTCCCGAACGGCTCGTCGAGGTCGCGCACCTCCTCTGCGGTCGGCTGGCGGGGCTCGCTCGTCACCCGCACCGGCCGCAGCCCGGCGACCTGGCTGAAGGCGTGCCGCTCGTGCACCTCGGGGTGGGCCATGGCGTGCAGCGCGACCGCCGGGTCGCCGGTGCGGCCCGCCCAGCAGCGCAGGGCCACCTGCTGGGCCATCGTGCCGGTCGGGAAGAAGGCGGCCGCCTCCTTGCCGAGCAGACCGGCGACCTTCTCCTCCAGGGCCTCGACGACCCCGTTGCCGTACATGTCCGACGCCTCGTCGAGGTCGTGCACCTCCCGCGCCCCGTCCAGCAGCGCCAGCCGCTCCCGGAGCGTCCCCAGGTACGCCGGGCGCGCCAGCACGCGCTCCGCGCTCCGGCACGCGGCCACGCGCCGCTCCCGGAGCCGCTTGAGCCGCTCCCCGTGCGAGACCTGTTCCCCGCCCGCCGCCTGCTCCTCGGGCCCTGCGTCCCGTGCGTCCTGCTCCGCGGTATCACTCATGCCCCGGATCATCGCGCGTCCGGGGCTCGGCGGGCACCCGCATTTCCCGCTCCGCCGCCCACAGCCTGTGGACGACCGGGCCGCCCTCGGAACCGATCGCGTTAACATGACGAGAAATCGTCCGGTACCCCGAGCGGACTGGAACGGGAAGGTCACCGTCGCGTGAGTAGTAGCCAGCAACAAGACCCCAGGGACCGCCCCGCGCGGCTCAGCGTCGGTGTCGTCGGCGCCGGCCGGGTGGGTCCCGCGCTCGCCGCGTCCCTCCAGCTCGCCGGGCACCGTCCGGTGGCTGTCTCCGCGGTCTCCGACACCTCCAGGCGACGGGCCGGGCTGATGCTCCCCGACGTGCCCGTGCTGCCGCCCGCCGACGTGCTCGAACGGTCCGACCTGGTGCTGCTGACCGTCCCCGACGACACCCTGCCCGGACTGGTCGCGGGCCTCGCCGAGACCGGCGCCGTGCGGCCGGGCCAGATGCTCGTGCACACCTCCGGGCGGTACGGCGCGAAGGTGCTCGACCCCGCCCTGCGCGCGGGCGCCCTGCCGCTGGCCCTGCACCCTGCGATGACCTTCACCGGCACCCCCGTGGACGTGCAGCGGCTGGCCGGCTGCTCCTTCGGCGTCACCGCCCCCGAGGAGCTGCGGCTGGCTGCCGAGGCCCTGGTCATCGAGATGGGCGGCGAGCCGGAGTGGATCGACGAGGAGATGCGGCCGCTGTACCACGCGGCGCTCGCCCTCGGCGCCAACCACCTGGTCACGCTGGTCGCCCAGTCCATGGACCTGTTGCGCGAGGCGGGCGTGGAAGCCCCCGACCGGATGCTCGGCCCGCTGCTCGGCGCCGCCCTGGACAACGCCCTGCGCTCCGGCGACGCGGCCCTGACCGGGCCGGTCGCGCGCGGGGACGCCGGCACGGTCGCCGCGCACGTCGCCGAACTGCGCCGGCACGCCCCCCAGGCCGTCGCCGGCTACCTGGCGATGGCCCGCGCCACCGCCGACCGCGCGCTCGCCCACGGCCTGCTCAAGCCCGAACTGGCCGAGGACCTGCTGGAGGTACTCGCCGGCGGCCCGAACCTGCCCGAGAACGGGGAAGACCGATGAGCCGTCGCATGTTCGAACTCGCCCACACGGTGGACGATCTGGAGTACGTGCGCGACCACTACGCGGTCCAGGGACGCACCGCCGTCGTCATGACCATGGGCGCCCTGCACGAGGGCCACGCCGCCCTGATCCGTGCGGCCCGCGAGCGCGTCGGCCGCAAGGGCTTCGTGATCGTCACCGTCTTCGTCAACCCGCTCCAGTTCGGCGCGGGCGAGGACCTCGACCGCTACCCGCGCACCCTGGAGGCCGACCTCAAGGTGGCCGAGCAGGCGGGGGCCGACGCCGTGTTCGCGCCGTCCGCCGAAGAGGTGTACCCCGACGGCGAGCCGCAGGTCAGGATCACCGCGGGCCCCATGGGCGAGCGTCTGGAGGGCGCCTCCAGGCCCGGGCACTTCGACGGCATGCTCACCGTCGTCGCCAAGCTGCTTCACCTCACCCGCCCCGACGTGGCCCTGTACGGCCAGAAGGACGCCCAGCAGCTCGCCCTGATCCGCCGCATGGTGCGCGACCTCGACATAGGCGTGGAGATCGTCGCCGTGCCGACCGTGCGCGAGGACGACGGACTGGCCCTGTCCAGCCGCAACCGCTACCTCTCCCCGCAGGAGCGGCACACCGCGCTGGCCCTCTCCCAGGCCCTGTTCGCGGGCCGCGACCGGCACGCCGCCCAGGAGGCGCTGTGCGCGCGGGCCCGCGAAGTGCCGTCCACGCGCGCGCGTGCCGAGGCCCTGAGCGCCCTCGGGGAATCCCGCGCGGCGGCCGACGCCGCTGCCGTCGCCAAGGCCTCCCCGGGCGCCGCCGCGGCCGTCCGCGCGGCCGCCCAGCTGGTCCTGGACGAGGCCGCGCGCTTCGACCCGCCGCTGGAACTCGACTACCTGGCCCTGGTCGACCCGGCCGACTTCACCGAGATCGGGGACGACTTCACCGGCGAGGCCGTCCTCGCCGTCGCCGCGCGGGTCGGGGCGACCCGGCTGATCGACAACCTCCCGCTCACCTTCGGAACCCTGGGAGCCGGCTCATGACCAGCACAGGCATACGACTGCACGCGCCCGCGCCCGGCTGGTCCGTCACGGCGGACGTCGTGGTCGTCGGCTCCGGCGTGGCCGGCCTCACCGCCGCCCTGCGCTGCGAGGCGGCCGGCCTGACGACCGTCGTCGTCACCAAGGCCCGCCTCGACGACGGCTCCACCCGCTGGGCCCAGGGCGGCATCGCCGCGGCCCTCGGCGAGGGCGACACCCCGGGGCAGCACCTGGACGACACCCTGGTGGCCGGCGCCGGCCTGTGCGACGAGGAGGCCGTACGGATCCTCGTCACCGAGGGCCCCGACGCCGTACGGCGGCTGATCTCCACCGGCGCGCACTTCGACACCGACGACGAGGGCGGCATCGAGCTCACCCGCGAGGGCGGCCACCACCGCCGCCGGATCGCGCACGCGGGCGGCGACGCGACCGGCGCGGAGATCTCCCGAGCCCTCGTCGAGGCGGTACGCGCGCGTGGAGTGCACACCGTCGAGAACGCGCTCGTACTGGACCTGCTCACCGACGCCGAGGGCCGCACCGCGGGCGTGAGCCTGCACGTCATGGGCGAGGGCCAGCACGACGGCGTGGGCGCCGTGCACGCGCCCGCGGTGGTCCTCGCGACCGGCGGCATGGGCCAGGTCTTCTCCGCCACCACGAACCCGCCCGTCTCCACGGGCGACGGCGTGGCGCTCGCCCTGCGCGCGGGCGCAGAGGTCTCCGACCTGGAGTTCGTGCAGTTCCACCCGACGGTGCTCTTCCTCGGCGCGGACGCCGAGGGCCAGCAGCCCCTGGTCTCCGAGGCGGTGCGCGGCGAGGGCGCCCACCTGGTCGACGGCGACGGCGTGCGCTTCATGACGGGCCGGCACGAACTGGCCGAACTCGCACCCCGGGACATCGTCGCCAAGGGCATCACGCAGCGGATGCAGGAGCAGGGCACCGAGCACATGTTCCTCGACGCCCGGCACTTCGGCGCCGACATGTGGGAGCACCGCTTCCCGACGATCCTGGCCGCCTGCCGCGCCCACGGCATCGACCCGGTCACCGAGCCCGTCCCGGTGGCGCCGGCCGCCCACTACGCCTCCGGAGGCGTGCGCACCGACTCCCACGGCCGGACGACCGTGCCGGGCCTGTATGCGTGCGGCGAGGTGGCCTGCACGGGCGTGCACGGCGCCAACCGCCTCGCCTCCAACTCCCTCCTGGAGGGCCTGGTCTACGCCGAGCGCATCGCCGCCGACATCGCCCGGGAGCATGCGGCAGGCGGCCTGCACGCACGCGTGCCGGAACCCGTCCCGCACGCGGAGACGCCCGCCCACCCCCTGCTCGCCCCCGAGACCCGGTTCGCGATCCAGCGGATCATGAGCGAGGGAGCGGGCGTGCTGCGGTCCGCCGCGTCGCTGGCCCGGGCCGCCGACCGGCTGGAGCGGCTGCACGCCGAGGCCCGCTCGGCCCTGGACGAGAACGGCAAGACCGCCGAGCCGGGCGTCGACACCTGGGAGGCCACGAACCTCCTGTGCGTGGCCGGCGTCCTGGTCGCCGCCGCCCGGCTGCGCGAGGAGACCCGCGGCTGCCACTGGCGCGAGGACCACGCCGAGCGGGACGACACCCACTGGCGCCGCCACATCGTCGTACGGCTGAACCCGGCCGGCACCCCCGCCGTGCACACCACGGACACCGCAGAGTTCCCCCCGACCCGCCCCGGGGCCCCGGCCCCGCGTCCCCAGGAGCAGTGACACAAGTGAGCAGCGAAGACCTTCCCCTCGCCCCGAACGGCGGCTGCGGCGACGGCTGTGCCTGCGGCGCGGACGCCGACGAGGAGTACCTGGAGTGCGGGCTCGACCCCGCGCTCGCCCAGCTCCTGGCGGACGCCGGACTCGACCCGGTCGAGGTCGAGGACATCGCGGGCGTCGCCATCCAGGAGGACCTGGACGGCGGTGTGGACGTGACGACCGTCGCGACCATCCCCGAGGACGCCGTGGCCACCGGCGACTTCACCGCGCGCGAGGCGGGCGTGGCAGCCGGCCTCAGGGTCGCCGAGGCGGTGCTCTCGGTGGTCTGCACGGACGAGTTCGAGGTCGAGCGGCACGTCGAGGACGGCGACCGCGTCGAGGCCGGGCAGAAACTGCTGTCGGTCACCACGCGCACGCGTGACCTGCTGACCGGCGAGCGCAGCGCGCTCAACCTGCTGTGCCGGCTGTCCGGCATCGCGACCGCCACACGCGCCTGGGCGGACGCCCTGGAGGGCACTGGGACGCGCGTGCGCGACACCCGCAAGACCACTCCCGGCCTCAGGTCGCTGGAGAAGTTCGCCGTCCGGTGCGGCGGCGGCGTGAACCACCGCATGTCGCTGTCGGACGCGGCCCTGGTCAAGGACAACCACGTGGTGGCGGCCGGCGGCGTCGGACAGGCCTTCAAGGCCGTACGGGAGGCCTTCCCGGACGTACCGATCGAGGTCGAGGTCGACACCCTGCACCAACTGCGCGAGGTCGTGGACGCCGGCGCCGACCTGATCCTGCTGGACAACTTCACGCCCGGCGAGTGCGAGGAGGCCGTGGCCATCGCCGGCGGCCGGGCCCTGCTGGAGGCGTCGGGCCGGCTGACCCTGGACAACGCCAGGGCGTACGCCGAGACCGGCGTCGACTTCCTGGCCGTCGGCGCCCTGACCCACTCCTCGCCGATCCTGGACATCGGCCTGGACCTGCGCGAGGCGGAGTGACGGCCATGCTCCTGACGATCGACGTCGGCAACACGCACACCGTGCTGGGCCTGTTCGACGGGGAGGACATCGTCGAGCACTGGCGCATCTCCACCGACGCGCGCCGCACGGCCGACGAGCTGGCGGTGCTGCTCCAGGGCCTGATGGGCATGCACCCGCTGCTCGGCGACGAACTGGGCGAGGGCATCGACGGCATCGCGATCTGCGCGACCGTGCCGTCGGTGCTCCAGGAACTGCGCGAGGTGACGCGGCGCCACTACGGCGACGTGCCCGCCGTGCTCGTCGAACCCGGCGTCAAGACGGGCGTGCCGATCCTCTTCGACAACCCCAAGGAGGTCGGCGCCGACCGCATCATCAACGCGGTGGCGGCGAACGAGCTGTACGGCGGCCCGGCGATCGTCGTCGACTTCGGTACGGCGACGACGTTCGACGCGATCAGCGCGCGCGGGGAGTACGTCGGCGGGGTCATCGCGCCCGGTATCGAGATCTCCGTGGAGGCGCTGGGCGTCAGGGCGGCGCAGCTGCGGAAGATCGAGGTGGCCCGGCCGCGCAGCGTGATCGGCAAGAACACGGTCGAGGCGATGCAGGCGGGCATCATCTACGGGTTCGCCGGCCAGGTCGACGGCGTGGTCAGCCGGATGGCCCGGGAACTGGCCGACGATCCGGACGACGTGACGGTGATCGCGACGGGCGGGCTGGCGCCGATGGTGCTCGGCGAGTCCTCGCTGATCGACGAGCACGAGCCGTGGCTGACCCTCATCGGGCTGCGCCTGGTCTACGAGCGGAACGTCTCGCGCCCGTGAGCGGGGTGGCGACACCCCACACGCCGCACTCGCGCCTTATGTCGAATTTGTCTGATTAGCGCGTATCGTCGGCCTATGCCTACGCCATACGGAACCCGCGGCGGCATGGCGTTCGGCGCGGAGGAGCTGCTCGTGCTCCGCCGCGCCCTCGCCCTCGCCCTTCAGCCCCGTCCCGCCAGCGCCGAAGACGTGCAGGACTGCCGCCGGCTCGCCGAGTCACTCGACGAGGCGATGCACGAGGGTCTCCGGCTGCGCGCGTTCCTGGTGGCCGACCTCGCCCGATATCGCGCCGCCCTCCCGGGCACGGTCTCCGGTTACCTGGCGCTCCTCGCCGAGTGCCTGAACGCGGGCCACCGCCCCACCCCCGACGACCTGTCCGCCCTGGCCGCCCTGAGCGGCAACCCGACCGCGGCGTCCCTCCTGCGCCACTGCGGGACGCTCGTCCCGCCCGTGGCGCCCCCGCGCATCGCCCACCCCGTCCCGGCCGCCCGCGAGGCCCCCGCCGAGCGGCCCGTCGTGATGGTTCCGGCCTCCCGCGGCGCGCTCCAGGCGGTCGTGGGCGGGCAGGACGCGCAGCCGGAGGACGGCGGGGACGAGAAGCCCGCCCAGAAGCCCGCCGCGAAGCCGGGGGAGCGGCCCGCGCCCGGGCAGCCCGGCACGGCGCCCGCGCCGAAGCCCGTACGGCGGCCCGTGCCCACGCCGGGCGAGGTCTTCCCGCGCCGGAAGCCGCAGCAGCGGCTCGCGGCGGTGTGACGCTCCGGCCCACCCCGCCCCTGTTTGTCCCACCACCCTGGCTACTCTGGACCCATGGACTACGTCTCCGCACTCGTTCCCCCGGTCGTCATGGCCGCGTTCTTCATCGCTCTGGTCAGGGTGATCGTGAAGACCCAGGGCGGGGCCGCCAAGGCCAAGGAGGACGCGGCCGTGGACGCCGCCCTCGCGCGCGCACAGAGCGGTTCGCAGGCCTCCGGGGCCGGCGCGTCCGCCGACGCCTGACACGACGTACGACCCCGCGGTGAGGGGGAACCTCACCGCGGGGTCGTACGTCCTTTTTGTTCGCGTCTGACACTGAAGGAGTAGGTTAGGCGCGCCATTTCCGGGATCTCCTACTAGGGTGCTGAGTTGTGCCTCGGCCCCTGGGAGAACTCGAAGACGCGGTCATGACGCGGGTGTGGAAGTGGAACCGCCCGGTGACCGTTCGAGAAGTCCTGGAAGACCTTCAGCGGGAGAGGTCGATCGCCTACACCACGGTGATGACCGTTTTGGACAATCTCCATCACAAGGGCTGGGTGCGCCGCGAAGCCGAGGGCCGGGCCTATCGATATGAGGCCGTCTCCACCCGCGCCGCCTACGCCGCCGCACTGATGAACGACGCCTGGTCGCAGAGCGACAACGCGGCCGCCGCTCTCGTCGCCTTCTTCGGGATGATGAGCGACGAACAGCGGCAGGCCCTGCGGGATGCCGTACGCATCGTCGAAGGCACCGCCGAAGCCGCCATCGGCGGAACCGCCGCACCCGAAGTCGCCGGTGAAGTCCCGGATACCGCCCGAGCTCCGGATACCGGCGAAGCCCCGGATACCCGTGACGAGAACCCCGGCTCGGCACGGGACGACCACGGGCGATAGCGTCCGCCCATGTCCGTAGAACGTCCCGAAGAGACCGCAAAATCCATCACCGTCCGACGGGCCAGGACCGGCGATGTCCCCGCAGTGCGCCGACTGCTGGACGCCTACGTTCGCGGGCGCATCCTGCTCGACAAAGCGACGGTCACGCTTTACGAGGACATCCAGGAGTTCTGGGTCGCCGAACGGGACGACAACGCCGAGGTCGTCGGCTGCGGCGCACTGCACGTGATGTGGGAAGACCTGGCGGAAGTGCGCACTCTCGCGGTGAAGCCCGGTCTGAAGGGCGCCGGGGTCGGGCACCGGCTGCTGGAGAAGTTGCTGGAGACGGCACGCCGGCTCGGCGTTCGCCGCGTATTCTGCCTGACCTTCGAAGTGGACTTCTTCACCAAGCACGGCTTCGTGGAGATCGGCGAGACGCCCGTCGACGCCGATGTCTACGCGGAGCTGCTTCGTTCCTATGACGAGGGCGTCGCGGAGTTCCTCGGTCTCGAACGAGTGAAACCGAACACCCTGGGCAACAGCCGGATGCTTCTGCATCTGTGATCGACATTCTCCCGGCCCGGCATGCCCCCGTTCCCTATGTCCGAAACGCGCATGTTTCCGGACGGGGTGAGTGCCTGGTCTCTCCCAGGGGTTTGTGTTTTTCCCGCAAAAGCGGTTTGCTTTCCGACGTACTGCTGTACTGCATATAACAGGGGACGGCGAATCGGCGGACACCGACCATCCCCGGTCCTCACGTTATCGATGAAAGGAAATCCGGTGGCACAGAAGGTTCAGGTCCTTCTTGTCGACGACCTCGACGGCGGCGAGGCGGACGAGACCGTGACGTTCGCGTTGGACGGCAAGACATACGAGATCGATCTCACCACCGCCAATGCGGACAAGCTCCGTGGTCTTCTCGACCCGTACCTCAAGAGCGGCCGGCGTACCGGGGGCCGCGCTTCGGGTGGACGCGGAAAGGCGCGTGCCGCTGCCGGCGGCAGCCAGGACACCGCGCAGATCCGCGCCTGGGCGAAGGAGAACGGCTACGAGGTCAACGACCGCGGCCGGGTCCCCGCGTCCATTCGCGAGGCCTACGAGAAGGCCAACGGCTGATCAGGGGCCGATGCCGGCCCTTCGTGGAACGGGAACGGCTGGGCGCACGCGCGCCGCAGCCGGATCCGGTGGACGTGTGTCGCCACCGTGTCCACCAGGCGAACGAGGTCGGGGGCGCCCCCACCGCCCCCCACGGCCGACAGCGTCGGCAGCGAGGCTCCGGCCTCGCACCCGGGCCCGGGGGGCCGCAGCCACACGGCGGCCCCCTGTGAATCCGAACGCGAACCGGAGCGTGAACCGGAGCGGCCGGCGTTGAGCGGCCGCGGCCCGAGCGGACCGGCGCCCGGAGGCGGCGGCGCGTCCATCAGCGCGCCCGCGCCCAGGGCCACCAGGTCCAGGTCGAGCACCGACGGGCCCCACCCCAGCCACTCCAGCAGCCCCGGCAGCTCCTCCGCGCTCCCCGCGGCGACCAGCAGCCGCATCCGGTCCCCCCGCACGGCCACCGGAGAGCCGGGCCCCAGATGGCGCAGCGCCGCACGTCCGGCCTCTTCAGGCACGTCCAGGACGTCGAAACAGCGGCCCACGACAAGTCGTACCGGTGCTCCGGGCACCGTGGCCCAGCCCAGTTCGTTCTCGTACCAGTGCCGCCACCGCCCCCAGTCCCGCTCCCCGTCGCCGGGGGCCGGCGGCCTACGGGGAGCAGGGACCGGGACGGGGACCGTGGAAGGGCTGCCGACCATGTCTGAGAAACCACCCGAAACGCGTCGGAGTTACGCTCGGCATCAGCGCGTGTGCGAAGTGTGCCGAAGGAGACGGGCCCGCGGGGCGGGAAAGGGCGCAAGGTTGTTCGCCCATAGCTGAGGGAACCCGGGCACCCGGCATGCAATGTCAGTCGGCGCGGGTAAGACATGCCTAGTGGGAGGGGGCGACACGCAGCCGGCACCCGGGCAGTGGAGTCTCACGTTCGCCATCGGCGTACTGGCGACTGGGGTAACTGCCTGGCCTGCGGGAACATCGTCTCGCACCATCGGGTTGGAGCATATGTCGGCGTACGGGGTCAGGAGGCAGCGTTGGTTCTCGGTCCGGTGTCGGCAGTTGGAATGAGCGGTCCCCGCTTGCGGGACTAAGCTGCGGAAGGACAGGGAGGGGAAGTTCCCCCCACTGCCTGACCGCTCTGAGGAGCGATTAACGATGTTCGAGAGGTTCACCGACCGCGCGCGGCGGGTTGTCGTCCTGGCTCAGGAAGAAGCCCGGATGCTCAACCACAACTACATCGGCACTGAGCACATCCTCCTGGGCCTGATCCACGAGGGTGAGGGTGTCGCCGCCAAGGCCCTTGAGAGCCTCGGGATTTCGCTCGAGGCGGTCCGCCAGCAGGTGGAGGAGATCATCGGCCAGGGCCAGCAGGCCCCATCCGGCCACATTCCCTTCACCCCCCGTGCCAAGAAGGTCCTGGAGCTGTCGCTCCGGGAGGCCCTTCAGCTCGGCCACAACTACATCGGCACGGAGCACATCCTGCTCGGCCTGATCCGTGAGGGCGAGGGCGTCGCCGCCCAGGTCCTGGTCAAGCTGGGCGCAGACCTCAACCGGGTGCGGCAGCAGGTCATCCAGCTGCTCTCCGGTTACCAGGGCAAGGAGACCGCCACCGCCGGCGGCCCTGCCGAGGGCACCCCCTCGACGTCCCTGGTCCTCGACCAGTTCGGCCGGAACCTCACCCAGGCCGCTCGCGAGTCCAAGCTCGACCCGGTCATCGGGCGCGAGAAGGAGATCGAGCGGGTCATGCAGGTGCTGTCCCGCCGCACCAAGAACAACCCGGTGCTGATCGGTGAGCCCGGCGTCGGCAAGACCGCCGTCGTCGAGGGCCTCGCCCAGGCCATCGTCAAGGGCGAGGTGCCCGAGACCCTCAAGGACAAGCACCTCTACACCCTGGACCTCGGTGCCCTGGTCGCCGGCTCCCGCTACCGCGGTGACTTCGAGGAGCGCCTGAAGAAGGTGCTCAAGGAGATCCGCACCCGCGGCGACATCATCCTGTTCATCGACGAGCTGCACACGCTGGTCGGTGCGGGTGCCGCCGAGGGCGCCATCGACGCGGCGAGCATCCTCAAGCCGATGCTGGCCCGCGGCGAGCTGCAGACCATCGGTGCCACCACCCTGGACGAGTACCGCAAGCACCTGGAGAAGGACGCGGCCCTCGAGCGCCGCTTCCAGCCCATCCAGGTCGCCGAGCCGTCCCTGCCGCACACGATCGAGATCCTCAAGGGCCTGCGCGACCGGTACGAGGCGCACCACCGCGTCTCCATCACCGACGAGGCGCTGGTCCAGGCCGCCACCCTGGCCGACCGGTACATCTCGGACCGCTTCCTGCCGGACAAGGCGATCGACCTGATCGACGAGGCCGGCTCCCGGATGCGCATCCGCCGGATGACCGCGCCGCCGGACCTGCGCGAGTTCGACGAGAAGATCGCCGCCGTGCGCCGGGACAAGGAGTCCGCGATCGACTCGCAGGACTTCGAGAAGGCCGCCTCCCTGCGCGACAAGGAGAAGCAGCTCCTGGCCGCCAAGGCCAAGCGGGAGAAGGAGTGGAAGGCCGGCGACATGGACGTCGTCGCCGAGGTCGACGGCGAGCTGATCGCCGAGGTCCTCGCCACGGCCACCGGCATCCCGGTCTTCAAGCTGACCGAGGAGGAGTCCAGCCGCCTGCTCCGCATGGAGGACGAGCTCCACAAGCGGGTCATCGGCCAGGTGGACGCCGTCAAGGCCCTCTCCAAGGCGATCCGCCGTACGCGCGCCGGTCTGAAGGACCCGAAGCGTCCGGGTGGCTCGTTCATCTTCGCCGGCCCGTCCGGCGTCGGTAAGACCGAGCTGTCCAAGGCGCTCGCCGAGTTCCTCTTCGGCGACGAGGACGCGCTGATCTCCCTCGACATGTCGGAGTTCAGCGAGAAGCACACGGTCTCCCGCCTCTTCGGTTCGCCCCCCGGCTACGTGGGCTACGAGGAGGGCGGCCAGCTCACCGAGAAGGTGCGCCGCAAGCCGTTCTCGGTCGTCCTGTTCGACGAGGTCGAGAAGGCCCACCCGGACATCTTCAACTCGCTGCTGCAGATCCTGGAGGACGGTCGCCTGACCGACTCCCAGGGCCGGGTCGTGGACTTCAAGAACACGGTCATCATCATGACGACCAACCTCGGCACCCGGGACATCTCCAAGGGCTTCAACCTGGGCTTCGCTGCCTCGGGCGACACGAAGACCAACTACGAGCGCATGAAGAACAAGGTGTCGGACGAGCTCAAGCAGCACTTCCGGCCCGAGTTCCTCAACCGCGTCGACGACGTGGTGGTCTTCCCGCAGCTCACGCCGGACGACATCCTGCGGATCGTCGACCTGATGATCGGCAAGGTGGACGAGCGCCTGAAGGACCGGGACATGGGCATCGAGCTCTCCCAGTCGGCCAAGGAGCTGCTGTCCAAGAAGGGCTACGACCCCGTGCTGGGCGCCCGGCCGCTGCGCCGGACCATCCAGCGCGAGATCGAGGACACGCTCTCGGAGAAGATCCTCTTCGGCGAGCTGCGCCCCGGTCACATCGTGGTCGTGGACACCGAGGGCGAGGGCGAGTCCCAGACCTTCACCTTCCGCGGTGAGGAGAAGTCCGCGCTGCCGGACGTCCCGCCGATCGAGCAGGCGGCCGGTGGTCCCGGACCGAACCTGAGCAAGGAGGCGTAAGCCTCAGCGGCAATCGAGAGGGGCCGGCGCCTTCGGGCACCGGCCCCTCTCGGTTGCCCGTGTGCCCCGGTGCCCTGTGTGACGTGGGCCGCATGGCCTCCGTCACAGGGAAAGGGCGCCCACCCCCGCTCCCCAGTGACAAGGCGCACAAGCCCTCCGATGCGTACTACGACGCTTAGTGGGGGACAGGGTCGTAAAACGGGACATTCAAGACAGTGGAATGTTGCGAATTGGCACCTCTACAGGCATTTGTCCTGAATGAGGGAGACGTCAAGAGGCGTACGACACTGTCGCCTCGTACTACTTTCCGTCGTAGTGGGGGTGTTTGGGCGTCGGTGACCGGCCGGGTTACCAAGGGATGGCCCGCCCGACGAAGGCACATGTGCCCGGGTGGCCCCCATGTTCCCGACCTCCAGAGGTATCGATGTTCCAGCGCGCCACGTCCCGCTCCGCCCGTACGACCAAGCTCCGTACCCGCGCCGCCGTCCTGGCCGCCGGTCTGGGGGTCTCCGTCGCCATGGGCGCGGGAGTAGCGTCCGCCGCCGACAGCAAGCCGGCCCCCGCCGCCGCGCAGTCGGCCCTTGCCTGGACCGCGCCGGTGAAGCAGTTCGCGCTCAGCGCCGGCTTCAACCAGGCCGGCGGCCACTGGGTGCACAAGCACAGCGGCCAGGACTTCGCCGTGCCGATCGGCACCAAGGTCGTCGCCGCGCACGGCGGCACCGTCGTCAAGGCCGGCCCCAACGGCGCCGGCGACGGCCCCGCCTACGGCAACGCCATCGTCATCAAGCACGCCGACGGCACGTACTCCCAGTACGCCCACCTCTCCCGCGTCGACGTCAGGATCGGCCAGGTCGTGGCCTCCGGCCAGCACATAGCCCTGTCCGGCAACACCGGCAACTCCACCGGGCCGCACCTGCACTTCGAGATCCGCACCACGCCGCACTACGGCTCCGCGCTCAACCCGCTCGCCTTCCTGCGCTCGCACGGCGTGGCGGTCTGACCGGCCGAACGCGTCGCACGACACCGCCGCCCTGCCGACCAGCAGGGCGGCGGTCGTGTCAGACCTGCCGCGCGCCCCGGTGCGCCTGGGTCACCAGATCGATGGCGACCTCGAGGACGGCCTTGCGCCGCTCCTCGGGGTCGCCCTCGATGTCCTGCATGACGAACATCCCGGCGTGCAGGGTGAAGATGGCGCTGACGCAGCGGACCTGGTCGACTGTGCTCGCGCCCGGGTCGATGATGATGTCCCGCAGTCCGCGCATCCGGTCCTTGAAGGCGTCCCCGATGCGCAGCTCCCGTACGGTCGCCTGGTTCTCCTGCATGAAGCGGAACAGCGGCGCCGCGCCGGCGAGTGCCTGGTCGTAACGGCGGACGATCTCCTGCTTGGTCTCCAGCGTATGGGGCTGCTGCCGGCCCCACTCGATCAGGTCCTCCATCGGCCGTGTGAGGCTTTCGAACAGGCTGACGAGGATCTCTTCCTTCGTCTTGAAGTGGTAGTACAGAGCGGCCTTGGTGACGTCGAGGCGCTCGGCGATCTCACGCAGGGAGGTCTTCTCGTAGCCCTGCTCGGCGAAGAGTTCGAGTGCCACGTCCTGGATGCGCTGGCGCGTGTTCCCGCGCCGCTGCTGCTGCCTGGTGCCGTCCATCGTGACATCCATCCTCGTGCTCCTCTTCGTGCTCCAGGACACCTTGCCTGCCGGCCGGTCGGCAAAACTTACTTGACGACCGGCTAGTTAAAGGTCTACTTTCCCGAGTGTAGTCAACTTGCCGGGCGGCAAGTAAGTACCAATCGGCTGGGGGAGTAGGACGGATGGCTGACAGCGCGAAAGAAGGGCCCGAGGCGGCCCAGGCCGGCAAGCAACCCAGGAGCGTGCGGGTCGTCCTGCTCGCCCTCATGATCGCGATGATGCTCGCGATGCTCGACAACATGATCGTGGGCACCGCGATGCCGACGATCGTCGGTGAACTCGGCGGTCTTCAGCACCTGTCCTGGGTGGTCACCGCCTACACCCTGGCGACCGCCGCGGCCACCCCGCTGTGGGGCAAGATCGGCGACATGTACGGGCGCAAGGGCGCCTTCATGACCTCGATCGTCATCTTCCTGGTCGGGTCAGCGCTGAGCGGCATGGCCCAGAACATGGGCGAGCTGATCGGCTTCCGCGCCATCCAGGGCCTCGGCGCGGGCGGTCTGATGGTCGGTGTGATGGCCATCATCGGCGACCTGATACCGCCGCGGGAGCGCGGCAAGTACCAGGGCATGATCGCCGGTGTCATGGCGCTGGCGATGATCGGCGGCCCCCTGGTCGGCGGCACGATCACCGACAACTGGGGCTGGCGCTGGTCCTTCTACATCAACCTTCCCCTCGGCGCGGTGGCCCTCGTCGCGATCAGCGCCGTGCTGCACCTGCCGAAGAAGCGCTCCCAGGCGCGGATCGACTACCTGGGCGCCGTGCTGCTGACCGTCGGCATCAGCTCCATCGTGCTCGTCACCACCTGGGGCGGCTCGGAGTACGCCTGGACCTCCGCGCGGATCATGGAGCTCATCGCGATCGGCGTCGTCGCGCTCGTCGGGTTCGTGCTCTGGCAGACCAGGGCCGCCGAGCCGATCGTGCCGCTGCACATCTTCCGCAGCCTCAACTTCAGCCTGATGTCGCTGATCGGCTTCATCACCGGCTTCGTGATGTTCGGCGCGGTGCTGTTCCTGCCGCTGTACCAGCAGTCGGTCCAGGGTGCCTCCGCGACCAACTCCGGTCTGCTGCTCCTGCCGATGCTGGCCGCGATGATGGTCGTGTCGCTGGTCGCGGGCCGGGTCACCACCAGCAGCGGCCGGTACAAGGTCTTCCCGGTCGTCGGCAGCGTGCTGATGATCGCCGGGCTGTACCTGCTGTCCCTCATGGACACCGGCACCACCCGCCTCACCTCCGGCCTCTACATGGCCGTCCTGGGCGCGGGCATGGGCTGCCTGATGCAGATCACCATGCTGGTCGCGCAGAACAGCGTGGAGCTGAAGGACATGGGCGTGGCCTCCTCGTCCACCACCCTCTTCCGTACGCTCGGCTCCTCCTTCGGCGTCGCGATCATGGGTGCGCTGTTCAACAACCGCGTCCAGCACGAGATGGCCGAGCGGGCCGGCGCGCTGGGCCGCGGGATCACCGAGCAGTCCGCGCAGCTCGACGCCGCGAGCCTTGCCAAGCTGCCGGCCCAGGCCCGCGAGGCCTACCAGCACGCGGTGTCCGCCGGTACGCACTCGGCGTTCCTGCTGGGCTCCGTGGTGGCGGTGGTCGCGCTCCTGGCGGCGGTGTTCGTCAAGGAGGTCCCGCTGAGGGGAGCGGGACCGGCCCCGGCCAAGCCGGAGCCACAGGACGGCGCGGCGGCCCCCGGCGGTGTCGCGGAGACGGTCTGAACCATTGACGGGAAGGTCCCCGGCACCACCCGGTGCCGGGGACCTTCCGCGTGTCCGGGTGCCGCCCCGAGCCCCCGCCGGTTGTCAGTGCCCCGTGCCACCATCGGCGTATGGAAGCGGTGGCGGGCAGGATGCGGCAGCTACGGCTGGCCAAGGACGCCATGGACCGGGACTGGGCGGACCCGGACCTCGACCTCGACACGGTCGCGGCCCACGCCGGGTATTCGCGCTACCACTTCATACGGGCCTTCAAGGAGGCCTACGGCGAGACGCCCGGCCAGTACCTGACCCACCGCCGCATCGAGCGGGCCGAGGACCTGCTGCGCACCGCGAACCTGTCGGTGACCGAGATCTGCAACCTGGTCGGCTTCAGCAGCCTGGGCACGTTCTCGACCCGGTTCAAGGCCTGGACGGGACTCACCCCGAGTGAGTACCGCGCGCGGCACGTCGGCCGTGGAGCCGCGCTCATCCCCGGGTGCTACGCCATGCTCTGGGCCGGCGGTTTCCGGCCCGGCTCGGCCCGGGAGCGGCGGAGCAATTCCGAAGAAGCGGGCTGACCGCGGCGCTGCCTACCGTGGCAGGGCAACAGCACCTCGCGACCCCCGGGAGAAAGCCATGATCAAGGGACTCGCCATCACCACCGTCTGGGTCCTCGACCAGGACCGGGCCAAGGAGTTCTACACGCAAAAGCTCGGCCTGGAGATCCGTACGGACATGACCATGGGCGACGGCGGGATGCGCTGGCTCACCGTCGGCGCCCCCGACCAGCCCGACGTCGAGCTGACCCTCATGGTCCCCGGGCCGCCCGCGATGGACCCCGAGTCCGCCGAGATGATCAGGAAACTGGTCGCCAAGGGCGCCTTCGGCGCGGGAGTGCTGGCCACCGACGACATCCACGGCGACTACAAGAGGCTCAAGGACCGCGGGGTGGAGTTCCTCCAGGAACCGCAGGAGCGCCCCTACGGCACCGAGGCGCTCTTCCGCGACGACTCGGGCAACTGGTTCTCCTTCACCCAGCGGCGCGAGGGCCCTCTGGACCTGGACAAGGGCTGGGGCTGAGAGCTCAGTTCCCCCGCGGCGGGAGCACCGGGTAGCTGCCCGTGTTCGTCGGCGCGTGTTCCGGCAGCCACAGTACGGCGACCGCGCCCTCGGCCGGTACGTGCTCCGGGGCGCCCGCGGGGCGGACGTTGCGGAAGGTCAGGCGGGCGCCGAGGACGCGGGCCTGACCCGCGGCGATGGTCAGGCCGAGGCCGTGGCCGTGCCCGGCGCGGTCCGTGCTGCCGGTGCGGAACCGGCTCGGCCCCTCGGCGAGCAGGTTCTCGGGGAAGCCGGGGCCGTGGTCGCGCACCCGGATGACCCGGCCCTCGACGGTCACCTCGATCGGGGGCCTGCCGTGCCGGGCGGCGTTGGCGAGCAGGTTGAACAGCACCCGCTCCAGCCGCCGCGGATCGGTGGTGACCTCGGACTCGTGCACCACCCGCACCTCGATGTCCGGGTCCTTGGCGGCCACCCGCCGCGCGACGAACTCGCCCAGCACGATGTCCTGGAGTTCGGCCCGCTCCGAGGCGCCGTCGAGCCGGGCGACCTCCAAAACGTCCTCCACCAGCGTGCGCATGGCCTTCGCGCGGTCCAGGACCAGTTCCGTGGGCCGCCCGGGCGGCAGCAGCTCGGCCGCCGTCAGCAGCCCGGTGACCGGAGTGCGCAGCTCGTGCGCGATGTCCGCCGTGACCCGGCGCTCCGCCTCCAGCCGCTGCTGGAGCGCGTCCGCCATCGCGTCCACCGCCCGCGCGAGGTCGTCGGTCTCGTCGCGTACGACGCCCCCGATGGCGTCCCGGACCCGTACGTCCGTCTCGCCCTTGGCGACCTGGTTGGCCGCGGTCGCCGCCTTGCGCAGCCGGCGGGAGAGCTGGCCCCCTATGAGCACGCCCAGCGCGCTGCCGCCGAGGACGACCGTGATGGAGCCGATGACCAGGGCCTGGTCGAGGTCGTTGAGGATGTTGGTGCTGCGGTCGGTGAAGTGCGTGTACAGCGAGAGCACATGGCCGTCCTTGACCGGTACGGCCGCCCAGATGTCGGGCAGCCTGCCGGTGTGGTCAACGACGTACGTCGCCCGCCGGCCCTGCTCGACCTTCTCCCGCAGCTCGAAGGGCAGCTCCGGGTCGTCGATCCGGATGCCCGGGAAGTTGGGTCGCCCCGACAGCTCGAAGTTGCGCTGGGCGATCTGGACCCGCTCGTCCGCCAGGTCGCGCGCACTGTCCAGCATCGACACCCGGGCCGCGTTGTGCACGACCAGGCTGAGCGCGACCGCCACCAGCGCGCCGACCAGCGCGATGGCCGCGCTGAGCTTCCACCTCAGCCCCGTACGGATGTCCGCCCGCTCCAGGCGCCGCGGGAGCAGGCGCCGAAAGATCTCCGGCATGACCGCCCCGCTCAGGCCTTGAGCTTGTAGCCGAAGCCGCGGACCGTCTCGATCCGGTCCTGGCCGATCTTCGTGCGCAGCCGCTGCACATGGACGTCGACCACACGGGTGTCGCCGCCCCAGCCGTAGTCCCACACCCGTTCCAGGAGCTTGTCCCGGGAGAGCACCGTGCCAGGCGCCGAGGAGAACTCCAGCAGCAGCCGCATCTCCGTGGGCGTGAGGCCCACCGGCTGCCCGGCCCGGCGCACCTCCATCCCCTCGGTGTCGACCTCCAGATCGCCGAAGCTCAGCACCCCGCCGTCCACCGCGGCCGGGTCGGCCTCGGCCCGGACACCGCCGGCGTGCCCGAAGCGGCGCAGCACCGCGCGGATGCGGGCGACCAGGACGGCCCCGTCGAACGGCTTGGTCACGTAGTCGTCGGCGCCCGCCTCCAGGCCGAGCACCACGTCGATGGAGTCCGCCCGCGCGGACAGCATGATCACCGGAACGGTCGACTCGTCGCGGATGCGGCGGCACAGGCTGACCCCGTCGAGGCCGGGGACCATGACGTCCAGCAGCGCGATGTCGGGCCGCCTGGCCCGGAACGCCTCCAGGCCCGACAGCCCGTCGGGCATCGCCGTGACCGCGAAGCCGACCCGCTCCAGGGCGAGCTGTGTGGCCTCGCGGATCACGTCGTCGTCCTCGACGAACAGGACGTGGGTCTGTTCTGCCATCCGGGTGCTCTCAGTCCTCGTGTGCTTCTCGTCGTGCGCTCCAGGAGACGGTGTGCGCTCCATGCGACCGGATCGGCGGCCCCGACACGCACGCCCCCGCCATTGTCGCGCGGCCGCCGTCCCACGTCCGCACCCCGCCGTCCCGGGCCCCCCGCGCCACCGTCGGTGTCAGCGGCCGGGGGCCACCGTCGCGCCGCCCCCGACGGTCTTGCTGTACTCGTTGCGCGTGCTGAACTCCTTGGTGAACCGGCCCGCCGACCAGCGGTAGGTGATCACGTCCTCGCCGGAGGGACTCGACACCGGGTCTCCGCGTGCGTACACCTGCTTGGTCACCACCAGGTCGCCGCGGTCGATCTCGGCGTACACCGGGGGCTCCTCGGCCTTGAACACGTTCTCGTACCTGCCCCCCTGCTCGCGGTACACATAGGCGCCGACGCCCACCGCGTCCCCGCAGGTCAGCACATTGATGACGATGTCGTCGGCCGATCCCGAGGTCAGGTCGCCGTACGACACGTCGACGGGGTACTCGTCGGCCACGCACGGCTTGAGGCCGCGCTTGACCGC
Source organism: Streptomyces sp. NPDC014889 (assembly GCF_043081205.1). Classification (NCBI taxonomy): domain Bacteria; kingdom Bacillati; phylum Actinomycetota; class Actinomycetes; order Kitasatosporales; family Streptomycetaceae; genus Streptomyces; species Streptomyces sp. NPDC014889. The sequence goes on from NZ_JBIBWH010000002.1 coordinate 624,569, forward strand.
GGCCGAGACCTGCGGGTCGTCCTTGATCAGCCGGACGGGGTCCATCCGCTGGGCCCGGCCGGTGGGATCGGGGGAGGGGGACGGGACGGCGCCCGCGACCGAGCCGGAGTGGGCCGGGCCCTCGTCACGCGCGCCGGTCCCGCCGGTGCCGCAGGCGGACGCCGAAAGGCCGAGGGCGGCGAACACGGCCGTCGCCGTGATCGCCGCCTTGAGGGTGACCCGGGCCCGCCCGGGCCCGGGGCCCGCGTCCCTGCCGGTCAGGCCGCGCAACGCTCCCGCTCCTCACGCTCCAGCGCGCGTGCGTCCAGATCGCGGGCCTCCAGCTCCTCGCGGAGCCGGGCGAGCGCCCGGTGCAGCGTGCTCTTGACCGTACCCGCCGACATGCCGAGGGCGGCGGCCGTCTCCTCCGTGGACATCTGCTCCCAGTGTCGCAGCACCACGACACTGCGCTGTTTGGGAGCGAGCACCCTCAGGATGTCCATGAGGAGCGCGCGGTCGGCGTGCTGCTCGGTGGAGTCCTCGACGCGGGCGTCCGGGAGCTGCTCGGTGGGGACCTCCTCGAGCTTCCGGGCCCGCCACCACTCGGTACGCGTATTGATCATCACGCGGCGCAGATAGGCGTCCGCGAGCCGCTTGTCGGCGATGCCGTCCCAGCGGCCGTAGGTCCGTGCGAGTGCCGTCTGGAGCAGGTCCTGGGCTTCGACCGGGTCCGGGACCAGCCGGCGCGCGCTGCGCAGCAGCGCGTCCTGCCGGGTACGCACGTACTCCTCGAACTCGAGCACCTCACCCTGCGCCATCTACGACCGCCTCCGATCCCCGTTTCCCGACCCGCCTGCCGCCGGTCTCCAAGCCGTGAGCGGACGGGCTGTGGTCGGCAGCCGTCCGGTGCCTGTCCGGCACGCAACTGAAGGTACGGAGGCGTTGTCACGGCGTTGTCCGAAGCAGCCTGCGGCCAGCCCTCGGCTGTGCGTCGGTTGTGTAACGGAAGTAGGAAGGGGGTAAGGGCGCGCCGTGATTTGTCCCTTTTGGGGGTTATTTGGGGGGTGGACGGCGTACAGGAGTGTGACACGAACGCCCGCGGCGTGCTCTGCGGCCGGGGCGGGCTTGGGGGGTGACTGCCGGTCAGGTGTCAGGGGTCGGGTGTCCGGGGGGTTGGGGTGTTGGAGTGTCAGGTGTGAGGTGACTGCCGGTCAGGTCAGCGGCAGTCGGTACAGCCCGCCCGGCAGCGGCTCCACCAGGCCGTCCGCGACGAGTCCGTCCAGGGCCCGGGCCCGCTGGACCGGCTCGTGCCAGACCCGGTCGAGCACCGGTTGCGGGACGGGCGCGTGGGCCTCGCGCAGCACCGCGAGCAGCTTGCCGCGGACCTGCCGGTCCGTGCCGGCGTACGTCTGTCCGCGGCGCGGCGGTCCCTCGTGCGCCGGCTTGCCCGCGAGCCGCCAGGCACAGTGCCCGGCGATCGGGCAGCGCGGGCACGACTCGTTCTTCGCCGTGCACACCAGTGCGCCGAGTTCCATGGAGGCGGCCGCCCAACGGGCCGCCGTCCCCTCGTCCTCGGGCAGCAGGGCGCGCGCCAGGCGCCGTTCGGCGGCGGTGGTGGCGTTCGGCGGGTACTGCACGCCGGTGACCGCGCGGGCCAGCACCCGGCGGACGTTGGTGTCCAGGACGGCGTGCCGCTGGCCGTACGCGAAGGACGCGACCGCCGCGGCCGTGTACTCGCCGATGCCCGGCAGAGCGAGCAGTTGGGCGTGCTCGGTCGGTACGTCGCCGCCGTGCCGTTCCGTTATGGCGACCGCGGCGCCGTGCAGGCGCAGGGCGCGGCGCGGGTAGCCGAGCCGGCCCCAGGCACGGACGGCCTCGCCCGGTGCCTCCTTGGCGAGGTCGGCGGGCCGGGGCCAGCGGTCGAGCCACTGCTCGTAGACCGGCAGCACACGGCTCACCGGTGTCTGCTGGAGCATGAACTCGCTGACCATGACGCCCCAGGCGCCGGCGTCGGGGCGTCGCCAGGGCAGGTCGCGGGCGTGGTCGTCGAACCAGGTGATGACCTGGGTGTGCAGAGTCGGGCCGAGGGCGGTGCCGGAGGCCTCGGCACCGGTGGGCGTGCCGGTGCCCGGACGGGCACCGGCGGCGTGGGCCGGGGCGTCGGGGCCGCTGTGCGGGGGCAGTGTGGGCGCAGTCATGGCCTTCCGATCCTGCCACGTGGCGGTGGGCGGCCGTGTGACCCGGCGCGGGCCGGTGTCGTCACGGACCGTGCCCGGGGGGTCACGGCGAGGCCAAAGAGGGTCGCGAGTACGGGTGTTGCCGTGATGATGATCTGGAAAAGTTGTCGTCGGCCCGGCGGGTGGGGCGGGGGAAGCCGACGATCTCTCGTACAGTTTGGACCGTGGGATCTCTGCGCAATCCGGTCGGTCCGCTTCCCGCCTCCATCTACTGGCGACGGCGGCTCGTCATGCTGTCCGTGGTCGCCCTGCTGGCGCTGCTGATCGTCTGGATCGTCCCCTTGGGGGGCGGGGGCCGCAAGGCCGACGGCGGCGGGGCGAACGGCAAGCATCCGGGGCCCTCCACGTCCACCATCACGCCGGGACCCTCCGGCTCCGGTCCCGCGATCAGCCAACACCCGGGCGGCCGGGACGAGTCCGGCGGCGGTGACTCCGACGGATCCGGTTCGGGTTCGGGGTCGGGCGGCACCGGTGACACCGGGGGTTCCGACGGTTCCGGTGGGGGCGGGGGCGGAGACGGCGCGGATTCCGGCGGAGCCGGCGGCGGGGACGACGGCGCCAACGGCGGCGGAGGTCCGGGCGCGGTACTGCCGGCCGGCAGCTCACTCCCCAACTGCACTTCGGGCGCGGTCAAGTTGACGTTGCGCAGCGTGCGCAACTCCTACGGCCCCGGCCAGACGCCGGAGTTCGAGCTGATCGCCGCGAACTCCTCCGGCAGCGACTGCAAGGTCGATCTCGGGCCGAAGTCCGCGGTGGTGACCATCAGTCAGTCCGAGAGCAGCTCCGCCTACTGGTCCTCCGCCGACTGCCCCAGGACGGCCGGGAGCCGGCTGTACCGGGTGCCGGCGGGCAGTGGCTTCACATACACCGTCCGGTGGGACCGCAAGCCGAGCGCCCCGCAGTGCGCGACGCCTCCGGCCGGGTCGGCCGGGGCGGGCACCTACCTGGTCGAGGCGAAGGTGCCGGGGTACGCGAAGCTGCGGACGTCGTTCGTGCTGTCGGAGGACTGAGCGGACCCGGACGGACCGGTACGGAGTGCGCTGACGGTGGCCGAAGAGGCCTGAGGCGGTCGGCCGTGGCCGGCGCCGGTCAGACGTAGCGCTCCAGGATCGACGACTCCGCCAGCCGCGACAGGCCCTCGCGGACGCTCCGCGCCCGCGCCTCGCCCACGCCGTCCACCGTCTGAAGGTCGTCGACGCTCGCGGCGAGCAGCTTCTGCAGGCCGCCGAAGTGCTCGACCAGGCGGTCGATGATGGCGCCGGGCAGCCGGGGCACCTTGGCCAGCAGGCGGAAGCCGCGCGGGGAGACCGCCGAGTCGAGGGTCTCCGGGGAGCCGGTGTAGCCCAGGGCGCGGGCGACGGTGGACAGTTCGAGCAGCTCGGCGTGGGAGAGCTTGTCCAGCTCGGCCAGGGCCTCCTCGACCGTGCGGGAGCGCTTGGCGGTGGGCTCCGGGACGTAGTCCCGCACCACCAGCTCGCGCTCCGGCTCCACCCCCGCGATCAGCTCGTCGAGCTGGAGGGCCAGCAGGCGGCCGTCGGTGCCCAGCTCCACCACGTACTCGGCGATCTCGGTGGCGATACGGCGCACCATCTCCAGGCGCTGCGCGACCGCCGAGACGTCCCGGACCGTCACCAGGTCCTCGATCTCCAGCGCCGACAGCGTGCCCGCCACCTCGTCCAGGCGGAGCTTGTAGCGCTCCAGGGTCGCCAGGGCCTGGTTGGCGCGGGAGAGGATCGCCGCGGAGTCCTCCAGGACGCGGCGCTGGCCGTCGACGTAGAGGGCGATCAGCCGCATGGACTGAGAGACCGAGACCACCGGGAAGTCGACCTGCTTGCTCACCCGGTCCGCCGTACGGTGCCGGGTGCCGGTCTCCTCGGTCGGGATCGTCGGGTCCGGGACCAGCTGCACGCCCGCCCGCAGGATCTTCGACAGGTCCGACGAGATCACGATGCCGCCGTCCAGCTTGCACAGCTCCCGCAGCCGGGTCGCCGTGAACTCGACGTCCAGGACGAAACCGCCCGTGCACATCGACTCCACGGTCTTGTCGGAGCCGAGCACGATGAGCCCGCCGGTGTTGCCGCGGAGCACCCGTTCGAGGCCGTCCCGCAGGGCCGTACCGGGTGCCACGGCGCTCAGGGAGGCGCGCATCAGGCCATCGGTGCCGGAACTCCCGCCGGACTTTCCGGGAGCTGCCGCCCGGTCGTTGGCTGCCACTGCACTCCTCCGGTCGCAGGTTCTTCGGGCGCTGCCGTTTCGCACACTCGGTTCGTACGGACGGGCGAGACCAGGGCAAAGTCTACCGGCGCTCCTCCTGCTCCCGTGGGGCGTCCCGGCGACGCGAGCGGGGCAGGACCCGCAGCGCGTCCCCCATGTCGGCCACTTCCAGGACCTTCATTCCCGTCGGGACCTTGCCCGGGTCGCCCGGGACGAGGGCGTGCGTGAAGCCCAGGCGGTGGGCCTCGGCGAGCCGGCGCTGCACGCCGGTGACGCGTCTGACCTCGCCCGCCAGGCCCACCTCGCCGATCGCGACGAGGTTCTTCGGCAGCGGGGTGTCGCTCGCCGCCGACGCCAGGGCGAGGGCGACCGCGAGGTCGGCGGCCGGCTCGGAGAGCTTCACCCCGCCGACCGTCGCCGAGTAGATGTCGCGCTTGCCGAGGGCGCTGATCCGGCCGCGCTGCTCCAGCACGGCCAGCATCATCGAGACCCGGGAGGTCTCCAGGCCGGACGTCGTGCGCCGCGGGGAGGGGATCTGGGAGTCGACGGTGAGCGCCTGCACCTCCGCGACCAGGGGGCGGCGGCCCTCCAGGGTGACCGTCAGGCAGGTGCCGGGCACGGGCTCCGCCCGGCGGGTCAGGAACAGGCCGCTGGGGTCGGCCAGGCCCGTGATGCCCTCGTCGTGCAGTTCGAAGCAGCCGACCTCGTCCGTCGCGCCGTAGCGGTTCTTGACGCCGCGGACCAGGCGCAGACGCGCGTGCCTGTCGCCCTCGAAGTGCAGCACCACGTCCACCAGGTGCTCCAGCAGGCGCGGGCCCGCGATGGCGCCGTCCTTGGTGACGTGGCCCACCAGGAGCGTGGACATGCCGCGTTCCTTGGAGGCGCGGATCAGGGCGCCGGCGACCTCCCGCACCTGCGCCATGCCGCCGGGCGCGCCGTCGATCTCGGGCGAGGCGATGGTCTGCACCGAGTCGAGGATGAGCAGGGAGGGCTTGACCGCGTCCAAGTGGCCGAGGACGGCGGCCAGGTCGGTCTCGGCGGCCAGGTACAGGTGGTCGTCGATGGCGCCGATGCGGTCGGCGCGCAGGCGGACCTGGCTCGCGGACTCCTCGCCCGTGACGTAGAGCGTGCGGTGCTCGTCGCTCGCGGCCTTGGCGGCCACGTCGAGCAGCAGCGTGGACTTGCCGACGCCGGGTTCACCGGCGAGGAGGACGACGGCACCGGGGACAAGGCCGCCGCCCAGGACCCGGTCGAGTTCGGCCACGCCGGTGGAGCGGGCGGTGGCCTGGCGGCCGTCAACCTGGCCGATGGGCACGGCGGACGTGGTGACCCGGCCCGGCGTCGTCGTACGGACCGCGGGCGCGCCGTACTCCTCGACCGTGCCCCAGGCCTGGCACTCGGGGCAGCGGCCGAGCCACTTGGCCGTCTGCCAGCCGCACTCCGTGCAGCGGTAGGACGGTCGGTCCTTGGTGGTCTTGGTACGGGCAGCCATGAAAGCAAACGGTAGCCCCCACCACTGACAACCCACCCCCCGGTGGCCCGACGAACACCGCAGGCCCCTGAGCCGGGCTTTGAACGGGCCCCCGAGTCGGGCCCTGCACGGGCCACCGGGCCCGGGCCCGGGACCAGGCCCTGCGCCTGGCCCCGAGCCGCGCTTCGCGCTGGGCTCTGAGCCGGGGCCCCGCGCTGGGCTTTGCGTCGGCCCCTGTGCCTGGCCCGGGGCCGCCCCCCCCGGGCCGAGACCTGCGCCGGTCCCGGTGCCGGGCCCGCGCCGGACTCCGGGTCGAGCCTGGTGCCAGGCTTCGCGCCGGGCCCGGGACCAGGCCCTACGCCTGCCGCAGAGCCGCGCTCTGCGCTGGGCGCTGAGTCGAGTCGTGTGCCGGGCCTTGCGCCTGCGCCCTGAGGCGAGCCCGTGGCGGACTCCGGGTCGAGGCCGAGCCGGGCCCTACGCCTGCCGCCGAGCCGCGCTCTGCGCTGGGCGCTGAGTCGAGTCGTGTGCCGGGCCTTGCGCCTGCGCCCTGAGGCGAGCCCGTGGCGGACTCCGGGTCGAGCCCGAGCCGGGCCCTACGCCCGCCCCGAGCCTCGCTCTGCGCCGGGTCCTGAGCCGCGCCCCGCGCCCGGCGTTGTGCCGGCCCTGTGCCTGGCCCGGGGGGCGACCCAGGGCCGAGACCTGCGCCGCCCCCGATGCCGGACCTCGCGCCGGACTTCGGGTCGAGCCTGTGCCTGGCCCCGGGCCGCTCCCTGGGCCCGCCCCGAGCCGCGCTCTGCGCCGCGCCCCGAGCCGGGCTTTCTGCAAGTCCCTACGCCTGGCACCGGAGCCGGCCCCGGGCCGAGACCTGTGCCGGCCCCGGTGCCGGATCCTTCGCCGCGCCCGTGCTCAGCGCCCAACCCTGCCCCGTGCCCGCGCCCCCCGCCCCGGCGTCGGCGGAGCGGTGTGGGCCGGCCAGTCATGGAACCCGGGGTTCCGTTCCCCTTATGAGGGATCGTTTCACCCGTACGGATTAAAAGTGCTCAAGGTGCACAGAGGGACGATCCGGCGGGGCCTACGGTCGCACAGGTGATGAGCAGCAGTCCGGACACCTCGACCCGCACGACCGGTGCGCACCGGGCGCACCGCGAGGCGCGCGACCAAGCTGCCGCGCAGGCCGTGGCGCAGCGGCCGCCCGCGCGCTACGAGCCCTACCTCGACGGCCTGTTCACCTACTGCCTGTCCGTGCTGTGCGACCACGACACGGCGACCGCCGCCCTCGGGGACGCGCTGGCGTTCGCCGAGCGGCGCGGACAGCGCGGGCCCGGGACCGCGGGCGAGCGCCGGGCCTGGCTGTACGCGCTGGCCCGCTGGGCGTGCCTGCGCAAGCTGGCCGAGGCCAAGCAGAAACGTCCGGGCACGCACGCCGCGGGCCGCACCGGCGGTGACCGGCGCACGGCCGCGCGGCCCGTGGCGCCACCGGTCCCCGACGAGGTCCAGCGGGAGCGGCGCCGCGAACTCGCCCAGCTCGCCTGGCCGGAGGCCGCCGGCACCACCCCGGAGCAGCGCGAGGCGCTCGAACTCGCCGTACGCCATCACCTCGCCGCCCACGAGGTCGCCGCCGTCCTCGGCAGGGGCCTCGCCGCCACGCGGGAACTGCTCGCCGCGGCCGCCTGCGAGGTGGAACGCACCCGCGCGGCGCTCGCCGTCGTGGAGACCGGCACCTGCCCGAGCGTGTCCCGGCTCACCGGGGACAGCCGGCTCGTCCTCGGCACGGCCCTGCGGCGCGAGCTCGTACGGCACGTCGACGACTGCCCGCGCTGCCGCCGCACCGCCGAGCGCGCCGTGCCGGGCCAGTGGCCCGGCGCCACCGTCACCCCCGCCGAGCTGCCCGTGCTGCCCGCACCCCGCGCGGCCCTGCTCAAGGCCCTGTCCCACCACCCGCGCGCGCGGAGCACCGCTCCCCGCTTCGACCGGCGCGGCTTCCCGATGGACCCCAAGGACCGCGCCGCCCGCAGGGACCGTCTCCGCGCGCGTGCCGTCACGACCACGGTGGTGGCGACGGTGGTGGCCGCGCCGGTGCTGGCCCTGTGGGCCGCCTACCGGGGCAGCCCGGCCGACCACGGCCACGGCGGCTCCGCGGCCGGCGCGCACGACGGGCACGGCCCCGGCGTCCTGGGCGGCGAGGAGGGCGGCAAGGGCTACGAGAACACCGGCAACGCGGGGCCCGGACCCGACACCCCTTTCCGCGCCGGTGGCCGGCCCGACGTCTCCGTGGAGGTCATCAGCGTCACGGGCACCGGCCACAGGGACGGCCGCCTGACGGTGAGCGCGGACAACACCGGTGACACCACCCTGATCACCCTCACCGCCGCGGGGCCCGGCCCGGTCCGCTGGTCCGTGTCCACCGGGGCGCCCTGGCTCTACCTGAGCCGCCCGTCGGGAACCCTCCAGCCCGGCGAGTCGCTGACGATCAAGGTGTACGTCGACCACCTGCGCGAGCCCTCCGGCCGCTGGAGCGCACGTGTGGCGATCGCGCCCGCCGGTGCCGTCGTCTCCATCGACGGCTACGGCACCGCACCCTCCGGACGCGGGCCGAGCCACCCGGCCGACCCGCCCGAGACATCGGGTCCGCGCCCCACCCCGACGCCTTCGGCGCCCTCCGACCCCACACCGACCCCGACCGACCCGCCGTCGTCGACCGATCCCACACCCACGCCCACTCCCACCGAGCCGCCGCCGACCGACCCGGACAGCCCGCCCCCGCCGTCCGCGGGCGACGAAGCGCCCAGCCCGCCCGAGGGCCGGCGGGGAGCAGGGCGGCGCGAGGGGACGGGATGCGACGGCGCGGGCCGGCACGCCAAGCGCGAGCGCGGATGCCCGGCCCCGGCCTCCGCGGGCGGCCGCCGGTAAGGGCGCAGCCCCGACGCGGGCGGGGCATCCTCAACGCGGGCGGGGCAGCCCCAACGAGGGCGGCGACCGCCGGTGACCGGATCCGGCCGCAGGCGGCGCCTTCCCGCGGGTCTCCGAGGCGACGGCACTCAGGGACGGGCCCTCGGACCGGCCCCTCAGACCGCCGGATCCGCCGGATGCGGCGCCAGCAGCGGCAGCCCGGAGGCCAGCCGCTCCTCGCACAGCTCGACCAGGCGGTCGTAGCCGGCCTTGCCCATCAGCTCGGTCAGCTCGGCCCGGTAGGAGACGTACACCGGCTCGCCCGCGCCGTGCGCCGACGTCGCCGAGGTGCACCACCAGTGCAGGTCGTGGCCGCCAGGGCCCCAGCCCCTGCGGTCGTACTCCCCGATCGACACCTGCAGCACGCGGGTGTCGTCGGGCCGGTCGATCCACTCGAAGGTCCGCCGGATCGGCAGCTGCCAGCACACGTCCGGCTTCGTCTCCAGCGGCTCGCGGCCCTCTCTCAGGGCCAGGATGTGCAGCGAGCAGCCCATGCCGCCCGGGAAGCCGGGCCGGTTCTGGAAGATGCACGAGCCCTGGAAGGGACGCGTCTGCCGGGAGCCCTCCTCGTCCTCGGACACCCAGCCGTTCTCCCTGCCCTCGGCATGGTTCTGCCAGATGTCCGGTGTGAGCCTCGCCACGTGCTCGGCGACCCGCTTCTCGTCGTCCTCGTCGGAGAAGTGGGCGCCCAGGCTGCAGCACCCGTCGTCCGCGCGGCCCGCCTGGATGCCCTGGCAGCCGCTTCCGAAGATGCAGGTCCAACGAGAGGTCAGCCAGGTCAGATCACAGCGGAAGACCTGCTCGTCGTCCGCCGGATCGGGGAACTCCACCCACGCGCGCGCGAAGTCGAGCCCCTTCTCGTCGGATTCCGCGCTCCGCTTCTTCGGCTTCACTGCTTTCGCCGGGTCCGCCGATTTATCGGTCTTCGCCTTTTTCGTCTTTGGCACCCGTCCAGGGTAAGTCGCCGGGCGTCCGGCCCGGGACCGTCCCGGGCGTTGCCTCGCACAGGACACCGGCGGCGGATGGCATCCCAGATGGCAGTAGCGTTTCCGTCCATGAGACTCGGTGTCCTCGACGTGGGCTCGAACACGGTGCACCTGCTGGTGGTCGACGCCCACCCCGGCGCGCGCCCGCTGCCCGCGCACTCGCACAAGGCCGAACTGCGCCTCGCACAGCTCCTCGACGCGAGCGGCGCGATCGGCTCCGACGGCGTCGACAGCCTCGTCGCCGTGATCCGCGAAGCGCTCCAGGCCGCCGAGGACAAGGGCGTCGAGGACCTGCTGCCGTTCGCCACCTCCGCCGTGCGCGACGCCGGCAACGCCGACGACGTCCTCGCCCGCGTGCGGGAGGAGACCGGGGTCAGGCTCCAGGTGCTCAGCGGCGCCGAGGAGGCCCGCCTCACCTTCCTCGCCGCTCGCCGCTGGTTCGGCTGGTCGGCCGGGAAGCTGCTGGTCCTGGACATCGGCGGCGGCTCACTGGAGATCGCGTACGGCATCGACGAGGAGCCCGACACGGCCGTGTCGCTGCCGCTCGGCGCGGGCCGGCTCACCGCCGGCTGGCTGCCCGGCGACCCGCCCTCCACGGACGACGTCAGGGCGCTGCGCCGCCATGTGCGCGCCGAGATCGCGCGCACGGTCGGCGAGTTCAGCCGCTTCGGCGCCCCCGACCACGTCGTCGCCACCTCGAAGACCTTCAAGCAGCTCGCCCGGCTGGCCGGCGCTCCCCGCTCCGCCGAGGGGCTCTACGTGCAGCGCGAGCTGAAGCGGGAGTCCCTGGAGGCGTGGGTGCCGCGGCTGTCCGGCATGACGTGCGGCGAGCGCTCCGAACTCCCCGGTGTCTCCGACGGCCGCGCCGGACAGCTCCTCGCGGGCGCCCTGGTCGCCGAGGGCGCCATGGACCTCTTCGGTGTGGAACGCCTGGAGATATGCCCGTGGGCCCTCAGGGAGGGCGTCATACTCCGGCGTCTGGACCACATGGGATGACGAAGGCCACAACGGCGGCCGAGGGCCCCGCCCCCACCCGTCGCACCCCGTAACCTGTCCCTCGTGGTGGAACCCGAACCCGTACGCATTCCGGACGCGAAGGTCGCTCTCTCGACGGCCTCCGTCTACCCGGAGTCGACGGCGACGGCCTTCGAGATCGCCGCACGCCTGGGATACGACGGCGTCGAGGTCATGGTGTGGACCGACCCGGTCAGCCAGGACATCGAGGCGCTGCGCAGACTCAGCGACTACCACCGGATACCGATCCTCGCCGTGCACGCCCCCTGTCTGCTGATCACCCAGCGTGTGTGGTCCAGCGATCCCTGGACCAAGCTGCAGCGTGCCAGAGCGGCCGCGGAGAAGCTCGGCGCGAGCACGGTCGTGGTCCACCCGCCCTTCCGCTGGCAGCGCCAGTACGCCCGTGACTTCGTCGCCGGGGTCTGGCGGATGGCGAGCGAGACGGATGTGCGCTTCGCCGTAGAGAACATGTACCCCTGGCGCTACCGCGACCGCGAGATGCTCGCGTACGCCCCCGGCTGGGACGTCACCAAGGACGACTACCGCCACTTCACGATCGACCTCAGCCACGCCGCGACGGCCCGCACCGACGCGCTCCAGATGGTCGACCGCATGGGCGACCGGCTCGGCCATGTGCACCTCGCCGACGGCAGGGGCTCGGCGAAGGACGAGCACCTGGTGCCGGGGCGTGGCTCCCAGCCCTGCGCCGAACTGCTGGAACGTCTCGCCTTCAGCGGTTTCGACGGCCATGTCGTCATCGAGGTCAACACCCGCCGGGCCATGTCCAGCGCCGAGCGCGAGGCCGACCTCGCCGAGGCCCTGGCCTTCACCCGGCTGCACCTGGCCTCCGCGGTGAAGGTGCCCAGGCGATGACCGGCACCACCGCCCGCCGCCGTGGCCGCCCCCGACGCGAGGAGGCCGCCGACACCCGCGACCGCATCCTGACCGCGGCCCGCGAGGAGTTCTCCGAGCGCGGCTACGAGAAGACCTCGGTGCGCGGCATCGCCAAGACCGCCGGAGTCGACTCCGCCCTGGTCCACCACTACTTCGGCACCAAGGAACAGGTGTTCGAGGCGGCGATCGAGGTCGTCCTCGCGCCCGCGCTGAGCGCGCCGGAGGCGCTGGTCGACGGCCCGCTCGACGGCGTCGGGGAGCGGTTCGCCCGGTTCTTCTTCGGCATCTGGGAGAGACCGGCCACCCGTACCCCCCTGCTGGCGATCGTCCGCTCCGCGCTGACCAACGACACGGCGGCCGCCGTCTTCCGCCGCCTGATCGTCTCGCAACTGATGCGGCGCATCGCCGGCCGGTTCGACCTGCCCGACGCGGAGCTGCGCGCCGAGCTCGCGGCCGCCCAGCTGGTGGGGTGCGCGATCCTGCGGTACGTGATCAAGGCGGAGCCGCTGGCGTCGGCGGACGTGGAGCAGATCATCGCGCGGGTGGCGCCGGTGGTGCAGCGGCATCTCACGGGGGAGTGAGGCGGGGGCCGCCGACGGCCCCGAGACGCATACCTCTGCCGTACCGAGACACGCGTCCCGCATTTCGGACAGCGCGTCCCGACCCCTGGATGACCGGCGTACGCTCGACTGAGCCAGAACTCTGCCGGCGACCTCCTGCTGCCCGGCGGAACTTCCCGAAGGAGCGAGCGACGATGCCCGAGCTGAGGTCCCGCACAGTCACCCACGGCCGCAACATGGCGGGCGCCCGCGCCCTTATGCGCGCCTCCGGTGTACCCGGTGCGGACATCGGCCGGAAGCCGATCATCGCGATCGCCAACAGCTTCACGGAGTTCGTGCCCGGCCACACCCACCTCCAGCCGGTCGGCCGGATCGTCAGCGCCGCGGTCCGGGAGGCGGGCGGCATCCCGCGCGAGTTCAACACCATCGCCGTCGACGACGGAATCGCGATGGGCCACGGCGGCATGCTGTACTCGCTGCCCTCGCGCGACCTGATCGCGGACAGCGTCGAGTACATGGTCGAGGCGCACTGCGCCGACGCCCTGATCTGCATCTCCAACTGCGACAAGATCACCCCGGGCATGCTGATGGCGGCCCTGCGCCTGAACATCCCCACGGTCTTCGTCTCCGGCGGCCCCATGGAGGCCGGCCGCGCCACGCTGGTCGACGGCACCGTCCGCACGCTCGACCTGATCGACGCGATCGCGGACGCCGCGAACGACAAGGTCTCCGACGAGGACATCCTCCGCATCGAGGAGAACGCCTGTCCGACCTGCGGTTCCTGTTCCGGCATGTTCACCGCCAACTCGATGAACTGCCTGACCGAGGCGATCGGCCTGTCCCTGCCGGGCAACGGCTCGGTCCTCGCCACCCACACCGCCCGCCGCGCCCTGTACGAGGACGCGGCCCGCACGGTCATGGACATCACCCGCCGCCACTACGAGCAGGACGACGAGACGGTCCTGCCCCGCAACATCGCCACCTTCGCGGCCTTCGAGAACGCGATGGCCCTGGACATCGCGATGGGCGGCTCCACCAACACGATCCTGCACCTGCTGGCGGCGGCCCAGGAGGCGGGCGTCGACTTCGGTCTTGAGCAGATCGACGCCGTCTCCCGCAGGGTGCCGTGCCTGGCCAAGGTGGCGCCGAACGTCGCCAGGGACCGCACGTACTACATGGAGGACGTGCACCGCGCCGGCGGCATCCCCGCCCTGCTCGGCGAACTGCACCGGGCCGGTCTGCTGAACGAGGACGTGCACGCGGTGCACAGCCCCTCCCTGGCCGACTGGCTCAAGACCTGGGACGTGCGCGGCGGCTCCCCGTCCCCTGAGGCGGTCGAGCTGTGGCACGCGGCCCCCGGCTGTGTGCGCTCGGCGGAGGCCTTCTCCCAGTCCGAGCGCTGGGAGGCCCTGGACACCGACGCCGCCGGGGGCTGCATCCGCTCCGCCGAGCACGCCTACTCCAGGGACGGCGGCCTCGCGGTGCTGAAGGGCAACCTGGCCGTGGACGGCTGCGTGGTGAAGACCGCGGGCGTCGACGAGTCGATCTGGACCTTCGAGGGGCCGGCGGTCGTCTGCGAGTCGCAGGAGGAGGCCGTCCAGAAGATCCTCACCCAGCAGGTCAGGGAGGGCGACGTCGTCGTCATCCGCTACGAGGGCCCCAAGGGCGGCCCCGGCATGCAGGAGATGCTCTACCCGACCTCGTACCTGAAGGGCCGCGGCCTGGGCAAGAGCTGCGCGCTGATCACGGACGGCCGCTTCTCGGGCGGCACTTCGGGCCTGTCCATCGGCCATGCCTCGCCCGAGGCGGCCTCCGGCGGCACGATCGCGCTCGTCGAGGACGGCGACCGCATCCGTATCGACATCCCGAACCGCTCCATCGAACTGCTCGTCGACGACGCGGAGCTGTCCCGCCGTGAGCAGGCCCTGAACGGCGCGTACGTCCCCAAGGACCGCGACCGGAAGGTGTCGGCGGCGCTGCGGGCCTACGCCGCCATGGCCACCAGCGCCGACAAGGGCGCCGTGCGGGACGTGTCGAAGCTGGGCTGACGCCGCCGGCTCATGAGCACCCGCGGGGCCGCCTCTTCCGGGGCGGCCCCTTCGTCAGGTCACCAGGACGACGGTTCGTGACCGTCCACGGCGAAGACGGCGCCGTCGGGGGCGCCGACGTAGACACGGCCCTTGACGATCACGGGCGTGGGCAGGTCCGCCGCGACCCGGTCCGAGCGCGTGCCGAGCCGCGGCCGGGTCTGGCCGACGATCTGCCCGCTACGGGCCCCGACCGCCAGCAGCCGTCCGTCCCCGGCGAGGAAGTACACGTGACCGGCGTCGGCGATCGGCACCGAACCCCGGCTCACGGCCGTTTCCAGCCGCCACCGCACCTTCCGCGCCCCCAGGTCGACCGCGTCCAGTGAGCCACCGGCGCCCAGCAGGTGCACCACGTCGCCGTGCACGCCCGCCTGCACCGAGTCGCGGGGCACGGACAGCGCGACCCGGACCGACGTCCTGGTCCGCGGCGTGTAGCGGACCACGGCGTCGGTCCGCCCGAAGACCGGCTCGGAGGAGAGCAGGACGAGGGAGCCGTTCCGGCTGCCGACGGGCGCCAGCGTTCCGGGCAGCCGGGCCTCCCAGCGCACGTCTCCCGTCTCCGGGTCCACCGCGACGACCCGGGTCCCTCCCCCGTCGGCCGAGGTGGTCACCGCGTACGCCAGCGGATCCCCGGCGAACGCGGAGAAGTGCGGCAGCGGAAGACCGGGCACCGGCCGGCTCCACTTCGTCTCGCCCGAGGCGGCGTCGACCGCCCGCACCAGCCCGTCGGTGCCGGTGAGCAGCACCATGCCGCCGGCGCACTGCACCCCGCTGTACGCCGGAACGTCCGACTGCCAGCGCGGCCTGCCCGAGTCGGGGTCCAGCGCCTCCAGGCGCCGGCCGTGGTCCGCCATCGGCTGCACCAGGCCCCCCGCGACGACCGGCGGCACGCTGGTGAGCATTTTGGGCACGGAGTGCCGCCACAGCAGCTTTCCGTCCGCCGGATCGAGGGCGTAGACCAGCCCGGGCCGCGCGCAGATCAGCTTTCCGGCCCCGTACGAGCACTGCGGGGTGCCCTCCCCGGCCACGGGCTTGGCCACCCACTCCGAGAACGCGGCCGAAGCGGCTCCGGGCAGTGTGCTGTGCGGAAGCACTCCGGCGTCGAGGAACTGGGCCGTGGCGAGTCCGCCGCCGACGACCAGCCCGAGCGTCCCTGCGGCCACGGCGAGCCGCCGCGAGCGCGGGCGCCGCCCGGCCAGGATCCCCGTCAGCCGCCCGGACCCCCGCCCTGTACGGCCCCCCGGCGGCTCCTCCTCGGCTTCCCGGGGGCGCGACTCGTCCGTGGGCAGGTCACCGGCCGCGTCCGTCCCACCGGTCCCCGCCTCCGTCCCACCGGTTCCGGGGTACGTACGGGTCCCGGGCGTCCGCCGCTCCGGTATGAACGCCTGTGTGTCGTACGAGGCGGCCGTCGCGCGCAGTTCCCGCATCATCTCGTCCGGGGTGGGCCGGTCCTCGGGCTCCTTGGCCAGACAGCGCCGCACGAGCGGCGCCAGGTCCTGCGGTACGCCGGTCAGATCGGGCTCGTCGTGCACGACCTGGTAGGCGACGATGTACGGGCTGTCGGAGTCGAACGGCCCCCGCCCGGTCGCCGCGTGGACCAGCACGGAGCCGAGCGCGAAGATGTCCGCCGCCGGCCCGACCTCCCGCGGCCGGCGGAACTGCTCGGGCGCCATGAACGGCGGAGTGCCGATCAACTTGCCGGTCTCGGTGCGCAGTTCGCTGTCCTTCGGACGGGAGATGCCGAAGTCGATGACCTTCGGCCCGTCCTCCGCGAGCAGCACGTTGCTCGGCTTGAGATCGCGGTGGACGACACCCACCCGGTGGATGTCGCGCAGCGCCTCGGCGAGCCCCGCCATCAGCCGCCGCAACTGGGCGGGAGGCAGTGGCCCATTCTCCTTCACCTCGTCCGAGAGCGTGGGCCCGGGGATGAACAGGGTGGCCATCCAGGGCCGTTCGGCCTCCGGGTCGGCGTCGACGACGGGCGCGGTGAAGGCGCCGCTGACTCTTCGGGCCGCCGCCACCTCCTGCCGGAACCGCCCTCTGAACTCGGGGTCCCGGGCGTACTGGGCGTGGACGACCTTCACCGCGAGCCTCAGTCCGGAGGTGCTGCGGGCCAGATGCACGATGCCCATGCCGCCGGCGCCCAGCCACGACTCGAGGCGGTAGTGACCGGCGTACTCCGGAAGTTCCGCTTCCGCGCCCGCACCGGTGTGGTGCTGTGGCGTCATGGACCACCCCCCGTGCTGTTCGTTCGCGCGTGCGACGCACGGAGCCTAGTCGATGACCCGGATCGGACCGAGGCGGCTTGCGGGTCTCCCCGTGCGATTCACGCACATGTGTTTCGCAACGCGTCAACGGGGAATCAACCGGGGCCCATGGCAGTCATGGGGTGCAACGGGGGAGGTTTCACATGTCTGTCGACCGTGCCGAAGAACGTGTCGGGGAGAGGGCCGGGGAGCAGGCCGGCGGCGATGCGGCGGCGGCCGTCGCGACCGCGGCGGCCGTGAACTACTACCCGGTGGCGCCGGGTGTCCAGCTCAACGTCCGCAGCGGACCCGGCACCGGCTACAGCGTCGTCCGCACGCTGAGCGCGGGCGCCCAGGTGCCGATCTACTGCCAGACGCCGGGCACGACGGTGTCCGGCTACTACGGCACATCGAACATCTGGGACAACATCGGAACCGGCCAGTACGTCTCGGACACCTATGTGAAGACGGGCAGCGACGGCTACGTGACCGGACGCTGCGGCTGATCCCCGACGGAGCCCGCGGGCACCCCGGAGCCATAATCGACGCGTGAGCGACGACAACGGCACCCCGGGCACCCCCGCGGGCTCCGCAGGGCCCCGCCCCGAGCCCCTGCGCTTCTTCGGCACCACCTGGGTGGACCACGACAACGGCTACGCCGCCCGCCGTGCCGCCGTCGCCGTCGGCTCACTCGCCGCGGCCGCCGTCTCCTGCTTCGTGCTCCGCTTCGCCTACCAGGGACTCCAGATCGCCGGCTCGGGGGCCTTCGTGGAACTCCTGGTCGTGGTGATGTTCGCGGTGTGCAGCGCGCTCGCCTTCCGCCACACCTGGGACGGCTTCCGCAAGCGCCCCGACCCGGACCGCCAGGCCTCCCTGCGCGGCCTGCTCGCCATCGGATTCATCGGCTCCCTCCTCGCCTACTTCTTCCGCTCGCTCGTCGAGGCCCCCGGCGAGAAACTGCACCGCCAGGAGTACGAGCAGGCCCGTGAGCAGTACGAACGCCGGACCACCCGCCGCTCGGGCAACCCCTCCAGGAAGCGCCGCCGCTCCTGACCGCAGGGGGTGCGCGGCACGCGAACCGGCCCGCGCCGTCGAAAAGCCCCCTGTCACGGACCGGTCGTGCGGTCCCAGGATGGCCGTATGACCGCATTCCAGTTGCCCGCCGACACGGACCGAGCCCACTCCTTCAACGCCGCCGCCGCCCAGTACGCGGCGAACCGCCCCTCCTACCCGCCCGCCCTCTTCGACGCGCTGGAGGAACTCGCCGGCCGGCCCCTCGCCGGTGCCCGCGTCGCGGACGTCGGTGCCGGTACCGGCATCTCGACCGCCCTGCTGCACGAGCGCGGCGCCGACGTACTGGCCGTGGAGCCGGGCGAGGGCATGGCGGCCCAGTTCCGCCGGGGCCTGCCGGGCATCCCCGTCGTGCGGGGCAGCGGCAACGCGCTTCCCCTCGCCGACTCCTGCGCCGACTTCCTCACCTACGCACAGGCCTGGCACTGGACCGACCCGGCCCAGTCGGTCCCCGAGGCCCTGCGTGTCCTGCGCCCCGGCGGAGCCCTGGCGCTGTGGTGGAACACGGAGCCCGGCGACGTCGAGTGGATCGCGAGGGAGGCCGAACGCGTCCGCCGCTTCTTCGGCGTCGACGCCCGGGCCGAGAAGACGGCGGCCGCCGACCGTCTGAAGGCGGACCCGAGCGGACGCCTCCGCTTCACCCGCCGCGACGTCCGCTGGAGCCGCCGGGTCCCGGTCGACACCCACCTCGCCAACCTCGGCAGTCACTCGGTCTTCCTGGTCTGTCCCGAGGAACGCAGGGCCGCCTTCCTCGCCGAGGAGCGCGACCACCTGCTGCGGACCTTCCCGGACGGCGTCGTGGAGGAGACCTACGACGTGTTCCTCCTCGTCGCCACCACACCCTGACACGGCTCATTTCCCCACCCTCACTTGACGGCGTCCTCTCCGACGCGCATTAATCATCGCATGATGAATATTTCTTCGGGGCCACCACCCCGCCCCGAAACCGATGCCGTCCGAGCCGAAGCCCTCACCGTCGTCCGAGGCCCCCGCACCGTCCTGCGGGGCCTCGGCTTCACCGTCCCGCGCGGCCGCATCACCGGCCTCCTGGGCCCCTCAGGCTGCGGCAAGTCCACCCTCATGCGCGCCATCGCCGGCACCCAGGCCAAGGTCGACGGCACCCTGGAGATCCTCGGCCTGCCCGCCGGCCACGCCACCCTCCGCAACCGCATCGGATACGTCACCCAGGCCCCGTCCGTCTACGACGACCTGACCGTCCGCCAGAACCTCGAGTACTTCGCCGCGATCCTCGACCCCGGCCGGGCGGCAGCCGAACGCCGCCGGGACAACGTCAGCAGGGCCATCGCCGACGTCGACCTCACCGGCCACGCCGACGCCCTCGCCGGCAACCTCTCCGGCGGCCAGCGCAGCCGCGTCTCCCTCGCGGTCGCCCTCCTCGGCACCCCCGAACTGCTGGTCCTCGACGAACCGACCGTCGGCCTCGACCCCGTGCTGCGCCGTGATCTGTGGAACCTCTTCCACGACATCGCCGCCACCCGAGGCGCCACCCTCCTCGTCTCCTCCCACGTCATGGACGAGGCCGAGCGCTGCCACCACCTCCTCCTCATGCGCGAGGGCCGCATCCTCGCCGACGACACCCCCGAAGCACTCCGGATCCGAACCGGCGCCGACACCGTCGAAGCGGCCTTCCTGCACCTGGTCGACGAGGCGGCCGCAGCCGGCCGCGCCAAGGAGACAGCACGATGAGCACGACCACCGCACCCCGCCCCCGCGCCCTGAGCACCGCCCGCACCACCGCCACCGCGGCCCGGGTCCTGCGCCAGCTCCGCCACGACCCGCGCACCATCGCACTGATGCTGCTGGTCCCCTGCGTGATGCTGCTCCTGCTGCGCTACGTCTTCGACGGCAGCCCGCGCACCTTCGACAACATCGGCGCCTCACTCCTCGGCATCTTCCCGCTGATCACCATGTTCCTGGTGACCTCGATCGCCACCCTGCGCGAACGCACCTCCGGCACCCTCGAACGCCTCCTCGCCATGCCGCTCGGCAAGGGCGACCTCATCGCCGGCTACGCGCTCGCCTTCGGCGCCCTCGCGATCATCCAGTCTGCGCTGGCCACCGGACTGGCCGTCTGGTTCCTCGGCCTGGACGTCACCGGCTCGCCCTGGCTGCTCCTGCTGGTGGCCCTCCTCGACGCCCTGCTCGGCACCGCCCTCGGCCTCTTCGTCTCCGCCTTCGCCGCCTCCGAGTTCCAGGCGGTCCAGTTCATGCCGGCGGTGATCTTTCCGCAGCTCCTCCTCTGCGGCCTGTTCACGCCCCGGTCCGACATGCACCCCGCCCTGGAGGCCATCTCCGACGTCCTCCCGATGTCCTACGCGGTCGACGCCATGAACGAGGTCCTGCGGCACACCGACGTGACGACGACGTTCGTACGCGACGCGCTGATCGTCGCGGGCTGCGCCCTGCTCGTCCTCGGCCTGGGTGCGGCCACCCTCAGGCGGCGCACCGCCTAGGGGGTGTCTGACACCCCCCAGCCCCGCAGGACCGGAGGGTGTCCCGCCAGCCGGACAGTCCGCCCCTGCCCCGGACCACCGGTGCGAGGATGAACCCCATGAGCCAGAAAGTCGCAGTTCTCGGCACCGGAAAGATCGGCGAAGCCCTGCTCAGCGGAATGATCCGGGGCGGCTGGACACCCGCCGACCTGCTGGTCACCGCCCGCCGCCCGGAACGGGCCGAAGAACTCCGCGCGCGCCACGGAGTCACCCCGGTCACCAACACGGAAGCGGCGAAGAACGCCGACACCCTGATCCTCACCGTCAAGCCCCAGGACATGGGCACCCTCCTCGACGAACTCGCCCCGCACGTCCCCGCCGACCGCCTGGTCATCAGTGGCGCCGCGGGCATCCCCACCTCCTTCTTCGAGGAGCGTCTTGCCCCCGGCACTCCGGTCGTCCGTGTCATGACGAACACCCCCGCCCTCGTCGACGAGGCCATGTCCGTCATCTCCGCCGGCACCCACGCCTCCGCCGGACACCTCGCCCACGCCGAGGAGATCTTCGGCGCCGTGGGCAAGACGCTCCGCGTCCCCGAGTCCCAGCAGGACGCCTGCACCGCCCTCTCAGGCTCGGGCCCGGCCTACTTCTTCTACCTGGTCGAGGCCATGACCGACGCCGGCATCCTCCTCGGTCTGCCGCGGGACAAGGCCCACGAGCTGATCGTCCAGTCCGCGATCGGCGCCGCGGTGATGCTCCGCGACAGCGGCGAGCCCCCCGTGAAACTCCGCGAGAACGTCACCTCGCCGGCCGGCACGACGATCAACGCCATCCGCGAACTGGAGAACCACGGCGTGCGCGCCGCACTCATCGCCGCGCTGGAAGCCGCCCGCGACCGCAGCCGCGAGCTGGCCTCCGGCAACAACTGACCACGGCGACGGGCGGCCGACAGGGGCCGCCCGCCCCGCAGTCCCTCACTCAGGTGGGCAGCAGCCCGATCGCCCGGTACGCCGCGTCCACTCTCGGCCGCGCCATCTCCCTGGCCTTCTCCGCGCCCCCGCGCAACACCCCCTCCACGAAACCCGGATCCGCGCACAGCTCCCTGTGCCTCGCCTGAACCGGCCTGAGAAGCTCGACCACGGCCTCCGCGGTGTCCTTCTTCAAGGCGCCGTACGACTCGTACACACCGGCCAGGACCTCCGGGTTCCCACCCTGGCAAGCGGCCAGGATCTCCAGCAGGTTCGCCAACCCGGGCCGCTCCAGCGGGTCGTAGACGACGTCCCGCCCGCTGTCGGTCACCGCCCGCATGACCTTCTTCTCCACGACCTCCGGCTCGTCGAGCAGATAGACGATGCCCGGCCCGGAGTCGTCCGACTTCCCCATCTTCGACAACGGGTCCTGGAGGTTCATCACCCGCGCCGCCACCTTCGGGGACGTCGCCCTCGGCACCACGAACGTGTGCCCGTACCGCTGGTTGAACCGCACCGCCAGATCACGGGTCAGTTCCACGTGCTGCGTCTGGTCGTCACCGACCGGCACCTCGTCCGTTCCGTACGCCAGGATGTCCGCCGCCATCAGCACCGGATACGTCAGCAGCGACAGCCGCACGCTCCCGCCCCGCTGCTGCTCGCGCGCGGCCTTCTCCTTGTACTGGATCATCCGCCGCATCTCGCCGTCCGTGGCCACGCACTCCAGCAGGTACGACAGCCGGGCGTGCTCGTCCACATGGCTCTGCACGAACAGGGTGCACAGCTCCGGGTCGAGCCCCGCGGCCAGCAGCAGCGTCGCGGCCTGACGGCTGAGTCTGCGCACGCGCGCCGGGTCGTGGTCCACGGTCAGCGCGTGCAGGTCGACGACGCAGAACAGCGCCTCGGCCCGGTACTGGTCCACCTCTGCCCAGCGCCGCATGGCGCCCAGGTAGTTCCCCAGCGTCAGATGCCCGGTCGGCTTGACCCCGCTGAAGACCCGAGTCCTCTCCACACTCCACCTCCTGGTCGAGGCCGCCGTCCTCGGCCGGCCGGCCCCCGGAGTCCTGGAGGGAGATACGAGAACGGCCGCCGAAGCGGCGGCCGTGGATGCATACGTGAGTACGGCCGCCGTCAGGCGGCCCACCACAGATGGGTGCACGTACGCGTAGTCATGGCCCCAGGATACGACTGCGGGGCGCCGTCTGTCCGTGAGTTGACACACCTCGCAGGGCTCCGTAGTGTGCTCCGAGTTGCCCGACGTGAGAGTCGACTCCGGTCGGTCCCCGGACAACCTTTCCTGAGTACCACCCTTTGATCGACGACAGTTGTGCAGTCTGACTGTTGTCGTGTCATCGGTATGCGTATTCATGGAATGAGGATTCCGCGCCCGAAAGGACGCAGCCCCCGATTCGCACGGGAGCGGGGAATCCGCTAAAGTCTCACTCGTCGGAACGGCCCAACAGCCGGGAAGACAAACCCCGCTGACTGGGGATCAGGTCGAGAAAAGGATCTGATAGAGTCGGAACCGCCGGAAAGGGAAACGCGAGAGCGGGAACCTGGAAAGCACCGAGGAAATCGGATCGGAAAGAGATCTGATAGAGTCGGAAACACCGAAGGGAAGCGCCCGGAGGAAAGCCCGAGAGGGTGAGTACGAAGGAAGCGTCCGTTCCTTGAGAACTCAAC